>JALYIT010000044.1 GCA_030775645.1 Pseudomonadota bacterium | reverse complement strand
CGCACATTTCCGTGCCGGCAGGTCTGCATCGCGGCCTGCCCGTCGGGCTTTCCTTTTTCGGCGCCGCATTCAGCGAACCCACCCTGCTGCGGCTCGCATCGGGGTTCGAGCATGTCGCGAAGGGGCGCGTGGCACCGCGGTTCTTGGCGCGCGTTTAGTCCGGCATCGTCGATGCCATTACACGATGTTGTCGCCCGTCGGGCATCTTCTCTAACTCCTACTTCTGGACTATTCTTTACTCCATGACAAGACCCGTCACCATTTTTCCATGAGCGCTGTTCCGGCCGGCGAGTTGAGAATGCGCGCCCTGATCGACGCCGCCGAGCGTGCGCAAACACAGGGCAACTCAGGCGAAGCGAGTCAACTGCTCGCACTCGCACAAAGCGAGACTCCAGACAATCCCGCTGTATTGGGTGCGTTCGGAGTTCACGCATTGCGCAATGGCAACGCGCTTGAAGCGAAGAAGTTCTTCGAAGGTGCCATTGCAAAGAACGGGGCGAACCCCGGGGTTTATTTGAATCTGGCATCCGCGCTGCGCGAGATCGGCGATGCCGTCGGGGAAATGGACGCACTCGATTCCGCGCTGAAACTTGACCCGTATTATTACCTGGCGCTCTTTCAAAAGGGGTCGCTTCTCGAGAAACTGGGACACGTGAAGTTGGCGGCCGGAGCATTTCATGCGGCGCTCAGCAGCCTAGCGCCGGGCACTCAAGTCCCACCCACGCTGGTGCCGGTGATCGAGCATGCTCAAATCTGCGTACGAGCGCATTTCCAGGAGCTGGATGGTTTTTTGCGGGAGCAAATGCGCGACGTGCGCAAACAGCATGCGGGATTTGCCCAGGATCGCGTGGACGACTGCTTGGCGAATCTGATCGGCGTGAAGCGAATTTACGTACAGCAACCCACCTTCACCCATTTTCCGCGACTGCCCGCCATCGAATTTTTCGACAGGGAGAACTTCGCATGGCTTGCCGCGGTAGAGGCAGCCACGGAAGACATGCGCATGGAATTGGCACAGATTCTCGAAACTTCGCTCGAAGATTTCTCGCCGTACGTAACTTATCCGCCGCAAACACCTTTGAATCAATGGAAGGAACTCAATCACTCTCGCCGCTGGAGTTCCTTGTTTCTTTTCAAGGAGGGCCAGCGCTTGGAGGAGAACGTCGCGCGTTGCCCGAAGACAATCGCAGCTCTCGAGCGCGCGCCGTTGGTCGTTATTCCGCGGCGCGCTCCGACTGCCTTCTTCTCGCGGCTCGAGGCGCACACTCGGATCCCGCCCCACACGGGAGTGAGTAACACTCGCCTTACCGTCCATATTCCCCTGATCGTGCCCCCGGACTGCGGCTTCCGCGTTGGCTCGAGCGTTCGCGAATGGCGCCCCGGGCACGCCTTGATCTTCGACGACACCATCGAGCACGAAGCCTGGAATAACAGCAGCGAGCCACGCGTGATATTGATCTTTGATATATGGAATCCGCTGCTCACGCCCACCGAGCGGGAACTGATGGTCTCCGCGACCACCGCTATTGCCGAATTCTACGGCGATTCTGCGCCCGCCTATACCAACTACTGAATCCTTGCCGAATCAGGAGCTCTGCGGCCCATCCGGCTTGATGTCAAACGCGATCGTCACGCGAGGGTCATCCCCCACGATGGGGTTGGTGCCATGCCACATATATGACGGAAACAGGATGAGACGCCCTGGGCGGGGTTGAATGAAGCGTTCCGCCCGCAAGCCGGGCACGGGATAGCGAGGCTCCCCAAATTTGAGCCACCCGGATTTCACCGTATCGTTCTGGGTTTCAGCCGGCACGTCGACGTAGTAAGCCGAACTGATCCACCCGTCCGGATGGAAATGGTTGACGTGAAAACCCTGGCGACGCAAGCGTACCGACCATGCGCCGGTGAAGCGGGCGGGCCCCTGATTACAGGCTGACAATGGATGTAGCGGATCGTGACCAACGGCCGCTCGGTACTCGGCGATAGGATCCGCGAAAGCGCGCAGAATGGCTTGAATCGCGGGATCGTGGTCCGTCAACAAGCTTCGCGAAGTTTGTGTCCCATTGCGTAAGGTCTGATCCAGCGGGTGCTGGTTGAATCGATGCCGGACGCCGAGTGAGGCAGCGAGGGCGCGATTCAGCTCGGCCATCGATGACCACCCTGCCGGGGCTTCCACGTCGAAACTGCGCACGAAGTGATCGTAATTGTATAGTACGGCATGGGCTTCTTTACCGAGTACGCGAGCCGCCGTGGCTTCATAGGCGATCCAGGCTTGCGAGTTCGGCAAGCGGCGGCGTTGCGACTCGATGAATGCGACCGCATCATCCGCGCGGCCCCGCGCCAATAGGATGGTAACCAGCGTCTCAACGGCATCTGTGTCGTTTGGCGCCGATGTGGCCGCCTCGAGCGCGTGGCCTTCTGCCTCGACGAGCATTCCGGCATCGAGCAAGACACCGGCGAGAACTGACCGTGCTTGCGGGTGCGGGCCGGCCCGCGCAAGTATGTCATGCAGCACGGTTTCGGCCGCGACGAGGTTTCCCGCGCGCCACAGCAGTTGGCCCATCACGAGCTGCAGGTTGAAATTGTCTCGATCAGCCGCCGCGGCAGCGGCCAAAGCGCGCGCGAATTTGGGATCTCCGCGCATGAACCGGAGCCGTGCGAGATGCGTCTGGGCCTCGGCATTGTCCGGTTGCTGCGCCACCGCCTGTTCAAACTCCCGTTCCGCCGCGTCGAGTTCGTTCAGATCGAGAAACGCGCGACCGCGGTTGAAAAATAGTTCGTAGCCGGCGGCCCCGTGCGCGCGGGCCTTTTCCAGGGACTCGAGCGCCAACTCGGGCATATCCATGCGCGACAGCAACGCACCCAAGTTATGTAGCGCCACCTGGTTGGTTGGATCGAGGGCAACTGCCTGCCGGTACGCTGCCTCAGCCTCGTTCAAGCGCGCTTGTTCCGCGAGCGCCATGGCCAGGAGAACCCATGCTTCCGCATCGGACTCGTCACCCTGGATGAGACAGCGGGCTTCCGCTTCTGCCTCATCGAGGCGCCCTAGATCGCACAATGTGAGAGCAAGACCGCGCCGCGTAGGCCGATGATTCGGCGCGAGATTGAGGGCTCGTCGGTACACGCGTTCGGCCCGAAATAATTTTCCCCGGCGCCTCAGAAGATTAGCAAGATTCGAGTGAAATTCGGCCCGGTGCGGCTCGAGCCGGATGCTGAAGCGCAGCCATTGCTCGCCCTGCTCGAGGTCACCGGTTTCCTTGAGGGCCAAACCCAGTAAATGGGCCGCAATCGCGTTGTTTGGCTCGCGCGCCAAGATTGCGCCTGACATAGCGGCACATTCGATCGCTTTGCCGGCGTCGAGCAACGCCGAGGCTAGCTCCTCGCTTACGGGCCTGTTCATCCCTCAACTGTAGTGACTTTACAACAAATGTCAAAGCAACCAAGGGCCGGCTGGAGGCCGCGCCGCCTTTTCTCGATGCGATCAGGCAATCGCCGCCATATTGAGGGAAGTGCGACCTGTGGCAAAAAAAACAATCATTTTCTTTCCATAACGATCCTGCCAGGGTATTCTCGATCTCATAAACCGGTGGCGCAGTGCCGTCCAGAAATATTAGTAGGGATATTCCGAGGTTCGTTATGGCGGATCGTAGGCGGTTTGGGCTACCGGTGGCTCGTATTTCAACAATCAGGAAATTTTGGAGGGATTTTCAATGACCAGTAATGACCGACTCAGGCGGGCAGTGCGATATGCCTTGTTCGCCAACGCCGCGGCAACCGCCGGCCTCGGAGTTGCGGCCGCCGCAACAACGACGGCGACAGTTCCGAACGATACTCCGGCTCCAACCCCCGTCCTCGAAGAGGTTGTGGTAACGGGCTCGCGAATCTCCCAGCCGGGCCTCGAGGCGATCAGCCCCATCACCACGGTATCCAGTGAAGAGATCAAAGCTCAGGGCACCGTGCGAATTGAAGACCTGTTGAACAATCTGCCGCAGGTGTTTGCCGACCAGGGCAGCAATATCTCCAATGGCGCCACCGGTACCGCGACCGTCAACTTGCGAGGCCTCGGCCCGCAACGCACCTTGGTGCTCATCAATGGCCGGCGCTTGATGCCTGGCGATCCGACTACGCTCAACGGCAACTTCCTGCCTGACCTGAATCAAATCCCCGTCGCTCTGGTCGACCGGGTGGACGTTCTGACCGGCGGTGCGTCGGCGGTCTATGGCGCGGACGCCGTGGCGGGCGTGGTGAATTTCATGATGAACGACCACTTCCAGGGCGTTCGCGTCGATGCCAACGCAACGATGTACAACCACACGCAGCACAATGGGTTCGTCAATGGCGTGGTGACGGCGGCCGGCGATGCGACCCCGTCGAAGAGCGTCAATGACGGCAAGACGAAGGACATCACCTTCATCATGGGCAGCAACTTTGCCGACGATAAGGGCAACGTCACGGCCTATGCGGGCTATCGCCGCACCGATCCCATCGCCCAATCACAGCGCGATTTCAGCGCCTGCACGTTGCAAGATTCTAGTAAGAACCCCTCTTGCGGCGGATCTCACACATCAGCCACGGGCGGCTTTTTATTCGCTGCCAATACGGCAAACGGCTTCAGCAATGCTCTGTTGGGAAATCCCTACGCCACCATCGGAGCGAACGGAACCGTAGTTCCATTTTCTCAGGGCGCGGGCACGTACAACTACGCACCGACCAATTACTACCAGCGTGCGGATGAGCGGTGGACGGGGGGCCTGTTCGGGCACTACGATTTCAATGAGCATAACCAGGCTTACAGCGAAGTCATGTTCATGAACGACCGGTCCGTGGCTCAGGTCGCGGCCAGCGGCGCCTTCCTGGGATCCGGCACGGCGATCAATCCCGTCACGGGCCTGCCCGATGGCGCTTGGCAGACCAACTGCGACAATCCGTTGCTGTCGGCTTCGGAAGTGACGGCCTTCTGCGGCGGCAGCACGGCGGGCGTCACACAACTCACCTTCGGCCGGCGCAACATCGAAGGCGGTCCGCGCATCGATGACTTGACTCACACGTCGTTTCGAATCGTCGTCGGCGCCCGTGGCGATTTCCTCGACGCATGGAAATACGATATTTACGGCCTCGAGGGGAGAACGGAGTATTCCGACGTCCACTTGAATGACATATCGAAGTCGCGTCTGACCAACGCGCTGCAGGTCGATCCCACGACGGGAGGCTGCCTGAATACGGCAGCGACCGGATGCGTCCCTTACAACATCTGGAGCAATGGCCAGGTAACTCCCGCCGCCCTCGCGTATATTTCGGTACCCAGCCTGATTACCGGTGTGACGGAAGAGCGCATCATCAGCGCTTCGGTCACCGGCGATCTCGGCAAATACGGCGTCAAGTTCCCCACGGCCAACTCGGGTCTTGCCGTGGTGGTCGGCGGTGAATACAGATCGGAGGCCGGCCAGTTGCAGCCCGACGCCGAGAACATTTCCAACGATTTGACGGGTAATGGCAATCCCATCCTGCCGCTGGCCGCCAGCTTCCACGTGGGTGAATTCTTCACCGAGGAACGCCTGCCCATCTTGCAGGACCAGCCATTCGCCAAGGAGCTGTCCTTTGAAACCGGCTATCGATATTCCGACTACACCGTAGGGTTCAAAACCAATACCTACAAGTTCGGTGTGGACTACGCCCCGGTTTCCGACGTACGCCTGCGGGCAAGCTTCCAGCATGCGGTGCGGGCGCCAAACCTCAGGGAGCTGTTCACGCAAAGGTACATCGCCAACGATTTGGGATCCGATCCCTGCGCGACTTCCTCGGGGAGCCCCCCGACCGCGTCGGCGACTGCTTGTGCGCGTACCGGCGTTTCTGCTGCGCAATATGGAAAGATCGTAGGCAACAGCGCCGGTCAGTACAACGGGTTCATCGGTGGCAATCCCACGCTCAAGCCGGAGTCCTCCGACACCAAGAGCTTCGGCATCGTTTTCACGCCGACCATTCTGCCGGGGCTCAACTTTGCGCTCGATTATTTTGACATCAACGTCAAGAACGTCATCAACAGCTATGGCGCTTCCTACACGCTCAACCAGTGCTTGACCACTGGGGATTCGCAGTTCTGTAATCTGGTGCATCGCGATGCCACTGGCTCCTTGTGGCTGTCGACCTCGGGCTACGTCGACGATCCGACCCTGAATCTGGGTTCCTTGCAGACCCGGGGCGCGGATTTCACCGGGGGCTACCACCTCGACGCCGGCAACACCGGTAAGTTCGCGTTCGATTTCAGCGGCACCTATACCGCGAGCCTGATTTATCAGACGCTCCCGGGGGGTGGCTCCTATGACTGCGCCGGATATTACGGCAATACGTGTGGAACGCCGACCCCGAAATGGCGTCATCGGTTGCGCACGACGTGGATGACCCCCTTCGACGGACTCGACTTCTCCATGCAATGGCGCCACATCAACTCCGTGATCGCCGACACCGAGAGTCCGAATGCGTTGCTGTCGGGCGCCACGCGCTACGAAGATACCAAGCTGGGCAGCCGCGACTACCTCGATCTGAGCGCGAGCTATCAGTTCTATAAGGGAATGTCGGTGCGAGTGGGCGTCAACAATGTGTTGGACAAGGATCCGCCGATTCTCGCGGGCGGCGACTTCTCGAACGCCTTCGTCAACGGCAATACCTATCCCCAGGTATACGACACCCTGGGCAGGTACATGTTCTTGAACGTCACGGCTAATTTTTAAGCCGCTTCGACGACTGTCGATCTGAATAGCGGGCCACTCGGCCCGCTATTTTTTTGTGCGTTTCGGAGCCTGGCGGCATACTGCTTGTCATGGAACCGAATCTCTCCAACGCCGCTGTTACCGATTTCGACACGACACTGCGCCAGGTGCGCGTCCTACGGGAACGCGGCGAGCCCCTGCAAGCGCTCGAGCGGCTGGAGCAGCTGGAGGCAACGCGGCCCGCGTCGGGTCTGATATTTCAGGAGCGCGGCGCCTGCCATCGGGCCATCGGCAATAGCGCGGCGGCCATCTCCGCCTACCGACGCGCCGTCGATCTCAACGATGCTCTGCCCTCGAGCTGGCAGGCCCTCAGTGAGCTTTGCCGCGCCGGCGGACAGTTGTCGACCGCGGCGAACGCCGAACGCTGTCTGGTGCGATTGTTGAGTCTGCCGCCGATGCTCGCTGAAGGCTCATGCTTGCTCAACGAAGGCGAGTTCGATCGCGCCGAGGACCTCGTGCGTCATTTCTTGCAGACGCAGGGTGCGCACATCGAAGGCATGCGCCTGCTGGCGCAGATCGGCATCAAGCGCGGCGTGTTCGACGACGCCGAGTTCTTGCTGGAGAAGGTACTCGAACTTGCACCGGATTATCACGACGCGCGCTACGAGTACGCCGCAGTTCTGTCGCATAGGCGCCGGTACTGGCGGACACTCATCCAGGCGCGCCGCCTCTTGGGTATCGAACCCGATAACACGGTTTACCGGTCTCTCTATGCCCAGGCCTGCGACGGCCTCGGCCAATACGATGAGGCATTGAGGGTTTATCGGCAGCTTGCTGCGGAGAATCCGGCCAGTACGGAACTGTATGTGTCGATTGCGCATGCTCTCAAAACGCGCGGCAATGCGCAGGAGGCAATCGCGGCTTTCACCGCAGCCATCGATACGCCCGCAAGCCGCGCCAGCGCGTATCACGGTCTCGCGAACATGAAGACATTCCGCTTCTCCGACGAGCAGATCCGCAAAATGCGCTCGCTGGAGGCGAACGAGTCAGCACCGGCCCCGGATCGCTATCAGCTGTGTTTTGCGCTGGGCAAGGCCCTGGAGGATGCCGAAGAGTTTGCCGAATCGTTCGGCTACTATGCGCGCGGAAATGCGCTCAAAAGAGCCGAGCTGCATTTCAGTCCCGGCATTTTGGAGCGCAACATGCGGTCGCAGGCCGAGGTCTGCACGCGCGAATTCTTTGCGGCGCGTCAGGGCTTTGGCTGCCGCCGGGCGGACCCTATCTTCGTACTCGGACTGCCGCGTTCCGGCTCCACGCTGATCGAGCAAATCCTCGCCTCGCACTCTCAAGTTGATGGCACACTGGAATTGCCGGATATCCCCCGTTTAGTGCAGCTGTTCCGCAATCGGGATGGCAGCGATACAACGCCGCGCTATCCTGCAGTGCTCGCGGACGTGGACCCCGCTGAATTCGAGCAGTTGGGTCTCACGTATTTGGAGGACACGCGCGTCTTTCGGCAAGGGGCGCCGTTCTTCGTCGATAAGATGCCGAGCAATTTTCGCGACATCGGCTTCATCCATCTCATCCTGCCGAACGCCAAGATCATCGACGCACGCCGTGAACCGATGGCTTGCTGCTTCAGTAATTTCAAGCAGCTGTTCACGAACGGGCAGGAGTTCACGTACAGCCTCGATGATCTCGGGCGATATTACCGCAGCTACATCGAATTGATGGAGCATTGGAATCGCGCGTTACCCGGAAAAATTCTACGCGTACAGCATGAAAACGTGGTATCCGACCTCGAATGCAGCGTCCGGCGTGTTCTCGAATTCTGCGGCCTCCCCTTCGAACCCGCTTGCCTCGAATTCTACAACACCGCCCGCAGCATCCGCACCGTCAGTTCGGAGCAAGTTCGTCGTCCGATTTACCGTGACGGTCTCCACCAGTGGCGCAACTTTGAGCCATGGCTCGGCCCATTGAAGGACGCTTTGGGACCTATCGCACCCGTTTGACTCGCGTCGAATGATGCGCATCGGTCGACAGCCAGAAGGAGCCGAGCGCGCCGGTAGTGATGGTCACCGCGTCGCCTTTATGGACGAGAAAGTCCGATTTAATCTCGGTTTGACGCCAGACCTGCGCATTGTCGAGGACGAAGTTCTGCAATCCGTCGGCGGACGAAGAGGCGCTCACGATCTGAGCCCGAAACTCTGTTGGGGGCGGAGGAGTTCCCGACGTTTTCGATTCGAGTTCTTGTAAGCGGGCCTTTGACAGGCCTAGTTTCTGCTCCGGCGTGAGCGGCAACGCGGACTCCCGTAACGCAGAAGCGCTGTTCGTTTCGCGGGCGACTTCTCGGTCGAAACACGCCAGGCGTTCGGCATTGCCGGAGATCCTGGTGCAGGAGCGAAGTGATTCGGGAAGTACATCCGCGGTGGACGACTGCGCCGCCAGCGCGAACATTGGAATCAACGCAGAGGCATGGCGGCGCAGCATATTCCTATAGTAGCGGGAAGATCCATCGACGCCTACCCGGCCGCCACGCCAGCCGCGCGATTGCCCGCCAAATCGCTCAATTCGGCAGCGACCTGCCTGAAAACGCCCCCCCAGTCGTTGGGCGTGCGCTGCCGGAATAACCGCATCGTGGGATACCACAGACTGTCAGCACGGTCGGTCAGCCAACGCCAGTCCGGTACCGCGCCCAGAACCGTCCAGACAGGTACGCCGAGCGCCCCGGCGAGGTGCGCCAGAGCCGTATCCGATGTAATTACGAGATCGAGCGCGCTCACCAGCGCAGCGGTCTCCTGCATCGACTCCGACCCCAGGTTGTACGGGTCCTGTAGTTCCCTGATCAAATGGGCGAAGGGCACCTGCGCCCGTTGCTCGGCACCGGGGCCCTTCTGCATCGATATGAGATTGACGCCTTCGATTCGCGCGAGTGGCTCTGCGACGGCGAGCGCGAATGATCGACCATGGATCCAGGGTTGCTTTTCAGTATCAGGGTTGCCCTGCCAGTTCAGGCCGATCTTAAGTCCCGGCAGAGTCGAAAGGCGATGCCGCCAATGGCGTACGCGCTCGTTGTCAGCACGCAGATACGGGACACCACCGGGAATGCTGTCCAAGTTCGTACCGAACGCCAGCGGCAGACTCATGAGCGGGCAATGGTAATCGAATTCCGGGAGCGGCTCCCCGACGTCGAACAGCGCGCCGTTGAATTCAAGAGACCTCAGCAATGGGATGAGCACCGCCTGTACCTTGAGCAAGACTCTCGAGCGGCGTGCATCCAAAAGCCGGACGTAGCGGCAGAACTGCAGAGTATCGCCAAGGCCTTGCTCGGCGTGTACTAACAGGGTCTTTCCCTCCAGCGGTTCTGCGCCGGTCCACCGCGGACGATCGAACATGGTATTGAATGACCCCATATGTGTGAGCTGAAGCCGCGACTCATGCAGCTTCCACCCCTCGCTGAACTCGCCGAGCGTCAGCTTGAGCAGTGCTTGACCCCAGGTCGCGGCAGGATCACCGGGCTTGAGCGCCACAGCACGGTCAAAATGCTGGCCGCTTTCATCGAAGCGCTTGAATCCCTTCAGAATATTGCCTGCATTCGTGTGCGCCTCCACGAGGTTGGGGTTCCGCAGCAGTGCCTGATCGAAATGTGCGAGCGCCTCGTCCGTCCGGAGTAGCCGCCCCAATGCTACGCCGCGATTGTTGAGCAATTCCGCGGAATCGGGTTTGAGCGCGGCAGCGCGATCGTAGCTCGCAAGCGCCTCGCCGTGGCGCCCGAGCAAGCCGAGCGCAACGCCGCAATGAAAATGGGTCTCGAATTGGTTGGAATCGAGCGCCAAAGCCCGCTCGAGGCTCGAAAGCGCCTGACCCGGATTTCCGAGTTGGAGGCAAACCTTACCGCGGCACAAATGCGTCGGCGCTGCGCCCGGCGCAAGTTCAAGAGCGCGATCGAAACTCGCCAGCGCCTCAGACGGGCGGTCGAGTTCCATCAATGCCAGACCCCGGTTGTGATGCACCGTACCATCGTCGCCCCGAATAGCGAGCGCCCGGTCATAGCTTTGCAGTGCTTCGCCCGAGCGGCCCAGCGCGCGCAAAATGTTTCCCCGGTTGGCATGCACGGCCGGCTGCTGCGGCTGAAGTGCCAGCGTGCGATCGATGCTCGCCAAAGCTGCGCTATGCTGGCCCAAAGCGGCCTCGACCAGAGCTCGGTTGTGGTGCGCCTCGGCAAGTCGGGGGTTCAGCGCCAGCGCGCGCTGAAAGCATTGCAAGGATTCATCAAGGCGTCCCATGCTTTCGAGCGCTACACCTAGATCGCTGTGCACCTGCCCATCGTTAGGCATCAATCGTAGTGCCTGCCGCAAACTCGCCACAGCAGAATCGAGCCGACGAAGACGCAAAAGCCCGATGCCGCGGCCGCGGTATGCCGCACCGAGATCGGGTTTCAATGCCACGGCGCGATCGAAGCACGCAACCGCTTCACTGAACTGACCCAGGTCGTTCAGCGCATTGCCAAAATTAGTGAGCATGGCGGGGTTCGAGGGCTGGACCGCCACAGCGGCCGCGAGCATCGGCGCGGCATCCTGAATGCGGCCCATTCTCGCCAGCGCAACACCGCAGGAATGTAGAGCACTGGCATTGCGCGGTTCTCTGCTCAACACCTGGCGGTACAGGGTTACCGCATCGCCTAATCTGCCCTCCTGTTGCAGCGTGAGAGCCTGCGCCAATTGGGTGCTACTCGTACTCATAGACGGCCAGAGTACCGCAGCATGCCGATGCCTTGCTACCCGATCTTGCGACGCGACGGAAGCCAGCGATACGCCCGACCGAGATCTGCGATTTCCTGGTATCGTTGGCCGAAGCTGACGAGGAGGCTGGAGGATGCACTCTTGGACTGGGCCTTGATGCATCGACGATGGGCGCTGATAGGGGCCGCAGCGCCTTGAAGGTCGAGCACTGGGAATCCTACTACCGAGGAGGGTGGCTTACCGCCTGTCCGACCGGAGCCGACCCGAACTATACGCTTGAGTTGCGGGACATCTGGAGCGATTTCTTCGCATCTCTCGCCGATGGCGCACGCATTCTCGACATAGGCACGGGAAACGGTGCAATCGCGGTTATCGCGCTTGAAACGGCCACTAAGCTGAGCCGCACCTTTGAAATTCACGGCGCGGATTTAGCCCAAATCGATCCAGTGAGAGATGTGGCAGGCGGCGCGAGATTGTTCGCCAACATTTCATTTCACCCGGGAGTCGCCGCTGAAAGACTGCCATTCGAGGCAGCGAGCTTCGCCGCGGTGAGCGGGCAGTACGCGCTCGAGTACACGGATATGCGCGAGTCGCTGGCGCAGGTAATGCGCGTATTGCAACCCGGAAGCGGCGCGCAATTCCTGATGCATCACGCCGATTCAATCGTGGTCGAACGAGCGCGTGCGTCGTTGCGCCACGCAGATACTGTATTGATGGAAACCAAAATCCACCGCAAGTTGCGCCGGTTTCTAGACGCCGAGCAGCGTTCTGCGGTTGCGGCACGCGGTGCTTGGGAAGAACTGGCCGCAGCCATGACGACTTTGCGTAATTGCGGACGGGAAGATGGCGACCGGCGAGTAATCGATGTCACATTGGATGCTCTTCCCAAGCTTCTCGATCTTCGGCGCAGACTATCCCGAGCGGCGCTCGATCGGGAGATCGATGTGGTTGAACATGATCTTCGCAATTCAGTGCACCGCCTGGGCGACCTGATCGCCGCTGCCATGTCGGATACTGCCATGGAGGAGAGGGCGCAGCACGCGCGATCTTTGGGGTTTATCGACGTGACTTACGAACCGTTGAATCACGCCCAGCATGTTCTCGTTGGTTGGAAAGTCCGCTTGCGCAAGCCACCATGAACAGTGGTAAGCAGAATGGGAGCGGCCCCTCAATCGCTTGATTGGTACGGGCTCCCACCCCCAAAATTAACATAAGCTCATGCCGCTGAGTAATAATGTCCGCGTTGGCTCGGTCTCTATACATGAGCAGCAATGTCGCTGCCCTATAACAAAAGAGGATTTCACGATGCAAATGAACAAGATGTCGAACGCGGCGCTGGCTGCCGCCGCTGCAATGTTCTTCACTTCCGGCCTCACCGGCGTATCGGTGGCCGCCGACACC
>JALYIT010000043.1 GCA_030775645.1 Pseudomonadota bacterium | reverse complement strand
CTCGATAGCGATGATATTCATAGGAGGAAAAAAGCCGCGCTACGAGCGCGGCTTTTTTTGTGGGAGAGATTCGCCACAGGGCCACGCCGATTAGGTCGAGCCCCAACAGGTTTGGCTGCCGCCAGGAATTGCCCCTTGCGCGCCCGCTGTGTTGAGCGTGAATGACTGGCAAGGGGCGTCAGCCTGCTGCGAGGGCGACAGGGGCACCGCGGTGATCGAAAAACTTGGCGCCGGCACCAAGGGATCCGGGATCGTGATCGTCACCGTATAGTTCCCCTGCGGAGAGGGCAGCGCTCCGGCGGCGGCGCCGGGACAATTCGTATACAGGAAGGTTTGCGAGTAGCAACGCTCGAGCGCTTGCGCGTCCAACGTCATGGTCTTGGTCGCATCCGTGCGGTTCGCCCGTCTGACATATTGGGTGTACGAAGGAATGGCAATCATCGCGAGTATGGCAACAATTGCGACCGTGATCATCAACTCCACCAGGGTAAACCCGTTCTTGATCATGGCGAGCCTCATGATCCAGGGTGCTGTTTGATCGAAATCACCTCGAGGGCGCTCGGCGGCCCGTCGAGCACAATGTCGACAGTTTCCCCCACGTAGAAGCTGCTCAGTGCCTTTGCAGCGGCGCTGTTTGCCTTGACGTGATAAGTGCGCCCGTCGACCTCGATACTGCCATTAGCGGGCGCCGCCGTTAACGTGCCCGTAATGGGCGGAGCGACCGCGCGGCTGCTCCATCCCACCGTGGGCTGTAGGCACAGCCCCAGGGCGAGCCCACCGATCATCGACTTCAGTTTTGCTAATTTCACGGACGTATCTCCCACCATGATGATCGAACTTTTGGAGGCGGCCCAATGCCGTAGCTGTTGACGTTGGTACCACCGTTGGGCAGTCCCGTCGTCGTGACGATGGCCACTCCCGAGCCGCCAAGTCCCAGTGCGCCGGTTCGATTGGTGACGCCGGAGGCATAGACATTGCCGAGCGACAATCCGACCGGCGTAACAGGGGGGCCGCCCAAGGTCGGCACTACCATGTCCGAGGAGTTGATATGACCATCGCCATTCGCGTCGAAGCGCGGTGTGGTGAACCCACCGCCGGTCGCGAAGTTGAGGACCATCAGGTAAGAGCTGCCCAGAGTCGTACACACGCCCAAAGCAGGGGGGACGGGCTGAAAGGTGGTCAGGACCAATTCACCGCCCGTGAAGAGACGGGGGGCGTTGATCACGCGTTCGCCGCTGAGCAGGTTCAAATCCATGAACCAGCCCTTGTTCGCCGGATAGACAGGGGCGGCTCCGGTGATGGTGCGCACCTGTGTGACGCCAAGCGTCGCGGTTGCCAGTGTCTGCTGTAGCAGGCTCGATCGATTGATCGCGGCACCATAGCCGGCCGGCGGATCATAGACACCATAGATGGACTGTACTTTCGCGTTGGGGATGTCCGGAAGCCCCACAAATTGACCCGTGCCGAACATCACCAAGGTCCCCAATACTTGGGGGAACCGGGGATTGAGGGTAGCCACAGGTTTGGTCGTGATTGGCTGCCGATTGCCTAAGCCATCTCTCGCTTGGAACATGACCGTTGCTACCCACATAGCCGGATTGGCATTCGAAATGTCTACGCGCCACAGATTGCCCTGCAGGTCGCCGGCATAAACGATATTGGCGAATGCGGTGACTGACCCGCTGGTATTCACCGCAATGACGCTCGAAAGGCCATTGGCGACGGTGAGATTACAGGCGGTGGGCACCGCTGCGCACAAATCGATTTTGGCGCTCACCGTGCCGAACTGCGGGTCCAATGCATACAGAAACGGCTTCTGGTTGGTGCTGTTGTAGCCGTTGCCGACAAACACCTGCCAGCCGCTGGTGGTATTCGCGATGGCCGGACTGCTGAATCCCAGTCCCATATCCGTATCGATGAAGTCCCACAGTACTTTGCTGGCGAGGGTCGCTTCCGAGTTTATCGAGGCCGGGTCGGTGATATCCAGTGCAAATACACTCTTGCCGCCTTGGGCCTCGGTTCCGACCAGCACGCTGTGCCAGGTCATGTTGTCAAATTGCACATCGCCCGCCTGCGGCGAACCGTTGACATAGAACTTATGCTGCGCATTGTAGAAAGGCGAGACTAGATTGACCAGGTTCGCGTAAGAGCCCCGAGGCATATAGGCAAATCGTTCATCGCCGGTTGCCGTGTCGAACGCGTGCAGCATGCCGTCATTGCCGCCGATGTAGAGAGTCGGCGGCCGCGAAAGCGTGGTGTTCTCGAAAGCGAGATACGTTGTCGACTGAATATTCTCGGTTGATGGACCGATGTAGGCTGGATTGCTGTCAACGATATCGCCAAGAATATGCGCGCGATTACGGAACGTGCCGCCGTTGCGCTGTTCCTGTGCGGTCGACCCTCGCAGATAATCCACCACATCGTCACCGTTGGTATCCGGCGCATATGTTCTCAACGCTGCGCCGAGCGCGGTGCTGTTGGCTATCCGATTCGGGGGGTTGCCGTTGGTCCACCGGAAGGGGATTCCCTTTCCTTGTACGGGGTCCCATGTGGCGATCAACCGCAATGCCTGCGTGTCCAATTCGTTTTGCGCGGACCAAACAATGTCCGCCGGCAGAGTGTCGACCACGCCGGTAAGCGGATTGATGGGGTAGGCAAGCACGTTTCCAGTCCAGTCTTGGTAGGCATCGGAGGTGACGAATTGAGACTGATAGACGACCGAATTGACGTTAAGGCCCGTGGTGTTGACGGCGGCTGAGGCGGTCGATTCGGTGACCGCGAGAATACTGGTAATGATGGTTTGTAAGGCATCCGTGACCGCCTGCGGTGTGACGGCAGGAAAGTACGCCGCCGTTCCGCCGGCAACCGCCATCGCTTTGAGCGTCGCTGCTGCCTGCGGGTTCTTAAGGGGGTCGACTCCGGCACCCACACCGATGATGTAGGTTTGGATCGGATTCGGGCCGCTGTTCAAAGCAGTTAGCTTGGCGATCACATCGATCAGTGCCTGATCGTTGGTCGCTAACAAGCTGCCATCGCCCGGCGTGTTAAACGTGGCGGTGACACCATATCCGGCCGCGGCAGTGCTGCCCAGGGGCGGCCAGTTGTTGTGGGCGAGATCCATGGTCGGTAAGCCGTCCGTCACGAGCACGACGTAGCGCGAAGAGACGCATCCGTTGGTGGTGGGCGGATTCCCTGCAAAAAGAGTCTGTGCCTGCGCCAACAATCCGGCCATCGGCGATTGTGTCGCCGACGCTTTGATTTCGGCGCTACCCGCGTTGATCGTTTCGGGCGCAAGATAGGGTGTAAATTGCGCGATAGCCGCAGCCACACTGGCGGCGTCAGGAAAGGCGCCCGAGGAGGTCATGGGCACAACCGTGGTGCCATCGTTCGCGCTCTCGCCAAAGGTGTAGTAGCCCCACCCGCGCATCTCGTACATGACTTGGTCGGAATAAGGCACGAAACCAGCGTTGGTAGGTCCGGTGGTACCCGCGCAGTTATTGACTTGGGCGCCGTAGGATTCGGTGACGCCGCCGCCCTCATAATTTCCCAAACTGAACTGTGGGGGAAATGGGTTTGGCGCGGGATTCGGACCGGCGTATACCATGCAGACCGGATCAAATCCGCCTGCGTACAGCACGTCATTGACCGCGGGATCATCGCTGCTGGCGCTGACCAGCATATACCGCTTTGTTGCGATGATCTGCGGGAAATAGAACGCACCCAGTTGAAAGCAGTTCTGCTCAACCTGTGAGGGCCCAAAGGGATTGACCCCAAAGCAAGGATTGGCCACGTATTCACCCACCCCCGGAATGGTGTTGGTAAAGGTGAATCCGCCGGGGTTGCTCATCTGGTAAACCCAGGTCGTGAACGCGGTCAATCCGCTGACGTTGTAATCGACGAGCGCGAAATCCGCGCTGCTGATATAGGCATTGAGTACCGCCGTGATACCCGCTTTGGCTACGTTCAAGCGGCTGGGTGAGTTATCGGCGAGCAATCCGCCGCCGAGGTCAACAGTATAGGGGGCCTGACCTGCCCCGCCCGGGTCAAGCGGCGGTGTGAAGCCTGCCGGAATGGTGAAATTGACGGGCGACGCCGAAGGGAAGAGTAGGGGGTGCGGGATGGAACCGGAACCGGTGCGGATGGCGCCGCTCAGATCGCCATCCATGGATTCGGAGTTTCCCAACGCGAGCAGGATCTGAGGATGCGCCGGGACCGTCACCGTCAGCGGGACTTGCGACACCGAGATCGGCGTGACGGGCGCCGCCATCACGTTGGAGGACCAGCACACCAGTAAAGTGCAGCATCCCGATGCCAACGCGTGCGCGAAGCGCCCTTGCGTAGTCCTTGATATGAGTCTTTGCATAAGTTAATCCTTGCGGCCTGTGCCTAACGGACAATCGTCTGAAGCATGGTCGTCGATGTGTTGTCGGCACCGACGCCTTGTGTAGTCACGCGAAAAACGCTGACGGGAGTTGGGCTGTTCAGACCCGTCACCGAAATATCGTCGCCCGCAATCGCCACGGAGGGCATGGTTTCAATCACCGCCTTGGGTGTCTGCGAGGGAGGGGGTAGATTGGTCAGGGGAGGACCCGCGTAGGGAAGTGTCGCGGTCGGCACAGCCCAGTTCATGCCTGTCAACGGACTTCCGTTGGCTAGCAGCGGCGAATAGAGCCCGTTGGTATTGCCGGCAAAGTTCACATAGAGTCCGGTGAGGATTCCCACTTCGGCACCGCGCAATGCGGCTTCCGCGGCCTGCGCGCTAAACTGCCGATTGGTATCGTTGCGCGCCATGCGCTCTTGCACCGTTTGCATGCGTGCCGCGGTGACGCCCAGCAGACTCAATATCAATAGCAGGATCAAGGCGACGAACATGACGACGCCGCTTTGCTTGGATGAGGTGCCCGGTGGAAAACGATGGTTGCGCATGAGGGGGCCTTTAATGCAACGAATTGCGCACGGCAATGGTTTCTTCGAACACTTGGCGCGATCGTGAGTCGGCCGGCGGCGTCACGGTGGTACCGAGCAGGTTGTAGGTCGCCGCGATGGCCGGCCGGCCGGCCCCGGGTGCACTGGCTGCCAGCAGCGCCACCTTGATGCTCATCACGGTGTTGAAATCCGCGACCTGATCGGCGGTCACGTACTTACCGACGGCTTGCGTCAGGTTGGTATCCACACCGTAAAGAACTTGCATCGCCTCGATATCGGGCACCAATTCGGTTGATGCGAAAACGCCGGTGGCGTTCGAGCTGTAGACGAACAGCGCGCCATCGCCGTCAGCACCTACGCCGATGTAGTACGCCATCACATCCACGGGCATCACCACGGTGCCGGGCGCGAAGTCTGGTTGGAACACGGAGGTTGCATTGCCCGGCGGACCGCCGCCGGCATTGTGCGTGACGATCGGATTGGCGCCGAGCCCGATGCCGGTGACTTGGAATATCACGCCTTTTGCGCAGTCTGATATGACGGCGAGTTGCCCGCTGGCAAGCGAGGCAGGCGGCGCATTGATGGTGAATTGGTTGGACCCGTTATTGATGACGGAGACATAGGCGGGCGCCGCGTTACCCAGTGTCGAACGCACGACCAAGACGTCGTTGTTCTGAAGCGCTCTGCCGTTCAATGCATTATCAAGGCCGCCCACCCAGTCGCCGTTGTTGCCATCAGCGGCCACGGGGGGAGGCGCAACGTTGTAGGCATTGCCGCTGGACGTGTTCACGGCCTCAAAACCGCCGAGTCCAAATGTAAATGCCGTGGTCAAGGCCGTCGGACCCGCGTTCAGCGTTCCCTGCAACATCGGCGCGGTGGTGCAGGCCATGTAGCCGGCGCCGCGAACGGCGTTTGAAATGAAATTGAGGGCAAAACGGCCGCCGTCCGTCAGCTCAGCCGTGCCGGATGTGGCGTTATAAGCAGAGCGGGATCCGATGAACACCGAGATCACGCCGGTGGTAACGATCAGCGCGAGCGTGATCGCGACCATCAACTCCACCAGCGAGAAGCCGCGCGGCCGACTCATAGCACTGTCTCCAGCGTGACCGACTGCGTGTTGGCGGCCACGGGTGCGCCCGGATTCAGGCTCTTCTCGGCCACCGAGTCATCCCAGCTCACGACGATGGTAGCGGTGGTTTGCCCACCGGCAACGACGGTGGCCACGGAGCCCCGGCCATTCGGCAGCGCGCCCGCAGGCAAAAGCCCGCTAGTCGCGTTCAAACGAAGCTTCCATTGGTATACATCGTACAAAGCAAGATTGGCGCAGGGAACGGTGGCAACGCAGCTAAAGCCCGGATCGACCGCCCCGGCGCCCAGTGCGGTGTTGTAGGGTCCCAGGGGTAGGTTGGCCTGCGCGCTGTTGGCCCGCATGTAGTCGAGCATTTCGTAGGCCAAGTCCGTCGCTTGACTTCGCAGATAGGCGCTGTCGTTCGAATGGGATGAAAGCAGCATGAGCTTGGCAATGCCCAAGAGGCCGATGCTCAAGATCACCAACGAAACCAGCACTTCCACCAGTGTGAAGCCGCGGGTGCGAGGGTCGTTGCAGGGCGGGATGCGATCAATGGTACTCATGGTATTTACGGCACACATGATTGTTAGGGGCACGCCAGCGGCGTGGCGCCGTCAACGGCAAAGCCGGCTGTTTGCGACGCCGCTACGCGCCCGGTGGACAGGACTTCGACTTGGCGCGCGAAAGCAGGTCCGCGTGCGTCACAGATGCGTATCGTCAATCCCGGTGGAGGCGCTCGGGTCATCCCGCTGGAAGAGAAAGTGATACCGGTGGCAGGGCCGGCGACGGGCGTCACGGTATTGGTCCCCCCGAGCGCCGGAACCGCCTGCAGCACCCGGTTATTCGCGGCATTGAGCGGGTCGATGTAAGTCACGATCCATCCGCCGCGCCAATTAGTCCCGCCGCAAACCAGTCCGTTCGGTGAGGGGCATACGGTGATGCCGTTGGCGGAGGCGCGTTTCACGGCCTCGCTGCGTGCGTAGCTGAAGCTGCTAATCAACGAGTTGACTTGGCCGGCATCGCGATCGTTCAGCAAAAAATTTCTAAAGGCAGGCACCGCAATGCCGGCTAAGATCGCGGCGACGCCGATGGTCACCATCAGTTCGATCAACGTAAAGCCGCGCGACGGAAGTTTCATGGGTCGCCATGCTAGAGAAGCAAGCTTGCTCGAACCTGACATGCAGGCAGCAAACGCTGAGAATGCGACCTAGTTCACGGATCGCGGGGGGAACCGGATCGATACGCGGGTGCCAACGCCGTGCGGCCCGGCCTCGATGCTCATCGAGCAGTCATATAGGCGTGCGATTTCGTCCACGATCGCCAGACCCAGTCCGCTGCCGTGTCCGGGCGAGTTCGGGATTCGGTAAAATCGCTGACGCACGCGGTGGCGCTCGGTCTCGGGAATGCCCGATCCGGTGTCTACGACGGCGAGGTATGCCCTGCCGTTCTTTTCTCCGGCGATGGCCGTGACGCTGCCCCCGGCGGGGGTGTACTTGAGCGCATTGTCCACCAGGTTGCTCATCAGATCGTCCAGAAGCGAGGGATCGGCGCGAATCGCGATTGGCTTCGCCTCGACGCCTAAGTCGATATTCGATTGCAAGGCGCGATCGAAGAATTTTGCGGCAACCTCATTGACGATGGCCTGCAAATCCACAATCTGATTCTTGGCGCTGATGTTCGCCGAAGGATCGGCACGCGCCAATGTCAGCAGCTGGTTAGCCGAGTGCGCAAGCTGCTTGACGCCTTCCCGTAAGGTCAGCAGTCGGGTCTTGATCGGCTGCGCCGCGGGTTCTGCAATGAGGAGGTCGAGTTGTGCCTGCATTCCGGTGATCGGTGTGCGCAACTGATGCGCGGTATCGGCGATGAACTGTTGCTGCGACTCCACCGATGTGCGCAGCATTCCAAATAAACGATTGAGCGTTACCACTACCGGCGCAATTTCGCGCGGTCCGGAAGTTTCGACGATGGGCCGCAGATCGAGCGGCGAGCGCCGAGCGATTTCATCGCGCAACCGTCTGAGCGGCCGCAACCCCAGCTGAATGCCGACCCAGACCAGCACCAACGTGATATCGAGCTGCACAAAGTCCCACAGCAGCGTACTCATCAAGCCGAACCGCGCCTCCGGCTCGGTGGTTGCCCTGACATCAGCCACGGTCATGGTGATGGGGCCGCCGGGCGAATCGAAGCGCGTCGTTAGAGTGCGCACGTTGCGGCCATCGAGCGGCGCCATCGCCAGCAGCTGTGTTCCCTCACCGCCCATGGCCACGATCGGCAGCTGGGGGTCACCCGCGAGGAGGCGGCCCTGGGCATCGCGCAATGCATACCTAATCGAATCGGCGTGCGGTAAAAATGGCTGGATGTAAGGATCCAGCGTGATTTGGCCTTGCTTGACAACCACATGGGCCATCAACGAGTTCGCGGCATCTTTCAAGCGCCGATCGCTGCTGATTACAACCGGCGCCACGTTATTCAAGTAATGAATCAGGGCGCCGCACACGGCCACCAGCATGAGCGGAATCGTCAACCACAAAATCAACTGCCGGCTGATCGAGGAGGTCACGCCGCTTTCGCTTCTTCCAAGCGATAACCAAGACCGCGCAGGCTGCGAATGATGGCGGCCTCGCCGAGCTTGGCGCGCAGCCTCGAGATGTGAACTTCGACGGCGTTGGCGGTAATGTCTTGATCAGGCCCCGCCACAGCCTGCTGCACCCGCTCCTTAGACACGATTTGCCCGATGCGACGTGCCAGGCATTCGAGCACGAGCCATTCGCGGGCGGTGAGCTCGACCTCCGCCTCGTCGATGCAAAGCCGTTTACCCGCGAGATCAACGCTGATTCGATTGAGTTTGACGATTCCGCTGGCCGCGCCGTGGGAGCGGCGCATCAGCGCTCGGCACCGCGCCGCGAGCTCGGCCGCCTCAAATGGCTTGCTGAGAAAATCATCCGCTCCCAAGTCGAGCGCTTTTACCTTATCGGTCAAGGTGCAGCGCGCCGTCAGAATGAGGGTCGGAAGGGATTTGCCGGCGCTGCGCAGCCGACGCACCAGCGTCAAGCCGTCGGCGCCCGGCAGCCCGACATCGATCACGGCCAGGGCGAATTCTTCGTTGGCGATTGCCGCCTGCGCGGCCTCCGCGCTCACGACCCGGTGCACGGTATAATTGGCCGCACTCAAGCCTCGCAGGATCGCGTCTGCAACGAGATCGTCATCTTCCACTAGTAATAGGCGCACGCGTCACTTTACTACGGGCAACGCCGTTATTTACATGCTCACGGGTCGCCGACGGCGTGATTGGTGGGATTGCTCGGCTCGTCTCGATCTGCGCCGAAACCGGTGCGGCGCGGCGGAACCAGTGCACGCAGCTTGGCCTCGTATGCCTTCGCAAAAGTTTCCGTGAACAAGTGAGGAAACCCCTCGGCGGGACGTTGTGCGAGACCTGAGTACAGTTCGGCGTACAAGTCCCAATACTTGGCCTTGTTTTGGCCGCCAAATACGCCGCGCTTGCCCACTCGCTCGAAGCGCTCTTCGAGTTCCTTAGGGTCGACACGGCCCAAGAATTCCTCGAAGGCGGCGCGCGTTGCGGTGAGCGTCGCGGCATTCTGGGCTTTGAGCTCGCGTATATTTTCCCGGATCGCCTCAACCGATCCCGCGCGGGTCGAGACAGTGCTCAATAATCGCACCAAGGCCTCATCGACGCCGCGCGAGAAATTCAATGGCGACTCGGCAGCATCTGCGGCGGGCGCTGCAATCCTGAATCGATTGCGAAACTCGTTGCGGGCCTGATTCAGCTCCATCAATCCCAGCACCGCTTCGCGCAGCATTTGGCCGGCCAGTTGCAGGGCGGCGCCGCGCGCCTCCGAGCTGATGGAACCGGGATCGATTCCCGCGCCGCGGCAGAATGACGATAGGCCGATGTCGAAGTCACCTTCGTAGAGCGCAAGACCCTGCGACCGCGACAAATGCGTGATTGGCACGTTGTCGCTCTCCGGTGCCGGTGCGGGCGTGGCATTTGCCTTGGGAGTGTCCACCTTCAAAGGCCGCGTCATCATGTGCCAGGGCGTTGCGGCTCCTTCAGCGGCTTGTGCCGGACGTGCCACCGTGGTCAGGGGTTGTCCATAGGCGTCTCTCGGGCCGCCCGGTTCGCCGGCGAGCAGGTTGCTGGGTTCCAGCAGCTGACTTAAGTCAAGGTCTGCGCCCAAATCGTCGGCAGTGGATTTCTTGGCCGCCGAGGAAGGCGATTGCCCGTCGTAGGCGACGATGGCACTTTCTTCGGGGGGAAAGTCGTTGCTCTTATCGATACTCACCAGAAGTTCGTACTCGCCCAGCCGTACGTAATCCCCGTCATGAAGCGGATAGTCGTGATACTTGCCTAATGGTACTTGGGCTCCGTTGACATACGTGCCGTTGGAACTGGTGTCGACCAGAATGTACTGGCCGGCGCGAAAATCAATGCGTATGTGTTTGCCCGAGAGGTAACGCTCCGGGTCGGGTAGAATCCACTCATTGTCAGTGGCGCGCCCAATGGTGCCTCCGTGGACACCGAAAACTTTCGTTGCAAGTCCACCGAGGCGGGTTGAGTGTTCGCTGACGACGCGTAAGCGCAGGGCCATAGTCAATCCATCCAGCGGGTCTCAAGGTTCGCGCTAAGTGCCGGTATAATATGGTAATACTAGCAATGGTTGGAGCCCACACAATGGCAGCGAGTCACATTTTTAAGGTTCTGTTCGTGAATCAGGGCAAGGTCTATGAGATCTACGCCCGCAAAGTGAGTCACGGCAGCTTATTCGGCTTCATCGAGGTGGAGGAATTGGTGTTCGGAGAGCGCTCCACGGTGGTGGTGGATCCTGCGGAAGAGAAGATCAAGGCCGAATTCAACGAAGTCAAGCGCACCTATTTGCCGATGCACTCGGTGCTGCGCATCGATGAAGTTAAGAAACAGGGCGTGAGCAAGATAGTGGCCCTGGAAGGCTCCAACGTGGCGCAATTCCCTGTTCCCATCTATACACCCGGCGGAGATTCCAGCGCCCGCAAATAGGCGCGCGCACTTGTAGAATGATGCATGTTTAGCCTTTTCGGCGCACCGGCGCTGTCGAAATTTCGTCTCGATCAGCTGCTGCGAGCACTGAAGACGGAAGAGCCGCGGGTACGTGGCCTCGCAGCCCGCTGGTTGCATTTTGTCGATGCCTCCCGTGCGCCTGATGAGCGTGAACTTAAGGTGTTGGGAAAACTTCTGACGTACGGCCCCCGCGATTCAAACTCGGGGCACTCAGAAAGCCCGGATGGCCACCGCAGTGACGGCCACCGCAGTGACGGCCACCGCATTGACGGCCACCGCATTTTAGTCACGCCCCGCGTGGGAACAGAGTCGCCCTGGTCCAGCAAGGCGACCGACATTGTGCACGTGTGCGGGTTGGATGCGGTGACGCGCGTCGAGCGCGGCACCCTATATTCCATCGAGTCTGAAGGTCCGCTCGACATTGCGGATCTGAAAAAGCTTGCCCAGCACATGCACGATCGAATGATCGAATCCGTCTGGCTGGATACGGTAGAACCCATTGGCTTGTTTCACGCTGCGCCGCCGCGAGGCCTGCGCCGAGTCGCACTGGGCGCGGACGGTCATGATTCGTTGGCGCGGGCTAACCAAGAATGGGGCCTGGCTTTATCGGCCGATGAGATCGATTACCTGGTGCGGGCATTCGGTAAATTGGGCAGAGATCCAACCGATGTCGAACTGATGATGTTCGCGCAAGCCAATTCCGAGCATTGCCGCCATAAAATCTTCAACGCCAAGTTCATCGTCGATGGCGAGCCGATGCCGCTGTCGCTGTTTGACATGATTCGCGCAACTTACGCGCGCAATTCTGAGGGGGTGCTGTCCGCGTACCGGGATAATGCGGCCGTCATCGAAGGCGCGAGCGCCACGCGCTTCTTCTCCGATCCCCTGACGCGGCGCTACGGCGGCAGCTCGGAATCGATCGACATTTTGATGAAGGTCGAAACTCACAATCATCCCACCGCTATTTCGCCCTTTCCCGGCGCAGCCACCGGTTCGGGCGGCGAAATTCGAGACGAGGGCGCCACCGGGATCGGTGCCAAGCCTAAGGCTGGATTAACCGGTTTTTCGGTATCCAACTTGAGAATTCCCGGCATGCTGCAGCCCTGGGAGGACGATTTCGGCAAACCGGACCGAATTGCCTCACCGCTTGAGATCATGATCGCTGCGCCGCTGGGTGCTGCCGCGTTTAACAATGAATTTGGACGTCCGGCTATTTGCGGATATTTCCGGGTCTTCGAGCAGGCGAGTGAAGAAGCGGGCCGCGCGCTGCTTCGCGGCTACCACAAGCCCATCATGGTCGCCGGCGGCGTCGGTAGTGTGCGCCGCCAGAACGTAGAGAAAAAAGAGGTCGTCTTGGGCGCGCCGCTCATCGTGCTCGGCGGCCCGTCCATGCTCATTGGTTTGGGCGGCGGTGCCGCCTCCTCTCTTGGCAGCGGCGAAAGCTCATCAGATTTGGACTTTGCATCGGTACAACGCGGCAATCCCGAGATGCAACGGCGCGCTCAAGAAGTCATCGATCGCTGCGTCGCGCTCGGTGACTCTAACCCGATCCTGCTGATTCATGATGTGGGCGCGGGCGGATTGTCGAATGCGTTGCCGGAGGCTATCGCGCACAGCGAACGCGGCGGGCGCATCGATTTGCGCAAGATACCCAGCGCCGAATCGGAACTCTCGCCGATGGAAATCTGGTGCACTGAGGCGCAGGAGCGTTACGTGCTGGCGCTGGTGCCGGGGAGCGTCGACCAATTTGCCGCGCTTTGCGAACGCGAGCGCTGCCCATACGCCGTGGTAGGGGAGATCACCGGCGATGGACTGCTCAAGGTTTTCGATTCCCTTCTGCAGGACATGCCGGTCGATATGCCCCTAGAGGTGCTGCTAGGCAAGGTGCCGCGCACTACGCGCGATGTGCGATCCGTACCTAAGCGCGCGGGCTGCCTGACTACCGGTGCTGCAACAATCGGGGAGTCTCTGGATCGTCTGCTGGCTCTGCCGACCATTGCAGACAAGTCGTTCTTGATCACAATTGGCGATCGCACAGTCGGGGGATTGATCAGCCGCGATCAAATGGTCGGCCCTTGGCAAGTGCCCGTCGCGGACGTTGCGGTGTCTTTGAGCAGCTACGATGAATACAGCGGCGAAGCAATGGCGATGGGAGAACGTGCTCCGGTGGCCCTGCTAGATCCGCCGGCATCGGGAAGAATGGCTGTCGCGGAGGCTTTCACCAACATCTTGGCGGCCGACGTCCGTCGCTTAACCGACGTTCGCTTATCGGCAAACTGGATGGCCGCCTGCGGTGAGCCGGGCCAAGATGCCGATTTGTATGCCACTGTGCGCGCCGTGAGCGAATTGTGCACTTCGCTTGGCATCACCATCCCGGTGGGAAAGGATTCCTTGTCGATGAAGACGACGTGGCGCGACAGGGACGCCGAGCGTACCGTGCTCGCGCCCGTTTCGCTGATTGTCTCAGCGTTTGCCCCCGTCGAGGACGCCCGCAAGACGCTGACGCCCGAGCTTATCTTGTCGCAACCCACGCGTTTGTTGCTCGTTGATTTAGGAGCGGGTCAGAATCGCTTGGGAGGTTCTTGCTGGGCGCAGGTGCATATTCAAAGCGGCGGCAACCCTCCGGATCTGGACAGTCCCGAACGGTTGCGCGCATTTTGCGCCGCGCTGCGCGAGCTAAAAGATGAGGGTCTGGCACTCGCCTACCATGACCGATCGGACGGCGGTGTGTTGGTGACGGTTCTGGAAATGGCATTTGCCGCCCATTGCGGACTTCGAATCGACTTGGGCGCAGTCGCGGATACGATTGCCGCCTGCTTTTCCGAAGAGTTAGGCGGCGTGATCCAGGTACCGCTCAAACAACTCGCGCAAGTGCGAAGCATCTTTGAGCGTCATGGGCTTAAAGACTTGACCCGCGATATTGGCGAGCCTCAAGCAGGTACCGAGGTGCAGGTGAGCGCAAACGGCTCGGTGATCTTTTCAGCATCGCGCGTCGCTTTACACCGCCGCTGGAGCGAAGTGTCGTTTCGCATGCAGGAGCTGCGCGATAATCCGAGTTGTGCGCGGGAGGAGTATTCGCGGCTCGAGGATGCGGCTGATCCGGGGCTGCACGCGCGCTTGAGCTACGATCCGGATGCTGATGTAGCCGCGCCCTTCATCGTCAGCGGCGCGCGGCCGGCGATCGCGGTTTTGCGGGAACAAGGGGTCAACAGCCACAGTGAAATGGCAGCAGTGTTCACGCGCGCCGGTTTCGATGCATACGATGTCCATATGACCGATATCTTGGCGGGTCGCGTGGCCTTGGGCAGATTCCACGGCCTGGTGGCGTGCGGCGGCTTTTCCTATGGCGATGTTTTGGGTGCCGGTGAGGGATGGGCAAAGTCCATTCTGTTCAACGAGCGGGCGCGTGAGGAGTTCGCTGCTTTTTTTGCTCGCGAGGCGACGTTTACCTTGGGCGTATGCAACGGCTGTCAAATGCTCGCGGCGCTGAAAGAATTGATCCCTGGCGCGGCCGACTGGCCGCGTTTCGTGCGCAACACATCGGAACAATACGAAGCGCGTTTGTCGCTGGTGCACATCCCGAAATCCAATTCAGTTCTGTTTCGCGGTATGCACGGTTCGGTGCTGCCCATTGCCGTGGCGCACGGGGAGGGCAGGGCGGAATTCGGGGCGGCATCGGGCCCCGGCACGTTGCTGGCTCGAAGCTTAGTGACCCTTCAATACGCGGACAATCGAGATCGGCCTACCGAGAGATATCCCTGCAATCCCAACGGCTCGGCCATGGGTCTAGCGGGACTGTGCAGCGTCGATGGACGCGTTACGGCCATCATGCCGCATCCGGAGCGCGTGTTCCGCAGCGTGCAAAACTCCTGGGTGTCGAAAGATTGGTCGCACGATGGCGGCTGGATGCGATTGTTCCGCAACGCACGGGTGTTCGCCGCGTAGCAACGCAGCGGCTATCTCATTGCGAGTAAGGAATCAACGTACTGCGCTCGGCGGCATGATCACCGGCTCAGTTTGGCTCGGTGCGACGAACCTGCGAAAGGTCATCGCCTGTACCAGGCGCGCTTTGCGCACGAATGTCTGATAGAGCAGGTCGCGCATGACTTCCAGCAGTATGCCCGCCTGTTCGGAATCCAAGTGGGGTTGATTGGGCCACGGGTCGCTGTCGCTGCCGAATAGCACGGCACGCAGAGTCGCGAAACTGTCATCGTCGAGGTCCACCAGGCAGCGGATCTCCTGCAGGGTATCGAAAAGCTCCAGTTTGCCGCGCTCGCCCAGTTCGCGAAACAACGACTGTGCGGTGCGCCGGCTCATTGACCCGAAGGCGTTGTAGCACGCGGCCGAATAGCAATTGAGGGCTTCCTTGAACAGGCTTTCGGCTTCCTCGGGTAAGTAAGTCAACGGAAAACTCTCGCGCGCCCGCTCGATCTCCATGAAATTGGGGGCGAGTTCCACGCGCAATGCGGTGTACGCTTTGGTCGAGAACTTGAGGAAAATCGGCTCGGCACACATATCGCAGCGAAACACGATTCCGACGTGCTTGGGTTTGCGCCGGCTGAGATCCTCGAATTTTGGAACTGCGGCCGGCGTCAGATGCGTAAGCGTCTGGCAATGCGGGCAGGTCAGGGCAATACCTTGATATTCGACATGCAGCTCGTCCTGAGGTGTGATGTAAATGCTCATAGGTCAAGCGGAGAGTGGTTTGTAACGAATGCGGTGGGGCTGATTGGCATCTTCCCCCTTGCGCTTTTTGTAGTCATCGACGTATTCCTGGTAGTTGCCTTCGAACCAGACGACTTGCGAGTCGCCTTCGAATGCCAAAATATGCGTCGCGATCCGATCGAGGAACCAGCGATCATGGGAGATGACCA
Source organism: Pseudomonadota bacterium (assembly GCA_030775645.1). Lineage (GTDB taxonomy): Bacteria > Pseudomonadota > Gammaproteobacteria > Steroidobacterales > Steroidobacteraceae > Bog-1198. The sequence goes on along the minus strand of JALYIT010000043.1, from coordinate 22,646 downwards.
CCGCGCAGCCCGGGAAGGCCACCAGCGCATCCTCAAGAGCGCGCAGGGTCTCAATATCGAGATCATTGGTCGGCTCGTCGAGCAACAAGACGTTGCCCCCGGCTTTTAATACCTTCGCGAGGTGCACCCGGTTGCGCTCGCCGCCGGACAGCTCGCCGATGCTCTGTGCCTGTTGTACACCTTTAAAATTGAAACGGCCCACATAAGCGCGAGAGGAGGTCTCGTAGTTGCCGACCTTGATCAAATCCAACCCGCCGGAAATCTCTTGCCATACCGTGTTTTTATCATTCAGCGCTTGCCGTGATTGGTCGACATAGGCGAGCTTAACGGTGGGGCCTAAGCGAATTTCGCCGCTGTCCGGCTTCTCGACGCCTGAGAGCATGCGGAACAGCGTGGTTTTGCCGGCACCGTTGGGTCCAATGATGCCGACGATCCCACCGGGAGGTAGATTGAAGCTCAAGGAATCGATCAACAGCCGATCGTCATAGCCCTTTCTCAAGTTCTTGCATTCGATCACCAGCTCGCCGAGACGATCGCCAGGCGGGATATAGATTTCGTTGGTTTCGTTGCGCTTTTGAAATTCCTGAGAGGCCAATTCCTCATAGCGTTGCAGACGTGCCTTGGATTTCGCCTGCCGGGCCTTTGGATTGGTGCGTACCCATTCCAGCTCGCGTTTTAGAGTTTTCGCCAACGCATCTTGCTGGCGCTCTTCCTGTGCCAGGCGCTGACCCTTCTGTTCCAACCACGACGAGTAGTTGCCTTGCCATGGAATCCCATGGCCGCGATCCAGCTCCAGGATCCACTCGGCCACATTGTCGAGAAAGTAGCGATCGTGAGTGACCGCGATCACGGTGCTCGGATATTGCTCCAAAAAATGCTCGAGCCAGGCCACCGATTCCGCATCCAAGTGGTTGGTGGGCTCGTCGAGCAGCAACATGTCGGGCTTGGATAAGAGCAGCCTGCACAAGGCGACGCGGCGCTTCTCGCCGCCCGAAAGCTTTCCGACCACCGCATCCCAAGGCGGTAGACGCAGCGAGTCGGCGGCTATTTCGAGCTTGCGCTCCAGTTCCCAGCCGCCCACCGCATCGATCTTGTCCTGCATCTTGGCTTGCTCTTCCATGAGTTTGTTCATTTCATCGTCCGACATCGGTTCGGCGAATCTGTCGCTGATCGCATTGAATCGATCGATCAGGCTTTGCACGTCGCCGACCCCTTCGCCAACCACTTCGCGCACCGTTTTGGTTTCATCGAGTGCAGGTTCTTGCGGCAAGTAGCCGACCTTGATGCCCGATTGGGCGCGAGCCTCCCCTTCGATGTCCTTGTCGAGCCCGGACATGATTTTCAGCAAGGTGGATTTTCCTGAGCCGTTAAGTCCCAGAACGCCGATTTTCGCGCCGGGGAAAAAACTCAAGCTGATATCACGCAAAATGATGCGCTTGGGCGGCACGACCTTGCCAACCCGGTTCATGGTGTAAATGAACTGAGCCATCTATTACCTGATTTGAAGTGATCGCGTGAGATCGCGGAGAACCGGCTGAATTATCCGCGAGTCGCCAGTGCTTGTCACGATGCAGGTTTCTCGCTAGGGAACCTTTCCCGGATAAGCTACAATTACCGGCTATCTGTAGGAGTTACAATGTTTAGCGCACAAATGTCCATCGCCGGCTTCGATCCTGAATTAGCCCAAGCAATTGCAAACGAGCGGGGTCGCCAGGAGGATCACATCGAGCTGATTGCCTCGGAGAATTATGCGAGTCCGAGGGTTCTCGAAGCCCAGGGCTCGGTGCTCACCAACAAGTATGCCGAAGGATACCCCGGCAAGCGCTATTACGGCGGCTGTGAATTTGTCGATATAGCGGAAAGCTTGGCGATCGATCGCGCGAAACAGTTGTTCGGTGCCGCATACGCCAACGTTCAGCCGCATTCGGGGTCGCAGGCAAATGCCGCGGTGTACCTCGCCATGTTGAGTCCCGGCGACACGATCCTAGGCATGAGTCTCGATCACGGAGGGCACTTGACGCATGGCGCGAAGGTGAATTTCTCGGGCAAGATTTTCAAGGCGGTGCAATACGGGATAGTGCCGGACACCGGTCTCATCGATTACGATCAAGTCGATCGTCTCGCGCAAGAACACCGTCCCAAAATGATTGTCGCCGGGTTTTCGGCCTATTCGCGGGTGGTCGACTGGGCCCGCTTTCGGGCGATTGCCGATTCGATCGGCGCGTACCTGTTGGTTGATATGGCGCACGTTGCCGGTTTGATCGCAGCAGGCCTGTATCCGAACCCGGTACCGTTCGCCGATGTGGTAACCACGACCACGCACAAAACCCTGCGGGGTCCGCGCGGAGGCTTGATTCTGGCGCGGCCGCACGCCGACTTGCACAAGAAGTTCAACTCCATGGTGTTTCCCGGTACTCAGGGCGGCCCCCTGATGCACGTGATCGCCGCGAAAGCCGTGGCTTTCCTGGAGGCGCTGCAGCCGGAATTCAAAACCTATTCGGCGCAGGTGATTGCCAATGCACGGGCTATGACCAAAGTACTGCAGCAACGCGGCTACAAGATCGTTTCCGGCGGCACCGACAATCATTTGTTCTTGGTCGATCTGATCGATAAGAACATCACCGGCAAGGACGCGGATGCCGCCTTGGGCCGTGCGCACATGACGGTCAATAAAAATGCAGTGCCCAACGATCCACGGCCACCGTCCATCAGCAGTGGATTGCGGATCGGTACGCCTGCGGTGACGACGCGCGGTTTCAAAGAGCCTGAAGTTCAGCAGCTTTCGCAATTGATCGCGGATGTTCTCGATCATATGGGTGATGAGCAGGCAATAGAGAGTGCCCGAAAAGAGGCGTTGGCGATCTGCAGGCGGTTTCCCGTCTATGGGTGAGCGTCGATGAGAATTCAAGATGCATTGCCCGTTTTGCGGTCACAGCGAGACTAAGGTGATTGACTCTCGCCTCGCCGGCGAGGGACGGCAAATTCGCCGACGCCGCGAATGTCTCAGCTGTACCGAACGATTCACGACTTTCGAAGCAGCGGAGCTATTGCTGCCGACGGTGGTCAAGGCCGATCGCAGCCGCGAGCCTTTCGACGAGAAAAAGCTACTTACCGGTATGCAGAAGGCGTTGGAAAAGCGCCCCGTTTCACGCGAAGCGATCGAAGCGGCCGCGGCCAGAATTTGTCACAAGTTGCGCAGCTTGGGTGAGCGCGAAATTGCCGCCCGCGGTATCGGCGAAATGGTGATGGAGGAGCTGCGCCACCTCGATGAAGTGGGGTATGTGCGCTTTGCGTCGGTATACCGCAGCTTCCAGGATTTGGAGGCTTTTCGCACGGAAATCGAGCAGTTGCGGCGGCATCGGCGTCGTCGCGAACCGAGCAAAGACCAACTGCCTTTGCTGCCGGGCGAGACTGCCGAGGATGAGGATGAATGATCGTACCTATATGGCACGCGCCCTGGAATTGGCCGCGTGCGGGCTCTACACCACCGATCCGAACCCCAGGGTTGGGTGCGTCATCGCGAATGCACAAGGGGTGCTCGGAGAAGGCTGGCATGTTCGGACCGGCGAGCCCCATGCCGAGGTCTTAGCACTGCGTAATGCGGGAGCCGATGCGCGTGGCGCGACGGTTTATGTCACGTTGGAGCCGTGCAGCCACACAGGACGCACTCCCCCCTGCGCCGACGCTTTGATCGCGGCGGGCATTGTCCGGGTGGTCTGTTGCACACGCGATCCCAATCCTAAAGTTGCCGGCGGGGGGATCGAACGTCTGACTAAAGCCGGCATCGCGGTGGAAGTAGGAATGGCCGCCGAGGAGGCCCGCAGGCTCAACCCGGGTTTTTTTTCCCGATTCGAGCGCGGCCGGCCCTATGTCAGTCTGAAGCTCGCGATGAGTCTGGACGGGCGCACAGCTCTTGCCACGGGTGGCCAAACGTGGATCAGCGGCGAGGCGTCGCGCGCGGATGTTCAGACTTGGCGTGCGCGAAGTTCTGCAGTGCTAACCGGCGCAGGTACGGTGCGCAGCGACAATCCGCAGCTCAACGTGCGCTTGAACTATGGCCCGTCGGTGCGACAGCCACTGCGGGTCGTGCTTGACACCATGCTCACGACGGCACGCGCTGCGAAAATATTCCGCGATAAGGGGACTCTGATATTTGCCGCTGCTGAAGCACCGCTGGGTGCATTTAAGGATCTCGAGGTGGAGAGGGTTCCGCGTGGCGATGGCGGATTGGATCTTGAGGCCGTCATGCAGAATTTGACCGCACGCGAAATAAACGAAGTATTGCTCGAGTGCGGCTCCACCCTGGCAGGGTCGTTCATCGCCAAGCAGCTGGTAGATGAGATGGTACTGTATGTCGCACCGAGACTGCTGGGCGACGACGCGGCGCCTCTGATACGCACACGCTTAAGCAGCTTGGCTGTGCCGCCGTCCTTTGAGTTCGTTGATCTGCGCCAACTCGGCGATGATGTGCGCCTGATTTTAAGGTTGAAGAAGACATAACGATGTTCACCGGGATCATATTGACCAAGGGCCGCGTCACCTCCCTCGCCGAACGAGATGGGGACTTGGAATTGGGTGTTGATGCGGCCGGGATCGACCTTGCGCGCACCGCGATCGGCGACAGCATCTGTGTGCAGGGGGTGTGTCTTACCGTGACGCGTAAACAAGGCGCGTGTTTTTTCGCGGACGTATCGAGGGAGACCTTGGCCAAGACCACCTTGGGCAAGCTGAAAGTCGGTTCGAACGTCAATCTGGAACCTAGCTTACGCGCCGGCGACGCCCTGGGCGGTCATATGGTGAGCGGCCACGTCGATGCGGTGGGGAGCCTGCGGCGTCTCGATCAGGATGCGCGGTCATGGCGCCTGGTATTTGAGCTGCCGCCGGCCCTCAAGCGGTTCGTAGCGGCGAAGGGGTCGATATCCTTGAATGGCGTGAGTCTTACGGTCAATCACATCGAGGGTGAACAATTCGATGTAAACATTATCCCGCACACGCACGCCGTCACGACGTTGGGCGAGATACGCGTCGGCGAGGAGGTCAACATCGAAATCGACGTCATCGCGCGCTATCTTGAAAAACTCATGACCAAAACCGATACCTAGGCGACACATGGCTGCATTCAACACGATCGATGAAATCCTCGAGGATCTGCGCCGCGGCAAGATGGCCGTGATCATGGACGATGAGGATAGGGAAAACGAGGGCGACCTGATCATGGCCGCCGAATGCGTGCGCCCTGAGGACGTGAATTTCATGGCGCGATACGGCCGCGGGCTTATTTGCCTCACCCTGACTCGTGAGCGATGTCGGCAGCTTCGCTTGCCGCTCATGGTGAGTGATACCGACAGCACTCATCGTACCAATTTCACCTTGTCGATCGAAGCGGCTGAAGGGGTGACCACGGGAATCTCCGCTCATGACCGTGCACACACGGTCAAAACGGCGGTCGCACTGAATGCCAGTCCTGAAGACCTGCGCCAGCCAGGGCATATTTTTCCTCTGATGGCGCAGCCCGGCGGGGTTTTGACGCGGGCCGGGCACACGGAGGCGGGTTGCGACCTGGCACGCCTCGCCGGCTTTTCTGCTGCCGCAATGATAGTGGAAATATTGAATGACGATGGAAGCATGGCGCGGCGGCCGGACCTGGAGTTGTTTGCTTCCAATCACAGCTTGAAGATCGGTACGATTGCCGATCTGATCCGCTATCGCTTAAAAAATGAGCGCTCGGTGGAGCGGATTTACGACCAGGCGGTCGATACGGAGTATGGCCATTTCCGCTTGTGCTGCTACGAGGATCACGTCAACAAGACGGTGCACATTGCCTTGGTCAAAGGCGATCTGAATTCAAGTATGCCGCCGCTGGTGCGGGTGCATATCAAAGACACGCTGCGAGACGTCGTCGGCGTCAGCAGCGAGCGGCTCGGCTGGCCGCTGCGGGCGGCCATGCTGCGAGTCGCCAAGGAGGCTTCCGGCGTTGTGGTCATATTGCGGCCGGAGGAGTCTCCGCGAGAATTCATGGAAAGTATCGGGCAGTTGGATGCCAAGCCCGAGCAGCAACGCGTGGGGGCGACGGTGGTGCGAACCTACGGTATCGGCGCTCAAATACTCAAGGATCTGGGGCTTAAGCGTATGCGCGTGCTGAGCGCCCCGAAACAACTACAGGGACTTGCCGCTTTTGATCTTGAAATAACCAGCTACGTGGACGGCGATGACTGAGCGGCGCTTAAGCTTATACTGCCGTACCGCCGCAGCGAGGATTGTTTGTGCCGAATGATCAGCCTAAGGTAATTGAGGGCGAACTGCTCGCCCGTGACTTGCGCTTTGCGCTCATTGCCGCCAGGTTCAATGACTTCGTGGTGGAGCCATTGGTGCGCGGTGCCCTCGATGCGTTGAGGCGCCATGGTGTCGCAGACAAGCAGATCGAAATCGTGCGCGTGCCGGGGGCCTTCGACATCCCAATTATCGCCCGCAAGCTGGCGATGTCCCAGCGCTACGACGCACTGATTGCGCTCGGGGCCGTGATCCGCGGTCAAACGCCGCACTTTGACTATGTGGCCGGCGAGTGCGCTGGCGGGATAGCGCGCATCAGCCTGGAGTCCGGGGTGCCAATTTCCTTCGGGGTGTTGACTACCGATACGGCCGAACAAGCGATGGATCGGGCCGGGGGCAAGGCCGGCAACAAGGGCGCGGATGCTGCACTAGTGGCCATTGAGATGGCTAACCTCTTGCGCCGACTGGACAATTGAGTGTCTGCCGGCGCCACGGCCCATCGAGCTCGGAGTCTAGCGCGTCGCCTTGCGCTGCAGGCGCTTTATCAAATTCAGATCAATCCACTGCCCTGGCAGGATGTGCTGCGGCAATTTGCCGCAGATCCGGAGGCGGAGCGGGTCGATCGCGCGTATTTTCGCGCTCTGATTGAAGCCATCGCACCGAATCGCGAAGTTTTGGACGCGCGGCTCTCGGGCTTGTGCGAGATTCCGCCTCAGGAACTGGATCCAATCGAGCATGCCCTTCTCTGGCTGGGTTTGTATGAACTGCAGTCCTGTCCAGAGTTGCCGTATCGAGTGGCGCTCGCCGAAGCCGTGCTCTTGAGCAAGCAATTTGGCGCAACGGATGGGCACAAGTTCGTCAATGCGGTGTTGGATCGAGCCGCCAACGAATTGCGGCCGCAAGAGTACGGCCGTCCGGTCGAGTAATGAGTTTCGTTGCTTCGCAACTCGGCGAGTTCGAGGCGATACGCCGGTTCTTCGTGCGCGACACGGGCTCCAAGTCCGGAGTAATCCTCGGCATCGGTGACGACGCCGCCTTGCTCGATCTTCCAGAAGGATCGGACCTGGTGGCAGCGGTGGATACGATTGTCGCCGGCCGCCATTTTCTGGAGGGAACCGATGCCCGCTCGATCGGTCATCGAGCCCTGGCCGTCAATTTGAGCGACATCGCCGCGATGGGAGCCACACCCTTGTGGGCAACCCTCGCTCTGACCTTGCCGAGCATCGACATTCAGTGGCTGGAAGGCTTCGCGGCTGGGTTTATGGATCTTGCGGACTTGCACGCGGTAACGCTGGTCGGCGGGGATACGACGCGCGGCGCCCTCACCGTCAGCGTGCAGATTCTGGGGAGCGTGCCCCACGGAACTGCGTTGCGCCGCAGCGGCGGGCAGGCAGGGGACGTGTTGGCCGTGAGCGGTACCTTGGGAGATGCGGCGGCCGGTCTTTCCTTTCTGAAAATGCCGCAGCGCCTGGCGCGAAGCGATGTAGGCGAACTCATCCGGCGTTTTGATTATCCGACGCCCCGAGTGCAGCTCGGCTTGTCGGCGCGAGGGGTTGCAACGGCGGCCATGGACCTGTCCGATGGTTTGGTCGGGGATTTGCCGAAACTGGCGGCGGCGAGCGCCCTGGCTGCGCACGTGCGCGTCGAACAATTGCCCTTATCCCTTGCTTTGCGCAGCGCCGAGAGCTCGCAGACGCGAGCGCTCGATTTAGCGTTGGGCGGAGGCGATGACTACGAATTATTGTTAGCCGTTCCCGCGCGCCGCTTCGCTGAATTGAAGGCCGCTGCAAATCGATTGAACTTAACGTTGTCCGCGATCGGAGAGCTGCGTTCGGGCGAAGGTGTGACGTGGTCTTTAAACGGGGAGGAATTCTTCCCCAGCGTCTCAGGATATGACCACTTTGGCCGAGCCACGACCCAAATCACAGTTTAGCGGGAGCCACCCCAGTATCCTCGCGTCACTGAATTTGAACGACGCTTCGCAGCGCACGGTTACCATTGATCAATACTCGCTCCACCAGTCTTGCAAAGGCCCAGCCGGGTAGCGGGTCTCTGCCCGAAAAAATCGGCAAGTACGCGATCATCAATGAAGTGGGCCGCGGCAGCACCGGGGTCGTTTACTTGTCACACGATCCTTACTACGGACGCGACGTTGCCATCAAGGTGTACAACGTCGATGCCAGCGGTGATGAGAATCGAAAACGAATCGCGCGTAAAATGTTCCTGTCCGAAGCCCATATGGTGGGCATGTTGCAGCACCCGAACATTCTGCCGATTTACGATGCGGGTGAAGAAAACGGCCATTGCTACATCGTTACCGAGCATGTGCACGGAGCGCGTACGCTCGCCGCCTATTGCCGGCCGGACAATCTCCTGCGCATTGACGATGTGGTGGAGCTAATTTATAAAGCGGCGCGCGCGCTGCACTATGCCCACAGCCGCGGTGTAATCCACCGTGATATCAAGCCCAGCAACATCATGCTGACCCTCGACAGCGATGTGCGAATTATCGACTTCGGAATTGCGCTCGTTGCCGATTCCGAGATCTCGCGCATCGAAGGGATTGCCGGCAGCCCATCGTACATGTCGCCCGAGCAGGTTCAGTCGATCGAATTGACGAATCGCTCGGATTTGTATTCTCTCGGCGCGGTGATGTACGAGCTTCTGACCGGAACCAGGCCCTTCAGGGCGGGCAACCTTCAAAAATTATTGCACCAAATCGTCTTCGCCACGCCGCCGCCCATCCATACGTTGCGTCCAGAGATCCCCGAGGAACTCGAAAACGTGACTGCCATGGCGCTGCAGAAGGATTCGGCAAAGCGCTACAAGACCGGACTCGATTTTGCCGCCGAGCTGACCCGGGTGCATCAGAAGTTGCGCGCTCAGTACAATCGCATCGATCAGCAAGAGCAATTCAGCCTGCTGCGCAAATTGAAGTTTTTTCATGAGTTTTCCCATGGCGAGATCTGGGAAGTTCTGCGCGCCAGCAGCTGGCAGGACTATGCGGATGCGGAAGAGATAGTCAAGGAAGGCGAGATGGACGACCGGTTCTACATTATCGTACAGGGCCGCGTCGGCGTTCAGCGCAACGCTAAAGCCTTAGGATATCTTGAAAGCGGCGATTGTTTCGGCGAAACGAGCTATGTTCGTGGCGCAAAACGCACCGCGACGATTTTCGCATCCGGATCGGTGACCGTGATGAAAGTCAGCTCAACGCTGCTGGAGCAGGTTTCGGCCGAGTGTCAGTTGCGATTCAACCAAGTATTTTTGCGCAGCATGATTGGGCGCCTGCAGAGCGCGGAGCGCAGCGCATCCTAGGCTCCTAGCCAGTCAATTCCTTGTCGTACTCAATCATCGCATAGGCCGAATGATTGTGAATGGACTCGAAGTTCTCAGCCTCGACGATATACGCCCGCACCCTCTTATCCTGGTTGAGCGCCATCGCGACATCGCGCACCGTATCCTCAACGAATTTAGGGTTGCCGTAAGCACGCTCGGTAACGAATTTTTCGTCAGGGCGCTTCAGTATCCCGTAAACCTCGCAGGAAGCCTCTCGCTCGGCGATTTCGATCAATTCTTCCAGCCACATGTGCTCGTTGAGCCGCGCCGTCAAGGTGATGTGCGCGCGCTGATTGTGCGCGCCATAGTCCGAGATTTCCTTGGAACACGGGCATAAGCTGGTCGTCGGCACGACGACCTTAAGCCAAACTTCAGTCTTGCCGTGGCCGTGCTCGCCGAAAATCGTGGCCTGATAGTTCATCAGGCTCTCGACGCTTGAGACTGGTGCCTTCTTCATGACGAAATATTGAAAGCTCATCTCGATGTGGCCGGAAGTGGCCGCCAGATGCTCGGTCATTTCCGCGAGCATTTCGCCGAACGATTCAACCGAGATTTCACGCTCATGGCGATGCAAAATCTCCACGAAGCGCGACATGTGCGTGCCTTTGAAATTGTGCGGCAAATTCACATACATGTTGAAATTCGCTATCGTGTGTTGCTCGCCGCGTGCCCGATCTTTGACTTTCACCGGGTGAAAGATGTCTTTAATACCGACTTTGTTGATGGGGATCCGCCGGTTGTCGGGGTGTCCCTGGACATCTTCCACGGAGTTTACGGTCGGCTTGTTGGCGGGTACGGCAACGTTCATATTCGGTCCTATTCAAACGGTTACGCACCGGAAGTGGTGACGGAACCGGCTATCTCAAGGATGTTAAACCATTCAGCCAGGGTTGGGCTGAGCGCAAGGGGGGAGCGGCAACCGACAAGCGGGAGCCACGGGCGGCCGGCCTGGGGCGCATAGCCTGGGGCGCATAGCCTGGGGCGGAGCCTCAAACGCGGCGCTGAATTACATAGGAAGCCAGCCAGTCCAAGACGCTGGCCTGTGCTCCCAGCGGTGCGAGCCTCTCGGAGGCTCGTTCCCGAAGCTCCCGAGCGCGACCCTTGGCTGCTTCCAGACCGAGCACACTGGGATAGGTTGGCTTAGCCCGCGCCGCATCCGCACCGCTGGTTTTGCCAATCTCCTCAGTGTTTCCTTCAATGTCCAGAATGTCGTCCTGAATTTGAAAGGCGAGTCCGATGTCCTCCGAATAACCTTGCAGCGCATCCCAGGCCTCGACGCTCAAATTCGGCGCGCAAGTGGCGGCCATCAGCACGCTTGCTCGGATCAGTGCGCCCGTCTTCAACCGGTGCATCGCTTCCAATTGTTCAAGAGTTAGCGCGCGTCCGACTGCTGCCAAGTCGATCGCTTGGCCGCCTGCCATACCAGCGGTGCCGCTGGCGTCGGCGAGGATCTGTATCATCTTTAAGCGAGCCTCCGGGGCCACGCCTTCAGTACGATCGCGTGAGAGCAATGAGAATGCCAACACCTGCAGCGCATCGCCAGCCAGGATCGCTGTGGCCTCATCGAAGGCGCGGTGCGTAGTGGGCTGCCCGCGGCGCAAATCATCATCGTCCATCGCAGGCAGATCGTCGTGCACCAGTGAGTACGAATGAATGAGTTCCACCGCCGCGGCTGGAGCATCGAGTAGTGCTGGAGAGACATTTAGCGCTTCGCCCGTAAAGTAGACCAGCAAAGGGCGCAATCGCTTTCCACCGCCGAGCACTGCGTACCGCTGCGCCGCGTGCAGTCGCTGCGGCACCAAATCTGCCGCCGGCAGTGCCGCGTTCAATACGGCTTGCACGCGCGATTGGTACGAACGCATTCGTGCCTCCATCGCGACCGCATTCACTAGGAGCCTGTCTGAGGGCCGTTGTTCGGTTCGTCGGGCATGAAGGCTTCGGTCGCCGGCTCGCCGGCCCTTTTCAGCAGGATCTCAACTTTCTGTTCGGCTTCTTTCAGAGCGCTCTGGCAGGCTCGCGTTAACATGACACCGCGCTCGAATGCCGCCATGGACTCCTCCAGCGGTAGATCTCCGTGTTCCAGGCGTTCGACCAACTCTTCGAGGTCGCGCATGGCCTTCTCGAAGTCCGGCGTCTCGAGGTTTGTTGCATTCGGTGTCGGCATGGTTGGGAACGGTACACATGCGCCTCGGCGGGGTCAAACGCCGCACTTGTGACGTGCAGCGGACGGAACATTGCCAAGCCGTGAGACACGTCACAACCAAGGGGTCGCTTGACGGCCCATTTTGGGTAACATTGCTGGTGGGAAACTATATGCGAATTTCAATCAAATCAATGACCATCGGCGCAGGCCTGGCAGCGGTCTTGCTGCTCGCCGCAGCTTGCAGCCCGCGGCGAATTCCGCCGTTGACGGTGGCCGATTTAATGGAAGATCGTGTCCTGCTGGATGGGGTGCTGATGAAGTGCAACCGTGATCCGGGGAAGGCAGGCTCTAATTCAGATTGCTTGAATGCGCGTATCGCCATCGAACGGCTTGCAGCGAGAATCGATCCGGCCGAAGAGGCCAAGCGGGTCGAGGATTTCGAACGGAGCAGGGAGCAATTAAGGCTCGTGGAAGCGAAGAAACGCCAAGAGCTGGAGTCCAAGACCAAAGTGGACGCCTACCACCTGCCCGTGATGCCGGTGGAACCGACGCCGCCGCCAAAAAACCCGCAAGCGCCGACCGTCAGTCAGTCTCGCCCTTAGTCGAGCGGCGTTTGGCCTTTATCAACACGGCCACCGCCTCCGGCCGATCGTTCCAGTAATCCAAGCGCACTCGCTTATCAGGCAGCTGCGTAACGGTTGCAGGCGCCGCGCTGAATGTGCAGTACCAGCCCGAAGGCAATACCACGGCGTTTCGCGGTCTGCCTAAACTGCGGTCGAAAACCAGTTCCTCGCCGTCCAGTTTGTAGCTCGCAGGCGCGGTATAAGTCTCGGCAATGCGCAGCCTCAATGTTTGACCTTGCTGCAATGGCGAGAAGGGGATCACGACAACGTGCGCCGTCGCCGCCACCAATTCACCAACATTGATTTTGGACGAGTTCAACTCCGCTCCGCTCATCTCCCTTGTCTTCAAGACTTCGCCCGTATCCAAAATGCTTGCAGACGGGTGACTGGCGATGCTGCCTTCGCGGACCACATTCGCATAGCCACTGATGCCGGGTCTGGATTCGGTGTAATCGTGGTAGAGACTGAAAGCGTGAGTTTCGGGCTGCTGCAGGAAATAGACGATGTCTCTATCCTGGTGTGCGCGCTCCGACAGCCGTTCTTGCTCGGTCTCACCGGTAAAAGGGGATTCCCAACTGCGCTGTGTGGTTAGCGGTTTCGGCACAGCAGCGGCACCGACTTGCGCGCCCAAACTTGCGCGCAATAACAACGGTGCCTCGCCCTCACCTGCATGCATAAAGCTGATTGCAATGCGGCCATCTTTCTGCGTCAAAATCTGCGATGGCACCGTCAAGCCGACCACTTCGTATCCCGGCGGCAGCACCACTTTGTTGCGCTTGACACTCAGGGGTCGATTGAAGACGAGCGTCTTGCCATCCACGTAATAGCTCTTTGGATCCTTGTAGGTTTTGACAATGATCACGCGACCCTGACCGTGCTCCGCCACCGGCCGCGCCAAGGTAATTTTAATGTAGCTGGTGGCCAGATCGGCGTCCGGCATTAGCGCGTCCATTCGGGCTTGTGCACCGCTCACGATTTCAAATCGCAACGGCGTCCCCAGCATCGCGTCGTATACGCTTTCCTCGCTCGCAGCACTGCCGCGGCGAATAGGGTTATAGAAGTACTTCGCGCCCGGCGTAGTCGCTGAGACCTCATAGAAGATCTTGAAACTCGCCGTCTCGGGCGCCAACAATTCGTAGCGCGTGTACTCGTCGGTCTCGGTTTGGCCAGTGGCGGGCGGGAAGTACGCTCCGTCGGTCTGCTGCTGAGGAGGTGAATCGGCAGGGGATTGAGAACTCAGCGCGAATGCGAACGCCGCTGTCAAGCCAATTATCGCTTTCATCGTAGTGGCCTCATCTTCACATTTCTTATCCCTTCGGAGTGTCGCACAACCCGGGCGATGCCACTACGCAGCTTACTTCTACCCCGTGGTACCGCTAAACTTCGAGGCGCAAAGGGGGAAATTCATGAGGAGGTCGAGCATGAGTCGATTCAAATTCGGTGCTTGCTTAAGTGCGGTACTGGCGCTCGCGTGCACCGCGCATGTGTTGGCCGCGCCAAGCGCACCAAGCCTCGCGGACAAGAAACCAGACAGCGACACGGAAAAAACGGAAGCGGGGAAGTACCAGCCCTTTAAGCCAGAGTCCGTCAGCAGCACCGGCACGGTCACCGTCGGCGGCCAATCCATCTCCTACCAAGCTGTGGCGGGAACGCTGGTCATCCATCCGAAGGATTGGGATGACGTGCCGCGCGACCCAAAAACCGAGCGGGTACCGTCCCAGGCCGAGGAGGGGGCAGAGCCGAAAAATCCCACGGCTGAAGCATCCATGTTTTATGTGGCTTACTTCAGGACCGGCGGCGCCGCACGGCCCGTCACGTTCATCTACAACGGCGGTCCGGGCTCCTCCACGGTCTGGCTGCACATGGGCGCTTTTGGACCGCGCCGAATAGTCACCGCTATCGACCGCCACACACCGGCGGCACCGTACTCGGTGGTCAGCAACGCTTCGAGCTTGCTCGATGCGACCGATTTGGTCTTCATCGATGCGCCCGGTGCCGGTTTCAGCCGCATCGCTGGCAAAGACAAGGAGAAGGCGTTCTTCGGCGTGGACCAAGATGCGTATGCTTTCTCCGAATTTATTTCGCAATTTCTATCGAAATATGGCCGCTGGAATTCGCCCAAGTATCTGTTCGGCGAGAGCTACGGGACGCCGCGCTCGGCGGTGATCATCAACCAGCTTGAGTCCGATCGAGCTATCGACTTCAATGGCGTTATTCTGCTGTCGCAAATTTTAAACTTTGATCTCAGCCCTGATCGTCCAACCGGAAATCCGGGCATCGATCTTCCATACCAGACCGTGTTGCCCACCTATGCGGCCACTGCGTGGTATCACAAGAAGCTGCCCGCTCAGCACAGCGACTTGGAAGCGCTTCTTTCGGAGGTCGAACAATTCGCTATGGGCGACTACGGTCGCGCATTGGCGGCCGGGTCGGATCTTCAACCAGCGGACCGACGCGCAATCGCGGAGAAACTCTACCAGTACACGGGCCTTTCGGTTGACTACATCCTGAAGGCCGACCTGCGCATCGATGGCGGTGAGTTTCGCCAGACTTTGCAGGAGGCCGATGGGTTGACTACCGGTCGCCTTGACACGCGCTTTTCAGGCCCGGACATCGATCCTTTGAGCCAACGTGCCGATTACGATCCCCAATCCACGGCGCTGGGATCGGCTTATGTTTCCGCATTTAACGACTATGTTCGCAGGGACTTGCGCTTCGGCGATGGAAAGGAGTTCAAGCACTCGATTCAGGCCGGCAGGAGCTGGAATTGGGTTCATCAGCAGCCCGGTCAAACTCAGCGGCCCTCATCGGCGCGTCAGGGGTCCAATGTCATGCCCGACCTGGCGAATGCGATGAAGATCAATCCGAACTTGAAGGTGCAGCTGAACGCAGGATATTTCGATCTCGCGACGCCTTTCTATCAGGGCATTTACGAGATGCATCATCTGCCCATGCCGGCCAGTCTGCAGGCGAATATCGAATACAAATTCTACGACTCAGGACACATGGTTTATGCGAAGGACTCATCGCTGAAATTGTTGCACGACAACGTGGCGGCGTTCATTCGGCGCACCAGCACCCCCGGTAGTTGATTCCACGAAAGCTATACGTGGTCAGATGGCCAGTCCGATCATCAGCACATTCGCGAACCGAGTGCCTTCGCTCATGGGAGTAGCTTGCACCTCGAAACCGCACTCGCGCAGCAGGCTGCCCCATTGCGTGGCGCTTCGACAGTGCGTTATCAGCGATGCATGTCCGCGGCAAAGCATCACCAGCTTGTCGACCCATTGGCTGTAGCGAAAGCGAAGTCCGGCGTCCGCATCGCCGATGCGCATCAGCAGCAACCCCCGTGAAGGCAGCGCAGCGCGCGCCCGCCTAATCACTTGAAGCTGCTCCTCCTCTGTGATGTAGTGCAAGACATCGAGGATCACGACCGCATCGGTGGACCCAAAGTCGGCGTTGCGAATATCGCCTTGGGATATTTCGCATGCAGGTCCGAGCGCAGCATGCGCCCGTTCCACGTCGCGAATCCTCAGCTCAATTCCGCGGGTGCAGCGCGGCCGAGGTGCGGGGGGCCAGCCCTCGGGCCAAACGCCATTTTCGTAACACAGCAGGGCAGCCCGCAGCCAAGATTCCAGCAATCCCTGGCCGCATCCCAAGTCCAGAATCCGGCCGCGTCCCAGCAGCAACCCGCGCTGCAACACGGCGCTGAACACCGGATCGTTGCTTAACTTGGCTCGAGCAAAGTTATAGGCGAAGAACCCCACGCATCGATACGGCTCGCTTGCCGTGCCGATCAGCGACGAACTCGATATTTCTCTTTCACGCCAACGGAAGATGATGCGGCCTCACCAACATGTGCCAATCCTGGTGCTCTTCGAGAATTAACTCGATGGCAGACTGTACCGAATCCTTGATGGGGCCCGGGTTAGGCGCCGCCATATGGTTGTTCAGAGCCGCGCGGATGTCGCTGATGGCGCGCTGAAGCTCCGCCTCGAGGCGTTCGGAAGTCGTGCCCAGCCGATAGGCCTCAGATTGCGCGAGAGCACCATGTAAGGAGGCTCCCAGCGCAGGGAAAAACGTGGTGATGAGCGACAGCCAAATCGTGTGCAAGAAAAGATGCAGCAGCGCGCAAACAGCGGTCAGCCCAAACAATCCGATGTTCACTGAATGGACCCGGTGCAGCAAGGCGTGCTGCCTGAGCGCCACTCGCTGATGATAGTTCCTTTGCGTCTCGAGAACCCCCATGGTCCAAAGCGCGTATTCAGTGATGAACGGCGCGTCGGACCACGCTGCATCGAGCAACGTGCGCGCGAGCGGCTCGCTCTGATTACAAATGGTTTCAAAGTCATCGCCGCTTCGCAGGTGATTACCAGGATCGAACACGCGCATGTACCAGTTTGCGGATGTTGCCGGCTGGGTGAAGTCGAGCAATGGAGCCACCAGCGGCAGATACCAAATCAATTCTGCGGTGGTGCGGGCACGCAACCACTGCCCTTGCCAATCGCGCCGATGACCCAGCCAATAGATCGTGCTCACCGTGCCGATGATCAGAACTTCGGCGAGCGCCCATAGGCCGGCGATGGGATGCTGCAGGTGCAGCCGATCGTCCCAGCCGAGCGCGAGCGGCAGCATGGCGCATAGCACTGCGAGCGCGCTCAAAAGATAAATCGCCCAGAAGCCGCTGCGGTAGCGGTGCCCGTAGTGCAGGGCGAGCGCATCGAACTTGAGATGAAATGGAGCCAGCGTCTCGATCAGGCTCAATAATCGTCGCGGCGGGTCGACAGGATGGGGAGGCGGGGGAACCTTCAATCGTACCCCAACCAGCAGCACACGTTGAATTCCCTGGTGCAGCTTCACGTGCGGTTAGCCCGATATCTCATAGGTGGTGGCAAAGATGTCCCTGGCGACAATGCCGAGGCTGCCGTCGCCGTAGTCCACGAGCCAATCCCCGGCATGGCCGCTGAGCGTCGAGACCCCATCGGCCAGCTGGACCTCGAAGGGTTCTTGAAGCTGCAGCGCTAAAATCTGATTTGGCAGGCTCATATAGTGCCCGGATTCACCCGCTGCAGTGGGAGCGAGCGGCCGATACTTATGAGCGAATTTCGCGTGGGATACGCGCCACTGATGATTGCCATTGCCGGTGACGATGGCATCGCCCGGATGCGCACGTACCGAGCCCTCGGGAGTTCGCACGATGCATTCGATGTCCGTGAAGCGAACTTCGACCTGGCGCTCGAGTTTTCTAGCCTCGACACGGTGCGGGTGGCCGGAAACCTCGGGAGAGAATCCGGTCTTGCCGCTGCAGCGAAATATCAACGCATTGAGTCCATTGTTGTTCTCTCGACGCCGGGAATCATACACAACGCCGCAGCGGAAGGTTTGGGAGCCTGTCCGCTAATCCTTGCTGATCTCGATCCACCAGTCCGGTCCGGATTCGATTTTGTGCAGGGCTGCGTAACTTCGCTGATTGAGGGCTAGGGCGAGATTCAAGAGACTATTGACATATACCAACGGCTTGCCGACGGGAACTTCGCCGAAAGTGCGCTGATAGGGTGCCACGATATCCTCGATAAGCATGCCATTGTGATATATGCGCACGTGCAGCGGGGTGCCGAGCGCGACACGCAGTCCGTCGAACAGCGCTTTCGGAATGTTTGTCCAGACGTTGCCGTACTGCACATCCAGCACAGGGATGATCCCCGACACCGTCGTCGCCTCGAGCCGTGGTTTTCTGTAATCCAGTGAAATCAGGCTGCGAGGGGGCAGCGGCGGTCCGACTTGCTCGAAAGTGATCACGCCGGCGGCAAGTCTGGCGCCGGTGTACCCGAACACATCGCGACCATGAAAAGTGTGTGAATCAGCAGAGCCTGGGCGTCGATTGATGCGTTCATCGATTTGCCGCAAGCCCGCGATACCGTCGCGTTCAGCAACCAGTGACAACACCCCATTATCAGGACCGACGAAATAGCGGCCGGTTCGCGTCTTCAACACCACCGATAGGCGTTCGGTGCCCACGCCCGGATCCACCACGGCGACGAAAACTGTGCCTTTGGGCCAAAACTGTTCGCTCTGATAGAGTCGATACGCGCCATCGAAAATACTCGGATTCTCGTGACTGAGATCCGAAATCAATAAGTCTTGGGAAACCCTGTAGGCGACTCCTTTCATGGCAGATACCGCCCCGTCTTGCGTTCCAAAGTCGGTCAACAAGACGAGCGGTGCGCGAGCCTGAACGAGCGCGGAAAAAAGTAGGAAGCCGGGCAGAATCCCCGCAGACCGCGGCATTGCGCGGCCGGCGAGACCGCCCAAACTCACTTCTTCTGTTCTTCCAAGGGATACGTGCGTGCCGGTTCGACGGTGGGCGCCACGTTCGGCTGTCCGGCTGTCGCGGGCACATCCGCCTGCGGCGCCGGCGATCCGCGCACTCCGGTTCCCGTCGCCTGGGCCAAACGCTCAAGAAAGCGTTGCGCAGTGGCTGGAGCGGCCGGGGCTTGCCCCGAAAAAATCTCCGAAGCCGTAACACCGCTCTTGTGATAAAACGCCCCGTTAGCCGAACGGTCAATGGATAAAACACTGCCATCCAGCGCTACGCCGCCGAATAATCCTCGGGTGCGCGCATAGGAATAGATCTCGGAATGAAAAGTCATATCCGTGGCGGCAGAGCCTTGCCGGCCCACCGGTCCGGTCGCAACCGACGCGTCCGCTCCCAACGTGAGCTTACCGCCCGCAATGCCCTCAATGCCGGTCTTCGTGGTGAAGACCAAAATAATATCCGAGGATTGCGCGCCGGCTTGGAATCCCCAGCTGCCGCCCGTCAGCGACACGAAAACCGGGTTGCTCCAGGGCGAGGTTAGCTTGTCTCGCACCGACAGCACGCCGTTGCCATGGCGTCCGCCAAAAATGAATGCCACCTTGGTCACGTCGGGTATCACGGCAATTCCATAAGCATGCGCCAGCAACGTGTCAGGCAGGCGCCCATCCGGCATAGCCTTGACCTCTTCCAGCACTTCCGTCGCGGTGAGCAGGCGGCCTTCTTCGCGCGCACCAGCTTGAGCAAAATTTACAATCGACGTCGCGAACAGCGCCGCCAAAATCGCAGCCATCGGTTTCTTTCTAAGTGGCATCAGGGACCCTCCAATAATGCGGATAGTCTACCGCAAGAGCGAGGAGGGAGTCCCTTCAGTTGGAAGAACGTAAAGTAGCCGCGTCGGCTGTGCGGTGATGCGAGCGATAGTATTGCGCGAGCCGCGTTGTGGCCTGGACCACGTCGGGATGTTGCGGACCTAGGGTCGTCATCAACTGCTTTTGCGCAGCAACCAGCAAAGGTTCTCCTTCCGCAGCTCGATCCTGCGCGATCAATACCCAACCCAAGCTTGCCTGAGTGCGGGCGGTGCGAAAGTTGCCGGCACCCGCCAAACTCAAATCAATATCCAGCGCGGCGCGCAACTCGATTTCAGCCGCAGCGAATAGGCCACGCCGCAACAGGATTTCCCCCATCAAGTGCCGAGTGGCCGCCACATACAGATGGCGCGCAGGCAGCGCCTGGGCATAGATGGCAAGCGCTTGCCGCGCGTTGCTTTCCGCAGCACCTAAGTTGTCGGCATTGAGGTATAGATTGGCAAGCGCTTCGAGAAAATATCCCGCGATATAGTGATTGGGCGCCATGCGATCTTTGGTGATACGCAAGGCGTCCTGGATTGATTTCATGGCGCGTACCGGGTCGCCTTGGCGTTCGTATATCTCGCTAAGATTGGCCTCAATCGCAGCTATGCGCTGATTGTCCGCGCCGAAATCTCCACGTTCGATCTGCAGCGCCTCGTTGAGCGTCTGTTCAGCTTCGGCATATTTTCCCCGCTGCGTCAGTATGTAGCCCAGCCCTTCGAGCGAAGAGGCATAGTCGGGATAGTTGCGGCTGACCGTCGAGCGCAACAGGTTCAATCCCTCGCGCTGGTATTGTTCGGCAACCACAAAATCGCCCGCCCACATGGCCGGGGCTGCCAGGGAACACAACGTCAAGGCAATGGATAAATGCTGATCGCCTGGAACGCTGCGATAGATGGCGAGGGCCTCGCTGAAGATCTTGCTTGCACGTTCCGGGTCACTCTTTGCGCTGAGCAAGAAGTGACCGTATTGAAACAAGATATCAGCGGTTGCCGCGGTCGCGGGTCGATCGGATGCCTGGGAAAGGGAGAGCGCCTGCTGAAGATAGGCTTCGGCGCTGACGAAGCCTCCCGAGTCGGTCAGGGATTGGGCCAAATTAGCCAGCGCTGCCGCGAGCTTGCGACGGTCTGTCGGATTCGCGCTGCGACGAATGGCAACTGCTTGCTCGAACAACGGTATTGCGCGCTCATATAATCCCTGTCGGCGATAGGCAAGGCCGATGCTTTCGAGAAGTTGTGCGCGCACCTCCGGCTGCAAATTCGCATTGCTCTTGATCTTATCGGCGCCGCGGTCCAGCAGTTCTTGCGCGGTGGATGCTTGGCCTTGTGCGTTGAATGGATCGGCTCTTGAGAATACATCCACCATGAATCCCGATACCTGTTGCGCTCGGTCCCGCTCCTCTGCAGTTGCATCGCGTGCGAGCCCGATGAGATGGTTTTGCCAGAGAGTCACGGCCGCGATAATGAACAAGCCGACAAACACAGCCGCGACAGAGACGACGGCGAGCAGATTGCGCCTCAAAAATTTGACGGCGTTGTAGCGCCAATCCCCTTGCCTGGCTTGCACGGGCTGGCCCATGAGGTGCCGGCGCAAATCCTCGGCGAGGGCTTCAACGGATGGGTAGCGTTTGTCGGGTTCCTTGCGCATTGCCATGGCTACAATCGCATCCAGATCCCCGCTCAAACGCGCGCGTAAGCGTTGCGGCGACAAGCCGCGACGATCAGAAATGCGGCTGCGGTCGATATCGGTTTCGCCATTCAGTTTGGCGACTACGATTTGGCTCGGGCGCGCGGGATCATCCATGCAGATCGCCCGCTCGAGCTGCAATTGGCTGTAGCTCAGCAAGCGGTAGGGTGATCGGCCAGTCAATAGCAAATAAAGCAGCACGCCGAGGGCGTAAGTATCCGTCGCGGTAGTGATCGGCCGCCCGAGCACCTGTTCGGGTGCTGCATTTTCCGGCGTGAGTATTCTTTCCTGCAGGCGGGTCACGGGCAGGGTGTGGGAGAGGCTTTCCGGCGCAAGCAGCTTCGCGATGCCAAAATCCAGAAGCTTTGGCGCCCCCTCGTCGGTGACGAAAATATTGGACGCCTTGATGTCTCGATGCACGATCAAGTTGCGGTGCGCATACTGCACCGCACCGCAGACGGCGATGAAGAGTTCTATTCGTTCCCGAATGAATAGCGTTCTTGCATCGCAATAAACATCGATGGATTCGCCATCGACGAATTCCATGACCAGGTATGGCGTTCCATCTTCCAAGTCGCCGCTGTCTATCAGCCGCGCAATGCAAGGATTATCAAGCGTCGCGAGTATATGGCGTTCACTGTGGAGCCGGCTGCGCAGCCGCGGGTGGACGCTGGCCTGTTGCAGCACCTTGATGGCAACGGTCTGATGATATTGCGAATCGTCGCGTTCGCCGCGGTACACCGTGCTCATGCCGCCGTGACCGAGGATAGAAACCACCCTGTAGGCGCCAACACGGGTACCAATCAGGCGGTCCCGATGATCATCTAGCAGCGATTCGGCTGCTGCACCCACGGCATTCAGCAGGGCATCGTCCCGGGCCCCATCGAGCGTCAGCAGCGATTGGACTGACAGCCGCAGGTCGGCGTCCTCCCCGCAGCTCTTATTCAAATGCGCCTCCCGCGCAGGGCCGTCCAAGTCAGCCAATTGTTCAAACAGAGACTGAATTTCTTGCCACCGGCCACGCGGAATCATTTGCCGGCACCGCCGATTTCGCTGAGCAGCCAGGCTTTCGCAAGGCGGATGTCGCGGTGCACAGTGGCTGCGGACGCTCCCACGGCGGAGGCAATTTCGTCGTATGTCATGCCGCCGAAATAATGCAGTTCGATGACCTGTGCTAACCTCGGTTCAAGCTGAAGCAGGCTCTCCAGCGCATCGTCGAGAGCGATGACATCGATTTCGACCGACGCCACAGCCTGTTCAGCATCCTCCACCGACGAAACGCGCTTGCCCGCATTTCGCTTGAGTCTGGAACGAGACTTTGCGTGATCGACCAGCACGCGACGCATCAGCCTCGAGGCCAACGCGAAGAAATGCCCGCGGTCCTGAACGTCCACATTTGCCTGAATCAAACGTAGAAACGC
>JALYIT010000042.1 GCA_030775645.1 Pseudomonadota bacterium | reverse complement strand
GATGATGGATCTGCAGGTGCTCGCTTTCCAGGGCGACATCACGCGAGTGACGACCCTTATGCTCGCCAGGGAAATGGCGGTGCGCAGTTACCCGCAGATTGGGATTCCCGACAGCCACCATTCGCTCTCCCATCACGATAACAACCCAGCCAAGATGGCCAAGCTGACCAAGATCGACAATTACCATGTGCAGCAGGTAGCTTATTTGCTGGGCAAACTGCGCGACGCGCGCGACGGTGAAAACTCTCTTCTGGACAACTCCATCATTTTGTACGGAGGCGCTCTCGCCAACGGTAACCTGCACAATCACACCAATCTGCCGCTCTTTTTGGCGGGCGGCGGCGCGGGAACGCTGCAGGGTGGGCGTCATCTCGCGTTCAAGGACGATATGCCTATGTCCAATGTGCTCCGCACCATTCTTGACAAGGTTGGGGTTCAAACCGAAAGCCTGGGCGACAGCACGGGTCTGGTGAAGGAATTATAAGCCGGGCAAGTCCTTTAAAACTTGCCCACAAGGGAATCGCAGATGCCTAAGCTTTTATCGATCTCTGGCTTAACAATTTTGCTCGCAGGCGCGGTGCTGGGTGCGTCCGGGACCAGCTCGCCGGTGCGTGAGGCCGTCAAGGCCGGAGACTTGCCGGCGCTTCAGAAAGCCTTCGGGCAGCACGGCGATGCGAACGAAGCGCTGGCCGACGGAACTGCCGCTATTCATCTGGCCGTTCAGTCGGAGCGCCTTGACATTGTCCAGGCACTGCTAGCCGCCGGTGCTAATGCCAATGCGAAAAATCATTACGGCCTGACGCCTTTGGCTTTAGCCATTAACCACGCCAATGCGCCCCTCACGGAAGCGCTGCTGAAGGCCGGTGCGGACCCTCGCGTCCGGTTGCCGGGAATGGGAACGGCTCTGATGGCGGCCGCGCATACCGGAAGTCCGGCAGTTATTAACGCCCTGCTGAAAGCCGGGGTTAATGTGGATGAGCTGGAGCCGACCTCCGGGCAGACCGCTCTCATGTGGGCATCCGCGGAAGGTCACGCCGAGGCGGCAAAAACGCTGCTTGATGGCGGCGCCGACGTGGACATCCATGCGGCCAAGGGTCAGACTGCCATGTTTTTCGCCGTACGCAAAGGAAACATTGGTGTGGTAGACGCCCTGATCACCGCCGGTGCGGATGTGAACGAGCGAACCGCCGCTGAGAAGGTGAATGCCCGAAGCGGCTCGCAAGCCACCGTGCAGGGCGACAGCATGTTGGTGCTCGCGATCAACAACGCGCATTTCGCGCTGGCGGATTTCCTGTTGAACAAGGGCGCGGATCCGAATGGCGCCGGTGCTCGTTGGGCGCCGCTGCACGCGATCTCTCGCGTCCGCAACTACGAAGAAGCGCAATACCCGCCTCCCATTGTCCGTCCCGGCGATATCGATAGTTTGGAACTCGCCAAGCGGCTGATCGCTCACGGCGCCGATCCGAACGCCAAAGGTCTCACCACCACCGCCAGACGCCCCGGCGGCGACCAGAATTACAAGGACTTAATTGGCGCTACGCCTTTCTTTCTCGCAGCCAAGAGCGGGGACGTTCCCTACATGCGGCTGTTACTGGCCGCCGGCGCAAATCCTGCGACGCCCATTAACGACCACACCACGCCTCTCATGGTCGCCGCCGGTATCGGCTGCGTGCCGGGGCAATGGATAGAGCCCGAGCGCGATATTCTTGGGGCCGTGAAGGTATTGGTGGACGAATTAAAGGCCGACGTGAACGCGGTAAACGACGATCATGAAACCGCGCTCCATGGCGCTGTTTGCCGGGGCGCCGACTCGGTGATTCAGTATCTGGCCGAAAAGGGCGCCAAGCTCGACGTCAAGGATGCCGATGGTCAGACGCCGCTCGATCAAGCGCTGAACGGTCTCAACCGAGCGGTTTCGATGAACGGACCCAAAATTATCATTTTTCATTCTGAGGAACACACGATTGCGCTCGTGAAAAAGCTCACTGAGGAACAGGCGACCCAGACGGCTCGCCGTTAAAGTCGCATTCCTAAGCTCGCCGCGGTTTTCATTCGTCTCTGAGCCGCTTGGCTTTGCCGCCAACACTTGACAGTCCTCCTGTCCGGACTCCCGCGCACTTGTACGGCTATGCCTGCGCGTGCAGGTCCCCAACTCTGACAATCAGGAGGATAGTGATGGCAAATTACGCGACGCTGCTTCTCGCCACGTTGCTCTTCATGGGCCAGGCTTTTGCACAGTCCACTTTCGGCACGTTCGTCGGTACGGTGCACGATCCCTCGGGAAGCATCGTGACGCAGTGCATAGTGACTTTGACCAACAACGAAACGTCAGCGCGCCGCTCCGCGTTGACCGATAAAGCCGGAGATTACATCGTGGTGAATCTTGAGCCCGGAACCTACCAGATCGTCATGCAGGCGCCGGGATTCGAGCCGGTGACGTTCAAGAGCGTCGAGCTGCTGTCGCGCCAGACAGTGCGGACGGATGGAGTTCTCAACTTGGCTGGCCAAACTCAATCCGTCAGCGTAAACGCGGCCGCTGAATCGGTGATTACAACCGAAGTTTCGAGCATCGCCGAGACCAAGAGCGGACGCGAGCTTACCGACCTTCCCGTCGCCATCGCCTCGCGTGGCAACGGTTCTACTAGCGCTATTTCGACCCTCACCACGCAGGCCGGCGTGCAGACGGATAATTCCGGAAATCTTTCCGTCGCGGGCGCGAAACCGAGTCAACTGTCGGTGACCATAGATGGCATCAGCACCATGAGTCCACGCGCCAGCGCGCCCATCGCCGAACTGTTCCCCTCGTTCGGAGGCATTGAGGAAATTCGGGTGAGTGAAATCAACAACGCGGCCGAGTACGGGGGCATCAGCGATATTACGACCATTTCCAAGAGCGGCACTAACACCTTACACGGCGGGCTC
>JALYIT010000041.1 GCA_030775645.1 Pseudomonadota bacterium | reverse complement strand
GCATACGCGAGTGGGTCGCTCGGGGCGGTGCCCGGCGCGAAGTCGCGGTACTGTATCGCTCGAACGCGCAGTCGCGAGTCTTTGAAGAAGCGTTTCTCAATGCGCGCATGCCCTACCGAGTATACGGCGGCCTGCGCTTCTTCGAGCGCGCCGAAATCAAAGACGCGCTGGCCTATATGCGGCTCATTGCGAGCCGCGCGGATGACACTTCCTTCGAGCGCGTCGTCAATCTGCCGGTGCGCGGCATCGGCGCAAAAACCGTGGACTTGGTACGCGACACCGCGCGGGCAAACTCCACTTCGTTGTGGAACGGCGCGATCGCTTGCATCCAAGGCGCGCTGCCGCAAAGGGCGGCACAGGCGTTGCAGTCGTTCATGGAAATGATCGACAAGCTCGGCCGCGAGGTCCAGGGGTTGGAGCTGCACGAGCAAGTGGATCACGTCATCCAAATGAGCGGTCTGATCGAGCACTACAAGAAAGAAAAAGGCGAGCGCGGCGAAGCACGGATCGAGAACCTGCTGGAACTGGTGAGCGCGGCGCGAGGCTTTTCGCCGGAGACCGAGGCCGAAACCGAGCTTTCACCGCTCGAATCCTTTCTTGCTCATGCCGTGCTCGAATCCGGCGAGGGTCAGGCCGACCCTTATGATGATTGCGTGCAAATGATGACGCTGCATTCGGCCAAGGGGCTGGAATTCCCCGTGGTGTTTCTCGCCGGCATGGAAGACGGACTGTTCCCGCATCAGCGCTCCGTGGCGGACCTGGCGGGGTTGGAGGAAGAGCGCCGGCTGTGCTACGTCGGCGCGACACGCGCCATGCGCCATCTTTACATCACGTATGCGGAGCAGCGCCGGCTCTACGGCGTCGACACGTACGGCCAGCCGTCGCGCTTTATCGGCGAGCTGCCGCCGGAACTCGTCGAAGAGATCCGGCCGCGGTTGCAGGTGTCACGCCCCGTGTTCATCAAGCGCAGCAGCACTCTCGATGAGGCGCCGCGGCCCGGGATGAAAATGGGCAGCCGCGTGCGGCATTCCAAGTTCGGCGACGGGGTGGTGCTCAATTTCGAGGGCAACGGACCGCATGCGCGGATTCAGGTCAATTTCGAGAGGCAGGGCACGAAGTGGCTGATGCTGTCCTACGCCAATCTTACGGTCGTGTAGAGTATCGACGCTGTGAAAATCATCATTTTAGGCGCCGGGCAAGTTGGCCGCACGGCCGCATATCACCTCTCGCGCGAGGAGGCGAACGACGTGACCGTCGTCGACCAGCATGAGGAGATCTTGCGGGACCTGCAGGACCGCCTCGACATTCGCACGGTCAACGGCAACGCCTCGAGCCCCCGGGTCCTTGAAGCCGCCGGCATCGCCAGCACCGACATCCTAGTGGCGCTCACCAACAGCGACGAAGTCAACATGCTGGCCTGCCAGGTCGCCTGGACGTTATACCGCACGCCAAAGAAAATCGCGCGCGTGCGCTCGGCCGACTATGCCGAAAGAGACACGCTGTTCGGCGAAAACGGCGTTGCGGTGGATGTCTGGATTAGTCCTGAACAGCTGGTAACGGAATACGTCGCCCGCCTGATCCGTTATCCCGGCGCGCTACAGGTGCTGGACTTTGCCGACGGCCGCGTGCGCTTGGTGGGCATACGGGCGTTGCAGGGCGGCCCGCTGGTGGGGCAGGCTTTGAGCACACTGCGCGAGCATATTCCTTCTGCGGATGCGCGAGTGGCCGCAATCTACCGCGCGGGCAAGAGCATCAAGCCCGAAGGCACGACGGTCATTGAAGACGGCGATGAAGTATTTTTCCTGGCGGCGCGCGAGAATATCCGCGTGGTGATGAAGGAGATGCGGCGCGAAGAAGCCCCGGCGCGCCGCGTCGTCATCGCCGGCGGCGGCAACATCGGGCTGCGGCTCGCGATCGAATTGGAAGGCAAGAATCAGGTCAAGCTCATCGAGCGGGACGGCAAGCGCGCACGCCGCGTCTCCGAGCAATTGAAAAGCACCACGGTGCTGCACGGCGACGCCGCCGATGAAGAGCTGCTGCTCGAGGAAAACATCGACAGCGCGGATATTTTCGCGGCGCTGACCAATTCCGAGGAGGCGAATATCTTGTCCGCCATGCTCGCCAAGCGCTTGGGCGCGCATAAGGTGATGGCGCTGATCAACAAGCCCTCGTATGCCGAACTCATCGAAAGCGGCTCGATCGATGTCGCCATCTCGCCGCAAACCGTCACCATTGGTTCGCTGCTCGCCCACGTGCGGCGCGGCGATGTCGTGCGCGTGCATTCGTTGCGCCGCGGCGCGGCCGAGGCGCTGGAAGTCGTGGTGCACGGAGACGCAGACAGCTCCAAAGTAATCGGCCGACGGATCGAGGACATAGCGCTGCCCGAAGGCACCACCTTAGGCGCCGTTGTTCGCGGCGAGGAAGTCATCATCGCCCATCACGACACCACGGTTCAGCCCGACGATCACTTGATCCTGTTCCTGACTGACCGCCGTCACATCGAAGCGGTGGAAAAGTTGTTCCAAGGTTCCGCTTCCTTTTTGTGAAAGACATTTTACTGCCGGTCGCGCACGTATTCGCCCTCGTTATGATGGTGTTCTCGGCGACCATGCTGGCGCCGCTGGTGATGGCGGTTTGGGAACTCGATCCTGCGCTCACGTCCTTCATCATCTCAGCGCTGGCGACATTTGCTCTCGGGGCGCTGTTATGGCTCGCTACCCGCCGGTTCAAGCGCGAGCTCAAAACTCGCGACGGGCTGATGCTGGTCGCGCTTACCTGGGTGGCGCTGCCGGCGGTGGCCGGATTTCCGCTATGGAACTATTTGCCGATCAATTTCACCAATGCCTACTTCGAGGCGGCCTCCGGTCTGACCACCACCGGCGGCACGGTTTTATCGGGACTGGAGTTCTTGCCCCGCTCCATCAATCTGTGGCGCCATCTCTTAAGCTGGTTGGGCGGCATGGGTATCATCGTGTTGGCGGTGGCGATTCTGCCGATGCTCGGTGTCGGCGGCATGCAGATTTACCGCGCCGAAATGCCCGGTCCCATGAAAGACAGCAAACTCACGCCGCGCATCGGCCAGACCGCAAAGCTGTTGTGGGCGGTGTATACCGGGCTGACGCTGGTGTGCATCCTGTGCTTGAGAATCGCCGGAATGAATTGGTTCGACGCGGTTTGCCACGGATTCTCCGCGCTCTCGCTCGGCGGCTTCTCGACCTATGATGCCAGCATCGGTCATTTCAATTCGCTCATCATCGAGATGGTGATGACCATCTTCGCGATCATCGCCGCGTTGAACTTCTCCACACACTTCCTGGCTTGGAGTCAACGCGGCGTCAAGGCGTATTTTCGGGATGCCGAGGCCAAGGCGATCCTGGGGGTGCTGTTCGTAAGCTGCATAGGCGTCTCGTTGTTCCTCTACTTCAAGGGCACCTATGCGGACTATCCCACGGCGCTGCGCAGCACGACCTTCAACTTGATCTCGATCGCCGTCGATAGCGGCTTGCATACCCAGGATTATTCGCGCTGGCCTATATTCGCGCCGATGTGGATGATGTTCTTAAGCTGCATCGTGGCCAGTTCCGGATCGACCGGCGGCGGCATCAAAATGATCCGCACACTGATCCTAGCCAAGCAGGCCAATCGCGAACTCAATCAATTGGTTCACCCCAACATGGTGCGGCCGCTGAAAGTCGGCGGCATCGTCATTGCCAACCGGGTGGTCTTCGCCGTGCTGGCATTCGTGTTCCTGTATTTCATGAGCATCGTGACACTGGTTTTTCTGCAGTTGGCGAGCGGCTTGGATTTTATGACCTCGTTTTCCTCCATCATCGCCTGCATCAACAATGCCGGGCCCGGCCTCGGGCTGGTGGGTCCCGGCAGCAACTATGGCGTTCTGAACGAATTCCAAACTTGGGTGTGTTCGGCGGCCATGCTGCTCGGCCGCCTCGAGGTATTCACGATTCTGGTGTTGTTCACGCCAACACTGTGGCGCAAGTAGCGCCCGCGAGGAATGCGTCGATGGCATCGAGACACTCGGACTCATCCAGCAGCGGCGCGTGGCCGCGCCGCGCCACTTCGAGCTGCTTAAGATCTGGAATTTCCGCTTTCATGCGTGCGAAAGTGGCGGCGCTCAAGATGTCCGACCGCGCGCCGCGAATCGCCAGCATGGGTATTCCGCGCAGCAAGGTCCAGTAGGGCCACACGCTCGGGGTGGGCGAGGCGGCAGCACGCATGACTTCTCCGATCATGGGGTCGGCATCCAGGCTCAGGATGCCGGCCGCATCGACACGAAAGCCGCGGCGCGCCAGCACGGACCATCGTTCGTCCGCAAGACCAGGCCATGCGTCGCCGAACATAATTTTGGTTTGCGCGACCGCATCGTTCCAATCTTTGGGAGGCGGCAATCGGCCTGCGTAACCTTTGATCCGCTCGAGGCCGGCCGGATCGGCTTCCGGTCCAATGTCATTCAAAACGATTCCAGAAACTCGTGCGCGATACCCCGCCCCCAGCATCATGGCGAGCAAACCGCCCATCGAGGTGCCGACGAATGCAGCGCGCCGCGCCTCGAGGCTGTCCATCAATGCCAGGATGTCATCGACGTACACCCCCGGCTGGTAGTTCTGCGGATTGGGGTCCCGCGCGGAAAAGCCGCGGCCGCGAATATCGGGAACGATGACGCGGTAGCGCGGCTGCAAATGCGCGGCGAGATCTTCGAAGTCGCGGCTGTTCCGCGTCAGCCCATGCAGGCATATCACCGTCGGTGCTGACGCCTTTTCGCTCTCATATACGCGCGCGTACAAGCTCAGGCCGTGGCTGGTCCAATGAGTTTCTGTGTATGCGTTCATGTGGCCCTTTAGAAGGTGAGGTGCGCCAATTCCCGCCGCAATTCGCGCTTCAGGACCTTGCCGTTGGCATTGCGGGGCAGCGTCGCGCGCGACACGATGCCGCGGATGCGTTGCTGCTTCCCGACACGCGCGTTGGTCCACTCGATGAGCTGATCCGCAGCAAGATCCACATGCGCAGCGGGCACCACGACCGCCACTGGCGTCTCTCCCCACTGCAGGCTGCGCACGCCCACCACCGCCACATCCGACACGTGCGGATGCAAGCGCATCACGGCTTCGATATCTGCAGGATAAATATTTTGCCCGCCGGATAAAATCATGTCTTTCTTGCGGTCCACGATATAAAGAAAACCGTCGGCATCCAGTTTTCCCAAATCTCCGGTTCGGAGCCATCGCTGTCCTTGCGCATCGGTCCAGGTTGCATCAAGGCTAGCGGCCTCGTTGTGATGATAGCCGGACATGAGCAGCGGACCCAAGCCGACGATTTCGCCGGTTTGCCCGGCCGGTTGCTCGACATCGTTCTCGCCGATAATGCGAAGGTCGGTGCCGATGAAGGGTTTTCCCACCGATTCGATTTTGGCTGCGAAATCCTCCGGGCAGAGAACTGTGCACAACCCTTCTGTAAGTCCGTAGAGCTCGATGAGCTGGCAGCCAAAGCGTTTCGGAAATTCCCGTTTCACTTCGACGGGCAGCGGCGAGCCGCAGCACATCAGGGTATCGAGGCTGCAAAGATCGCGGCTCTCGAGGCTGGGGAGCGCCAGCATCCGCTCGAGCTGGACCGGTACGAACGTGCCGTGAGTGATGCGCTCGCGCTCTATCAATTCGACCGCGGCGGCGGCGTTGTACGTGGACATAACGACCATTGTGCCGCCCACCAGCACCGTGCAGAGCATGGCCACCCAGGTTATGTTTGAAAACAGTCCGAGCGAACAAAGCGTGACGCAATCGCTGCGGTAGCGAAGCATCAGCCCAAGCTCGGTGGCCCATTGCATCCGGCACGCGTGAGTGTGCACGATGCCCTTCGGCATACCCGTCGTGCCCGAGCTATAAATAATGTTGCATTCCTGCTGCAAGTGAACGGCACGCTGCCACTCGGGGGCTGCGGCTTGCAGCCAAAAATCGAAATCGATCCATCCCGGGCGGCTTTCCCCGAGGCCGACTCGCGCGGCGGCCGCGACCGCCTCAGAGATTGGACGCAAGGAATCGACGCGCTCTCGATGGTGCCCGGAAGCGAACACGGCACGCGCTTGCGCATCGCCGATCATGCCGGCCACCGCGCTGTCCGGAATCGAGATATTCAACGGCACCGCCACGCAGCCGGATCGCATAATCCCGAACAACAGGAAAGCCATTTCGAGGCTGTTGTCCATCAGCAGGGCGACGCGATCGCCTGGCTGTAAGCCGAGCGTCTGGAGCGCGTTCGCTGCTTTGGCGGTGTCGCGTTCGAATTCGCGCCATGTGAGGCGCCGGTCGCCTTCGATCAACGCGGTGCGCGCTGCCCGCCATTTACCGTGCAACGCGAGCAAATCGGGCAACGAGCGGCCCGGATCCCGGAACCAGCTCATCCCGGCACGCTAGTAGTGGTACTGAACGGTGGCCTGATACGTGCGCGGAGGCCCGTAGAAACCAATCTGACTGACATTCGCCAACAGACCGCTGCCTTTACCGCCGAAGTCATATCCGGACACGCGGTACCAACGATCAAGCAAGTTCTTGCCGTCGAGAGCAAATCGCCAGGCACCGCCCGAGGTGGTAAATGCCAGTCCCGAATCGAGCAGCCCGTAAGCCGGCTGATCGGTGATGCTTTTCGTGGTGTTGGCTACTTTGGTGAAGCTGCGCCAATCCCAGCCGACACGGGCCAGCAGCGCGCCGGCTGGCAGCTGCCACGTGTAGCCCGCCTTGGTGGCCACGGTCCACGCCGGCGCGTTGATCGGCCGATTCAAGTTGGCGATATTTACCGGCGGAGAGTTCTGGGTGCATCCCGGGCTGAGCGCGGTGCAGCCGATCAAGAAGTCCTGGTAATACGAATCCAAATAGCCGACGTTGAGCCCGAGGTTGAGGGCGCGGATCGGCCGCCAAGCGGACTCGATCTCGACGCCTCGATTTATTTGCTTGCCGGCGTTCAATACGGCCGTGACGTTTTGCGGGCCGCCGGCGGTTTGGACAAACTGCTGCACGCCGATTTGCGCGTTTTTATAAGGATCGTAGAACACGGCCAGATTGAGCTGCAGCGTGTCATCGAGCAACGTGGATTTGAGTCCAATTTCGTAATTGTCCGCGGTCTCCGAGTCGTAACCATTTTTTGTCTGCGGATACACCCGGGCGTTTCCGCGCATATCGAAGCCGCCGCTTTTGAAGCCCTTGCTGTAGGAGAAGTAGCTCATGATCTGACGAGTAAAATGATAATCAAAGCCGAGCCTGGGTGAGACATTCGAGAAGGTGCGGCTGTTGGTGTAGTCGGTGAGCCGGCCCGCAGCGGCGTTCGGGAACAGAAAAAATCCCGCCGGCGGCGCGGCCGCATTGAAAAAACTCTGATTTCCCTGCAGTTGATTCGGCGCAATGCTGGCGTATTGCGCCTGGTAGACGAAGGCCGTCTTCTTATCTTGATTCCAGCGCACGCCGACATCGAGGTTCAACGCATCGCTCAGCTTCCAGGCCGTATCGGCATAAGCCGCGCTGCTCTTGGTTTGCACGCATCCGTCCACGATGGACGTGAGGTACAGGTGCGCCGCAGTGGCCAGCACGCCGAGCGAGGCATTGAACGTTCCGCAAGCGGTGCTGTTCATGTAGAAGAGGCCGCCGACGGCTTTGACGATGTCATTGGTAAAGGTCAATTGCCCCTCGCCCGAGGCTTGGTGCTCCTTGTACTGGGCCGGAACCTGAAACAAATTGGCATTCAGCTCTTCGAAATCGATGAACTGCCGGCCATGACCTTCGCGATAGGCGCCGACCAATTTGAGATCGAGGTTTTGAACGATTCCTTGGGTATAGGTCGCGGCGAGGCCGTTGCGAAAAAAGCGGTCTTGATTGACGGGCATGTCGGTGCGCGTGTCGTAGCGATTATTCGTGGAAGGCGCGAGCACGTTGTTGAGCCGTTCGCCCCCCGCGGCGTTCGAGCGATCCTGGGTGGTATCGAAAGCGATCCTGAGTTTCGAGCTCTGGCCCCATAACGCCGTGAGGTTGGCGCGCCCCGCCAGCACGTCCCGGTTCGACACGTCCTGACCAATGTGGTTGTAGAGGCTTGGCACGGTTCCCGCCTGGGCCACCACGTGCCCGTAGCCATCATGGTGCAAATCTGCGACCGCCACGCCGATATACAGATGATCCGCAATGATGGGCGATGAGGCGCTGAGCTTCTCGTCCCGCTCTCCGTAATTGCCGCCGGTGACCGAGGCGGTTAGCGATGCCGGTCCCGCGATATCGCGCGTCACGTATTTGATCGCGCCCGCAATCGTGTTCTTGCCGTACAGCGTGCCTTGCGGGCCGCGCAGTATTTCCAGCCGTTCGATGTCATACACATCCAGCAAGGCCGCTTGCGGCCGCGCCAGGTAGACATCGTCGATGTAAACACCGACGCCGGGTTCGAAACCCCATAACGGGTCGCTCTGCCCGACGCCGCGAATATAAACGTTGATGGTGCTGCTGGTGGCACGCACACTGGAAATCTTCATGTTGGGCACGAAGCTGTTCAGGTCAGCGAGCGAGGTGACGGCGTTTTGCAGCAGAGTATTCGCGCTGAGGGCGGTCACAGCCAGCGGTACGTCTTGAAGATTCTCGACGCGGCGCCGTGCAGTCACCACAATTTCGGCCAGTCCGCTCGAATCGGATGCGGCGCCCGGCGCAACGATTTGTGCGCGGGCAGCTCCTGGGTAGGGCGACGCAATGAGCAACACGGCCGCAGCCAGGGCGAGAAAAGACAGTACGTTCTTGTTCATATCACTCCCACCCGACGAGTCCGTCGAGCCATCCTCGAATGAGCTGCTGTGCCGCGGCGGCGCGCAGACCTGTGGTTATGTTCCGACCTCAACGATCGTTGAGGAGATTATTCAACGATCGTTGAGCCACAGTCAAGGGCTGTGCGGCGGTGGCGGGGCGTTGCGAAGCGGTTCGTTACCCGCGAGAATGTTCGGCATGGCCGTTGCGCGACGCAAAAAAACCAAGAAAAGGACTGCCGGCCCCAGGCCCGGTAAGGAGCGAATCCTGGACGCCGCCGAGCGCTTATTTGCGCGCCACGGCTTTTATGGAGTGTCGGTGCGCGATATCACTGACGCTGCCGAGGTGGACGTAGCGCTGGTGAACTATCACTTCGGCAGCAAACGCGAGCTGTTCGCCGCCGTGTTCCAACGGCGCGCCGAGATATTGAATCCGGAGCGTTTGGCGCGGCTGGAAGAAGTCCGGCGTGCCGCCCTTCCGGGCGTGCCCTCGCTCGAAGACATCATCAACTCTTTCACTTACCCGTTGCTCGAGCGATCGGCGCGCGGCGGCCCGGGCTGGAAAAGCTATTTCGCGCTGGTCGCGCAGGTGAACAACTCCCCGGAATGGGGACCCGTACTCATGACGCAGTACTTCGACCCGCTGGTGGAACGGCTCATCGCCGCATTGCGCGAGGCGTTGCCCAACTGCCCGTTGCGTGAAATCTATTGGGGCTATCAATTCCTGACTGGCGCGCTAACCATTACCTTTGCCGAAACCGGCCGGATAGACAAATTGTCAGGGGGTCTGTGCACGTCCTCTGATTTGGACAGTGTCCACGAACGCCTCCCCCCATACGTTGCCGCAGGGTTTAGGGCCATCTGTGGCGCTCAGCGTTCTATATTTATGTCTAAAGATGCGGTCAATAAGAAGTCTCCGCCCACTAAGAAGCTGAAAACAGCAAATAAATATTAGTCGGAAAGCATTTTCATCATTTC
Source organism: Pseudomonadota bacterium (assembly GCA_030775645.1). GTDB lineage: Bacteria > Pseudomonadota > Gammaproteobacteria > Steroidobacterales > Steroidobacteraceae > Bog-1198. Next base: position 330,052 of record JALYIT010000041.1, on the reverse strand, counting down.
TAGTTTTAATGGACTTCAAAAGAAAAATATTTGTCTAATACCTAATAAAGTGGGAATACTTGTCCATGATTGCTCTTTTGCAGCGTGTTTTGTGGGCCAAGGTCGAGATTGCGGGCAAGGTCACAGGCTCCATCGATGGCGGGTTGCTGGTGTTCGTGGGTGTGCGCCCCGACGACAATGAATCCGCCGCACAACGGCTTCTGGACCGCTTGCTGCAATACCGCATATTCGCCGATGAAGCCGGCAAGATGAACTTGAGCTTGAGGCAGGTGGGGGGCGGATTGCTGCTGGTACCCCAATTTACCCTGGCTGCTGACACGGCAAAGGGATTGCGGCCCAGCTTCTCGACCGCCGCCCCACCTCAATTGGGCAAGCGCTTATTCGAGCACTTCGTTCAGGCGGCCAGCGCGGCGCATGCGCGCGTGCAAACAGGCGTTTTTGGCGCCCACATGCAGGTGTCTTTGAGCAACGACGGGCCGGTCACTTTTTGGCTTGAAAGCTGATTCCAACTGCAATTGCGACCGAACACGCATCGGTCTAACGCGTCAAATGTCATAATATCTTTGGCGTATCATTGGCGCCTAATCGGTTATACCTGGTCGGAGAAGCGAAATGTTCGATTCAAAAATGCTATTGGTCATATTGGCCATTGCTTTGATCATTTTCGGAACTAAGCGTCTACGCTCGATCGGTTCGGACTTGGGCGCGGCTGTGAAGGGCTTCAAGTCGGCCATGAGTGAGGGCGAGACGGAAGAGAAAGCCAAACAGTTGAAGCAAGATGCGGACTTCGACCCGAACGTTGCTGCGCGCGAAAGCGCCGCGCGGGAAAGCGAAGTCAAGGTACCCCCCAAAACCAACGCCTGATGCCGCATGCTTGATGTTGGGTTCTCGGAGATACTGCTTACCTCAGCCATAGCACTCATCGTGCTGGGGCCTGAGAAACTCCCCAAGGTTGCTCGACAGGTGGGCAACTGGGTGGGGCGGGCGCGCTTAATGGCGCGTCAATTGACCGAGCAACTGGAACGCGAGGTCAGCGCAGAAGAGCTGATGAAGCAGACCAAGTCGAGCCCGACCCCTGCGAACACACCGAAGAGCAACGCTTCTTCGAGCATCGATCCCTATTACATGCCTAACGAACCCACTGTGGCATCCGCGCCGCCGGTCGCCCCCGGGTTGCCCGGCAGCGGTATGCCGGCCGGGCCTCAGGTAAGCGCAGACGCTGGCTACTCGCAAGAGACGGCAGCCGCGGTGCACGGGGCTGATTGGCACGCGAGTCCGTCCGAAAACAAACCTGCCAATGAGTGATCCCGGCGAACCGGGCGGTCTCGCCGAAGGTACGCTGATCTCGCACTTGCTGGAACTGCGCGATCGCCTACTCAAGGCGATGCTGGCGGTGGGCATTTGTTTCGTGCCCTGCGCCTACTATATGAACAAGATTTTCAGCTTTGTGGCAGAGCCGCTGATCCGTAAATTGCCTGTGGGCGCGACCATCATCGCGACCAGCGTGGTAGCCCCATTCACGGTTCCGTTCAAGCTGGCGCTGCTGCTGGCGCTCGGCTTGGCCATGCCATTCGTGCTCTACCAAGCGTGGGCATTCGTGGCGCCCGGCCTGTACAAGCATGAAAAGAAGCTGGCGGTACCGCTGCTGATCTCCAGCATCATCCTTTTTTACCTGGGCGCCGCGTTTGCCTACTATGGCGTTTTCCCGGTGATGCTGAGCTTTTTCGTCGCTACCACCCCGCACGGCGTGCAGATGATGACGGACATGGGCAGCTACCTCGACTTCGTCATGGTGCTGCTTCTGGCCTTTGGAATAGCCTTCGAAGTTCCGGTGGCTACTGTACTATTGGTTTGGACCGGCTTTGTTAAGATCAAGACGCTGAAAAAGAATCGCGGTTTTGTGCTTCTGGGGATATTCATTTTTGCCGCTTTCGTTACGCCACCCGACGCGGTGTCGCAAAGCGCGATGGCGGTACCGATGTACTTGCTGTATGAAATAGGGATCATCATGGCCGGACTGTTACTCAAAGAAAAAATAGCGGCAAGAGACAAAGAGGAAGCCGAGCAAGCTCAGCGCGAAGCCGGAGTCTGATTTGAGCGCGACCTTGTTCGGTCAACCGCGCGGCCTTGCCACGCTGTTCATGACGGAAATGTGGGAACGGTTCACCTTTTACGGCATGCGCGCGCTGCTGGTGCTGTTCCTCGTCAGCGCGGTCTCAACCGGCGGGTTCGGACTCGATGATAAGACTGCCACCGCCATCTATGGACTGTACAACGCGGCCGTTTATTTGGCGGCACTGCCCGGCGGCTGGATTGCCGACAGGTTGATCGGTGCGCAGCGCGCCGTCATGGCCGGCGGCATTGCAATCACCATCGGCAATGTCCTGCTGGCCACCTCAACCTCGCCGCACGGATTTTACATTGGCTTAGTTGTCATCGTGCTCGGCGTGGGATTGCTCAAACCCAATGTCAGTGCCATCGTCGCCGATCTCTACCCGGAAGGAGGCGCACGCCTCGATGCGGCCTTCACCATCTTTTATATCGGCATCAATATTGGCGGTTTCTTAGGGCCGCTCGTAACCGCTGAAGCGCAAGTTCTCTGGGGCCAGCGCGCCGGCTTCGCCTCCGCGGCATTTTTCATGGCTGTGGGTGTGGCGCAATTCTATTTGACCAAGAAGCACCTGGGCACCTCCGGCGCCTATGTTGCCGCCGGTGCAAAAGGCATCAACGGCGCGGCCGCGGCGCCGTCGGCGCAACTCCGGGCCAAACAATGGCGCCAGCTTGCCGCAGCCGCTGCGGTAGTACTGCTGATCTTAGGCTTGGTGAGCTCCGGGGTCATTCCGGTAAGTCCGGTGAGCCTGGCGCAAGCGGTCGCCTATGTCATCGTCACCATGGCGGTTTTGTATTTTCTGTACTACTTCTTCATCGCCGACCTCACCCCTCAGGAGCGTCGGCAGGGCGTGGTCCTGGCGGTGTTGTTCGTCGGTTGCGCGTTGTTCTTCTCCGGCTTCGAACAGGCCGGCTCGTCGCTCAATCTTTTTGCCGAACGCTACACGGACCGCTTGGTTGGCTGGGCGCATTTCCTCATTCCCACCGGCTGGTTTCAGTCGCTGAACTCGTTCTTCATTTTTATCTTTGCACCGTTCTTCGCCTGGCTGTGGGTGCTGCTGGCGAAGCGCCACTTGAACCCTTCCGCGCCGGCAAAATTCGCCTTTGGCGTCATTTTGATGGGCTCGGGATTTCTGGTGATGAGCGCGGCGGCCAAGATTGTCGCCTCGGGCACCAAGGTGCTGCCTTACTGGCTGATCATGACGTATCTGCTGCACACCTTCGGCGAGCTGTGCTTGAGCCCCGTGGGCTTGAGCTACTACACCAAGCTCGCTCCGAAGCGATTCGTCGGGCAAATGATGGGCATGTGGTTCTTGGCGACTTCGCTGGGCAATCTGGTGGCGAGCCTGATTGCGGGCGACTTCGATGCCAGCAATATCGCGGCAATGCCGGGGCAGTACATGCGCATCGTTTATTTCTCTGTGGGATTGGGCGCCATACTGCTGGTCATCAGCCGGCCGGTGAAAAAGCTCATGGGCGACGTCGAATGATGATCGATAAGGTCTCGGCGCCGCAACTCACGTTCAAGGCCATTATTCTTTCCATCATTCTCACCGTCATCCTGGCTTCCGCGAATGCATACGTCGGTTTGTTCGCGGGTCTGACGGTGGCCACCGCGATTCCCGCGGCAGTCATTTCCATGGCCGTCTTGCCGCTGTTCGGCAAAACCAACATTCTCGAGAACAACATCGTCGCCACCGGCGCATCGGCGGGCACCTCGATTTCGGCGGGAGCAATTTTCACCTTGCCGGCGCTCATTCTTCTGCACCACTGGTCGAGCTTCGATTACTGGTGGACATTTGCTATCGTCGGCCTCGGCGGGCTGCTCGGCGTGCTGTTCTCTGTGCCGCTGCGTCGCACGCTAATCATCGAACAGAAGCTGAAATTCCCCGAGGGCGTCGCGGCCGCCGAGGTGCTGAAAGTAGGCGCAAATCCCGGCATCGGGGCAAGAGTTTTGGGGCTAGCCAGCGTGGTCGGGGGCTCCTTCAAGCTGATCACGTCCGGCTTCGGCGCCCTGCCGGAAAGCTTCGTGGTCAAGAGTTTCGTGGGCGAGCGCGGCATCGCCTTTTTCAGCTACGGATTCTCGCCCGCGCTTCTCGGTGTCGGCTACATCGTGGGTCTCAATGTCGCGGTGCTGATCGCTGCCGGCGGACTTTTTTCCTGGTGGCTCGCAATCCCGATCTATAATTCGTTTTTCTTCAATCACGACCCGGTCTTGCTGCAAAAGCTGGCGGGACTCAATGCCGAAGACGCGGCCTTCGCTATTTGGCGCGCCCAAGTGCGCTACATCGGCGTGGGCTGCATGTTGACCGGAGCGATTTGGGCGCTCTGGTCATTGCGAAAATCGCTGTTCTCCGCGGTTCGAAGCGGCATGAAAGTGAGCCGCAAGGGAGGCCCCGTCGTTGTGCACACGGAACGCGATCTGCCCATGGGCGCCGTGCTCATCGGCATCGCGCTGTTCGTGATCCCGCTGTTTGTGTTGTATTACTTGGTGGTCGGCAGCATGGGCGTGGCATTGGCGATGGCGGTCATCATGATCGTAGCGGGCTTTTTGTTTTCGTCGGTCAGCGGCTATATGGCAGGGTTGGTTGGTTCGTCCAACAATCCAGTGTCCGGCATTACGATTTGCACCATTCTGTTCGCCTCATTGGTGCTGATGTGGATGGTGGGCGGCAAGTCTGCGATCGGCGCGGTGGCCGTGGTGTTCATCGGGGCAGTGGTCTGTAATGCCGCGGCCGTGGCGGGCGATAATCTGCAAGACCTCAAGGCCGGCCAGTTGGTGGGCGCCACGCCGTGGCGGCAACAAGTCATGCTGATGGTGGGAGTGGTAGCGAGCGCAGCCGTGATGGCACCGGTGATGAATGTGCTGTTGTTTGCGTACGGTATCGGCGAGCCGTCGCACGCGGGCGTCAAAGCCCTGCCGGCGCCGCAAGCGAACTTGGTCAGATCGGTGGCAGAGGGTATGTTCGGCGGCACGCTGCCGGTTTCCATGATCGTCATCGGTGCTGTGGTCGGCGCGCTGATCATTGTCTTGGATCTTTATCTGAAGCGCATCGGGTCGCGCTGGGGCGCGCCGGTGTTGGCCGTCGCCGTCGGCATCTATCTGCCCTTGGACGTATCCACCCCCATCTTGGCCGGCGGTCTGGTCGCGGAGCTGGTGTCGCGTTGGCACCGCAAACGCAGCGAGCCGGACGATCATGAAAAACTGGCGCAGAACGGGATGCTGTTTGCCGCCGGACTGATCACGGGCGAAGCACTGGTCGGGATCTTTATCGCCATGTGCATTTGGGTCAGCAAAAATCCCGACGTACTGGCGTTGGGAATTCACGTACCTGCGGCGCAATGGATTGCGGCGGCCATTCTGTTCGGCGTTTGTTATTGGATTTTCCGCGCCGGAACACCGCGCCGCCCAGCGTAGTTTGCGCGACTCACGTCACTCCACGAAGGTGGTCCTATGCCTCGGCACCGTCTATTTGGTGTGGGGCTCGTCTTTTATATTCACGAAAATAGCCGTGGAAAACCTGCCCGCGGCGCTGTTCGCCGGAATCCGGTTCGTCACCGCAGGCGTGCTGCTCGCGCTGGTGGCAGAATTCTACGGTGGCAGCCGACTGCCCACACGGTTGATCGAATGGCGGCACGTCACCATCGCCGGGTTCTTCATGATTTTTGTCAGCAATGGCTTGAACACCTGGGCCATGCAATACATTCCGAGCAACGAGTCGGCCTTGCTCAACGGAACTTCTGCATTTTGGATCGCCGGTTTGGGCGTTTTCGGCCGGCGCGGGCATCCTTTGACGCGCTCGGCAATTCTAGGATTGGCGATCGGATTCGTCGGTGCCGTGTTGATGCTGATCCCCAAAGGCCCGCTGTTCACCAAGGGGTCACTCGCCCAGCTCGGCGTGCTGACCGCGTGCGCGTCTTGGTCATTGGGCACTTTATACTACCGCAGCATCAACACCCAATTGAACTACATGATGTTCATGGCGCTGCAGATGCTCATTGGCGGCCTCATGTTGTTAGCTCTGGCGCTGTCTCGCGGTGACTCCATGCACTGGCCGCCCAACGCCCCGGGTCTGATTTCGCTGTTGTATCTCACGTTTCTCAGCTCCGGTCTTGCCTACACCGCCTATGGTTGGCTGACCATGAACACAACGCCTACGCTCATCGGCACCTACGGTTACGTGAACCCCGCGATCGCGGCGCTCATGGGGTGGTTGGTTCTGCACGAACATCTCTCGGGATTGCAGCTCATCGGCATGGCGGTGATCATCGTCGGCGTGTGTATTTTGACGCTGCCCGGCGGAGCTCTCACGGATCCGAAAACCCTGGCCGAGCCCAAGGCTCAATAAGCTCTTAGCCGCGCTTTCGGATCACTTCAACTCGGCCTTTTCCGCCGACAAACCAGGAACCGATAAAGCTAACCAGACTCACCAAAATCGAGCTCCAAAAAGCGGCGCCGAAACCGGTGACATGCATGCCTGGCAGCATCCAGGCCACCAAGGCAACCATGCAGGCATTGATGACCAGAAGGAACAGCCCCAGGCTGAGTATCGTCATGGGCAGCGTCAGCAAGATGGCGATGGGCCTGACGATGGAATTGACGACCCCCAGCAGGATGCCGGCCATGATCAGGGTGGCAGGAGTGTCGATCGAGACTCCGTTGACCCAATCCGTAGCGAGCCAAAGTCCCAGCGCCACCAACGCTGCGCGAATGAGAAACCCAAGCATTGCCCCCTCCTTAGCTGCCGCCAGCCAGGCACAAGCATAGCAAACAGCCCCGGGGCCACCTCAATAATCAAGTCCGGGCAGGGGCGGATCTTTTGGGACCACTTTTACCGGCTTTTTCGAAACGGGCGGACTTTCCAGCGCCGCTTTGATACGCCCCAAGTACCGTTCCCAGCCCATCCGGATGCTCGTATAGCCCCGATCCCATTCGGCGCTCTCCGGGATGCCGGATCCGAGCAGTCGCAGCGAGGTTTTGCCCTCGCCGCGATGGGTGTCCAGAATGAAATCATCCACCGCGGCGCTGTCGCTTGGCGGGGAGTTTTTGTTGTGGAGGTAAATGAGCCTCAAGCGACGGTTGACCTCGAAGATATCGATATGAGCCTCGCGGACGCTTCCCGTGCGCTTACCGATGCGGTACAGGCCGCCTTGTCTCGCGTCGACCTCGGCTTCCTGTCCCGACCAAATGCGAATCAAACCGGGCTCGGTCAAGGCACGCCACACTCGGGCGATGGGCACGTCGATCTCGACCAGGTGGGCATAACCGCGCGTACCGTTGCGAGTGGATTTTCGGGGTAAAGCCATTGCGGACTACAAGCCTCTGTGGTGACGATATGTGCAGCCTGACGCAAAACGGCCGGCGATGCAGTGTAGAATTCAACAACACGGGAGGAAGGTCCATGGCTTATGTCGATATCGTGACTGCTCTCGCAGTTCTGCAGTTCATCGTGTTTGGATTCAGGGTGGGCGCCGCCCGCAGCCGATACGGCATCAAAGCACCGGCCATTACCGGCAACGAGATTTTCGAGCGCGTTTTCAGGGTCCAGCAAAATACCCTGGAGCAATTGATTGCTTTTTTGCCTGGGATATACCTTTTCTCCCACTACTTCAGCCCGCTGGTTGCAGCCGCTTTAGGCGCAGTCTATCTGGTCGGACGTGAGATCTACGCCTACACGTACGTGAAAGACCCCGGCAAACGGGATGTGGGATTCGGCATGACCTTCTTACCCCTGGTGATCCTCGTGGTGGGTGGCTTGATCGGTGCAGTTCGCGCACTGTTTTTCTCGTAACATATTCTCGTAAGTACAACGCTGGGGTGGCCTTGTAGGCCTGAGATGCTGGCAGCTTTTTAGAGCACATCAGCAAACCCATTGAACCTGATCCGGTTAATACCGGCGGAGGGAGCATGGGTAAGAATCTTTCCCCGACTATTCTGTTTGCCGCATTGACTCTCTCAAGCGCAGCGAGCGCTTCGGCTGCCGGCGACAATCGGCCATTGGACGAAATTATCGTCACGGCGACCCTGCGCAAAGGTTTGCTGGAAGAAACGCCCGGCAGCGTTTCGGTGCTCACCGGCACGACGCTGCACGATGCCGGTCAACAACATTTCGAGGATGTCCTGCCACTGGTGCCCAACTTGAATTGGGCAGGGGATACCTCTCGACCGCGGTATTTTCAAATCCGCGGCATCGGCGAGCTGCAGCAATATCAGGGTGCGCCGAATCCTTCAGTGGGATTTCTCATCGATGACATCGACTTCAGCGGCCTAGGCTCCGCCGCAACGCTGTTCGATGTGGATCGCATCGAAGTGCTCCACGGTCCGCAGGGCACGCTGTATGGCGCGAACGCCCTGGCCGGGCTCATCTACGTCAAGAGTGCAGACCCTGCCGACACCTTTGGCGGCCGCGCGGAATTGGATGTCGGCGACTGTAACGAGCGCTCTTACGGCGCGGTGATCACGGGTCCCGTAAGCGCGCTGGACTCTGCATTCAGGCTCGCCGTGCAGCGCTACAGCAGCGACGGTTTTTATCACAATGCCTATCTTGGCCGCAGCGACACCGACAAACGCGACGAGCTGACCCTGCGCGGAAAATGGCGGTATCAACCGAGCGATGAATGGCACACCGATTTGACCGTGCTGCGTGTGCAAATGAACGACGGTTACGATGCCTTTGCCATCGATAACAGCCGCACGACGCAATCGGATCATCCCGGGGTTGATGGTCAATATTCCACGGGGCTCTCGGCCCGCTCGACCTATACCGGGCTCGGCGCCGCGACACTCACCAGCATAGCGACGTATGCAGACACCAAGATCAACTACGGTTTCGACGGCGATTGGGGTAACCCTAATCTGTGGGCACCTTACACGTTTGACTTTACGGACTATCAAGTGCGCCATCGCTCAACCCGAAGCTTGGAATTTCGGCTGGGCGAACCCGTGGCGAAAGGGCGCGCTCGCGGCATTTCCTGGCTGTTCGGCGTGTACGCCTTCGAGCTGCGCGAATCGTTGACCGATACCAACGCCGGCACTTACATCGATCCTTTCAACGCCACGCAGAGTGCCGACACCTTGACCTTAATAGCCAGCCGCTATCGGTCGCGCAACGGCGCCGCGTACGGGCAGCTTGATGGCGGCTTGGGCGAGTGGGCACGCTGGTCGCTGGGATTGCGCGGTGAGCGGCATACGAGCAATTACAACGATACCACCACGAACTTGAGCGCACCGACAGCGGCGAGCAACTTCGATCCTGCCGATAACCTTTGGGGAGGAGAGGCGTCTCTTGACTACGCCATCGCCGAAGGCCAGCACGTGTACGTTTTGGCCGCGCGCGGCTACAAGGCGGGCGGCTTCAATTTGAGCCCCGGGTTGCCTGCAAGCCAGGTGCAGTTTGGCCCGGAATGGGATCTGAACCTCGAGGTGGGCCACAAGTTGCAAATGGACCAAGGTCGTCTGCGGATCGACACCTCTTTGTTCTACATGGCGCGCCACAACGAACAACTGCTGACCGGCGAGCAGTTGGATCCCAGCAACCCCAACACCTTTATTTACTTTACCGGCAATGCGAAATCGGGGTTCAACTACGGACTGGAAAGCACGGCGAGTTGGGCCGCCACGCGCAGCCTCGAATTCGGCGGCTCGCTCGGTCTACTGCAGACCCGCTACCGCGGGTTCGTGCAGAACGGCTTAACCCTTGCGGACCGGGCACTGCCTCATGCACCTCCCTGGCAAGCCGCGGTCAATGCGATATGGCGCGACCCACGCGGACCCTACGCGCGTCTCGATGTCACCGGCCAGGGATCCTTCTTTTATGACTTGCCTCCGAATGGCACCCGATCGAGTGCGCACGGATTGGTCAACGGCAAGTTAGGCTGGGACACCGCTCGCTGGGAGCTGTACTTGTGGGCCCGCAATTTGCTCGATAAGAATTACACCGTGCGCGGCTTCTATTTCGGCGATGAGCCGCCGGACTTTCCTAACAAGCTATACGTGCAGCTCGGCGAGCCGCGCAACTGGGGCTTGCACCTCACGGTGAGGTACTAGGCGCTTGGCGCCGGAGGTCATCGATTTAATGATTTCCTATTCTCAGCGCTGCAAACACTTCGAATTTAAGGTCGACCACCGATCCTGAATCTTGATGCGGCACGCAGCTGGTCTTATCGACGAGGTTGCGTGTCGTGAATAACTGCAACACTTGAGCGCGGAACTGCTCGACCAGCTCGCAGTGCCCGAGCATCAATTGCCGCGGCGTTCGAACGGCAAATGCCACGGGCCGCCAGATCCCCTGAATCTTCTGACCCTCGGATGCCTGACTCGTATCGGGCGACAGCGTGTAAAAAATGAGATTGGCTCGGGCGAGGCTCGCGGGGCGTCCGAAACCCTCGGCGCAGCCACCTGGTTGCGCCTTTGCATCCGCGCGGGCACCGGCGGCGATCAACAGCTGCTTTAGAATGTCGGCAAGCCCGTCGCACGAGTACGTGGACGTAAAGCCCATGGAGACGAATGAGTACTCATGCTGGGTCCATACGCCCAGGGCGGTAGAGGGGGGTGTCTCATCCGCGACGCTCAAACTCGCGCTCAGACACCACAGCAGTCCGGACAAAGCTGCGAGTTTCATCACTCAGGGCGCCTTGGGCGCTGCGGCCACCGGCGCGGGCACAGCGGGGACTGCGGCGCCCGGTGCGCTGAGGCCCGGCGTCCTGATGCCCGGCGCCTCATCGGCCAATAAATACGAGTCGATCACTTTGCGTGCAATGGGTGCCGCGTTCGACGCACCGAACCCGGCATTTTCCACCAGCACCGAAATCGCGATCCTAGGATCCTCTGCGGGCGCGAAGGCGATGAACCATGCGTGCTCACGTTTGCGCTCGTCGGCATCCTTGTGTTTGGTGCTTTCGGTTTGCTTGACTGTCACCACCTGCGCCGTGCCCGTTTTGCCGGCCCATTTGTACTTGGCATTGGCACCGGCCACGTGCGCGGTACCGCTCGGGCCCACCGTTGCTTGCATGCCGTCAAACACGACATTCCACTGCTCTTCGGTCGCCAGATTCACCGGTTTCATGAATGTAGGGGTTCGCGGAACAACCGTGATCGAGCCGGGCGCACGCACCGCCGCGACCAGCCTCGGCGCGGCGATGATCTGGCCGCGTTCGGAAATTTCGGCGGCAAAGTGCGCCTGCTGCAATGGCGTGACCGTGATCGGGCCCTGGCCGATGCCCATGCTGATAGTTTCGCCAGGGAACCATACCTGGTCAGCCTTGCGCTTGAAGACGCGACGCTTCCATTCTGGCGAAGCGTACAGGCCGGCCTTTTCGCCGGGAATGTCGATGCCGGTCAGTTCGCCATAGCCGAAGGCGCTCATGAACTCGTGCATGCGATCGATGCCCATTTTGTCCGCAAGCCTGTAGAAATACACGTCGCACGACCGGGAAATCGCCGTGCGCATGTTTACGTCGTGATGAACCTCATCGTCGCGATACTTGTTGCTGCTGCCGGGCAAGGTGAAGAAACCCGGACAGTACGTGGTTTGTTCCGCAGACATGATTCCGTATTTAAGAGCGGCCAGCGCATACAGGGGCTTCACCGTCGATCCGGGCGGATAGGCACCGCGCAAGGCTCGATTGAGCAACGGCACGTCGATGCTGGTCGACAAGGCCGCGTACTGCGCCACGGAGAGGCCGCGCACAAAATCGTTCGGGTCAAAGCCTGGCGTGCTCGCGAGCGCGATGATATCGCCCGTTTTCGGATCTAGCGCGACCACTGACCCGCGCTTGCCCTGCAAGGCTTCTTCGGCGACTTTTTGCACACGGACATCCATGCCTAGAATCAAGTCCTCGCCGGCCACCGGAGGACGTGTGCTGAGCTTGGAAGCATAGCCTCCTTGTTTCTCCACCGGGCGGCCGGCGGCGTTGACTTCTATTTCTCGAAACCCCGGCTTGCCGTGCAGCTGTTGCTCGTAAGCGCCTTCGACCCCGAGCTTGCCGATGAGGCTGGTACCGGCATATTCCGCGCTATCGATCTGCTTCAAGTCCTGTTCGTTGATTGCGCTCACGTAGCCGATCGCATGAACGCCCATCTCGTGCAACGGATAGTGCCGCGCCAGGCGCGCCCGAATGTCCACACCGGAGAATTGGTAGCGATGCACTGCGAAGCGGGCCATCTCCTCCTCGTTAAGCAGCAGCTTGATGGGCACGCTTTCATACACTTTGTGCAACAGCACCGTGCGCCGGATATTGCCGATCTCTTCGTTGCGCAGCAGACCGATACTGACCAACTGCGCCAAGGTGGCATCCAAGGCCTTGATGTCGCCCACCTGCTCGCGAACCAGTTCAACGTTGAAGGCGGGCAGGTTATCCGCGAGTACCACGCCGTGACGGTCCAGGATCAGGCCCCGGCTGGGCGGGATGGGCTCGGTACGGATGCTGTTGCCCTGCGATAGATTTGCGTAGTAGTCGTACTTGAGCACCTGCAGGTAGAACAAACGGCCTGCGACGGTGCATAGCAGCACCGCCGCAATGATGCCTGCCACGATGCTGCGAATCGTAAACAGTCTGTTTTCTGCGAAATAGTTCTTTATCCTGGACTGGCGATTTCTCACCATCGCGGCTGCGCCTTGCTGAAAATTCCCGACATAACGCAATTGTAAGCCACAGTGGCGGTGCTAAACGCTAAGGAGTGCGCAGAATTCCATCGTCAACGCGCTGCGTTTGAAAACGGACAGTGAGCGTCTGATTGGCAGGAACCTTGAGGCGGAATAGCGGGCGACCGTTTTTGGTGCCCAAGGGATGATCGGCGCGGAGCACTCGTCCACCCTCCGGCAGCTGAAGCTTTAGTTCGAATTGAATGCCGGTTGCTGAAGCATTGCTGATTTCGACGCGTTCAATATCGTCCATCTTGACCGAGCGTAAGCTCAAACCCGGGACCAGCGGCAACATCTTGGCGTGCTCGCTGTCGACCCTGGCTTGTTCGTTGATCACCGTGACCCGAACGTCGGCACTCAATCCTGCGTCGATCTCCACCTCTTCGCCCACGGCGATATCGCGCATATCGGATTCATGCACGAGCAGTCTTTCCCCTTGATGTGAGCCAAATACCGCGATCGAGCCTGCGGGGAGGGGCAGGCCGAGGTGATTCGCGGTGGTGTTTTTCGTTCGAAGTAAACGGTGCGCTGGAGCCGAAGATTCCGAATACTTGCTCGACTCCGCGGCATAGACAGTGGTGACCGGGATCGAGATGCGATCCATCAACCGCACCTGTTTTGATTGGCGGCTGGAAACGGTCGTGCGCTCCGGCACTCGGTAGAGCTTTAAATCACCGAGCTGCTCCTGCTCTACTTTCGTTGCGCCCGTCAAGACCATCTCCTGCAGCGCGCCCGCTGCCATCGGCGCGGGCGCGTTCCTCATCGATTTCTTTAACATCTCAGAGCGAGGCTCACCCAAGAAAAGAATCATTGGCGGCTCACTGGTCGTACCGCGCGGCCAGCACATGGCGAATATCGGCCCGCCAAACTCGATGGGCTCCACCTCGCCGCTCTCGCGGCTAACCCGGCCCGCCACCACTTGGGTGTGCGCCGACGGGAATCCCACACCGTTGGAATTGGCGAGCGTGACCCAGGCCCCCAAATCAATGCTTTTGCCGCCGGGCTCCAGCGTCGCGGTGTAATCAGCTGCCCAATCGAAGCCGCGGGACAGGTACGACAGGGTAATCTGCGTGGTCACGGCGGCGGGGCTGCGCACCTCGACAGATAATGTCGGCTTGGCCGACAAGGCCGAGACGGGCTCGAAGCTGAAGGCCTCCGGCAAGCCTGAGCAGCGCAACGCCTCGATGCCTTGCGTCGATTGGAATACTACGCCGCCGCCGGCGTCGGAAAGTATTGTGCCGCTAAGCCGTTCGGTTTTGCCCGACTTGCGGATGGTTCGCAGCATCTCGACCGGCTTGCCCACCGTGGCGGCGAGAAGCGCCCCGGGGCTCAACAATTTAGCATCGCGATTCTTTTCGACCACCCCGCCCGGGAAACCAGTGATGATGGCGCTGGCCGGTTCGATCCCATCGGCCACCCCCTCGAAGCGCACTTGACTCAAGCCTGCGGGCAATCGGACGGTGCGCGTTTCGCTCACCAAGGCAAAGCCTCGCAGCGCATCGAGCTGAACGGAACCAGCGTGCCGATAAGGCGCGCGATAGACCGTCACAATGAGATCCGAAGGCGGTTCCGCCGAAATTTGGGCCGAGGCGGCTTGAGCGCGGACCGCCCCGGCGCACAGGAGGCAGGCGGCCGCGGCTCCTACGCCTAAGATGAACGCCCTCTCGCACATGGCGGTACTAGTACCGGGTTTCGAAGCTGGCGCTGAGGCTGGCCTTGCCGTTGGCAGGCACCGTCACCGCCCACTCTGCGGCCTCGGCACTCAGTCTCACGCTTTTTTGACTCTCGACCTTGATGCTCGCATCCCCCCACAGTCCTTCTTGGCGCAGTTTGACCACGACGGGTCGTGGCAGCGCATTGGTCAACTCGTAGCGCATGTCCGTCTGCCAATCGAAAGTTGATAGGCGAGTGCGTTTGTCGACGATGGCGTGGACTTTGACATCGAAGGCATCCCCGGTTGCCAACGACAGCGTGGAGCCCATGGGTGTGTGCTCGATATGGCTCTCGCCGATAAACTGCGGGTCGCCGCGCTTGTCGCGCATGTAGAAACGCAAGATACCGGCCGGCAATTGATCGCCCAATCCTGCATGGGCGCTGGTTGAAAAGCTATAGATGCTGTTCGCGCTGATCGGCGTTTCCGCGGTCCCTAGCCAGCGGTTGCGAAACTCATAGCCGTGCTCGGCAGCTACGCCGTGCACATCGAGGAAACTCACCTGCTTGGTCTGCTGATTCGCGATGGTGGTGCGTTCGGCTAGCGGATACAGATAGTAGTCGCCCAATCGCTCGCGGCTGCCGCTTTCCGTTCCCGGCTTTTGCAGCGTGGACCGGCGAGGCAGGGGTCGATAGCCGTTCGTGCCTGCGTCCCCATCGACTTGACTGGGCGAGCCGGCAACCAGCAGCGTTTGCGCATTGTCATAGGTGGTGCCGCTGGAGTTCGTCAGCGTCACCCATCCCTGTACGTCGATCTTGCTGTCGCCTTCGTTATACAGCGCCACGTAATCGGCTTTCCAACCCAGGCCCGGCGTGAGGTAGCTCAAGGTCGCCGCGCGAGTGCCCGCATGCGCGCCGACGACGGTGACCGACAGCGTCGGCCGCGCGCGAAGGTTCTCCGGCACCTTGTTGAAAATCACGCGCACCGGCAATCCGTCATCGCGCAACACTTCGATGCGCTGGCCGATTTTCAACACGACTCCACTGTTGGTCGCGAGCACTTGCGCCTGCTCCCGCGTCTCAGCGCCTGTGGCCGGATTGACACGAACAATAGTGATTTCTTGGCCGATGGCCTTTTCCATCAATTTGGCGGGAGTCAGGAGGTCAAAATCGAAATTCTGTTCGACAATGCTGATGTCGCCTGCCGTCAAGGAGACGGTTTCCGGCCGAATTTGCGCCGACACGTCCGGAAACTCAATGCGTTGGCGGCCGCCCTTGATATCGATGTCGCGCCGGTCCTGCACCAGCGCCAGATCACCGGTGTAAATCGTCACTGAGAGCACTTTATCTGCCGCTGCGGCCGGTCCTGCCGGCAGCAAGGCCGCCCATGCCATGCACCAAAGACCCATACGCATTTTTTGACTCCCCGGCCGTGCAGCCGTTACTTCACCATTTTGCGATCACTGGCCTTGAATCGTCGGGAGTCGGGTTTTGGGGTTGATGCGGCGAGTTCAGTATTCGACCCGCTCGACCCGAACTTAGCGGATCGTTGCCTCGAAGCGGTGTTTGGATCCACTTTCCATCCAAGTCTTGACACGCTGCGCGTCGGCTACGCGGGTGTACTTGCCAAATGAGTCAAGCAGCACGATCACCACGGAGCGGCCTTCGATCACCGCGGCCATCACCAAGCACTTGCCGGCTTCATTAATGTAGCCGGTCTTCTGCACGATGATGTTCCAGGCGGGATTCTTCACCAGATTGTCCGTGTTTCGAAACTCCACCATGTGCTTCTGGACGCGCACGACGTAATTCCGATCGGTGGAATATTCGCGAATGACCCGATTCTTAGATGCGGCAATCACCAGCTTGGACAAATCCTCGGGGCTTGCGACGTTTTGGCTGGATAGGCCGGTCGGATCGACGAAGTAAGCAGAGGTCATCCCCAAGGTCTTGGCCTTCGCGTTCATCGCGGCCACGATGGCCCGCATGCCGCCGGGATAATTGTTCCCCAAGGCGTGGGCTGCGCGATTCTCCGAGGACATGAGGGCAAGATGCATGAGATCGCCGCGGGTCAAGGTCGTTCCCACTTTCAGCCGGGAAAACGAGGCTTTTGGAAAATCGCGGTCGGCTTCGGTAATTCGAATCGGCTCATCCAAGGGCTGTTTGGCATCTAATACCACCAGCGCCGTCATGAGCTTGGTGATGGAAGCGATCGGCGCGGCGACGTCCGAATTGCGGGAATACAGCACCGTTGAGTCGCTTTGGTCGACGACGAGTACGGAACCGGATTTCAATTTCGGCTGATTTAATCCCTTGGCGTTGGCCTGCAGGGCCAAAAATCCGAGCAAAAGCCCAGCGAATGCGCGCATGGGAAGTCCTATTGGCAGGAACGATGCTCGAATAATTGACCGCATTAACCCTTTCTCCAAGTGGGGATGGACGGTAGCTGACCATATGTAAATCACGCCTGGGCGTGATGCAGCACTAACTTTGCCAGTATTTCTGGGAAAGTCCAGCACATTCAATTGTTTGCCGGAAACTATTCATGCATTTGCTTCCGCGCCGGGCATTCGCCGCAGTTCCTTGTCGCGGTACATCTGATCATCGGCGAGGCTCTGCAAATCCCGCATCTGCTTCGAGTCCTTGGGATAACTCACCGCGCCAATGCTCACGTTGCAGCGAATCATTCGCGAGCGCAGGTCGAGCGTGGTCTTGTAAACGTTGTGCCGGATGCGCTTGATCACGACCTCGGCGACTTCGTGCGAAGCGCCCGGCAGCAGCACCGCGAACTCATCGCCGCCGAAGCGGGCGGCATGATCCGTGGTTCGAATGCTTCTTTGCAGGCACTGCGCTACCAATATAAGTGCGCTGTTGCCGGCCTCGTGTCCAAAGACTTCGTTGATCTCCTTGAGCTTGTCGATGTCGATCATCAGCAGCGCGTACATGCCCCGCGCCCGCTCGCACGCGGCATGCTCGCGTTGCCACACCTCATTGAACATGCGCACGTTGTACAGACCGGTCAAGGAGTCCGTTTGCGCCAAATTCTCGATGCGTTCGCGCGCTTCGGTGATATCCGCCGACAAGGTGGTCGTGAGGTAGGCCACCAGCAAAAAAGGCGCGAGCTGGCCGACGACTTGGCTGGCATAGACCAGCGAGATCACATCCACGCCCGGCGTCGTGCTGGCGAGCAGGAAATGGCAAGCGGCGATAGCGGCTACTTGCAGCAGCGTGACGACCCTGCCGAGCGTGAGCGCGCTTAAAATGATGGGCAATAGATACAAGTTGAACAGCGGACTGCCGCCCTTGCCGGTAAACCACAGCACGCAGGTGATGAAGATGACCATCGACCATGATTCGATCAACAGCTTGGCACGGCTGCGGCCCGGCAGAAAATTTCGACGCCGGAAGCCAACGATGGCGAGCGCGAACGCGGCAAGCAGTCCCATGACCGGCCATATCTGGGCTGCCAACGCCCCCGACCAAATAAGCACCAATGCCGCGAGAGCCAAACACAGTATCTCGATGGAACGCGTGCTGCGCATCAGCGAAGCCCGGCGGCGGTCGTCACTGCACCCGCACGCGCGCCAGGCGATGCCTTCAATTCCTCGACGGCACGCTTCACACCGCGGTCATGCTGCAACAGCGGCACGCCCGCCGCCGCCGCCGGTTTGCCGTCGCGCTCCAACTCGATATCGGGAGCGATACCGTGGTGATTGATGGACGCTCCCGAAGGCGTGTAGTAGAGGGAAGTCGTGAGCTTGACGGCGCGGTCGTCGGTCAACGGGATAATGGTCTGCACCGAACCTTTGCCGAAGGTGGTGCTTCCTAAGAGTTTAGCGCGATGCTGATCCTTGAGCGCACCCGCGACGATCTCCGCGGCGGAGGCCGAGCCGCCGTTGACCAGCACGACCATGGGGGCCCCATTTAACGCATCACCGGGCGTTGCGTGCATCTCGAATTTTGAATCCGGTGTCCTGCCCTTGGCCGTCACGATGACGCCGCTGTCCATGAACGTGTCCGCCACGGATACGGCGGCCTCGAGCACTCCGCCAGGGTTGTCGCGCATGTCGAGTACCAGCCCTTTGAGCGGCGCGCCGTTGCGTTTGCGCAGCGTCTTCAATGCTCCGATCAAGTCATCGCCCGTAGTTTCGCTGAATTGCGATATGCGCACGTAGCCGTAACCGGCCTCGAGCATTTCCGCGGTCACGCTGTGCAATTCGACGCGCGAACGTTTCAGGGTGAACAGCATCGGTTCGGGGTTGCCCTCGCGCATGATGCCGATTTTCACCGAGGTGCCCTCCTCGCCGCGCATGCGCCCGATGGTATCCGCCAAAGCACTAGGATTCACGGCAATCCCATCGATAGTCACGATAACATCGCCCGAGCGAATTCCCGCCAGCGCGGCCGGCGAACCGTCGAACGGCGCGATCACGACGACTTGTTCATCCTCGATCGACAGTTCGATGCCGACACCCGAGTAGCGTCCGGAGCTGCTGATCTTGACCTCATCGTATTCGTCGCGGTCCAAGTAAGCTGAATAGGGGTCCAGCGAGGCCACCATGCCGCGAATCGCCGCCTGCAACAGCTGATGATCATCCACCAGGTTCACATAATCATGCTTCACTCGTTCGAGGACGGTCGCGAGCATCCGGGCGTCTTGCCAGGGTAAATCCGCCCCCGGGGCAGCGGCTTTGTCGGCCAGAACTCCATGCGCCAGCCCGAGCGATAGACCAATGGCGATACCGATACAAAGCAGCAATGCGTTGGCGGGTTTTTTGATCATTGGACGTGAGCATACGTGCGCGGCGGATTCGCCGCCAGCCGCTGCATGTTCAGCAGCGCTTTGCCTCAAGGGTTCGCTTTCAACCACAGCTTCGGGTCGACAGCCTTACGCCCTTCGCGTATTTCGAAATACAGCTGCGGACTGGCGCCCTCACTGTCGCGCAGTGCGGCAATGAGGTCGCCGGGCGCGACCCGATCTCCCACCGATTTGTAGAGCACTTCGGCATGACCATACAAGGTCATGTAGCCGCCGCTGTGGCCGATGATCATCAATAATCCAAGGCCCTGCAGCCAGTCCGCATAGACCACCCGTCCGAAGAACGGCGCGCGCACCTTTGCGCCGCGCGTGGCATCGATCATCACGCCATTCCAGCGCACGCCGCCCGCCGCATTGTCTCGCGGTGTTTGATAACGCGAGCTCAAGCGCCCTGGTACGGGCCAAGGCAGCTTGCCGCGCATATGATCGAAGCTCTGGGACGGATCGGTTGGCAAATCCTGCAACAAGCGCGAAAGATCCGCGATCAGCGTCTCCACCGCCTGCTCTTCGCGCTTCAGGTTTGCGAGTTCCTCGTTGCCGCTGGCGAGCTTTTGCGTGAGTGCTGCGACCGCGACGGTGCGTTCCGCACGCGCGTGCTGCAATCCCTCGATTTCCTTGGCGGCGCTATCCTCCAGCAATTGCAATTCCTTAGTTTGCTGCTCTATCTGCGCGACAAGATGCTGCAGCCGCTCTTCATCATCTTCAATGACCCTGATCTTGTGGCTGCGCTGCTCGGCCAAGTAGCCGTAGTAAGTGAGCGTGCGGCTTAAGGTGGCGGGATCGCTTTGGTTCAAAAGCAGCTTCAGCTGCTCCTGGCGTCCGATCATGTACGCCAGCCGCGCTTGGTTCGCGAGCGAGATGCGCTCAGATTGCAGTACATTTTGATTGCGTGTCTGATCGGCGCGCAGCTCCGCCCGATGACGTTCCGCAGCAAGCTGCGCCGCGTGCAGCTCTTCGACGCGTCGCCGCTTCGCGGCGATAATAAGTTCAGTTTCGCGTACGCGCGCGCTTAACGTGTCGCGTTGGGCGAGGTGCGAGCCCATACGACTCGCAAGTTCCGCAATCCGCGCGCGCACCGCTGCAAGTTTGGCCTTGGCCTGCGCCGAATCGGCAGCCTCGCCGGCAGCGCCCGAGCCGCCGGCGAATAGTGTGGCGGCCAGAAGCGCGGCAATCCAAAGGCGTTGCAAGCATTTATTCCGCAGCGTGAGTCTCATGCATGCAAGCATACAAGCCTTGCGCCCGCTGCTATACTTGCGCGCCCAAAAACCCCATATTGTGCGGCCGAATGCAGCGACTGTTAGAGTACCTTGGCAATCATCCCTATCTTTCAGCGGCGGCTGTTCTCGCGGCGATCGTGGTGCTGGTATATGAATTTCGAGCTCGCGTTCAAGCCTTTGCGGCAGTGAGCGCAATGCAGGCGGTCAGACTGATCAACCAAGGCGCCCTAGTCATCGATCTGCGCAGCAAGGCTTTATTCGATGCGGGGCACATCGTCGATGCCCGCAACGTACCGGCGGCGGAACTTGCGTCGCAGGCTGAAGCGCTTAAGAAGTGGCGCGACAAGAACGTCATCATTTACTGCGACAGCGGCGCCAGCGGCGCCAGCGCCGCGCGGGCACTCGTCAATCTCGGCTTCAACAAAGTCTTCAACCTCCAAGGCGGGCTGAGCGCCTGGCTCAAAGACAACATGCCGCTGACGAAAACTTCGCCTGGCAAGGGCGGTGCAAAATGACTCAGCCCGTCACCCTGTACGTCTCGGACTGGTGTCCATATTGCCATCGGGCCAAAGGATTGTTGCAGCAAAAGAATGTAGCTTTCAACGAGATCAATGTTGAGGACGACGAAAAATTACGCGAGGAAATGTTTGCACGCAGCAAGCGCCGCACAGTTCCGCAGATTTTTATTGGTGACAAGCATGTCGGTGGGTGCGACGACCTTTTCGCACTGGATCGCAGCGGCGAGCTGGATCCGTTAATTCAGGGGGCAGGATGAACGAGGTTAGAACGGCTGAGCCCGAGGCGAATCTGGGGCCGCAAGTGACGTTGCAGACGGTTTACTTGAAGGACTGCTCCTATGAGTCGCCGAATGGGCCGCGCTTGCCCTCAAATCAAGCGTGGGAGCCGAAGTTTCAACTGAATATGAACACCTCGACGGAAGAGCTTGCGCCGGACGCTCGCGAGGTCCTGCTGACCATCACCGTAGAGGCCAAACAGGGCGAAACGACGTTGTATCTGGTCGAGGTCAAACAGGCGGGCGTATTTACCATAAGCGGCGCGTCCAATGAGGACTTGAAACGTCTGGTGGGCAGCTTCTGCCCGAGCGTGTTGTTTCCGTATGCGCGAGAGGTGATTTCCGATTTGATCGTGAAGGGCGGATTTCCCAACTTCCTTTTGCCCTTGGTCAATTTCGATGCGTTGTTCGCGCAGGCTCAGCAAGGTCCGCAAGATCAGCAACCGACTCTGGTGAACTAGGGTTTATGCCGGCCCGGCATGCGGAACCGATGACTGTCATCGGCGCCGGCTCCTGGGGCACGGCTCTCGCCATTCTGTTGGCGCGCGAAGGACGCCCCACGCGATTGTGGGGCCGCGATGAAGCACAGCAGGATTCCATGCGTATTGCGGGCCGCAATCTACGCTATCTGCCGGAAGCTTTATTCCCGCAGTCGCTTCAAGTTGCAGTCGATCTTGACCGGGCATTGCAGGGCGCTCGAGACGCGTTGATCGCAGTTCCCTCGCATGCGTTTCGCGCGACCTTGGAAAATATAAAACCTCACCTCGGGCCGCAAACCCGCGTTGCTTGGGCAACCAAGGGGTTCGAAATTGCGACGGGCTTGCTGCCGCACCAGGTTGTTCGGCAGGTCTTGGGTGAAACTCCCGGTGCGGTGCTGTCCGGCCCGACCTTCGCCAAAGAAGTCGGTGCCGGATTGCCCACTGCCATGACCATCGCCTCCGCCGACGAGAGTTTCGCCAAGGAACTTGCGTTGAGTCTCTCGGGACCAAACTTTCGCGCCTATACACAGATCGATATCATGGGAGTCGAAGTCGGCGGCGCGGTCAAGAACGTCATCGCCATAGGCTGCGGCATTGCCGATGGCATGGGATACGGCGCCAACACGCGCGTGGCGTTGATTACGCGAGGTCTAGCTGAAATGATGCGCCTCGGCGTCAAGCTCGGAGCGTTACGCGAAACCTTCATGGGGCTCGCAGGCCTTGGAGATCTGGTGCTCACCTGCACCGATGACCAATCGCGCAATCGTCGTTTCGGCATGGCGCTCGGCCGCGGTGAATCGCCGGCCCAAGCGCAAAGCGCGATTCATCAGGTGATCGAAGGCGTACCCGCATCGCGCGCGGTAAACGCTGTGGCCCTGCGCATGGAAGTCGAGATGCCCATCTGCCGCGAAATTTACCGGATCATGTACGAGAACAAGCCGGTGGCAGCGGCGGCGCAGGCACTAATGGGCCGAGAAGTGCGTTCAGAAACCGACTAGTTATACGAGTAGGGAGCTTATGAGAGCTATGCAGTACAAGATGGGCTTACGTTTGCTGGCGAGCTTGATGGCCGCGACCTCGGCGTACGCGCAGGCACCGGCGGAGCTTGCGTTGACGCGGCTCGATTGCGGCAAAACCACCACCCTGGCGGACGTCAGCCGCTTCACGGATGTTGCCGCTTTTCCGGGCCTCAAGGTGCAGCTGACCTACAGTTGCTACTTGATCAAGCATGGCAACGAATACTTGGTATGGGATGCCGGCAATCCCATGGCCAGCGGCGCCAGTCCCCCTCCCTCGGCGCCGCAAAGCAGCTTGATCGATCAGTTGGCGCAACTGCATTTGAATCCCGGGCAAATCACCTTCGTGGGTATAAGCCATTATCACGGCGATCACGTCGGCCAAGTGGCATCGTTTCCGCAAGCGACCTTGCTCATCGGCAAAGGCGACTGGGATGCTCTGAAGGATGCCGAACCCGGTCAGGCGATCAATCCGGCGAACTTCGCGCATTGGATCAGCGGCGCAGGCAAAGTCGAGCCGTTGCCGGGAGACAAGGATGTGTTCGGCGACGGCAGCGTGATCATGTTGAACATGCCGGGTCATACGCCCGGACATCACAGCTTACTGGTGAAGCTCAAGGAAAAAGGCAATGTGATGATCAGCGGCGACTTAGCGCATTTTCGCGAAAACTACGACAGCAACGGTGTGCCGACGTTCAATACCAACCGAGCCGACACGCTGGCATCGTTGGATCGGTTCAAACAGCTCGCCACCAACCTGCACGCCACCGTGATTATCCAACACGATGCGCGCGACATCGATAAATTGCCGGCTTTTCCTGCTGCGGCTCGCTAGCCTTAAAAAATGTTAGCGGGTGAATTCATGTCCAAAGGCTCGTTTTTCGCGTTGTTGGTCTGCTGCCCCTTGAGCGCCTTCGCCAAGGCGCCCGAGACCGTTGCCTTGGGAATTGCCGCGCAGAACGCCTTATTCGAAGAACAGTACGAGTCGGACCTCAAGAGCCACCCCGAGCGCGCAACCGCAGTCGGTGACTATCGATACAACGATCAACTCGATGATTATTCCCCGGCGGCATTTCAGCGCCAGCACGACAGCGACGCGAGCTATCTTGCGCGCCTCCAGGCGATTTCTACCGCGGGCTTTCCGGAGCAGGACGCGCTGTCCCACCAGGTGATGCAGCGCGCACTGCAGCAGCGAATCGAGAACTTCAACTTCAAAGAATTCGAGATGCCGGTAAACCAAATGGAGGGTCCGCAGACACGCTTGGCTGACTTGCCGAACGCGGTACCGCTGAATTCGGTCAAGCACTACGAGGATTACATCGCGCGTCTGCACCAGATTCCGCGGGCGTTCGAGCAAACCCAGGAAGTGCTTCGGGAGGGCATGAAAGACAATCTCATGCCCGTGCGATTTCTACTCGAGAAGGTGCCGGCTCAGTGCGAGGGCGTTGTCGCCTCAAATCCGTTTCTGCTGCCGACCAAGAAATTTCCGGCCGACATGTCCGCCGAGGATCAGCAGCGCCTGACGCGTGCCATCACCGAGGCGGTCGACAAGGAAGTCCTGCCGGCCTACAAGCGCTTCGCCGCATTTGTATCGAACGAATATGCGCCCCATGGCCGGGCCGTTTTGAGCGTCACCTCTCTGCCCGGCGGCAAGGCACGCTATCTGAATGACATTCGCAGCCGCACCACGATCAGCAACTTAACGCCGGACCAGATCCACGACCTCGGTTTGCGCGAAATCGATCGCATCCAAACCGAGATGCTGACGATTGCCCGCAAGCAAGGCTTCGCTGACGTGGCCTCGTTCCGCGAGTCGTTGAAAACCAACGCCAAGTACATCCCGACCTCCGCAGAGCAGATCCTGGAAGATTTTCGCAAATACATTGCGCAGATGCAGCCCAAGCTGCCGCAATTGTTCGGCTATATACCCGGATCCCCCGTCACAGTCGAAGCGATTCCGCCTTTTCAGGCCGGATCCGCCACGCACTATCAAACCGGTACTCCCGACGGCAAGCGTCCCGGACGCGTGAGTGTCGCCACCTCTCATTTCGAACATCGCTGGCTCATCGATGATGAGGCTATCGCCTACCACGAAGGCATTCCAGGACATCACATGCAGCTTTCGGTGGCCCAGCAGATGACCGGCCTGCCGAAGTTTCGCCAGCATTCCGGCAACTCGGGCTATATCGAAGGATGGGCGTTGTATTCCGAACAGCTCGGCAAAGAGGTCGGCTTCTACAAAGACCCGGTAAGCGACTATGGCAGGTTGAGCAGCGAGTTATTTAGAGCCGTGCGGCTGGTGTTGGACACAGGCCTTCATGCGCAAGGCTGGAGCCGCGATCAGGTGGTGGAATTCTTCCGTAAATATCAGCCGGTCGATGAGCCTACCATCCAGTCGGAAACCGACCGCTACATTGCCTGGCCCGCTCAAGCGCTTTCCTACAAGCTTGGGCAACTGAAGTTTCGCGAGCTGCGCGACCGAGCGCAAAAGCAGCTGGGCGCCAAGTTCGACATCCGGAGTTTTCACGATGAAATGCTCAATGGCGGCGTGTTGCCCCTCGATTTGCTGGACGCGCGCACCACCGGCTGGATTCAGGCGCGGAGAGCCGGGATCAAAACAGCGGCCAATTGATTGCTTGCCGACAATCCGGGGCGCGACCGAGTAGGGATGCTTAAGAAGCGCGCCCGGCAAAACCGAGCTGGCGCCACGCCTCGAAAACCACCAGCGCAACGGCGTTGGATAAATTGACGCTGCGATTTAGTGCGCGCATGGGAATGCACAGGGTGTTATCGGCGCCCACCGCGTGCAATGCCGATGGCGGCAGGCCGCGCGTTTCGGGCCCGAACAGAAAGGCATCGGCTGCGCGGTACTCAACTTCACTGTAACAACGTTGCCCGCCGGTCTCCACCGCGAACAGGCGTGAGCCCCGAAGTTTAATTAAGCACGCCTCCAGGCTGGAATGAACTCGGACTTGGGCGAGATCATGATAATCGAGGCCGGAGCGCTGCAGGCTCTTGTCATCGAGGCGAAAGCCCAGGGGTTTCACCAAATGCAGCGTCGCGCCCGTGTTAGCGCACAGGCGAATGGTGTTGCCGGTGTTTGGAGGAATCTCGGGCTCGAACAGCACGACGTGAAACACTGCGTCATTCCTTGAGCGCGGCGCGATGCCGATCGAGGAAAACCCGTTGCGTCGGGTAGGCAAACTCCACGCCCAAGCGGCGCAGCTCATCGACAATCCGGATATTTACCGCGTGCTGCAGTTCCAGTACGGGATTGACGCTAGGCTGCAGCACGAAGTAGGACAATTCAAACTGAAATGAGCTCTCGCCCAGCGTCTTTAGGTGGCAGCGTTCGAAACGTGCCTGCGCGTGTTCGCGGACGATGCTCTCCATCAGATTCGGCATTTCCTTAAGTTTGTCGCTCGGGGTTTCGTAGGTGAGCCGGATGGTGGCCAGTACCCGCAGTTCCGCCAAGCGGCTGAAATTGCGCACGCGGCTTTTCAAGATATCGGCATTCGACAAAATGATTTGCTCACCGCTTTCGCTGCGCAGCCGCGTGGTCTTGATGCCGATGTGCTCTACCTTGCCGATGAAGGTATCGATGGTCAGGCTGTCGCCGATCACGAAGGGCTTGTCGAGTGCGATGGACAGCGATGCGAACAAATCGCCCAGCACGTTTTGCAGGGCCAATGCCACGGCCACGCCGCCCACGCCTAGGCCAGCAAGCAATGCCGTGATGTTCACGCCCAAATTGCTGAGCGCGAACAGGATCACCAACGACCAGATAAGCATTCGCGCGACAAAGTTGATGATATCGAGAGATCCGGCAAAAACTCGGTCGGAACCGCGCTCGCGTTCCTTTATCTCCAGATAGAACCGCACCGCGCGGCTGGCCCACAGGCCGACTTGAATCAAAATGAGGATCAGCACCACGTTCGAGACGCTGTGTTGAATCTGTTGCGGCAGCGAGATGCTCGCTCGCGCCACATCGAGGGCGACGGCGAAGAACAGAATTTGTTTGGTGTTGCCGATCAGATAGGCGAAGAGCCGAATCAGCGTGGAATTCTTCGCACCGAAATATTTTTTATAGCGCGACGCGATCAGGTCCCGAAGGATCCATAGACACGCCCATACCACCGCGCCGGCAACACCCGCGATGAGCCACTCGGTGGCGGGGATGCCTAGCAGCAGCGCCTGCAACGAGCCGAGTTTCTCGTGGAGAAATTTAAGCATGCGCCAATTATAAGCTGTGGCGCCTCGAAGCGGTTCCTGGGACAGCTCCTAGCTGACGTCCTCCATGCCGAGTTCCTTCATTTTTCGCGTCAAGGTATTGCGGCCCCATCCCAACAATTTGGCTGCATCCTGTTTCAGGCCCTCGGCCTTACGCAGCGCGACGCGAATTAGAATTCGCTCCACCTCGGGCACCGCAGTGTCCAGCAGGCGCAACGTGCCGGCGTCCAGTTCCTGTTCCGCCCAGTGCGAGAGCTTCGCCATCCACTCGTGGTTGGTGCTCTGGCCTAGCAGGACACCGCCCAGATCCGGAGGGATGTCCTCGGCTCGCACCTCGCGACCGGGGGCGGTTACCGTCAAGCGACGGCATGTATTCACGAGTTGACGCACGTTGCCAGGCCAATCGAAATTCACCAGCGCGCTCTCGGCGGATGAAGTCATGAGCTTCGGCTCGACGCCCAATTCCTGTCCGGCCACCGCCAGGTAGTGACGCAACAATTCGGGAATGTCCTCGCGGCGTTCTCGCAGCGGCGGAATCTCGATGCGGATGACATTCAGCCGGTGCAGGAGATCCTCGCGGAAATGCCCGGATTTCACGCGCATCTCAAGATCTTGGTGAGTTGCGGCAATGACCCTCACATCGACCTTCACCGGAGTCTGTCCGCCGACTCGATAGAACTCACCTTCCGCCAGAACCCGCAGCAGGCGTGTTTGAAGGGCCGGCGACATGTCGCCAATTTCGTCGAGAAATAAGGTGCCGCCGTCCGCCTGCTCAAATCGGCCCCGGCGCAAGGTGTCCGCCCCCGTAAAGGCGCCTTTTTCATGGCCGAAAAGTTCCGATTCCAAGAGATCCGCGGTAAAGGCAGCGGTGTTGAGGGCGACAAAAGCTTTGCTGGCGCGTGGACTGTGGCGGTGCAGAGCATGTGCCACGAGTTCTTTGCCCGTGCCCGACTCCCCCGTGATCAATACGGTCATGCTGGAACGGGACAATCTGCCGATCGCGCGAAACACCTGCTGCATGGCTGCAGCTTGGCCCAGCAATTCGGGAATGCTGCGGCGGGTGGCTTCCGGATCGATAGACAAGGTCGCTTGCTGCGCGGCGCGCCGTACAAGATCCACGGCTTTGTCGATATCGAATGGTTTGGGCAGGTATTCGAAAGCGCCGCCCTGATAGGCCGCGACGGCTGCATCCAAATCAGAATGTGCCGTCATGACAATCACCGGCAAACCTGGGCGGGAAACTTGTATTTCCTTGAGCAAATCCAGGCCGCTGCGGCCTGGCATGCGTATGTCCGTCATCAGTACGTCTGGGGCGTCGGCGCGCAGCGCCGTCAACACATTGTCCGCTTGGTCGAAGCACTTCGCTTGCATGCCGCTGCCTTTCAGGGCTTTCTCCAGTACCCATCGTATAGAGGCATCGTCATCGACGAGCCAAACCTGCAGCGGCTTCAGGCTCATGCGGAATCCATCGGCAAGGAAATCGTGAATATGGTTCTCCCCGGCGCGCTGTCGAATTCGATCAAGCCGCCATGACGGCTGACTAAGTCCTGCGCTATGCCTAAGCCAATGCCGGTGCCGTCAGCCCGTCCGGACACCAGTGGATAGAAAATGGTCTCGCGAATTTCATTGAGGACGCCGGGGCCGTTATCTTCGAATTGAATCGAAGCAACGAGCCGGTGGCGATGCGCCCCGACGCTGACATTGCTCGCCGCGCGGGTCCTCAAAATCAGGCGAGGCGATGCCACCGCGCCACTGGCCAGCGCTTGGATCGCATTTCTGCCCAGATTGAGCATGGCTTGAATAATGTGGTTGGGATCGACTTTGAGCGCCGGCAGACTCGGGTCATAGTCCCGATCGATGATGACGCCCGGCGATGCCTCACTGCGCAACAAGTGATACACCCGTTCCAGCAGTTCGTGCACATTGACCAGCTGCTTGGCCGGCGGCCGGCCGGGGCCAAGCATGGAGTCAAGCAAATGGGTGAGACGATCCGCCTCGCTGATGATCACCCGCGTGTACTCGCGCAGCGCGGGATCCAGCAGTTCACGCTCCAGCAGCTGCGCCGCCCCGCGCAAGCCGCCGAGCGGATTTTTGATTTCATGCGCGAGCTGACGAACCATCAGGCGGCTGCCGCCCAATTGCGCCAGCAACGCATTCTCGCGTGTCAGGCGCCGATGCTGGGTAATATCTTCGATTTCCAGCAGCAGGCGCGGATGATGCTGCCCGATGATTATCTGGGTGACGGCGCAATCGAGTATGCGGTCCACGCCGCCGGGAGCCGGCCAGGCAAGTTCGCGCTGCACGATGCCTTCGCCGCCCGTGCGTGCGCGCTCGAACATCGGCAACAAGCTGCCGGCGCCGCGCGTCAAATCTACGATGGACCTTCCCAAGGCTTGATTGGGTCCGAGACCCAGCAAGGATTGCGCGGCAGCATTGAGGTACGTGACGTGCAATTGTTCGTCCAGCAAAAAAACGCTGGTCACCATGGCATCGAGAAGCTCGGTACCGACGATGTGCACGGTTTCTAGTTTGAACTCAGCGGACACCTAAGCACCCGCGAGAGGCGAAAGAGCTATTTGTGCAGCGGCGAGAGCGCGGAGGGCTGCCGCACGAAGAAGGTAACGGTGTTGCTGGTCTGGGACTCGCCAGTTTGTTGATCGGTGTCGGTCGCGGCCAGCGCATACGCGCCGCGATCTAAATGCGGCAAAGAAAATGAGATCGCATCCGGCGGAAATTCCAGCTGCTTGCCGTTCAAATGCCAGGTGATGGCGTGGTTCAACCGCAGCGGAGGCGCAAGGCTCAAGTGCACTGCGATGACATCGTCGCCGAAGAATGTTTGATTGTTGACCGGCGCGGTAATCGAAAAATCGGTGTTGTTGGGTGCGGCGGCCACGGGTTTCGGCGCTGCCGGTTTGCCGCCCACGGTCGCTTGCCCGCGCGGTGAAGACGAAATATTCGGCGCCGAGGTGTAGATTTTTTCCGCTCCCGGCGAGGCCTGGTCGGAGTAGTGGACCACCCCGTCGGCATCCACCCATTTGTAGACCACGGCCGCTTGGGCCGTAAAAACAGTTAACAGGCTTGCCGCAAAACATAACTTGCATGGGTGCATGATTCCAAAGCATAGACCTATCGCCTCCGGACCACAAAACTAAGGTTGCGGCGGCGTGACCGCCGTCACCTTAAGTCCCAAGCACCCTTGAACCTACAAGCTGTAATACATCTCAATTTCGATCGGATGCGTGGTCATCCGCAGCCGCGTGACTTCCTTCATCTTCAATTCGATGTATGCGTCGATAAGATCATCGGTAAACACGCCACCCGCCTTCAAAAATCCACGGTCCTTGTCCAAATAGTCGAGCGCCATGTCGAGCGAGTGGCATACCGTCGGAATTTTCTTGTCTTCCTCGGGTTCCAAGTCATACAGATCCTTGTCCGCCGCATCGCCCGGGTGAATCTTGTTTTGAATGCCATCGAGACCCGCCAGCAACATCGAGGCAAACATGAAGTAGGGATTGCCGGTCGCGTCCGGAAATCGAACTTCGATGCGGCGACCCTTGGGGTTTGAGATCCAGGGAATGCGTATGGAGGCAGAGCGATTTCGCGCGGAATAGGCAAGCTTCACGGGCGCTTCGAATCCGGGCACCAGCCGCTTGTAGCTGTTGGTGCTGGCATTGGTGAAGGCGTTGAGCGCGCGCGCATGCTTGATGATGCCGCCGATGTAATAAAGCGCGATGTCTGAAAGACCGCCGTACTTGTCGCCGGCAAACAGGGCCTTACCATCTTTTTGCAGCGATTGATGCACGTGCATGCCGCTGCCATTGTCGCCGACGATGGGTTTCGGCATGAAAGTCAGCGTTTTTCCGTAGCCATGAGCGACGTTCTGCAGCGCGTACTTGAGGATCTGTACTTCGTCGGCTTTCTTGGTGAGAGTGTTCGCAGCCACGTTGATTTCGCCTTGACCCGCGGTGGCCACCTCATGATGGTGGACTTCGAACTTCAGGCCCATTTCTTCGCAAGCCATGGACATGGCGGTGCGGATGTCTTGCTGCGAATCCACCGGCGGTACCGGAAAATATCCGCCCTTGATCCCGGGACGATGTGCGCGATTGCCGTCTTCATAGGTCTTGCCGGAATTCCACGCGCCCTCGTAGGCATCCACTTCGTAGGAGCAACCGTTCATGCTCGCGCTGACAGTGACATTGTCGAAGATAAAGAATTCATTCTCGGGGCCGAACAGCGCCGAGTCGGCGATGCCGGAGGCCTTCAAGTGGGCTTCGGCGCGCTTCGCCAGCGAGCGCGGATCGCGGCCGTAACCTTGCATGGTCATGGGTTCGATCACATCGCAGCGCAGATTGAGCGTGGTCTCTTCGTAGAAAGGATCGATTACCGCGGTCGATGGGTCCGGCATCAAAATCATGTCTGATTCGTTGATGCCCTTCCATCCGGCGATGGAAGAACCGTCGAACATCTTTCCGTCCTTAAAAAATCCGTCGTCGACCAGCCGAGTGGGGATAGTGACGTGCTGTTCCTTTCCAATTGTGTCAGTAAATCGGAGATCGACGAACTTCGCGTCTTTTTCTTTGATCAATGTCAGAACATCAGCAGGAGTCATTTCATCCTCGCAACGGTTGGTACTTAGGACCCGGCACGCCGGGGCAGACAGGACAATGCAGCTTGTGTGCCATTTGCGTGCATATACAGATCAAGCACTTGCGGTTCACTCAGCAGCGCCCTGCATCATTTTAGAACAAGATACCCAAATTCACGCCCTACTCTGGTGCGTTTCACGCTTTTCGATCTGATCAGCGCCACCATACTCGCTGGAATCAGCGATTATGGGCCAATTGGGTGCATGGCGATCTCACCACACGCCTCGGGCTGGTCGCTATACTCGGTGACTTTCTCGCCGAGCCACCGATGCCTCACCCTCCCCCGCCGCCGCGCACCTTTCAGGAACTGATTTTTGCGCTGCAGAAGTACTGGTCGAGTCAGGGCTGCATCGTCTTGCAGCCCTATGATATGGAAATGGGTGCAGGGACATTTCATTCGGCCACATTCTTGCGTGCCGTGGGGCCGGAACCGTGGAGAGCGGCGTACGTACAGCCCTCGAGGCGGCCTACTGACGGGCGCTATGGCGCCAATCCCTTTCGGTTGCAGCATTACTACCAGTTTCAGGTCTGCATCAAACCGTCCCCGGACAGCTTTCAGGAGTTGTATCTCGATTCCTTACGCTTCTTGGGATTCGACCCGCTGACCCATGACATCCGTTTCGTCGAGGACAATTGGGAATCGCCGACGCTGGGCGCCTGGGGCCTTGGTTGGGAGGTCTGGCTCAACGGCATGGAAGTCTCGCAATTCACTTACTTTCAGCAGGTGGGCGGGCTCGACTGTCGCCCCGTGATGGGCGAAATCACTTATGGGCTCGAACGGCTCGCCATGTATATTCAAGGAAAAGAAAGCATATTCGACATTGTTTGGACTGACGGTCCCTTCGCCACCGTGACCTACGGAGATGTGTTCCATCAAAACGAAGTGGAGCAGTCCACGTATAACTTCGAGAAGGCAGACACGGAAGTACTCGCAAAACAATTCGACGCCAATGAGATTGCCTGCCAGCAGCTGCTGAAGGATCGATTGGTGCTTCCTGCGTATGAGCAAATGGTCAAGGCCTCGCATGCGTTTAACTTGCTGGACGCACGGCACGCTGTTTCGGTGACCGAGCGCCAGCGTTACATCCTTCGCGTCAGAACATTGGCTCGCGCCGTGGCCGAGGGCTACCGCGAGAGCCGCGAAGCCCTGGGGTATCCGCTCCTGAAACGCGCCGACACCCAGGTGGCGTAAAAGGTGAAGGATTTGTTGTTCGAATTGCGCACCGAGGAACTCCCGCCGCGCACCTTGCTGGGATTGTCCAACGCGCTAACCGAGGGCATCACCAAGGGCGTCGATGGCGCTGGAATCGAACACGGCAAGGTGCACGGCTTTGCGACGCCCCGGCGGCTGGCGGTATGGATAGAGAAGCTGGGAGAGAGTCAGCCCGATCGGCAGGTCGAACGGCGAGGTCCGCCGCTTGCGAATTCCTTCGACGCGCAAGGAGCGCCGACGCAGGCAGCGACCGCCTTTGCCAAGAGCTGCGGCGTCGCGCTCGAGCAATTATCGAAGCTCACCACCGAGAAAGGCGCCTGGCTGCAATTTCGCGGCACCGAACACGGCGCGGCTACCATTGCACTGCTCGGTAATATCCTGAACCAAGCGATTGCCGCTCTGCCGATCGCCAAGCGCATGCGGTGGGGCGCGCACAACGCAGAGTTCGTGAGACCTGTGCACTCGGTGGTGCTGCTCTACGGTGAGGACGTGGTGCCGGTGGAGATCCTAGGCCTCACTGCCGGTCGCGTTACCGCGGGTCATCGCTTCCATTCCCCCAAGCCCATCACGCTCCAGTCCGCCAAGGGCTATGAGGGAAGGCTGCGCAGAGCCTATGTTATTGCGGATTTCACCAAGCGCCGCGAACGGATACGCGCCGAGGTGACCGCTGCGGCGATGGCGGAAGGAGACGGCTCCATTGCACTGATTGACGCGGCGCTGCTGGATGAAGTGACCGCGTTGGTCGAATGGCCGGTGCCGCTGGCGGGTCGGTTCGAACAGCGATTTTTAAGCCTGCCCCGCGAAGTGGTGATTGCAACGGTGCAGGATCACCAGCGGTATTTCGCGATTCAAACTCCTCAAGGCATTCTGTCCGGCGGGTTCGTCACGGTCAGCAATATCGAGAGTCGCGATCCATCCAAGGTTCGCGAGGGTAATGAGCGCGTCGTGCGGCCGCGACTCAGCGACGCAGCGTTCTTTTGGGAACAAGACCGCAAGACTCCCTTGCAGGCGCATGCAGCGAAACTCTCGGGCGTGATCTTTCAAGCAAAGCTTGGCAGCTACGCCGATAAAACCGCTCGCGTTACGGCGCTCTCCGAGCTCATCGGCAACCGTATTGGCGCGGACCACCCTCAGGTCAAACTAGCGGCTGAACTGTCGAAAGCAGACTTGATGACGGCCATGGTAGGCGAATTTCCGGAATTGCAGGGCACCATGGGCCGCTATTACGCCGAGGCAGAAGGGCTGCCGCGCGCGGTGGCGCAGGCGATCGAGGAACACTATCGGCCGCGCTACGCCGGCGATGCCGTGCCCGAAACGCGGGTAGCGCAAGCGGTCGCCCTGGCGGACAAGATCGATTCGTTGGTTGGAATCTTCGCCATCGAGCAGCGGCCGACCGGCGCCAAGGATCCATTCGCGTTGCGCCGCGCCGCCTTGGGTGTATTGCGCATCATGCTCGAGTGCGGTCTGGATCTCGATCTGCTCGAGCTGCTGAGCGCCTCGGCGAGCGCGCAGCCGGTGCAACGCGCCACGGTGGTCGAGGAAGTCTACGAATTCATTGCGGATCGCCTCCGAGGCCTATTGCTCGAGCAGCCGGGAACGACGCCCGAGATGCTCGACGCGGTGCTCGCGAATCGGCCGCGCTCGCCGCTGGATGCAGTCACGCGTCTGAGCGCTCTCAAGGAGTTTTTGCGCAGGCCGGATGCGGCCGTGCTCGCGGCCATCAACAAGCGCATCGCGAATATCTTGAAGAAAACGCAGCTGCGCACCGACTTGACTGTCGACTCGCAGGCTCTGACCGAGGATGCCGAGATTGCGCTGCACCGCGCGCTAAAGGAACTGCGAGAGCCGGTGCTCGAAGCGACCAAGCAGCGCCGTTACGCCGACAGCCTGCGCGCGCTGGTGGGCCTGCAGGCGCCCGTGAATGATTTTTTCGATCGGGTCATGGTGATGGACGAGAATATTGTCCGGCGCAATAACCGCCTGGCCTTGCTACGCGACGCGCAACTCTTGCTGGGAGGTGTGGCGGATCTGTCGCGATTGCCCGGCTGACCGTTAAGCATATGCAGCTGGTCAAGTCGCTTTTCTTCACCGCATATATGATGGTGTCGGCGCTGCTGTTCGGCGGCGTCATGACGTTGTTGTTTTGGGCGCCTTACCGCACGCAATTTGCGATTGCCAGGAGTTGGGCGCGCATTTTGTTTTGGGTGCTGAAAATCGTCTGCGGCCTTTCCTTCACGGTGGAGGGCCGCGAGCGAATTCCTGCCGGCAACCACATCATCATGATCAATCACACTTCAGCCTGGGAAACCATTGCCCAGTTCTTGATTTTTCCGCCGCAGGTTTGGGTGCTGAAGCGGGAGCTGCTGTGGATACCGCTGATCGGCTGGGGCTTGAAGCTGCTGCGGCCGATCTCGATCAACCGTGGCGCAGGGCATCGATCGGTGAATCAAGTCGTCGAGCAGGGCAAGGCACGGCTGGCGGACGGGCTCTGGATCATCATCTTCCCGGAAGGCACGCGCGTGATTGCCGGAGAGAAGCGCAAGTACGGCGTGAGCGGCGCGCTTCTGGCCACAGCTACCAACAAGCTGGTGGTGCCCGTATCGCACAACGCGGCGGATTTCTGGGTGAGGCGTGGCATCATAAAAAAAGCCGGCACGATCCGCTTGATCATCGGTACGCCCATCGACGCAACCGGCAAGGATCCGCGCCATCTCAATGACGAGGTGCGCCAGTCAATTGAGGCGGGCCTCGAGCGCATCGCGAAAATATCCGCGAGCGAGAGGTAGGATCCCGCCCTTCGGCTTATCTGGGCCCGTGTCGCAATGTCTTCGCGGCTGCTGACGTGGCCGATGCTTTTTGGGGCCCTTGGCGTTCGGCCAAGCAGGCCTGTAATCTTCCGGCATGTTCATCGGACACTTCGCCGTCGGATTCGCTGCCAAACGCGTGGCGCCCCGCACGAACGTGGCGGTGCTGATTGCCGCCGCCCTGTTTCTGGATATTCTGTGGCCGATTTTCGTATTGTTGGGTTGGGAACAGGTGCGGCTTGATCCCGGCAACACGCGTTATGTGCCGCTCGCGTTCACGTATTACCCCTGGTCGCACAGCTTAGTGATGTCGATGCTGTGGGCGAGTGCGTTCGCGCTGGTTTATTACGCAGCAGTGCGTTATCGGCCCGGCGCCCTGATGGTTTGGATCGCCGTGGTTAGCCATTGGATCCTGGACTGGATCAGCCATGGGCCGGACATGCCGCTCTATCCTGACGGCCCCCGCGTCGGTCTGGCGCTTTGGAATTCCATCTCGGGCACCATGATCGTGGAGACTCTCCTGTTCGCTGGCGGTGTGGGTCTTTATATTTCAGTCACCCGGGCCCGCGACCGTGTCGGTCACTACGCGTTCTCGGCGTACGTGATTTTTTTGTTGAGTGTCTACATAAGCGAGCGCTTCAGCGAGCCTCCTTCCAGCGTATATCAGGTCGCTGTGCTGGGTGTCGTCGCATCCGCAGTGTTGATTCCTTGGCCATGGTGGTTCGATGGTCATCGTGACGTCGTGCCGTTATGACAATTGAGGTTTTCATGCGAAACTTTTTGATTGGCTGCATTGGTCTCGCGGCAATCGGCGCCGGGGGCGGCTTTGCGCAAGACGCCGCGGGTGCCGCTGCGCCCGTCGCTGCGCACGCACCCAAAGCGCACAGGCTCGAGGCGACACCGGCCACGGTGGCCTACGGCTATTACTGGTCGGACGCGCCGCCGGTGCTGCGCATCGACTCGGGCGACATCCTCGATGTCGATACGCTGCTGACCAACACGCCGGCAGGCCTCGCGAAAGCCGGCGTACCAGCGGACAAAATTCAGGCATCGCTCAAGGCCATCGTGTCCGAAGTGACCGGCGATCGCAAAGGTCCGGGCGGGCATATTCTCACCGGCCCGGTCTACGTGGAGGGGGCCGCACCCGGCGACGTGCTGGAAGTAAAGCTTCTCTCCATCGATCTGCCCCTGGATTACGGCTATAACGGCTGCAACGGCTACCTACCGGAGAATTGCGAAAGCGGCGCGCCCTCCAAGATTATTGCGCTGGACCGCAAGAAGATGACGGCGGAATTCCTTCCCGGGATCGTGATACCGCTAAAGCCCTTCTATGGCAGCTTAGGTGTTGCGCCCGCGCCCGAACTGGGCCGCGTCAGCAGTAATCCGCCGGGCCGGCATGCCGGCAATTTGGACAACCGCGAACTGGTCGCAGGCAGCACGCTCTATATCCCGGTGTTCGCGGCCGGCGCGCTATTTGAAATCGGCGATGGGCATGCGGCGCAGGGTGACGGCGAAGTGGACCAGACCGCCATTGAAACTTCTTTGCGCGGGCGCCTGCAGCTGACCGTGCGCAAGGACATGAAACTCAAATGGCCGCGCGCGGAAACCGCCAGCGATTACATCAGCATGGCCACGGATCCGGATCTCGCGATCGCGACCAAGGCGGCCATTCAGGAGATGGTGGATTTCCTGGTCGCGGAAAAGAAGCTCACGCGTCATCAGGCTTATCAACTGGTGAGCATCGCTGGCAATGTGGCCGTGACACAGCTCGTGGACAAACCCAACCTCGGTGTCCACGTCAGGTTGCCGAAAAGCATATTCGTCGGCAAATAGCCGCGGCTTTCTATCCGAACACCGCCACCATTTGCCGGCTGAGCGCAACCGGCGCTCCCGTCGGGTCGAACAAGACGCTGGACTCGCAGGAATAGCCCTCTCCGGCGGAATTGACTTCGGCATCGATTCGCCACCAGGCGTCGGGTGCGAAAGGGAAATCGTGTTTCAGAAACTGAAGCGTCCATGTCAGCGAGCTGGACGGCGCGGGCGTGTTCATCATCTGTAAAACCACGGACGGTATGCAATCCACGAGTGCCACCACGTGGGATTCAGTCATGGCGAGGCCGTCCTTGTGACGCACGAATGTTTTGCATGAGGTCAGGGTCGAGCCTGCGAAGGGATGGATGCCCGCGGCCCATCGTTGACCAAAGTGCTGCGCGAATGGCGGCCGCATGCGGGAAAAAGGCGGTTCCAAAAAATCCCCGCTGCGCACCTCGCTTGCTGCCGGCGGCGTAATGGAAATAGCTGCGCTGCGCGGCGCACCGTAAACGCCGGTAAAGGTCGCGGCGACCTGGTTGCCACTCCACAACCGTGCACTGGCTATCGTGACGGACTTTCCCGTGCGCAACACTTCGGCCTCAATTTGCACGGCGCCGGCGAGCGCGGGACCCACAAAAATAGTCTCCAGACTTCGCAACTGCCGATCGGCGGGCACCAAGCGGCGCATGGCCTCGTTGCCGAGCGCCGCAACCATGCCGCCAAAGGTTGCGCGTCCCTGGGACCAGTCCTCGCCGATGACGGCGGTCCAGCCTTTCTCGTGCGCGGCAATGGTATTCAGTGTGTCGGAAAAGCGCATCCATTCAATATTAACGGATTGAATGCATGAACTGACGATCAATCGGGCAGGGGAGCACGACCAATGTAATTCGCGGACGGCCTTACGATTCTGTTGTCCTTGCGTTGTTCCACGATGTGGGCCGACCAACCAAAAATGCGCGCGATCGCGAATGTCGCCGTGAAGAAATCCTTGGGCAGTCCCAGCGATAGATAAACCACACCTTTGTAGAACTCGAGGTTGGCCCGGAGCGAGCGCTTCTTGTGCGCGGTTTGCGCAACAAAGGCTTCATCGACGGCCTTCAGTGTTTCGATCAAATGCTTCTCGCGAGGCTGCGACGCGATTTGCTCGGCGAGCAGTTTGACGATTTTCGAGCGCGGATCGACCACGCGATATTCCCGATGGCCCATACCCATCACGAGCCGGCCCTCGGCAAGACATTTCGCCACGAAATCGGCCGCTCGTTCAGGGTCTGCCACTTCCTCGGCCATTTCTAGCGCGCCCTGATCAGCCGCACCATGCAACGGGCCATAAAGCGAACCCATGGCCGCCGCGAGCGCGGAGGCCGGAGGTGCCAGCGTTGAACTCACGACGCGCGCAGTGAAAGTACTGGCATTGAAGCTGTGATCGATTTGCAAAATCTGAGTCTGTTCAAAGATGTCGACTTCCTTGTCCGTAGGCTTTCGATCACGCAGCAGCTCGAGGAAGCGCTCGCCGAAGCGGCGGGTCTCGGGATATCGTGTCGGTGTTCTGCCGGCGCGCATGGCCGCGAGCATGGCGTGCGCAGTCGGCAGCCGTGCTGCAATCACCAGGGCCTCTTGTTCGTCGGCAGTACGTCCCATCATTCGCGCTGGCGGGGCCAACGCCATCAAAGGCATGAGCGCCTGCAGCGTGGCCATCGGATGCCCACCCAATGCGGCCAATCGCTCGAGCGCGCTGACGAGCCCTTGCGGCAATCGCCCGGCATCCCATAAAAACTCCTCGAATTCCTGCAGGCGGGCACCGTCCGGCAAATCGCCGAATACCACCAGGTGTGCCGCGGCCGCAAAGGGCTTCTGGATCAGCTTCTCGATGGGGTGCCCGCGGTAATACAGGCGCCCGGCCTCACCATCGACCAGCGAAATCGAGGTACTGTCAACCACCACGCCCTCGAGCCCTTTTTTGATATCGACCACTGCGCTCATAGATACCTCCGGGGAAGAACTTAACGCCGCGAGTGCCCGTGGAACCAGATAGCGCAACTGATGGAAGTATCACGGCGGCGGATAACCTAAGCCTCGGTCGGTTATCCTGCACTTATGCCGATTGAACGTAATGAGTTGCGCTGCTTCCATGCGGTCATCGAAGCCGGTGGCTTCAGTCGCGCCGCGGAGCGTCTTGATCTGTCGCAATCCGCCGTGAGCCAGACCGTCGCCAATCTTGAGCATCGCCTGGGAACCACATTGTTGCGTCGAAGCAATCCGCCGCAGCCCACGGAGGCTGGCATTCGGCTGTTGCGCTTTGCCGAGGCGACGTTGAACGAAGAACGCGAGACGCTCGCGGATATCAGCCAAATCAAGTCCGGCGCGCTATCGACTCTGTCCCTGGCCCTCTCTCCGGCCGCCAACTCGCGGATCGGCGTCGCGTTGCTCAAAGAATTCTGCGAGCGCAATCCGCTCACGCGCCTCAAGGTGGTCGTCGCACCCAGCCGCGAAATCGTGCACGGCGTCGCTGAAGGCCGATGGGAGCTGGGCTTCGGACCGTTCCACCACACCATGCCCGCGCATTTTGCCTTGCATCCCTGCTTTTCCGAAACCAGGCAGCTGATGATCGCGCGCGATCACCCAGCGTGCGCGGCGCTGCTGCGGGATCCGATTAGCACCCTGCGCGGCCTGCCGCTGCTCACCTCTTTTCTCGACGATTCCGCTCCCCGCGCAACGGGGGAACGGCTGCGCGATGCGTTCGGTTCGGTGTGGGAGGTCAGCCATATGGAATTGCGACTCGCGCTGGTTGCTGATGGCAAGGGCGTCACGTATGTATCGGATCTTGTGTCGACCGTACCGCCGCAATTGGTACCCGTTCCGGGTCTGCCGTACTCCA
The DNA here is from genome assembly GCA_030775645.1 of Pseudomonadota bacterium. Classification (GTDB taxonomy): domain Bacteria; phylum Pseudomonadota; class Gammaproteobacteria; order Steroidobacterales; family Steroidobacteraceae; genus Bog-1198. The sequence continues at coordinate 289,743 of JALYIT010000041.1, read as the reverse complement.
GCATCGATCGCCAGGTGGGAGCCTATGCCTTGAAGCATCGACCGATGTCGCAGGCAGGGACGCGTTTCCTGGCGTTGTGCCATGAGCGATGGCCGCAGGATAGACAAGCCGCCCGGTAATCGAGCGGCGTCGGCTGGCTTCGCTACGCTTGCGCTAGAATAGCCAGCCGTTGCCTCAAGGACCGTTATGAATACCCAGGACCTATTTTCGCTCAAAGGACGTGTTGCGCTGATTACGGGCGGATCGCGCGGCATCGGCAAAATGATTGCAGAGGGATTCATTGCGCAAGGCGCAAAAGTGTACATATCCGCCCGCAAGGCCGAGGCGTGCAACCAGACAGCAAAGGAATTATCCAAAGACGGCGGCACCTGCATCTCCATTCCGATGAATGTGGCGAGCGTTGCCGGCGCCAAAGAACTCGCCACCGCCGTCATGGCTCGCGAACCCAAAATAGACATACTGGTGAACAACGCCGGCGCCGCGTGGGGCGCAGCCTTCGATGAATTTCCCGAAGAAGGCTGGGACAAAGTGCTCAGCCTCAATGCCAAGACGCCATTCTTTTTGACGCAAGCCTTAGCGCCGGCTTTGCGCAAGGCGGCGAGTGCAGCACGCCCTGCGAAAGTGATCAACATCGCCTCGATCGACGGCATTTATCTTACGCATCGCGAAACATATTCATACGTGACCAGCAAGGCCGGCTTGATCCAGCTTACGCGCCTCATGGCCGCGCGCCTGGTCAAGGACAACATCTATGTGAGCGCGATAGCGCCGGGTGCGTTCAAGTCCGATATGAACAAGGACGCGCGTGATCACGCCGAGGAGGTCGCGAAGCATATTCCGGCGCGGCGCGTGGGTAGCGACGAAGATATGGCGGGCGCTGCCATATTTTTAGCTTCGCGGGCAGGGGATTACGTAATCGGATCCACGCTGACCGTCGACGGCGGCGTTGCTTTCGCCGCGCCGGCCATGCGCGATCTGCAATTGGAATAATCTCTGCTGCAATCCCCGCAGCGGCACCGCATTACGACCAGCACTTACCGCCCCTTTCAGTCCGGCGGCCGCGTCCCGCGTTCGATGTATTTGGCCAATTCGTTTAAATCGACCTCTTCTTCGATCGGTATTTCCAGCAGGTCATCTATTTGTACAGGCATACTCTCGCGGCGTTGAATCTTCGGCGGCGCGGGCGGGGCGCGCTCCTGCGGTAACGGCCCCGCCAGTGTGGGGGATACCCAATCCTTCTTCTGCGCGATCCAGCGTTCGTAGCGGTCGAAGTTCCACATACCGGCCTCGCCGCCCGTTTGGAGGACGTTGGCTATCTGGCTGAACTGACCGCCTCGAATCGTTCCCTTCGAGGCAGCACTCGGCAAAAGGATTTCGCATACCGGAACGCGCAGCCGGAATTCGCTCAAGAAATCCAGCCGTTGGCAAACCAGTGCCACGAAGCAATCGGCCAGTTGCGCGCGGATACTGCCCTGTATCTCCGCCGGGAATGACATGCACATGCGCGTTAAGGCCTCGGCGCACGTTGCCGAGTGCATGGTCGCAATAACCAAGTGACCGGTCTCAGCCGCGTTGAGGGTGAGCCGCATCACTTCGGGCGATCTCATCTCCCCGATGACGAGCACGTCCGGGTTTTCGCGCAGGGCATCGATCAGGGCCTGCTCGTAGCTGGGAGAGTGTGTTGGGACCTCCCTTTGCCGTATGAAGGATCGTCGATTGGTGAAGAGGTACTCGATGGGGCTTTCGATTGCAATGATGTTGCGCTCGCTCGCGGCATTGATTTCTTCGATGAGCGCGGCGAGCGTGGTGGACTTTCCGCTCCCCGTAGGCCCGGACAATACAATCAAACCCGTCGTAGCCTCGGTCAGTTTCTTGAGGTCGGGATGCAGGTTGCAGGCGCGAAGATTGTTTTGAAACGCACTTAGAAGACGAACGGCCATGGCGACGCCGCGCACTGTTTGGAAAATATTGATGCGGCACCTAACGCCCGCCAAAGTCCGCGAAAGATCGGCGGAGCCTCGCGCCAGAAATTGAGTCCAGCCATCGCGGCCCAGCAATTGGCGCGCGGCCTCCAGCACTTGCGCTGCGGCCACTGGCGGACCGATGGGTGAGAGCTGTCCTCTGACACGGGCGACCGGTGGGGCGTCCGCTTCCATATGCAAATCGCTCGCACCGAGTTCGCGGCCCTTTTTAATCCAGTCTTGAACAGGCATGGGAAGATACGATAACGGATTACGCCCGCCGGTTCATGGCCCAGCCCAATTTCCCCACCGAAAGTCTGCGTAGCAGCTAATCTTAGGTGCCGGCAAGAGTCGGGCCGCAGCGATGCCAGGGTATTTATCCGGGGGTGTATGTCGAAGTTTTTGCTGGTACTCGCGATGTTGGCGCCATTCTTGGTTTGCGCACAGGTCCCACACCGCACTGGATCGGTCCACACCGCCGAGGTGGATTTGGGATATGAGGTACTCGGGGCGCCCGGCAGGGGAATTCCCCTGATCGCGGTCAACGGCGGCCCGGGCCTGTCTCACGCCTACATGATGCAAAATGATTTATGGCAGCGTGTCGCGGCGCATCGGCTGGTGGTTCTTTACGACCAACGCGGCACCGGCGAGTCCAAGCGCATGCAAGCCCATGCCCCGCAAAGCATGGAGGCGCAGGTCGCCGACCTGGACGCCATTCGCAATGCCCTTTCCCTCGGTCGTGTCGCGGTCCTGGGTGACTCCTTCGGCGGCATGATCGCGATGGCTTACGCAGCGGCGCACCCCGAGCATGTCGCACGGCTTATCCTGTCCGATTCCAGCGCGCCGTCCTGGAACAGTCTGGTGCATTTGCTGCCGCAGGTTTTCCCCGACCGCGAAGAGCAAGGCGAGCGGGAAGGCAAGGCTTTGTCGTCGGATAAGGAAGCCGCAGCGCAGGCCGGCTTGGTCAACCACATGCGTATGATGTTCTATTCGACCGATCGGCGCGACGCGTACATCTCCCACATGGGCGATCTCGGTTTCGTGCCCGGCGTCGGAGAAGCGGTGCAGCGCGCCACCAGGGATATCGATCTCACCCCCAAGCTCGAAGGATTTCGCTTTCCCACGCTGGTCATTAACGGCCGTTACGACATGAACGTCGCGCCGCTGACCGCATGGCGGATAGCGCACTCCATACCCGGCGCGCAAATCGTCTTTTTCGAGAAAAGCGGGCATCTTCCTGCTTACGAAGAGCCCGCCAGGTATCTGCAGGTGCTCGACAGCTTTCTCGCGAAAGACGGCGCAAAACCGCCGCAAGAGTCCGCGAAGAGGGCGAATAAATGAACAATCAGCGCAGCTCCCAGTGCACCAGTGCTACGTTCGATCTTGCGGTCATCACGCATATTGAACGATTGAGAGCAGGTTGCCATCCTGGTCTCGGAACCAGGCAACCTTCGCCCCATCAGCGCCCTGAGTATTCCGATTGAATCTTGGGGCAGGCCCGCAATGCGCTCCAGGCTGACACCGCGTTTGGTCAGCATGGCGACAGTGGCTGCGATGTCCGCAACGGAGAATCCCACCACCGTGTGCGCCGATGGTTGTGTTGATGGCACCGGTGAGACGCGAAGATCGCTGCCACCGACATCGTAAACTGCCGCTCCGTGCGATTTGCCCTTGAGCGGCAAACCCAGGACTTGGCCGTAGAACTCTTCAGCCTCCGCCATCCGCGAGGACCAAACGATGGTTTGCAACTTAGCGGATGCGAGCATGCCAACCTCGGCGAAGCGATCCAGAATCGTGACCAAGCAAGCATTGATGGACGAATAGTCGTTATCAAGAAGTTCTTTGTGCGACTGGGTAAATCTGGACGGTCTCAAATCCTCGGGGACCGCTTGCATCATCGTCTTGATGCCATCGAGAGTGATTTCCATATGACATTGAAAGCCGTATGCGTTGTTGCCGTAGCGGACAATTTGCCGTGGACAGCCAGGGCTCGAGGCAAGTATTGCTGCTTTCTTGGTCATTCCCGGCATCTCGCTGTGCCAGTGAATCACCGGAATCGTTCGCGGCAAGCCTTTCAGTAAAGCATCATTCGTTCCTTCTGCGGTTAAACTTATCGGATAGACGCCGATTTCTTTTTCAGGGCTGGTCTCTGTCCTGGCGCCGAGTGCTTCGCCGATGAGCTGGGCGCCCAAGCAAAACCCCAGTATTTTTTTATTCGTCGAAAAAGCAGCCCTGATAAGGGCGATTTCTGGTTGTAGAAAAGGGAACTCGGTTATTCGTAATGCACTTTGCGGGCCCCCCATCGAGATCAGCATATCGAAATCACCGGTTTCAGGCAGCTGTTCCCCGCGATAAGGCTTCTCTATTTTGAAGCTGTGTCCGTTATTCGACGCCCATTGCTCTATCGTCCCTGGTGTTTCGAAATCGGCGTGCTGAATACACAATATGCGCACGCATTTTCTCCTTCAGCACACCAAGATCGGTGCTCGCGAGATCAGATATCCAGGTTCGATACGTTCAACGCGTTCTTCTCGATGAATTCCCGCCGCGGCTCGACCGCGTCGCCCATCAGCGTCGTGAAGATATCGTCCGCGGCGACTGCGTCCTCGATTCGCACCTGCAGGATGCGGCGCGTTTCCGGATTAATAGTCGTGTCCCACAGCTGACTGGCGTTCATTTCGCCCAAACCCTTGTAGCGCTGAATGGTCTGGCCCTTCTTCGCTTGATCGAATAGCCAATTCATCGCGGCCTTGAAGCTGGCGACCTCGAGCTTGTCGTCGCCTCTCTGCACGAACCCTCCCGGCCCGATCAGGTCGTTTAAGGTCTCCGCGAGTTCCGCGATACGAAGATATTCCGCGGAGTCGAAGAACTCCCGCGGCACATGTTTTTCAGAGGTTAAGCCGTGCTCGAAGCGCCGCAAATTAATACGGTGCCCGCCCCCCGCAAGGGCTTCCACCACGACGCGGTAACGACGTGAAACATCGTCCAGCGAATTTAAGCGCTGCTCCAGGTTACGGCACCAGTCTCGAAGCGAATCGATTCGATCGAATGCCTCGGTGGTCAGTTTCGGAACATACAACAATTGCTCCAGGAAGCGGTCGTCGTAACGGCGGGCCCAGCGCGATACGATGCTTTGTACCTCGACATACTTCCTCGCCAATGACTCGAGACCCAATCCAGAGAGCGGCGGTGCCTCAGCATTGACATGTAGCGCGGCGCCTTCAATCGCCGTATTCAGCAGCAACGCGTTTAATTCCAAATCGTCCTTGACGTACTGCTCTTGCTTGCCTTTTTTCACCTTATACAAAGGTGGTTGCGCAATGTAGATATGACCGCGCTCGATGAGGATCGGCATCTGCCGATAAAAAAAAGTAAGCAGCAAAGTGCGTATATGGCTGCCGTCGACGTCAGCGTCCGTCATGATCAAAATTGTGTGATACCGCAACTTGTCGACGTTGAAATCATCACGCCCGATACCACATCCCAGCGCAGTGATCAGCGTGCCGACTTCCGCGGAGGCCAACATTTTGTCGAAGCGCGCCTTCTCGACATTGAGAATCTTTCCTTTGAGCGGCAGGATGGCCTGGGTGCGCCTGTCGCGACCTTGCTTCGCGGAGCCGCCGGCGGAATCGCCTTCGACTAAAAACAGCTCCGAGAGCGCAGGATCTTTTTCCTGACAGTCAGCAAGTTTGCCCGGCAAACCCGCGATATCCAGCGCGCCTTTGCGCCGGGTCATCTCGCGCGCCTTGCGCGCGGCTTCACGCGCATAGGCCGCTTCGAGGATCTTGTTCACGATGGCCTTCGCTTCCTGAGGATGTTCCAGCAGGAATTCCTCCAATCGCCCCGCGACCACGGATTCGACCACGCCTTTTACTTCCGAGGAGACCAGTTTGTCTTTGGTCTGTGAGGAGAATTTTGGATCCGGTAATTTCACCGACAAAATCGCAGTCAGTCCTTCGCGAGAATCGTCTCCGGTGGTTTGAATTTTTTCCTTCTTCGATGCCAGCTCTTTTTCGATGTAATTGTTCAAGGTACGCGTCAATGCGGCGCGATAACCGGCCAAATGTGTGCCGCCATCTTTTTGCGGAATGTTGTTCGTGTAGCAATACATGCTCTCTTGGTACGAGTCATTCCACTGCATCGCGACTTCCACCTGCGTGTTGCCGTCGCGGGTCTGAAACCACAACACCGATTCATGCACCGGCGTTTTGCTGCGATTGAGATGCGTGACGAAAGCCTTGAGTCCACCCTCATGCTGAAACACTTCGGATTTCTCATCGCGCTCATCGACAAGATCGATGCGTACGCCGGAATTCAAGAATGACAATTCACGCAGGCGCTTTGCCAAGGTCTCGTAGTTGAATGAGATATGAGTGAATATTTGCGCGCTGGGTTTGAAGCGGATCGTCGTCCCGTGCTCCGCCGTGTCACTGACGGCCGCGAGGGGTGCCTGCGGCTCGCCGAGGCGATATTCCTGGCGATGTAATTTGCCGTCGCGCCGAATGAGCAGTTCCAAAATATCCGATAGCGCATTGACAACCGACACGCCGACGCCATGCAGACCGCCGGAGACCTTGTAGGAAGTGTCATCGAATTTTCCGCCGGCATGGAGCACCGTCATAATGACCTCCGCGGCAGAGCGCCCTTCCTCAGCGTGGATATCGACGGGTATGCCGCGGCCATTGTCCGATACGGTCACGGATTCATCGGCGTGGATGGTGACGGATATGCGGTCGCAATGCCCCGCCAACGCCTCATCGATGGCGTTATCCACAACCTCAAAAACCATGTGGTGAAGCCCGCTGCCGTCGTCCGTGTCGCCGATGTACATACCGGGTCGTTTTCGGACCGCGTCCAGACCTTTTAAGACTTTGATTTTGCTCGAATCGTATACGTTGTCCTGGGCCATGCTCGATCCTAATTAATGACCGGCCATGTTAACATTTCTCGTGGCCATAAACCAGTCATTGCAGCGCAGAAAATGCTTTATAATCAATGGTTTGCGGCGCCAGATTCAAGACTCATCTGGTTCAATGGGCCAGGTTTCAAAGTGCAATGCATCAGCGGTTCAAAAAGCAGCCATTTTTTGAAGCTGCATGGCTTTTTCGAGGATTGCCGGAAAGAATTTAAGCTGGCTTATCCACATTTTTATCCACAGTACTGACACCCTCAATGCCTGCTTTGGGGCGCCGCAACGTCGCCTCACCGGGCTGTACACTCGTCGCCTGTTTCGGTGATCGTGTGAGTTCCACGTGGAACGTCACGCAGGCGCGATCCGCCCAGCGTGCGTCGTGTAGCGCCGACCCGGCGATCCGAACGCAGCAAACTCGCTGTGCAAGGTCGTGACGACGAGTTGCACGGATTGAGCAGACACCTCGCGAATGAGTCCCGCCAAACGCTCGTCATCCAGCTCCGCCGCGGGATCGTCCAAAAGTAGGCTAGGCTGGACAGAGGAGTTCTCGGGGAAAAGTTTTAGTTGAGCGATGAGCAATGCGGCGGCAAGCAGCTTCTGTTGCCCGCGCGATACGCGGTCCTTGACCGTGGCGCCGTCGAGGCGAATCGCCAACTCCGCTCGATGTGGGCCAATTTGTGTCGCCCCCGCTTCCATATCGTGATTCCAGCTTTGGGTCAGGGCCTCAGACATGGTCAGGTCCTTCGACCAGCCTGGTCGGTAGCCCAAAGCTAACTCCATTCCGAGCAAATTCTCACCGATGGCCTTGGCAACAGGGCTAAGCGTGGCTACATATCGGCTACGAGCCTCCGAGAGCAGTTCGCCAGACCGAAGAAGATCACTATCCCAGACAGAAACAACCGAACGGGGCTGGCGACTCTTAAGAGCCGCATTCCGCTGTTTAAGTGCCTGCTGATAGCGGCGCCAATGACCAACAAAAGATTGCTCCACGTGGAACATACCCCAGTCCAAAAATCGGCGGCGTCGGGCGGGCCCCTCCTCGATGAGATGATGAACTTCGGGATCAATAATCTGTACAGGAAGCTGCAGTGCCAATTCCGCGAGTGAAGAGGGCGTATCGCCGTCGATGCGCGCGCGGATTCCCGTCCTAGAACCTTCTACGCCTAGGGGGATGCAACGATTGATGGTATCCACCTCGCCGAAGACCACGAAGCGCTCGGCACCATTGCGAATAAGATGGTCTAAGCGGCGTGTGCGGAAAGAACGACCGCGACCGAGTACATAAATCGCTTCCAACAAACTGGTCTTGCCGGAAGCATTAGGACCGCTAATCAGCGTAAAGCGTCGATCGAGCTCAATCTGCGCCGACTGCAAGCAGCGGAAATCCGTTACCTGCAGCCGGCTCAAACTCACGGCCTATAGCCTCATTGGCATCACGACGTAACGCGCGCTGGAAGTACCTGGAGATCGAATCAGGCAGCTGCTATTGCTGTCGGTCAGGCCCAACTCCACGTCCCGACCATCGATGGCAGCGAGGGCGTCGAGGAGGTAATTCACGTTGAAACCCACTTCCAAATCGTTGCCTTCATAGGCAACCTCAATTTCTTCCTCCGCCTCTTCTTGCTCCGGATTATGAGCTTGGACAGTCAGCATGTTCTTCTTCACGGTGACGCGAATTCCGCGGTACTTCTCGTTCGACAAGATGGCGGTGCGCTGTAGGGCCTGCCGCAGAACGTCTCGATCTGCTCTGATGGCGGAAGCAGGCGCCGCCGGTATAACGCGCGAATATTCAGGGAATCGACCGTCAATAAGCTTCGAAGTGAAGCGAATATCGCCAATCTGGGCTCGAACGTGATTAGTCCCGATCGCCACATCCGCGATCCCCTCAGCCGTCAAAACCCGCTGCAATTCCAGCACGCCTTTGCGCGGCACGATCACCTGTTGCGAGTTTTTTGCCTTAACTTCCAGGGCGGTTTCGCATAGAGCCAGCCGATGCCCATCGGTGGCCACCGCGCGCAGCAGTTGCCCATCGATTTCCAACAGCATCCCATTCAGGTAGTACCTGACGTCTTGCTGCGCCATGGAGAAGTGGGTTTTCTCCAGCAATCGCAGCAGTTCCTTGCGCGGTAGTTGCACTGTCTGTTGTGCATTGATGTCATCGATCACCGGGAAATCTACGGCGGGTAGTGTCGACAGGCTGAAGCGGCTGCGGCCGGCCTTGATCACGATTTTCTCGCCTTCCATGCTCAATGACACCGAGACCTTGTCGGGCAGCGCTCGCAGGATGTCCAGAAATTTACGCCCCGGCACCGTGATATCGCCGGCGTCCTGGACCGCAACCTCGGTTGCCGCCACCAGCTCGACTTCCAGATCCGTTGCGGTGATGGACAACTGGCCCTGGCGGACACCCAGCAGTACGTTCGCCAATACCGGCATGGTTTGGCGTCGTTCCACTACCCCGATCACAGCCTGCAACGGGTTCAATAATTTCTCACGATCTACCGTCAATTTCATGGGCTCACCGTCTTCGCATTCTTAGATTTAAGATTCTTAAAGAGATTATTATTATGATTATTGAGGACCGAAACCTCAGTGCATAAGCCAAAAATCATCATATTTATCAACAGTTTGAAGTCTCACGAAAACACCTCAACTCTTGTCCACAGCCTCATCGCAACCTGTCTTGCACCTGTGGATATGTTTATCCACAGGTTCATCCACAGCTTGTCCTACCCTATCCAGCTAGGGTTCTCAACAGGTTCATATAGTCCTCGCCGATGCGCCGTTCCGTCTCGCGCAACTCCTTCACCCGTCTGCATGCATGCAGCACGGTAGTGTGGTCTCGGCCCCCAAACGCATCCCCAATCTCCGGCAAGCTGTGGTTGGTCAATTCCTTCGCTAATGCCATTGCCACCTGGCGCGGCCGCGCGATCGAACGGCTGCGCCGCTTCGACAACAAATCGGCGATGCGAATTTTGTAATACTCGGCCACGGTCTTCTGAATATTTTCGATGGTGACCAACTTCTCCTGCAGCGCCAACAGATCGCGCAAGGCTTCCTTGGCGAACTCTAGGGTAATCGGCCGGCCTGTAAAATTGGATGTCGCGACCACGCGGCGAAGCGCACCTTCCAATTCCCGCACGTTCGAACGGATGCGCTTGGCGATGAAAAAAGCCACCTCCTCCGGAAGATCGACGCGTGTCATCGCGGCTTTGCTCATCAGGATGGCGACGCACGTTTCCAGTTCCGGGGGTTCGATTGCGACGGTAAGCCCCCAGCCAAATCGCGATTTCAACCGTTCCTCGAGCCCGTCGACTTCCTTCGGGTATCGGTCGCAGGTCAATATCACCTGCTGTTGACTCTCGAGCAACGCGTTGAAGGTATGGAAGAATTCTTCCTGAGAGCGGTCCTTGCCCGCAAAAAACTGGATATCGTCGATCATGAGGCAGTCGAGAGTCCGATAGGCGGTTTTAAAATCATTGATGGTGTTGTGCTGCAGGGCCTTCACCATGTCGCCGACGAACCTTTCGCTGTGCACATAGGCCAGGCGCGCCTCGGAATTGCGCTCCTTGAGCTTGTTGGCCACCGCGTGCATCAAGTGCGTTTTACCCAAGCCAACGCCGCCGTATATGAACAGCGGGTTATAGGCCCTACCAGGATTTCCGGCGACTTGCATGGCCGCTGCTTTGGCGAGCTGGTTGCTTTTGCCTTCGACGAAGCCATCGAAGGTAAATTCAGCGTTGATCCGGCTGCCGAGCACGGTGGGCGCGAGCTTGCGAACCCTCGCTGCCGCATCATCCCTGGCGCCCGCGGGCGGCTGAGGGATCATCACGCCGGCTCGGGTGCCCACATCGAGCGCCACTTCAGGGGCCAGACCGTCGGCAAATGCCAGAATGAGTTCCTTGATCCGCGGCAATAGATTTTGGCCGAGCCATTCGATGACATAGCGATTCGGCGCGAGCAATTTCAGCTCGCCTTCGCGCTCAACCGCTTGCAGGGGCCGTACCCAGGTGTTGAACTGCTGTTCGGGGAGCTCTCCCTCGAGCACTCGCAAACAGCGGTTCCACAGCGACTCCGGCAAGAGCGCTCTCCTTGGTTTTGAGGGTAATGGGGCAAATGCACGAAAGGGCACGGAGTCTAGCTCCAACTTGAAGGGGCGTCTATTGACACATCCATGCTCGCTCAGTACCCTTGCCGCCTTTCTTAAATCAGCCAGACCGTTGATTTAACCCGTAGTTTTCGTCCGAGTCGCGCTATGAAACGTACCTTTAACCCGAGTAATCTTCATCGTGCCCGCACCCACGGTTTCCGCGCACGCATGGCCACCAAGAGTGGACGCCGATTGCTGGCGCGCCGGCGCGCCAAAGGCCGTAAGCGCCTCTGTCCCTAACGCGACAGGCTTTCTAGATCCGTAAACTGAAGTTCGAGCCGCGCCAGCGTCTGCATCAGCCGCCCGAATTTCGCAATGTGAAGCGGCGCGGCAAAAAATACGCCGATGTATTTTTTAGCTTATCCGTTCTGGCCAATCATGAAACCTATCCGCGGCTGGGCTTGAGCATTGCGACACGCACCTTCGGCACGGCGGTCGCACGCAACCGCATCAAACGTCTCGCACGCGAGTCCTTTCGTTTGAACCAACATGCGTTGCCGCCGGTCGATATCACCGTCTCCGCACGTGAAGCGGCGCGTTTGGCAAAGCCAGCGGAGTTGCGCGCGAGCCTCGATGCGCACTGGAAGTCGATACTCGAGCAATGTTAAATCCTCGCCAATTTTTTCTCTGGAGCATTCGCGGCTACCAGCTCGCGTTGAGTCCCATGTTGGGTGCGCACTGCCGCTTTTATCCTAGCTGCTCTTGCTACGCGCACACGGCAATCGAACGCTTCGGCATCGTGCGCGGCATTTGGCTTGGGTGCCGGCGCTTACTTCGTTGTCATCCGTTCGCAGAGGGCGGCTACGATCCAGTGCCGGAAAAGAGACTCACAAATGCCTAATATCCGCCTGATGCTTTGGGGCGTGCTCGCCGCTATTTTATTTCTGAACTACCAAACGTGGGTGCATGACTATGAGCCGCCGGTGAGTGCGGCCTCGCAATCAGCCGCCGTATCTGCGGCGGCTCCTGCTAGCAGCTTGGGCGAGTCAATCCCGCAGGCGACGACGTCCCCCGGCACAGTGCCGCCGGGCGCCGCGGGGCAATCGGCCAACGGTTCGCAACCGGCCGCCGGTTCGCCGGCGCGTGCGGGGGTGCCTGCCGCCTCGTCCTCACCCGACACCACTTCGCGCATGCCGCTGCACGTGACCACCGACGTGTTGGATATGGATATCAATTTGAAGGGCGGCGAGCTGGATCGCGCGGACCTTCTGCAGTATCCGCTTCGCAAGGACACGCCGAATATTCCCGTCAGGCTGTTGAGCTATGAGCCGCCGACCACACGTCATCTCGTGCAAAGCGGACTCACCGGCGCCGCCGGCGACGCCGCGCCCACCCATTTGGCGGAGTGGTCCTCGGAGCAGAACACCTACGTTCTGGTGGCGGGTGCCGATGAGTTGCGGGTTCCGCTGCGCTGGAGCGACGGGCAGGGTCTCACCGTCACCAAAACCTTCGTCTTCAAGCGCGGCCAGTACGCGATCTCACTCGAGTACGATGCGAAAAACGACAGCGCCTCGCCACGGACCTTGGCCTCGTACTCGCAGATCCTGGGCCATTGGGAACACGCCTCGCGTTCCTACTTCGATGTCGAAACCTATTCCTTCAAAGGCCCGGCGGTGTACGACGGCCACAAGTTGAGAGATCTCAATGTGGAGAGCGACTCGGACGCTAAGTTCTCGGCCAGCATCACGGGCGGCTGGGCGGCCTCGTTGCAACACCAATTCGTCGTCGCCGTTGCGCCCGCGGCCGGACAGCTGTATCGCTATCAGTTGCAGGTGCTGAATAGCGAATACTTGCTGCAGGGAACAGGGCCTCAGACGGTGGTGCCCGCGGGTGCCAGCGCCCAGTTCCACGAGGAATTGTTCGTCGGTCCCAAACTGCAATCGCAATTGGCCGGCCTCGGCAGAAATCTCGAGCGCACGGTCGATTTCGGCGTATTGACGGTGATCGCCCAGCCGCTGTTCACCGGGCTTAACTGGGTGCACAAAATCGTCGGTAATTGGGGCTGGTCGATCATTATCGTCACCGCACTCATCAAATTGCTGTTCTATCCCTTGAGCCAGGCGAGCGGCCGCTCCATGGCGAAGATGCGCGCGGTGGGTCCGCGCATGAAGCAGATCCAGGAAACCTTCAAGGAAGATCGGGAAAAATTGGGCCGCGCCATGATGGATCTGTACAAGAAAGAAAAGATCAATCCGCTGGCGGGTTGCCTGCCGATGATCATCCAGATCCCGGTGTTCATCTCGTTCTACCGCGTTCTGCTGGAAAGCGTGGAAATGCGGCAAGCGCCGTTTCTGCTGTGGATCAATGATCTGTCCTCGCGCGATCCTTATTTCATTCTGCCGCTGCTGATGGGCGGCGCAATGTTTGCGCAATTCAAATTAAATCCCGCGCCCCCCGATCCCATGCAGGCCAAGATCATGCAATTCATGCCCCTGATCATGACCGGCATGATGGCCTGGTTCCCTTCGGGTTTGGTGTTGTACTGGTTGACCAACACCGTGCTGTCGATAGCGCAGCAATGGCGAGTAAACCAAGTGGTCGAAGCAGAGGCTGCCAAGCAGCGAAGCTAATAGAGCACGCTCCTAGTGGCTTCACTCGATACCATCGCCGCCATCGCCAGCGCACCCGGGCGCGGGGCGGTCGGGGTGATTCGAGCCTCCGGACACGAGGTAGCGCAAATCGCCGTTGCGATTCTCGCTTCCTTGCCGCCGCCCCGGATGGCTCAAGTCGCAAATTTTCTAGGCAGCGACGGTGAGCCCATTGACCGGGGACTGGCCTTGTACTTTCCCGCCCCCGCCTCGTACACCGGCGAGGACGTGCTGGAACTGCAAGCTCATGGCGGCCCGCTGATCCTGGACTTATTGCTAAACCGTATGCTGGAGCTCGGCTGCCGCATGGCAAGGCCCGGCGAGTTCACCGAACGGGCGTTCCTCAACGGCAAAATCGACATCGCTCAAGCGGAGGCTATCGCCGATCTGATCGATGCCGGCACCACCGCCGCGGCACGCGCGGCGGTGCGTTCCATGCAGGGAGAATTCTCCACCCACATCGGCGCGCTGCAAGCGCAAATCACCGAGCTGCGCACACTGGTGGAAGCGGCCATAGATTTTCCCGATGAAGAAATTGATTTTCTACCAGGCACTGTGCTCGGCGACCGCGTGGCGAAACTTTTTATCAGCTTCGAGTCGATCACGGATGCGGCGCGCCAAGGCGCGCTATTGCGCGAGGGTTTGAACGTGGTCATCGCGGGCAGACCGAATGCCGGGAAATCCAGCCTGCTCAACCGGCTGGTAGGCGAGGAGATCGCCATCGTGGCCGATCAACCCGGAACCACGCGCGACGTGCTGCGCCAGCATGTCCATTTGGATGGCTTGCCGCTCAACCTGATTGATACCGCGGGACTGCGAGTGACCGCTGATGCAGTGGAAGCCGAAGGAGTGCGCCGTGCGATGAGCGAACTTCGCCAGGCTGACCGGGTGCTTTATGTCTTGGATGCGGCCGCGTGCGCCGATGTCGAGGGGTCGCATTGGCGCGAGGAGCTAGGGGACATGCCGCCCGGCGTGCCGATCACGCTGGTGTTCAACAAAATCGACTTGATGGCCGCCGCGGTGAGTCTCGATGAATCATGTGAGCCGGCTCAGGTTTTCTTGAGCGCAAAAACAGGCGAGGGCTTGAGCTTGCTGCGCTCTCACCTCAAGCGCGGCGCGGGGTATCGTAGTGGCGAATCCGGTGCGCTATCGGCGCGGCGCCGTCATCTCGATGCGCTGAAGCGGGCACGAGCTTGCGTGGTGCAGGCCGCTGAGAATCTAAGAAGCACCCGCGCTTTCGAGCTTTTCGCCGAGGACCTGCGCAGGGCGCAGCTGGCGTTGGGCGAGATTACGGGCGAACTGACCAGCGACGATCTGCTGGGCGAGATCTTCCGAAGTTTTTGCATCGGCAAATGATGTCGCCCGGCGACATTCAAACGCGTTGCTTGGTATCCAGATCCGCCATGCTCTCGACATCAACCGCTCGTGCCAAGCGCACGAGCACGCCGAGCGCGGCGAATGCACCCAACGTAATGATCGCCGTCATCAGGGGAAAGCGCCAAAATAACCACAGCATTGTCGCTGCAGACAAGGTCAATATTGCTAAAAAAGCAACGATTCCCATCCGTGAGGATGATGAGCCAGCCATGCCGATACCCCCGAGACGCCCTAACGCAGTGGGTAACAGTATACATAGGGTCTATTAGAACGCTATACAGCAGTCCCCTCATTTCTTCATGTCAAACATCACACTAGTGAGCGTTAATACAGTGGGCGGCTCATCCGAGCATGCTTTCGCGGCGCCAGTGCCGCGCAGTGAGAATGAACAGCAACAGCGCGAGCCCCAATGAGGCAGCGGCCGACACCAGAATATCCGGCAGCAGTATCGGTTCGTCCTTGAGCACGCTGGTCATCAGCAAGTGCTGGCTCAACGAGGGTATGAACATTAGCGAGCTTTTGGTTTTCAGCGAATAGATGCTGGCAAATGCGATCGGCAGCGTCGGCACCAGCAGCACCGTGGTCAGATAGGTCTGCGCCTCGCGGTAAGTCCGCGTGAACGAAGCCACGAGGGTCATGAGCGTGGCGCCCAACGGGACGAAGGGCAGACAGATCGCAAAGAAAATCAGCGCCGTTTCAAAACCCAAATTGGCGCTCATGCCCACGCGCTCGAGCGGCACGAAGCGAAACACGCACACGAATGCGGTCAAGCTTAGACCCAGCGAAATGCACATATAGGCGCAGGTCGCGAGTATTTTGCCGCCCACCAGCGCACTGCGCGACACGGGCAGGCTCAACAACGCTTCCAGCGATCCGCGCTCACGCTCGCCCGCGGTCGAATCGATTGCCAGGTACAGGCCGCCCATGAGCAGCGCGAACAGCACGAAGTAAGTCATGAATCCCAGCACCACGACGGCGCGGCCCGTCGGAGTGGCGACATCGACTTCGTTGACGGCAACCGGCAAAGAGAGCAGCGGGCTCAACCCGCGCATCTCGAGCCGCAATTGCGCGATGCTGCTGCCATACGCTCCGAGAATTCCTCGCGCCCGGTCCGCGAGCTTGCGCGTCTGCGAATCAGCGCTGTCGGCGAACAACAATACCGGGGCCGGCTTTGCTGCCGTGAAGAGTTGCGGATACTCCGCAGGCACCAGCAACACCACTTGCAAGGTGCCGCCGCGCACCGCGGCACGCGCTTCATTCTCCGACAGATCCTTTTCGGTGAGCTTGACGCCGCGCGCCTTGAGATACTGAGTAAGCCCCGGGGCGTAGCGGCTTCCCGAGATCGTCACCTTTAGGGGCACGTCCGACTCGACCACGCTTTGCTCGAGCATGCGCGAGACCATGACGCCAAACAGGATGGGCCCGAACAAAGGGCCGAACAGCAATGCCGACAAGAGCGTGCGCCGATCGCGCAAGTTCTCAAGAAATTCTTTGCAAAATACCACCAACAAAGTGCGCATTCAGGCGACGCCTTCCGTATCTCCGAGCACCTGCAGAAACGCTTCTTCCAACGTCGCGGCGCCGCTGCGCTCGCGAATTTCCTGCACCGTGGCATCCGCCAAAACCCGGCCGCGGCCGATAATGACCACCCGATCGCACAGCGCGGCCACCTCCTGCATGACATGCGAGGAGAACAGCACGCAGCGTCCCTGCCCCTTCAATGCCAACAGCATCTCGCGCAAGTTGCGGATGGCCATTACATCCAGCCCGTTGGTGGGCTCATCGAGCACGACGTTCCCCGGGTCATGCACCAGGGCGCGGGCCAGTGCCACCTTGATGCGTTGGCCTTGCGAAAAGCCCTTCGCTCGTCGTTCGATGAACTCATCCATGGCCAACGCGAGCGACAGCTCTGCGGTGCGTGTTTTGAGCCGCTGTGCAGTCATTCCGTGCAGCGAGCCGAAATAGCGGATGTTCTCGCGCGCCGTGAGATTGTTATAGAGCCCTGCCGCATGCGGCAGCACGCCCAAGTGAGCGCGGGCTTGGGAGGTCTCGCCCCGGATGTCGATACCGTCGATGCAAGCCTTGCCGCCATCAGGGGTGAGCACACCGTACAGCATGCGCAAACAAGTGGATTTTCCTGCGCCATTGGCGCCCAACAGGCCGGTGATCTCTCCATCGCGCGCAACGAACGAGACATCCTTGGCCGCCTCGATGCTGCCGAATCGCTTGCTCAAAGAAATCGCCTCGATCACGGCGCGGGTCCGGTCATGCTCAGGAAAAACGGCTCCGGCGTGTGCCGCTCCAGGCAGCTCGCATCGAGTTGGTCCGGCGCGGGGTTGTCCAGAAAGTCTGCCATCAACCGTGGCACGCAGCCGGTAGCCAGCTGTCCGTGGCCTTCACCTTGCAATATCAAATGTCGGTGATGAGTAAGGCCCATCGCGGCGCGCTCGGCATCGGCCGGCGGCGTCACCGGGTCTGCTTCGCCGGACAGCAACAAGGTGGGAATATCGCTGTGCAAGGGCTCGTGCAGGTCCGCATCCACCGGGCCGCGCGGCCATAGCCTGCATATCTCGTGCAAGGAATCGATGAGATCGGTGCCTTGGTAGGTCTTGGCGAGTGCGGCGCGGTCGATTTTGGCTGCCGCGAAAAACGGCTCGTCCTCGCTGCAAATCACGCTGTATTGCATGCCGCTCGCCAGCTGATCGCCGATCTGCCGTGAATTCATCACGGATTGGGAGGCGAGCGGCCGCAGCTTGCTGGTCGAGGCTTGATGTATCAGGGCAGGCAGCAGCGAGGCTTGCATGGCGCTGTAGGAAAGAAAGCGCAGCGCCGCTCCCAGAATTCTGTGATTGAACTCGAGATCCATCGGCAGGCCGCTGTTCGGGTCATCGATGGTGACCATGACCTTTTGCGCACCGAATCGCGTCAGCAAGGAATCCAAATCCTTTTGCAGCTCCGGATAGGTCGCGGCGCAGTCCGGCGCCTGCCGGCAGCGCGCCATGATCAAATGCAGTGCATTCTCGCCGTCTTCGGGCGTGTCAAGGCCGATCAACTGTTGCGCATAGGTGACGCCGTCCAGAATAACGGCGTGCACGCGAGCGGGATAGCGGCGCATGTAAAGCTGCGCGACCCGCGTGCCGTACGAAGCGCCGTATAAGTCGATTTGCTCGTACCCTAAAGCCGCGCGCGCTTCATCGAGGTCGCGCACCGCGATGCTCGTGGTATAGAAACGCACCTGCTGTCCCAGCTTCGCGATGCAATCGAGGGTTGCCTTGCGCAGCGCTGGGATTGGATCCACCGGCTCCTGCCAATCTTCCGGGTAGTCGCAGGATTGCGCGCTGGAGCTGCCGGTGCCGCGCTGATCCAACAGGACGATGGCATGATTGCGGTTGACACGCGCGAAAGCGCCGCTAAAGGCCACGTACACCTGCAATGCGCTCTGCCCGGGGCCGCCGGCCAGCAGAAATAAGGGTGGTTCGCTGCTGCGGCGGTTCAACGCCGGCACCACGGCCAGCTTCAAATCTATTGATCCGGCCCGTGGGTGCTCGCGATCCAGGGGTACACGCAATGTGCCGCAGCGAGCGGGAATGGAGGTCAGGCGCAGCGGATGTTCCAGCCGGCATTCCTTCAAAGGCAACGCTGGGGCCGCCTCTGAGGCGGGCGCGGCCCACCACACGTACAAGCCAACCCACATAAACGCCCAACTCTGCCGCATGCTTGCCTCCCTGCGCGCGATTGTAGGGGATTCGCTATCCGCCATCGGCCACATCTTGGTAGATTTGCGGCCCAGTTGGACTTTCAGGTAAGCCATGACCGTGATTCGCGAAGCCGATGTCATTACGAGTGTCGCCGACGCTCTGCAATACATTTCCTACTACCACACGCCCGATTTTATCCGCGCGATGGGACGTGCGTATGACATGGAACAAAGTGCCTCGGCTCGCGATGCCATTGCGCAGATTCTCACCAATTCGCGCATGTGCGCCGAGGGGCACCGCCCGATCTGCCAAGACACCGGGATCGTGGTGGTATTCGTCAAGGTGGGCATGGGGGTGTCTTGGGACGCAACCTCGGATCTCGAATCCATGATCAATGCGGGCGTGCGCCGCGCCTATCTCGACCCGGGGAACAAGCTGCGCGCTTCCATCGTTTCAGATCCCGCATTCAAGCGGGGCAACACCCGCGACAACACACCGGCCGTCATCCACACCGAATTGGTTCAGGGAGATCAGGTCGAGATTACCGTGGCCGCGAAAGGCGGCGGATCGGAGAACAAATCCATGTTCGCGATGCTGAATCCGTCGGATTCCGTCGCCGATTGGGTGCTGGAAATGGTGCCCGAGATGGGGGCGGGGTGGTGCCCGCCCGGAATGCTCGGCGTTGGTATCGGGGGCAGCGCGGAGAAGGCCATGCTGCTGGCTAAGAAATCGCTCATGGAGCCGATCGATATCGGCAAGCTGATAGCGCGCGGGCCGAACACACCGTTGGAGGAACTGCGGCTGGAAATCTACCGGCGTGTGAATGGGCTCGGTATCGGAGCCCAAGGCTTGGGCGGCCTGACCACCGTGCTCGATGTCAAGATTCTGGATTATCCCACTCATGCGGCGTCACTGCCGGTCGCGGTGATTCCGAATTGCGCCGCGACACGCCATATCCACTTTACCTTGAACGGCACAGGTCCTGCCGCGCTGACGCCACCTGAGTTAGATTCATGGCCTAAGGTAACGTGGGCTGCGGATACCGCGGCGCGCCGCGTATCGCTCGATGGTCTGACGAAACAGCAAATGGCCACCTGGAAACCCGGCGAGCGACTGCTTTTGTCCGGCAAACTCTTGACTGGCCGCGATGCCGCGCACCAGCGCATCTGTGCCTTGCTCGAGGCCGCCAAGCCTTTGCCCGACGGTTTGGATTTCAACGGCCGCGTGATCTACTACGTCGGCCCAGTCGATCCGGTGGGCAGCGAAGTGGTTGGACCGGCGGGTCCGACCACGGCCAATCGCATGGATCGATTCACCGACACCATGCTTGGCAGGGCGGGACTCTTGGCAATGATCGGCAAGGCCGAGCGCGGGCCTGAAACGATCGCTTCGATCGCGAAGCACCGTTCCGTTTACTTGATTGCCGTCGGCGGAGCGGCTTTCCTGGTGTCAAATGCCATTCGCGCCAGCCGCGTCGTGGCATTTCCGGAATTGGGCATGGAAGCGGTGTATGAATTTGAGATCAAGGACATGCCGGTTACGGTGGCAGTGAGCGCGGACGGTGAATCGGTGCACGACTTAGGGCCCGCCAAATGGGCGGGCAAATTCGCCGGCATTCCCGTCGCTCTCGAATAACCGCTTTCGCATCAACAGCGCCGCGCCGAAGCGGGTCTCGAAGCTGCCCACGATGGTGAAACCACAGGCAAGATAGAACTGCTTCGCGTGCGTGTTGCCGACGACATGCAAGGAATTCGAGCCTGCGGTTCGCGCCGCTTCGGAGCAATGCTCGAGCAGTGCGCGTCCCACTCCGCGCCTTTGAGCGGCGGGATCGACGAACAGCGCGTCGAGGTCCGTGTCGCCATCATCGCGGGGCAGGATGGCGGAAAAGCCGACGATCCTGCCATCTTGCTCCAGCACGAATACGCCGCCGGCCCGGATCTGCTCCGCCGGCAGGTCGATGGTGTCGGGATGGCGCAGCAACGCTTCACGGTCCCCTGCGTTGCCGAGCGACGCGCGCAACTGCAGCGCCTCCAAAGCTTTGCGTTCGGCAGTAATGGCGCGGCGAATAGTCACCGGCGGACTATACCCGTTCACCGCGGGCGTAAAACTCCCTCAGTATTTAATGGAGCACCCATATGGCGGGGTTACTGCGTGGGGCGCTGCATGCCCTTGGGCAACTGCCATCATCGCTTCTTTGAGGTACGGCTCGGCGCGTGCGATGTCCGCTTCATCCGCAGTCGCGATGCTGTCCATGCCGCCCATGTACTGCAGAACCCCGTTGGGATCGATGACGAACATGTGCGGCGTCGTCTTCGCCGCGTACAAACGCGCCACCGCACCGGTTGGGTCCAAGACCACCGCATTGGGGACCGCCTTGCGCGACTGCGTCAGCGCGTCGGCACCGGCATCATTGACGTAGCCTTGTTTGCCCGGAGCGGAGGAAATTACAGTGAGCCACACGATGTCGTTCTGGCGCGCCAGTCCCTGCAAATTTTGCATGTTGCCGCTGTTGTAGTGCTTGCGCGTGTAAGGGCACTCCGCGTTGGTCCATTCCAGCACCACGGTCTTGCCCCGGTAATCATTCAAACGAACCTGATTGCCTCGGGTATCAAGGGCCGTAAAGTCGGGAGCCCTCTGGCCGATCTGCAACGTCGTACCGGCTGCGACGTCAAAAATGCCGATGAGACCCAACAAGAGCGCGACGATCACGGCGCCGGCCAGGATGTCCGTGCGCCCCCGGTCCTCCGCGCCGGGCATCCGCAGTGCGTTTGTCGGCGGGGTGTTTGACGTATCGCGGCTCATACGACTCCTGGATTTTAAGCCTGTAGGACTCTTAGTGAGTGGCAAGGCGGCAATGGTTCCCTGGTGATTTTTTTGGCATAGGATTAGAGTACGCGCCCCTGTCAAAAAATCGATTAGATTCAGCCTGATGCGTTTTTCCAAGCAATTCGAGGTCATTGTGATCGGCGGCGGCCATGCCGGCACCGAGGCGGCGCTGGCGGCCGCGCGCATCGGGGCGGACACGCTGCTGCTCACGCATAGCATCGAGACACTGGGGCAGATGAGCTGCAATCCGGCAATCGGCGGTATCGGCAAAGGTCACCTGGTCAAAGAAATCGACGCGCTTGGCGGTGCCATGGCGCGTGCCACTGACCAAGCGGGCATTCAATTTCGCACATTAAACGCCAGCAAGGGACCGGCCGTGCGCGCGACCCGCGCGCAGGCGGACCGGCAACTGTACCGCCGCGCCATTCGCCGCATGCTCGAATCGCAGGATCATTTGACGCTCTTTCAACAAGAAGCGGCTGATTTGATCCTCGAGGGCGACCGGGTCGTGGGAGTCATCACGCACAGCGGTATCGAATTTCGGTCCCGAGCTGTGGTGCTGACGGTGGGTACTTTTTTGGGCGGAAAGATTCACGTCGGGCTTGAGAGTCATCCCGGCGGTCGGGCGGGCGATGCGCCCTCCACGCGCCTGGCGGCGCGCCTGAGAGAATTGAAGTTGCGGGTCGGGCGGTTGAAAACCGGTACTCCGCCGCGGATCGACGGGCGCAGCATCGATTTTTCGGCGCTGCGCGAGCAGCACAGCGATGAGCCGCGGCCGGTGTTTTCTTATCTTGGCACGCGCGCCGTGCATCCGCGCCAGATGCCCTGCCATATCACTGCGACCAACGCGCGAACTCACGATATCATTCGTGCCGCGACGGCACGCTCGCCGCTGTTCACCGGTTTGATCGAGGGAGTGGGCCCGCGCTACTGCCCCTCGGTGGAGGACAAGGTGGTGCGATTCGCGGACAAGCAATCGCATCAAATCTTCGTCGAACCGGAAGGCCTGGACACGCACGAGATCTATCCGAACGGCATCTCGACCAGCCTGCCCTTCGATGTGCAGTATGAATTCGTGCGCAGCATCGCCGGATTCGAGCAGGCGCACATCACGCGGCCCGGCTATGCCATCGAGTACGATTTTTTCGATCCGCGCGATTTGAAATACAGCTTGGAAAGCAAGTTACTGGCAGGTCTTTATTTTGCAGGCCAGATCAACGGAACCACCGGCTATGAGGAAGCGGCCGCGCAGGGGCTGCTTGCCGGCACCAACGCCGCGCTGCAGGGACGCGACGTTTGGTGTCCGAAACGCAGCGAAGCGTATATTGGTGTGCTGGTGGATGATTTGATCACGCGGGGTGCAACTGAGCCTTACCGCATGTTCACCAGCCGCGCCGAGTACCGCCTGTCCTTACGCGAAGACAATGCCGATTTGCGTCTGACCGAACACGGACGAGCGCTCGGGCTGGTCGATGACGAGCGGTGGGAGTTCTTTCAGCGCAAGCGCGCCATCGTCGAGTCGGAGATCGACCGGCTCGAGCGTGCCGTCGTTCAGCCCGCCGCGGTCGACGCGGCGTTGCTCGGCAAGCTCAAGGCCCCGCTGTTGCGCGAGGCCCATGCATTCGATCTGCTACGCCGGCCCGAGCTCTCGTACGACGACCTAAAATGCGCGGCGCCCGGTCCGGCCGCCGGCTGGTACGACGAGCGTCTGAGCGAACAAGTAAAATTACAGGTTGAGGTGCAGGCGAAATATTCCGGCTATTTGAAACGCCAGAGCGATGAGATCGAGCGGCAATTGAAGCACGAGGACCTGCTGCTGCCCGCTGACATCGATTACTCGCAGGTCTCAGGGCTGTCCAACGAAGCGCGCCAGCGACTCTGCGATGTGCGGCCGGAAACTCTGGGCCAAGCCGCGCGCATTCCGGGTCTGACACCCGCCGCGGTGTCGCTGCTGCTGGTGCACTTGAAAAAACGCGATCGCGCGGCTTGAAGCGGGGCCGTTCTATAGCGCGCGGCTTAACCTCAGTGGCATTTTGCCCGGCCACTCTTTAACATCAGCGCACTTGATTGATCTCAAAGGTTCGGAGAACTAGATGCTTTTTCGATTGAATCCCTTAGCCTGCCTCGCAGGCGCGGCGCTGACTTTGAGCCTGTCCATGGGTGCGCATGCCGCCGGTGATAGGGCCCAGGGTGAGAAGAAGTTTTATACATGCTACGGCTGTCACGGCGTGGTCGATTACAAGAACGCCTACCCCGATTATAGCGTGCCGAAACTGCGTCACCAACATGCGGCCTACTTGATCGCGGCATTGAACGAATATCGAGAGGGCTCCA
Source organism: Pseudomonadota bacterium (assembly GCA_030775645.1). Classification (GTDB taxonomy): domain Bacteria; phylum Pseudomonadota; class Gammaproteobacteria; order Steroidobacterales; family Steroidobacteraceae; genus Bog-1198. Next base: position 265,897 of record JALYIT010000041.1, on the reverse strand, counting down.
GGCCCCACGCCACAATGCACGCGCAGGCGGCCTCGTTGTCGGATCAGGATATCGAAGACATCGCCGCCTACCTGCAGGGCCCCGACTCGGTGAAACCGAGCGCAACTCCCCCGGGCAAGGCGCCGAAACAAGTAGCCGCTTGCGGCGCATGCCACGGCGAGAATGGTCTTGGTGTCGAGGCGCCCCTGAGTCCTAAGCCACCTGTGTTGGCGGGACAGCATGAGGACTATCTTGAACAGGCTTTGACCGCGTACCGCAATGGCCGCCGCAAGAATGTCGTCATGAACGGCATGGCGCAGCTGTTGGCCACCGACGAAGATGTAAAAATTGCCGCCGCCTACTTCGCGAATCACGCATCGCCGCTGACCACCGCGACCACCGACAGCAAATAGATTTAACCGAGCAATTTCTCTACTGGCGCAGCACCGTCAAGAACTGCGCGAAGGTCTCGTAGTAGGCGTCGCGGTTCTGCTTCTTTCGATACCCGTGGCCCTCGTCGGTCGCCATCAAGTACCACACCTCGCGGCCCTTGGCCCGCAACTTGTTGACGATTTGCTCGGCTTCCGACAAAGGCACTCGCGGATCATTCTTGCCGTGCACCACCAGCAGCGGACGGGTGATCCGATCGGCATTGGTCAGGGGCGAGATGCGCCTCAAGAAAATGCGCATGCCCGGATCGCGCTCATCCCCATATTCGGCGCGCCGCTGGTTCTGTCGGTACGGGGCGGTATTGCTCAGAAAGCTCACGAAGTCGGCAATGCCGGACACGTCAACGCCGCCGCGCAATCGATCGCCGTAATTGACCAGCGTTGCCAGACTCAAGTAGCCGCCGTACGAGCCGCCCGCGACCACCACATGCTTGGCATCGAAGCTGCCTTGCATGTCAATCCATACCAGCATGGCGCCGACATCTTTTACGGCATCTTCGCGCAGCATACCGTTGTCGAGCGCCATGTAGCTTTTGCCGTAACCGGATGAGCCGCGCACATTCGGCGCGATCACCGCGAAGCCAAGCTCGTTAACCACATACTGGATCCAAGGATCGAAGCCCGCGCGGAACTGAGATTCCGGGCCGCCGTGCAGGGTAATGAGCACGGGGTGGGGACCGGGCGTCGCCGGCTCGTAAGCATACAGCGGGATCTGGCGCGCCTTACCGTCGACTCGATCGAATGTCGGAAACGCTTTGAGCGTCGGCAGCACGAACTTGGAAAGATCGACCGGTCCTGCTTCGCTGCGGGTCCAGGGTTGGAGCCTATTCTCGGCGATCTCCAATACGTAGGCGTCCCGTGGCTGATTGGGCGCCGCAAATCCGAAAGCCAACCGCCTGTCCTCGGCATCGAAGTTCAAGGAGCCAATGATTCCCGCCGCGGGAAGACGCGGCGGCGCGAGGTCCTGATGCGTGCGCAAGTCGAGCAGATTGAGCTTGGCGGCGCCCGCTTCGTTGCTGACAAAGGCCAGGTAGTGCCCGTCGTGCGAAATAGCCAATTCCTCGACATCCCACGGAATGTGGCCCGAAATAACAGTCTTGTCGTTGTTGTAGAGACCCACATAGCGCAGCCGTGCGAATTCGCCGTCGCGATCCGAGATCAGGTACACGCCTTGACCGTCGCGCGAAAATTTTCCCGAAACGATGCTGACTTTTGAAGGCGATGCGTCCACTTCGCGTTTCAGCCCGGAGTTCAGATCCACGACGTACAGGTAGCTCTCGGCGACGGACATCTCTTTCAACACTAGCAGCTTGGAATCATCGGGCGACCAATCGAGCACCGACCATGCGGCGCCGCTCGCATCTGCGGTCAAAGCGAGCCGCGGCAATGCCCCTGATTCCGGGTCGATGATATCGATATCGTAGCTACGGCCGTCGCGAGCGGTGCTGAAGAAGGCGACCTCGCGGCCGCTGTTCGACCAGATCGGCGCGCCGTTCAAGGATTTGCCGTCCGTCAGACGTTTCGCCGGCTCGCCGAGCCGCTGATAGTAAAGCTGCGCATTCTCGTTGCCGCCTTCGTCCGTGAGATACACGTAGGCGCTGCGCGCGGGATCCGGAGAAAACGCCGCTTGAGTAATCGGCTCGTGCAGAAACGTCAATTGACGGCGTGCTCCGCCTGGCTGTTCAACCAAGTGCAGCTGATCGACATCGCCGAAGCGCGTCGCGATCAGCAGTTGTCCCTTGGGCGACCAGCCGAGCAGCGTTGCCTGGCGCGCGTTGAGATAGCTCTGCAATTTTTCCCTCGACATCGCAGAAGATTCCGGGATGTTGTCGAAAGTCAAATTGCCGCGTTCGATGCTCGTGGCGGCGAGCAGCGGGGAATGCGCCAACATGGACGAGACGAGCAGCAAGGATAAATAAATTCGGTTCATGATTCCCATGTTCTCACACGGCGAGGATAATGCGATCGATGGCGCTCTTCGAGCATTTGATTGAATCGTACGACGTCGGGGATCTCCTGGACGACATTGCGAGCGCCGACCCGCCGGCTTACTTGCGCCGCTGTTTCGCTGAAGGCTGCTCCGCGCCCAAGCTGCCCTGGCCTCGTGTTCAGCAACTGGCCATCTGCGGGATGGTGCTCGATGCCATCATCCACGATCGAGAGTACGGATTCTTTGAATCCGAGCTCGTTTCGGATTGGCGCGAGCACTACGCCAAGGCTTGCTCTAGGCTCGAGGAAACCGCACTGCAGGCCTTGAGGCGCGTACTCACGGAGGCTGAGGCCGGGCCTAGCGGGGCCGCGGCGGAATTGGACACTCTCGTCAAGCGGCTGGCTGAGGCCTGAATGAATGGTACGCTTGTCTGTGCTCGGCGGACCCGGGCGGCGGCCGTCGCGCTGATGGCGGCGGCTTGCGCGGCGCCTCCGCCTAAACCCGCCGCGCCGGCCGTACCTCCCCCGTTAGATGCTTCTTACGATTGGCATGCGATTCTCATCGCTCCTTTCGGTAGCGCCCTCAAAGACTTTCCTTTGGCAGTGCACGAGGTGCTGTTGTTTCGTGACGCGGCACCCGGCGCACCCGCGCACGATGACCCTGAGTGCTACGCAGTCGAGGGCAAGGCGCCGCGATTCATGGCGCGTTCGCCATCCGAATACCTGGTGTGCTTTACGCACGATCGATTGTCGCGGGTCGAAGCAAGCGTGCGCCTGGCGCGAGCGGAATCCGCGCAAATATTCGCCGATGCCTGCGGCCTCTGGACGAAGAACACGCCGGCGGGAGGCCGAACCTGCGAAGGCGCCGATGGCACCATTACCTTCGCCGCGCATCTGGAGAGCGATGCCGATGCGGCGGATGCGCAGCTGGTCGTTGAGCTCGACTCGTCAGAGCCCTTCGATCGGTAAGCCTGTGCAAGAAGTTGAACGCGACATACTCGTCTCGGGCGCGCGAGAACTTGGGATCGCGCTCGACGCCGCGCAGTGCCGTGCGTTGCTGCGGCTGGTTGATGAACTCGAACAGGGCAACGCGCAATTCAATTTAACGGCGATCCGCGACCGGCCCGGTATGCTGCGCAAACATGTACTCGACAGCTTGAGTGTGCAGCCCTACCTCCGCGGCGAGCGTGTCGCCGATGTGGGGACGGGTGCGGGCTTCCCCGGTTTGGCGCTGGCCATCGTCAACCCGCGACGCCGGATGACGCTGATCGAGGCTACCGGCAAGAAGGCTCGCTTTGTGGAACAAACTGCCGAGCGCATCGGCTGCCGCAATGTGTCAATCGTCAATTCTCGAGCGGAAACCTATAGGCCGTTCGAACTTTTCGATACAGTGGTGGCCCGAGCCCTGTCTTCCCTGGCGGACTTCGTGGCGTATGCCGGTCATTTGTGTACGCCGGGAGGCCGATTGCTGGCGATGAAGGGAAAGAGGCCGGACGAAGAGATCTCCGCGCTTCCGAGATCGTTCCGCGTTTTAGCGGTTCATCGCCTGAAGGTACCCGGTCTGACCGACGAGCGGCATCTGGTGGAATTGGTGCGAAGCTTAAAAATCGAGCAACACATGAATCGGCCTAAGACATGAATCGGCTCAAGACATGAAACGGGTCATTGCCGTTGCCAACCAAAAAGGCGGCGTGGGCAAAACCACGACCGCGGTCAATCTTGCCGCATCGCTTACCGCGACCAAGCGCAGGGTGCTGCTGGTCGATTTGGATCCTCAAGGCAATGCAACCATGGGTTGCGGTATCGACAAGAATGCCCAGGCGCGCACCAGCTGCGATGTCTTGCTCGGTGATTGCAGCGCCGTCGAGGCGTTGGTCGCCGTCGAATACGGCGGTTTCATGTTGATGCCGGCAAACCAGGATCTAACGGCCGCCGAAGTGCGATTGCTCACCATGGTGGTGGGGCGCGAGTTCAAGTTGCGTAATGCCTTGATGCCGGTGCGCCAGGATTTCGACATAATCCTCATCGACTGTCCGCCCTCGCTCAATATGCTGACCTTGAATGCGCTGGTGGCGGCTGATTCGGTCATGGTGCCCATGCAGTGCGAGTACTACGCACTGGAAGGCTTGACTGCCTTGATGCAAACCATCGAGCAGATCAAGGACAGCATCAATGCTGACTTGAAGATCGAGGGGTTGCTGCGCACAATGTTCGACCCGCGTAACAACTTGGCGAACGAGGTATCCGCGCAGCTGATCGAGCATTTCGGCGACAAGGTTTTTCGCACGTTGATTCCGCGCAACGTGCGGCTGGCCGAGGCCCCAAGTTTCGGCAGGCCTGTCTTGTTTCACGACAAGGAGTCTCGCGGCGCGCTCGCCTATCTGGCCCTCGCCGGGGAAATGATTCGCAGAGACGAACTTCCCAGCCCCCCCGATCTTCGCGATGCGCCCGAACTGCCTGGTGCGCCCGATCTGCCTGGCGAGCCCGTATAATCGGTCAATCTCACGGGAAATTCTATGTCCGGCAAAAAGCCTTCTTTAGGTCGAGGACTGGCTGAACTCAGTCCGCTGCTCAGGCAGCGCGCCGGCGTGCCGGAAGCCGAGAAGGCACAAGTGCTCGTGGGCGATCGCTTGGCCTCACTGCCTGTGGATTTATTGCAGCGGGGCAAGTATCAACCGCGTGCGGACATGCGTACCGAATCGCTGGGGGAGCTGGCCGATTCGATCAAATCGCGTGGTTTGGTTCAGCCCATTTTGGTGCGTCCCCTCCCCAGGCCCAATCCGACCGAATCGCAGCGCTACGAAATCATCGCCGGTGAGCGCCGCTGGCGGGCTGCGCAAATGGCGGGACTGTCGGAAATCCCGGCGGTCATTCGCGATGTCCCCGACGAAGACGCCGTCGCCATGGCGCTCATCGAGAACATTCAGCGCGAAGATCTCAATCCTCTGGAAGAGGCCCGCGCGCTGTTGCGCCTGATCGAGGAATTCGGCCTGACGCATCAGGCGGCCGCCGAAGCAGTGGGGCGTTCACGCGCCGCCGTCAGCAATCTGGTGCGGCTGATGGAGTTGACCGACGAGGTCAAGGAAATGCTCGAGGCCCGCCAAATCGAAATGGGTCATGCGCGCGCACTGCTGGGCCTGGCAACGCGCCGGCAGCAGATCGAAGTGGCGACGCTGGTGGCGAGAAAGTCCCTGTCGGTGCGCGACACGGAGGCTCTGGTGCGGCGCATCATGAATCCGCGCGCGGACGATTCGAGCACCGAATCCAAGGCTGTGGACCCGGACATACACCGGCTGGAGACGGAAATTGCGGAGAAGTTAGGCGCCAAAGTGGCCTTTCAGCACGCTGCGTCCGGCAAGGGCAAGCTCATCGTCAGCTACAACAGTCTCGATGAGCTCGAGGGCATCCTGGCCCATATTCAATAGCGCGAAAAAGAGCCTAAAACGCCTTGATGCACCGGGGCGGCCTCTCTATAATGCGCCGGCCATTTTTGGCTAACACAGCGAAGTGTTCTGAAGCTTCGCTCCATGGGAATTGACTTGGCTGCGATCGACTTAGCCCTAGCGCGGCGGCTGGCTCTCAGCGTCGTACTGGGCCAGGCGGCCGTGACCGTAGTTTGCGCCCTCGCGGGCTGGCTGATCGCCGGTCCTCACGCCGCATTATCTGCGGCGATCGGCGGCGGGATCAGCACCGCCGCCAGTCTCGTCATGGCAGTGCTGGGTTTTGGCGGCAAATCGGCTGCAGATGGGCAGCGGGCGATGCGTGCGTTCTTTATAGGCGAAACCGCCAAGATCGCTATCGTCATCGTGCTGTTCGTGGTGGTGCTGAAGTCGATGAAGGTGGTGCCGCTGGCGATGCTCGGCACTTATGTAGCGACCTTCTTGGTGTTTTGGGTTGCTCTGGCGAATGCGCTGCCGCCGCTCGGCGGGACAAATGTGCCGCGCGGACGCTGAAAAATAGTTGATTTCAGGCGAATGAGACATACATAAGAATTGAAATGGCAGCAGCAGAACCCACCAGCGCGAACGAATACATTCTTCATCACTTGACGTTCCTTTCCAACAAGGAACCGAAAGGGATCGTGGATTTTTCCGTCATCCACTTGGATACAGTATTTTTTTCCGCGCTGCTGGCATTGCTGTTCGGCGGGGCGTTTTATTTCGCCGCGCGCACCGCCAAAGCCGGCGTGCCCGGCAAGTTTCAGAACTTCGTCGAGCTCCTGGTGGAGTTCGTCGACACGCAAGTAAAAGACACTTTCCACGGCACCAACAAACTTCTCGCGCCGCTGGCCCTGACGATTTTTTGCTGGGTGTTTCTGTTCAACGCGATGGACATTCTGCCGGTCGATCTTCTGCCCGCGCTGGCGCACGGCGTGGGCGTCGAGCACTTAAAGGTGGTTCCGAGCACCGATCTGAACACCACCTTTGCGATGTCATTGACGGTATTCGTTCTGATCATCTATTACAGCGTCAAGGTGAAGGGACTGCGCGGCTTTTTGGCCGAGCTCACCATGCAGCCCTTTACCGCAAAGAATCCCCTCGTAAAGGTCTTGCTGGTTCCGGTGAATCTGCTGCTTGAGATCGTGCCATTTTTGGCGCGTCCCATTTCGCTGTCGCTACGTCTGTACGGCAACCTGTTCGCCGGCGAAATGATTTTTCTGCTGTTGGCGGCCCTCACGCTGCACGGCGCTTCGCAGTTGTCGAGCGCCGGCGGTTGGGCGCTTCTGGTGGCGCAATTCGCCTTGGCATTTTTATGGGCGGTGTTTCACCTGCTGGTGATCACGCTGCAAGCTTTCATATTTATGGTGTTGACGATCGTCTATTTGTCGATGGCGCAGGAACATCATTGATGTCTCGAGTTCGGTAACACAGCAAGTTCGCATCTGTTTCGCTTAGGAGAATTGAATGGAAAATTTTGCACACGTCCAGGCCATGACCGTGCTGGCCGTCGGGATCATCTTCGGCATGGGCGCGCTCGGCACTGCCATCGGCTTTGGTATTCTGGGAGGCCGCTTTCTCGAGGGCGCCGCTCGCCAGCCCGAGCTCACCCCCATGCTGCAAGTCAAGATGTTCATCGTGGCGGCACTGGTCGACGCAGTTGCCATGATCGGCATCGGATTCGCCCTGTTCTTTACCTTCGCGAATCCGTTTACAGCCGGTCTGACGCACTAACAGTGCCGCTCACCGTGTTGGTCAGGAGACGATTGTGAATATCAATCTCACGCTGATCGTGCAGATGCTCGTTTTTATCGCCCTCATCTGGTTCACGATGAAATTCGTGTGGCCGATGATTTTAGGCCCGATGGAACAGCGTTCTCGCAAGATCGCGGCGGGCCTTGAAGCCGCCGAAAAGGGTAAGCAGGAGCTTGCTCAGGCAAATGAACGCGCGGAGGCAATCATGCGCGAGGCACGCGAGCGGGCCGGTCATATCATCGACCAGGCGCAGCATCGAGCCAACGACATGGTGGAAGAGGCGAAAGGCGCCGCAACCGCCGAGGGCGCGCGGCTGTTGGCATCTGCGAAAGAGCAGATCAGTATGGAAGCGGCACATGCTCGCGACAGCCTGCGCCGCGATGTCGCGCAAATTGCGGTCAGCGCAGCGTCGAAAATTCTGGAGCGCGAAATCGATCCGCGAACGCATAGCGATTTGATCGACCAACTTGCGACGCAGATCTAGGACGGCGGGACATGGCTGAGAAGACAACCATTGCGCGGCCTTACGCCAAAGCGGCTTTCCAACAAGCCACGGCCGACAAGCGTCTGGCGGAATGGTCGCAGATGCTGCGGGCGGCGGCCGCGGCGGTGCAGGATCCGCGCCTTCACGAATTGCTCGGCAGCCCTGCGGTCACCAGTGAACAGCTTGCGCAGCTCGTGATGGAACTTGCCGATCCGAAAATCGACGAACACGGCCAAAACTTCTTCCGCACGCTGGCGCAGAATCACCGCCTGGCCTATATGCCGGAAATCTCGGCTCTGTTCGACGAATTCAAAGACGAGGCGGAACGCGTCGTCGATGTGACGGTTACCTCGGCTGCGCCGATCGACAACGCGCAGCAGCAGGCGCTCTCAAAAGCCCTGGAGCTCAAGCTCAAGCGCACGGTACGCCTGCATTGCGCCACTGATCCCACACTCATCGGCGGCGCCGTGCTGCGTGCAGGCGATACGGTAATCGACGGTTCCTTGCTTAGCCGGCTCAAACGCATCGCGTTCGAGCTGACGGCTTAACGACCAGTATTTGCTAGAGGGTTTAAGGTATGTCCATTAAGGCATCGGAAATCAGCGACCTCATCAAGGCACGCATCGATAAGTTCCAGTCTGCCACCGAGGCGCGCAATGTCGGCACGGTGGTAAGCGTGACTGACGGCATCGTGCGCATCCATGGGCTTGCCGACGCGCGCTACGGGGAAATGTTGGAATTCACCGGCAACACCTTTGGACTTGCCTTGAATCTGGAGCAGGATTCGGTCGGCTCGGTGGTACTCGGCGACTACAAGCACATTTCCGAGGGATCCGAGGTCAAGACCACCGGTCGTATCCTGGAAGTGCCGGTGGGACCGGAGTTGCTGGGACGCGTGGTGGACGCGCTCGGAATGCCCATCGACGGCAAGGGTCCGGTGAATGCCAAGCTTAAATCGCCGTTGGAACGCGTCGCCCCCGGCGTTATTTTTCGCAAGAGCGTGTCCCAGCCCGTGCAGACCGGCCTCAAGGCCATCGACGCCATGGTGCCGATCGGCCGCGGCCAACGCGAGCTCATCATCGGCGATAGACAGACCGGCAAGACGGCCGTGGCTATAGATACCATCATCAATCAGAAAGGCACCGGCGTTAAGTGCATCTACGTTGCCATCGGACAGAAGCAAAGCTCCATCGCCAATGTCGTGCGCAAGCTCGAGGAGCACGGTGCCCTGGCGCATACCATCATCGTCGCCGCTTCCGCGTCCCTGCCGGCAGCCATGCAATATCTCGCACCCTACGGCGGCTGCGCCATGGGCGAGTACTTCATGGACAACGGCGAAGATGCGCTGATCGTGTATGACGATTTGTCCAAGCAGGCCGTCGCCTACCGCCAAATCTCGCTGCTGCTGCGTCGGCCGCCCGGCCGCGAAGCCTATCCCGGTGACGTATTTTACCTGCACTCGCGGCTGCTGGAGCGTTCAGCGCGCGTCAACGAGGAATACGTCGAAAAAATCACAAAAGGCAGAGTGAAGGGCAAGACCGGTTCACTTACCGGCCTGCCGATCATCGAGACCCAGGCGGGTGATGTCACGGCGTTTGTGCCGACCAACGTAATATCCATCACGGACGGTCAGATTTTCTTGGAAACCGATCTATTCAATGCCGGCATACGTCCCGCCATCAACGTCGGCATTTCCGTATCCCGCGTCGGCGGCGCCGCCCAAACTAACATCATCAAGAAGCTGGGCGGCGGCGTTCGTTTGGCGCTGGCGCAATACCGCGAACTCGCCGCGTTTTCGCAATTCGCCTCGGACTTGGATGAAGCCACCCGCAAGCAGTTGGAGCGCGGCCAACGCGTCACGGAGCTCATGAAGCAGAAGCAGTACGCGCCGATGTCGGTGGCCGAGATGGCGCTGTCGCTATTCGCTGCCAACAACGGCTACTTCGACAAAGTCGAGCGCACAAAAGTGTCCGATACCGAAAGCGCGCTGCAGTCTTTTGCGCGTTCCAGCTACGGGGACTTGCTGAACAGCATCAATGCCAAGCCGGATTTGACCAAAGAGGTCGAAGCGGCCTTCAAGAAGAGCTGCGACGAATTTTTTGCAACCCTGTAACCAAGCCTTGAAGAGAAACTAATGGCAGGCGCAAAAGAAATCCGCAGCAAGATTTCGAGTATCAAAAATACCCGCAAGATCACCAAGGCGCTGGAAATGGTGGCAGCGAGCAAAATGCGCAAGGCGCAGGAACGGATGCGCGCCGCACGCCCCTATGCAGAGAAGATTCGCAAAATCATCGGACACTTGCGCGAAGTGAATCTCGATTACAAGCATCCCTTCACCGTGGAGCGGACGGTCGTGGCCGTCGGCATCGTCGTCATCAGCTCGGATCGAGGGTTGGCCGGTTCGCTCAACTTGAACCTATTCAAGGCCACCCTGACCGCGATTCGCGAAGCACAATCGCGCGGCCAGAAGGTCTCGCTGTGCATTATCGGTTCAAAGGCCCTGCAGTTTTTTCGCAGGCTGCAGGGCGTGGAAATCGCGGCATCGGTCACGCACTTGGGTGATAGGCCGCATGTCCGCGATTTGATCGGCACCACCAAGGTCATGCTGGATTTTTATCGCGAGGCTAAGCTCGATAAGCTGCTGCTGGCGCACAACGTGTTCGTCAACACCATGACGCAAAAGGCTGTCGTTTCACAGCTGCTGCCGATTCAGACTATCGACAAGGATGAGCTGCAGGAGCGCTGGGATTATATTTACGAGCCGGGCTCCGTCGAAATTCTCGACGGCATTCTGATGCGCTACGTCGAGGCGCAAATCTTTCAGGGCGCCGTTGAAAACGTCGCGTGCGAAATGGCGGCGCGCATGGAGGCCATGAAGGCTGCGACCGACAACGCCGGCGAGCTCATCGATGAGCTGCAGCTTATTTATAACAAGGCCCGCCAGGCTGCGATCACGAAAGAACTTTCGGAAATCGTCGGCGGCGCGGCAGCGGTTTAGGCAAGAGGTTAGCAATTATGTCCAGCGGTAAAATCGTGCAAATCATCGGTGCGGTCATCGACGTAGAATTTCCGCGCGATCAGATTCCCAAAGTGTATGACGCACTGCAGCTCGATGACGTGGATCTGACTCTCGAGGTGCAGCAACAGCTTGGCGATGGCGTGGTCCGCGCGATTGCGATGGGGCCTTCAGAAGGTTTGCGCCGGGGACTGACAGTCAAGGGCACGGGCAAGGGAATTTCCGTGCCGGTGGGCGCGGGCACGCTGGGGCGAATCATGGACGTGCTCGGTAAACCGCAGGACGAGCGCGGTCCGGTAGAAGCCAAGGAATATCTGCCGATTCACCGCCCGGCGCCGGCCTACGACGAGCAGGCCGGGGGCCAAGATCTTCTGGTCACGGGCATCAAAGTGATCGACCTGTTGGTGCCGTTTGCGAAGGGCGGAAAGGTGGGCCTGTTCGGCGGCGCCGGCGTCGGCAAGACGGTCAACATGTTGGAACTCATCAATAACATCGCCAAGCAGTACAGCGGCCTTTCCGTGTTTGCCGGCGTCGGTGAGCGTACCCGCGAGGGCAACGACTTCTATCATGAAATGATCGAGTCGGGCGTCATCGACAAAGACAATCTCGGCAATTCCAAAGTGGCCATGGTGTACGGCCAGATGAACGAGCCGCCCGGCAATCGCCTGCGCGTCGCTCTGACCGGCTTGACCATGGCGGAATATTTCCGCGATGAAAAGCAGGCATCGGGCAAGGGCCGAGATGTGCTGTTCTTCGTCGACAATATTTACCGCTACACCCTGGCGGGAACCGAAGTCTCGGCGCTGCTCGGCCGCATGCCCTCGGCGGTGGGCTACCAGCCGACGCTCGCTGAAGAAATGGGTGTGTTGCAGGAGCGCATTACTTCGACAAAGACCGGTTCGATTACATCGATCCAAGCCGTGTACGTTCCGGCCGATGACTTGACCGACCCGTCCCCGGCCACCACCTTCGCGCACTTGGATGCGACCGTGGTGCTATCACGGCAAATCGCTTCGCTCGGCATTTACCCGGCTGTCGATCCGCTCGATTCCACCAGCCGCCAGCTCGACCCGTTGGTCGTCGGCCAGGAACATTACGACACCGCGCGCGCCGTGCAAGCCGTGCTGCAGAGGGCCAAGGAACTGCAGGACATCATCGCAATTCTCGGCATGGACGAGCTGTCCGAAGAAGACAAGTTGAGCGTGTACCGCGCGCGAAAAATCCAGCGCTTCTTCTCACAACCCTTCAACGTGGCGAAGGTATTCACGGGGCAGGACGGCAAGATCGTCTCGCTGAAAGACACCATCCGGGGCTTCAAGGCTATCATCGCCGGCGAATACGATCATTTGCCCGAACAGGCGTTCTATATGATCGGCGCCATCGAAGAGGCCGTCGAGAAAGCCAAGACTCTGTCGTAGAGACCGGATATGGCCAACACCATTCACGTCGATATCGTCAGCGCCGAGGGCCAGATCTTTTCCGGCGAGGCGAACCAGGTGTTCGTGCCCGGATCGCAGGGCGAACTCGGCATCTATCCTCGGCATGCGCCCTTGCTGACCACGTTGAAACCCGGCGACGTTCGTGTGCACGTGAACGGTCAAGAGGAGCAGGTGTTCTATGTCGGCGGCGGGGCTCTGGAGGTGCAACCTCACCAGGTGACCGTGCTCGCCGATACGGCGGCGCGTGCTCGCGATCTGGACGAGGCCGCTGCGCTTGCGGCGAAACAGCGCGCCGAAGAAGCGGTGCGCAGCCGCGGCGACAAGGTGGATGTCGCGGCGGCGCAAGCCGAACTGCTGCGTGCCGTGGCGCAATTGCGCGCCATAGATCGCATGCGCAAGAAACCACGTTAGCAGCCTGTCTTAAGTATTAGGACCTCCGCAACTTCGGAGCCTTCATGCGAGTATCGGTCGTGATTTTGGCAGCCGGCCAGGGTAAGCGGATGAACTCCAGCTTGCCCAAGGTGCTGCAGCCCTTGGCCGGCCGCCCGCTGCTGCAGCACGTGATCAACGCAGCGCGCAGTGTGAACCCCAGCAATATCTATGTCGTTTACGGACATGGTGGCGTGCAGGTGCAGACCGCGGTTGCGCACGAAGACGTCGAGTGGGTGTTGCAGGCCGATCAGCTGGGCACGGGACATGCCGTGATGCAGGCCATGTGCGTCATCCCAGATGATCACGTGGTGCTTGTGCTATTCGGCGATGTGCCTTTGATCAGCGCGAGCACGCTGGCGAAATTGTCCGCAGCCGCCGCGGGCGGCGCGCTTGCGCTGCTGTCGGTCGAATTGGATGAGGCCGCAGGCTACGGGCGGCTGCTGCGCGATGCGCAAGGTGAAGTCACCGCCATCGTGGAACACAAGGATGCAACCGCGGCGCAGCTCAAGCTTCGCGAAGTGAACTCAGGATTGATGGCCGCGCCCGCGGGGCTTTTGAGAAAATGGCTGCTGGGCCTCAATCGAAACAATGCGCAGCGTGAATATTTTCTTACCGATGTCGTCGCGAGCGCCGCAAAGGACGGTATCAAGGTGGTCGCAGTCGCGGCCGCGAGCGCGTTGGAGGTGGCTGGCGTCAACGACAAGATCCAGCTCGCTGCGGTGGAGTCCGGGTACCGGCGGCGGCGCGCGGAAGAGCTGATGTCGGCCGGCGCCACGCTGGCGGATCCCTTGCGTATCGATATTCGCGGCAAAACTTCGGTCGGTCGCGACGTTTTTATCGATATCAACGCGGTGCTCATCGGCGATGTGCACTTAGGCTCCGGCGTCAAGGTTGGACCCAACTGCGTCATCGCCAACTCGACGATCGGCGCTGATACCGAGATCTTCGCAAACTGTGTCATCGACAATGCGACGGTGGCGCACGATTGCCGCATTGGTCCGTTCGCCAGGTTGAGGCCGGGCACCGTGATGCACCGCGACGTGCACATCGGCAACTTCGTTGAGGTCAAGAACACTGAAATCGGCGCAGGCAGCAAGGCCAACCATCTCACCTACTTGGGTGATTCGCAGGTAGGTAAGGGCGTGAATGTCGGGGCCGGCAGCATCACCTGCAACTACGACGGTGCCAACAAGTGGCCCACGCTCATCGAAGACGGAGCCTTCATCGGCTCGGGCAGCATGCTGGTGGCGCCGGTGAGAATCGGCGCCGGTGCCACGATCGGTGCCGGATCCACGATCACAGCGAGCACCGCAGACGGAAAACTGGTCATGGAGCGCTCGAGGCAAACCACGATCGATGCCTGGGCGCGGCCTGAAAAGCTCGACGGCAAGCAGAAAGCCGAAGTCATCGAGGCCGCCTTGCTCAAGCCAAAAGTCTAGAACGGGGAGTTGAATCCGTCCGTTGGCCCGCTACTTGAAAATATACCCTACTAGGGTATGCTACATCAAGAGGTAATCGATGCATGGGCCACGTAGCCAAAGAAAAGATCAAACTCCTTAACCGCATCAAACGGTTGCGCGGTCAGATTGAGGCGATTGAACGCGCGGTTACGAACGATCAGGAATGCGCCGACGTGTTGCAGCAAGCAACCGCATGCCGCGGCGCTCTCGATGGATTCATTGCCGAAGTAATCGAAGACCACATTCGCGAGCACATGATGGATCCGAAAGCCGGCCGCGATGATCCTCGGGCGGCTGCGGCCGAAGAGCTGGTGGACATCGTGCATCAGTACCTGAAGAAATGAATGGTTGATCCGATCGTCGCATAGTAAGCGCCCGATTTCCGGCCCGTGAAGCCGTGGGCATTATAAAAGGTTCGACATGAGCGAAGTGCCAAAGGAGCCGCCTGACTGGAAGGATCCGATCGTCCGACGCGCTTGGACTCCTCAGCGGCAATGGCAAGCGGTGGGCATTGCCGCCGCATTGGCAGTTACCGCGGTACTCGTGATTTGGCTGGCCCCGCGAATCGTCGGCTCGAGCCCGCCGGCGGCACCTGCTCCCGCGCCGCCCGGCACATTTCGCCCCACCGCCCAGCAGCTCAAAACCCTGACAGTTGAAGCCGTGGGAACGCATGCGTTCGTCAGCGAGGAACTGACGGAAGGCAAGATCGCCGCCAACGCCGATCATGCGACCGCCGTGTTCTCGCCCTTTTCAGGTCGCATCACTCGGGTCATCGCCGGGTTGGGCGATACCGTCAAAGCGGGTGCGCCGCTTGCCACTCTGGAATCGCCCGAGTTCGTACAGGGGCAAAACGACCTCGAATCGGCTGCCGCGCAGGTGAAGCTCGGACGCATCAATGAATCCCGGAAACATGCGTTGTACGAGGTCAAGGGCGGCAGCTTGCAGGATTGGCAGGCGGCACAGGCGGAGCTAACCACGGCTGAAACTTCTCTGAACTCGATTCGCAATCGCTTGCGCATCCTGGGCCGATCGCCTGCGCAAATCACACAGATGGAAAGCGCCCAGAAGATCGATCCCGTCGCGACGCTGGCGGCACCCATTGCCGGCGTGATCATCGATCGCCAAGTGGGCCCCGGACAATACCTTCAAGCCGGCGGCACGCCGGTGTTCACCATCGCCGATCCCTCGACCGTCTGGCTGCTCGCCAATGTGCGCGAAACGGATGCAGGCCTCGTAAAATTGGGACAATCGGTGGAAGTGCGGGTGCTGGCTTACCCGAAACGCACCTTCAAAGCGCGACTGACCTACGTCGGCGCGGTCGTCGATCCCTCCACCCATCGATTGCCGGTGCGCGCGGAAATCGACAATCGCGACGGTGCACTCAAGCCAGAGATGTTCGCAACGTTTCGCATTCTCACGAGCGATGCCACGGAGTCTCCCGCCGCGCCTCAGGGCGCGATCGTGTACGAGGGTGCAGCGGCGCACGTATGGGTGGTTGCGGACAATGGCCTGATCAGCTTCCGAAGCATTCGACCCGGGCGAAGCAACGACGGACTGGTGGAAATACTTGACGGCTTGAAGCCCGGCGAACGAATAGTCACCAAAGGGGGTATTTTCATCGACCAAGTGGCCGCGCCCGCCCCCTCATGAACGCCATCGTCAGCTTCGCGCTGCGCCAGCGCGTACTCATCATCGTCCTGTTGGCGATGGTGCTCACCGCAGGGGTGGCCAGTTTCCTCACCCTCAATATCGAAGCCTATCCCGATCCGGTGCCGCCGCTGGTCGACATCGTGACGCAAAGCACCGGGCAGTCGGCCGAGGAAATCGAACGCTACATCACCATTCCCCTTGAAATCCAAATGGCCGGCATCCCGAACGTGCAGGCCATCCGTACGATTTCTCTTTTCGGGCTTTCGGACGTGAAAGTTCAGTTCACCTATGACTTCACGTACACGCAAGCGGAGCAATGGGTCATCAACCGCCTGTCGCAACTCGGTAGTTTGCCGAACGGCGCCCAGCCGCAGATTTCTCCGACCAGCCCCATTGGAGAGATCTTCCGCTATCGAGTCGCCGGACCGGCCAATTATTCCGTCACCGATCTCAAGACTCTGCAAGACTGGGTGCTGCAGCGCCGCTTCAAGGCCGTTCCGGGCGTCATCGACGTGACGGGTTGGGGAGGCAAGACCAAGACCTATGACATCGCGATAGACCAGCGCAAGCTCATCGGCTACGGCCTGTCCGTGCCGCAGGTTTTGCAGGCGCTCGGCAACTCCAACATCAATGTCGGCGGCCAAACGGTGAACTTCGGCGAGCAGTCCGCGGTCGTGCGCGGCGTCGGCTTGATACATTCGGCTGATGAAATTCGCCACACGATGATCAGCAATAACCAGGGTGCCCCGGTGGTGGTCGGCGATGTCGCAGAGGTGACGGTCGGAAATCTGCCGCGTCTCGGGATCGCCGGATACAACGACGTCGATGACATCGTGCAGGGCATCGTACTCATGCGGCGCGGCGCCCAAAGCATCCCGACCATCAGGCGCGTCGAGGCGGAAGTGGACAAGTTGAATGCCAGCGGTATTTTGCCGCCTGGGGTCAGGATCGAGCGCATTTATGATCGCAGCGACCTGATCAAGGTCACGACGCATACGGTGCTGCACAACATGCTCGCCGGCATCGTGTTGATCTTTCTTCTGCAGTGGGCCTTTCTCGGCAATATCCGCAGCGCCGTGATCGTCGCCATGACCATTCCGTTCGCCTTGTCTTTCGCGATCGGGCTCATGGTTCTGCGCGGCGAATCGGCGAATCTCTTGTCGGTGGGCGCAATCGATTTCGGCTTGGTGGTGGATGCGACGGTCATCATGGTCGAAAACATATATCGGCATTTGGCCGAGGCCTCAGCGCATCTCGGGCGCGGTCCCAGTACCTTGCACCGCATCCGGGTGCGCAGCGGTTTTCGCGGCAAGACCGGAACGATTTCTGTGGCGGCCGCCGAAGTCAGTCAATCGATTTTCTTCGCCGCCGCGATCATCATCGCCGGATTTGTCCCGCTTTTTACCTTGTCCGGCATCGAGGGACATATTTTCGGACCGATGGCGAAGACTTACGCCTATGCCATCGCCGGCGGACTGATCGCCACCTTCACCATCGCACCGGCGCTGAGCCTGCTGCTCTTTCAAGTCGAGATGGAAGAACGCGAAACGCTGGTGGTGCGCTGGCTGCGCCGCGCCTACGAGCCGGCGCTCGAATTCGCACTTGCAAACCGCGTCGTCACCTTCGCCGGAGTGGCGTTGATCGGCGTGCTGGCGCTGTTCGCGGTGCGCTCGTTGGGGTTGGAATTTCTGCCGAAGCTGGAAGAAGGAAATTTATGGATACGGGCGACCTTCCCACAATCCATTTCTCTCGAGGAAAGCGATGGTTACGTGAACCGCATGCGCGTGCTCATGGCTAAATATCCGGAAGTGCAATCGGTCGTGTCCCAACACGGGCGGCCGGATGACGGCACGGATGCCACGGGCTTCTTCAATGCGGAGTTCTTCGTGCCGCTGAAGCCTTTCGACAGCTGGCCATCGGGCGTGGACAAGGACAAGCTCACGCAAGACATGACCAATGCGCTGCAGCAGCAGTTCCCGGGCGTGGACTTCAATTTCTCGCAATATATCCAGGACAATGTCGAGGAGGCCGCCTCAGGGGTCAAAGGTGAAAACTCCGTCAAGGTCTTCGGCAACGATTTGGAAACGCTGGAGCGAACTGCGGACAGTGTCGCGGCGGAACTCGCCAAAGTGCCAGGCATCGCCGATTTGGCCGTGCTGCGTTCATTGGGGCAACCGACCATTCGCATCGACGTCGACCGAGTGCGCGCCGCGCGCTACGGTCTCGCGCCGGGCGATGTGAATGCCGTTGTGCAAGCGGCGATCGGCGGACAGAGCGCCGGCGATCTGTATGAAGGCAGCAGCGACAGGCATTTTCCCATGATGGTGCGATTGGCTGCGCCCTTCCGCCAGAATCTGGATGCCATACAGCGCATTCCGATTGCGGCGCCTGGCACGGGCGGCGGTTCGATCCAGGTTGCGCTGCAGGACGTTGCGAACGTGAAGCTCGTATCCGGCGCGGCATTCGTCTATCGGGAGCACCAACAGCGCTATGTTCCCATCAAGTTCAGCGTGCGTGGGCGCGATTTAGGCAGCGCGGTACTCGAGGCGCAGCGCGCAGTGGAATCCTCGGTGCCACTGCCCGGCGGCTATCGCTTGGAATGGGTGGGAGAATTCGGCAACCTGCAAGAGGCTGCCGCGCGTTTAGGTATCGCCGTACCCTTGTCGATCGCGCTCATCCTGCTGCTGCTTTACTTGAATTTCGGCGGCTTGCGCGATGCGCTACTGGCCGCGAGCGTCATTCCGATGGCGCTGCTCGGCGGCATTTTCGCGCTTTGGGTGACGGGCACCCCTTTCAGTGTTTCCTCGGCCATCGGCTTTGTGGCCTTGTTCGGAATAGCGGCCATGGACGGCATTCTGGTCTTGTCGTACTACCACTTGAGTTTGGATGCAGGCCTTGATCGGGCGAGCGCCATGTTGCAGACCTGCCGCACGCAGCTGCGCCCCGTCATGATGACTTGTATCGTGGCGTGCGTGGGCCTGCTGCCGGCTGCGTTTTCCACCAGCATCGGCTCCCAGGTGCAACGGCCGCTGGCGTTGGTGGTGGTGGGCGGTATGCTGCTCGCGCCGGTGCTGATATTGCTGGTTTTACCGGTGCTGATCTTGAAGTTTTCGAAAGCGCAGGAACTGCCCAAGGAGGTGCCTACATGAAGCGGGCAGGCCTGCCTGCACAATTTGCCTGGATGGCAGCGGTGCTTTGCGGGTGCGTGGGGCCCAACTTCCACCGGCCGACGCCGCCGCACGTGGAGCGCTACACCGCCGAACCGCTGGCCCCGCAAACCGCCTCCGCGCTTGGGTCCGGCGGCGAGGCGCAAAAATTTCTGGCGGACACGGATGTCCCCACAAATTGGTGGACGTTGTTTGGATCTGAAGAACTGAATGAGTTGGTCGGCGAAGCGCTGCGCTCCAATCCCGACGTGCGCTCAGCGCAGGCGGCACTGCGCCAGGCGCTTGAGAATACCGCCGCGCAGCGCGGCAGCCACTTCCCAGTTGTGCAAGGCTCGGTCGACGCGAGCCGGCATCGCGACGCGGTGGGCGTGCTGCAGCCGACCTTGGCTTCCTCCGCGCCGGTTTATAGTTTGTTCACTACGCAGCTGACAGTGAGCTACGTTCCCGACATCTTCGGTCTAAATCGAAGACAGGTCGAATCGTTGGCGGCGCAGGCGGAGGCTACCCGCTTCCAGCTTAATGCTACTTACCTGACCTTGACCGCCAATGTGGTCACCGCCGCCATCCTGGAAGCGTCATTGAGAGCGCAAGTAGCGGCCACGGTGAGAATGATCTCGCTGGAGCGCGAATCCTTATCCGTGCTACGGGACGAGCTTAAGCTCGGTGCGATCGCTGAGGTCGAGGTGTATGCGCAGGAGGCGGCCCTCGCGCAACTGGAAGCCACTCTTCCTCCGCTGAACCGCCAACTGCAACAAACGCGCGACCAGTTGGCCGCGCTCACCGGACACCTGCCGGCGGAACTCAAGCCTTCGCAATTGGAAATGGATCAATTGGTGCTTCCCATTGGCCTACCTCTCGGCGTCCCCTCGCAACTGGTCGAACGACGTCCCGATGTTCGGGCAGCCGAAGCGCAGCTGCACGCGGCCACCGCGCAGGTGGGTGTGGCAATTGCGAATATGCTGCCGCAGGTCACCATCACCGGCGACTGGGGCAGTACGGCCACCCTGCTGGGAGACTTGTTCAAGCCGGGTACCGGATTTTGGGCTATCGGCGGCACAGCCACGCAGACGCTGTTTGCCGGCGGCACCTTGCTGCATCGTAAACGCGCCGCCGACGCGGCGCTGGATCAAGCCGGAGCGATGTACAAATCAACGGTGTTGACGGCCTTTCAAAACGTCGCCGACTCTTTGCATGCGCTCGCTTCGGATGCCGATGCGATGAATGCTGCAGGAAGGGCAGAGGAGGCCGCGCAGAGGAGTCTGGAGGTGTCGCGACACCAGCTCGAACTCGGTGCGGTGAGTTATTTGGCATTGCTGAGCGCGCAACAGGCGTATCAACAGGCGGTGATCTCGCTGATACAGGCCCGCGCGAGCCGATTGACTGATACCGCTGCGCTGTTTCACGCGCTTGGTGGTTTAGTAACGCCCGCGACTGCTCAGTGAACCGCCATGGCCGCTCCCGACTCCGCGGTCTCAAGTGTACTCGGCGCAGTGCGCGCGACGAGCATGGACTTGGCGAACATGGCATGCAGCCGCCCAATGCCCCTCGCCACGTGCATGAGCGATGTCAGCAATAAAACTCCCGCCACGCCCAAAACAGGGATGGCCAACCCAGAATCGAATAGCCACTCCGGCTGAATTTGCGAGAAAACCTGGACCCCGGTCAGGCCGAACACCCCGGCCTGGCTTAGGACGGCGACGACAGGCAGGGCGATGAAGGACAGGCTCACCGACAATCCGACAACGGCGATGACAAAATATACGATGCCGATGGGCAGCATCAATATGAAGTACGCGATCGTGGTCCAAGTTCGGGGATCTTTAAGCATCTCGAGTATTCGGGGCCAGAATCCCAGAGCCGAGCCCTGATACACCGGCCGCCGCGGCATGCGCACGCCGGTCATGGCCTCAATAAGACGTCCCTCCGCCAATGACACCACACGTCCGACCGAAATGAACATGAGAAAGAACGGCACGCCAATCACAAGAACCGCCAAGCCGACGGACAGCGACAAGCCCGCCACGGCAAACGTGAAATAAATAATTCCGGTGGCGAGGCACAGCAGCATGAAGAATAAGGACGTGTAGGCGCGGGGATCCAGAAAAACCCCGAAGAAGGCACCGATCTTGGACTTCGAAATCTTACGCGGCGTAGCCATCGCGGCTTTTACTTTGACCTCGGTGTCCCGATATGCGCTGGCGACCTCGTCGGGCGCACCGTAAGTAGAGGCGATCAATTCGAGCACGTCGGCTTCGGACTTGCCGGGATGCGCGGCCACTTCGGCGCGCAAATATTCCTCTGCGTCGTACAGCGCGTCCTGGATGAGTGCCGCATCGGCACCGGTGAGTTCCTCGCGTAGTTGTCTTAAGTACTGCTCGATTGAACGAGGCGCGCTGCGGTTCATGACGAAGTTCCTATTGATGAAGGTTCTGTTTCTGTAAATCGGTCCACGAAGTCGCGGGTCGCGGCCCAGATCAGTTTCCATTCCCCAAGCACCGTTCGGCCTTGCGCGGTGATCCGGTAATAGCGCCGAGGGGGGCCTGCATACGAGGGGACGATGCGGCTGGTCAACAAGCCTCCCGCGGACAGTGAACGCAAGACAGGATAAATCGTGCCTTCCTTGAAAATGGAAATTCCCTGATTGGCACTGGCCAGCCGTTTAGCAATTTCATATCCATAGAGGTCTTCACCGCGTTCGGCGAGCACCGCAAGTAAAACCAAGCCAACCAGGCCGCCGTTGAGGTCTTTTTGGAATTTCCTGTCGTTACTATCGTCCATATACCAGTACTATAAACTTACTAATACTATATAGCAAACTATATCGAATAGCACGGAGTAGCGATTCAAAAACCATGGATTTTCTCGATGTGTCGGGCACACTAGGCACCCCGTTTTAAGCAGCGTTGGTAGCGAATATGTGTGGCATTGTCGGCGTGGTCGCCGAGCGAAACTCGCTCCCCATCCTCATGGAGGGGCTGCGCCGGCTTGAATACCGCGGTTATGACTCCGCCGGCGTAGCAGTTTTGGATCATGGCACATTGGCGCGGTTGCGTACGGTCGGCAAGGTCAGGATTCTGCAAGAGGCCTTGGACCTTGCGCCCATTCATGGCTCGATCGGTATTGCCCACACTCGCTGGGCGACTCACGGCATACCAACCACCGAAAACGCGCACCCTCACGTATCCGGCGGCAACGTCGCGGTAGTGCACAACGGCATCATTGAAAATCACCAGGCGCTGCGGGCGGAACTCAAACGACTGGGATACACATTCACCTCGGAAACGGATACCGAGGTCATCGCACACCGGATACACCACCATCTGGCATCCTCACCCGACTTATTGACTGCGGTTCGCAAAACCCTGAGCGAGCTGGAGGGTGCTTATGCGCTGGCGGTCTTGAGCGAGACGGATCCGGAATGCATCGTCATGGCACGGCAAGGCTGTCCGGCGGTCATTGGGCTTGGCATCGATGAGAATTTTGCCGCCTCAGACGTCGCCGCCCTCCTGCCCGTCACCCGCCGCTTCATGTTCCTGGAAGAAGGCGATGTCGCCGAAGTTCGGCGCCGCTCGGTCAAGATCCTGGATGGGACCGGCGCAATCGTCGTTCGCGCAACGCGCGAGAGCGACTTGCCGGCTGACGCGGTGGAGCGCGGCCAATACCGGCACTTCATGCTCAAGGAAATTCACGAGCAGCCGCGGGCCATCGCACAAACCCTCGAAGAGCGGGTGGCCGGCGGTAAGCTGCTCGATGCGGCCTTCGGACCCGGCGCCGCTGAGATCTTCAAGCGTGTGAAGGCCGTGCATATCGCTGCCTGCGGCACCAGCTTCCATGCGGGGATTGTCGCGAGCTATCTTGTCGAGCAGATCTGCCGAATACCGGCGCGGGTCGAGGTTGCCAGCGAATACCGCTACAGGGATCCGGTGATTACCCCCGATACGCTGTTCGTGACCATCTCGCAGTCAGGCGAAACGGCGGATACTTTGGCGGCGTTGCGCAACGCGAAGCAAGCGCAGTACTTGGCGACGTTGAGCATCTGCAATGTCCCCGAGAGTTCCATGGTCAGGGAATCGAATCTGGTGCTGCTGACGCGCGCGGGCCCGGAGATCGGCGTAGCCTCGACCAAAGCGTTCACGACGCAGTTGACCGCGCTCATGATGCTGACCATCGCCCTGGCCAAAAATGGTCCGGCGGCAAGTGAGGAAAGGGCTCTGGTGTCCCAGCTGGTGCAGCTGCCGGGGCTCGTCGAGAAGACTCTCAAGCTCGATGCATCCATCCAGGCGCTTGCGGAAGTTTTCGTCGAGAAAAGGCATGCGCTGTTTCTAGGCCGCGGTCCCTTGCAGGCCATTGCCATGGAAGGGGCGCTGAAGCTCAAAGAAATTTCGTATATCCACGCCGAGGGCTATCCCGCGGCGGAGCTCAAGCACGGCCCGCTGGCCTTGGTCGATGAAGATATGCCGGTGGTTGCCGTCGCGCCCAGCAACGATCTGCTGGAGAAGCTCAAATCCAATCTGCACGAAGTGCGCGCCCGCGGCGGACAACTGTACGTATTCGCGGATCCGAAAGCGCATATGCAGAGCGAAGAGGGCATCACGGTGATTGAAATGCCGAATCACGCAACGGCCATGCAGGCGCCCATCCTGTTTGCCATTCCGATGCAATTGCTCGCGTATCACGTCGCTGTGCTCAAGGGCACCGACGTCGATCAGCCGCGCAATTTGGCGAAGAGCGTAACGGTGGAGTAGGACAATCCAACCAATTGTCGCGGCCAAAGCGCTCCCCCGTTAAAGTTCGTCTTCGCCGATAGGCATGCCCGGGGGCGCCTCGAGCGGCTTTGAAATCACAAATTTCGCCGGATCGTCCTGAAACTGTTGGATACGATGGGCGAGATAAGCCGCTAAGGGCGAATTCGTGCCGCCTCGCGCCTTGATCCCATCCAATTTCCCATAGGTGATGGCACGCACCGTGAGCGAGGATTTCGGATCCGCAGCCAAGGTGAGCAGCGCCTCGACGGTGCGGCCGTAAACCGCCGACTGAACTTCGCTGCTCAACGTCGACTGGGCACTCTTTGATCCAGTTTGCGCCGAGCCGCTCGCTGCGAGCACGGCATCGATGACCTCGCCGAGTGAAGGCGCATTGGCGCGCTTGTTGTACTCCACAAGCCGCGCCGCGCGTTCCGGATTGAAGAGCGTGGCGAGCGTCAAATCGGCCGCCGATTCCGCAGCCGCAATAGGATCGAAGGTCAGGCCCGTCTGCGAAGGTAAGGACTCGCCGGCGCGCTCGAAGCCGGGCGGTCTCGGCGGAAACAGTCTCAGCAACGGCTCGGGCAGGGTGAGAAATTCCGCGGACAAGGTCTTGATCACGGCGTGCACCGCCTTGCGTTGTTCCTCGGGGGCAACGATGGCCGCATTTATCTGGCCGTCGCCCCTCACTTGGTAGCGGTAGTCGAGGCCGCCTATGAGCTTGACGGCCGCCTCGCATTGATAGCGGTGCATCAAGTAGAGCGGCACCAGAGTATCCCGAAGTTGCGCGAGCGGCACGCCTGTCGGAATGGCATTTTCACCGAACCGTTCCAGTGCCGCCGCGCGGATTTTCATCATGCGGTTGAGCTCATCGGCGGCATCCTCGCCGTTGTCCCAGAGATGCGCACGCGGGTGCGCGCTGCCGGCGGGCCTAGCATCTTCGTCGGTGATGTACGCCAATCCGGATCTCGCAGCAGCGCTCAAAATGGCGTCAAGTTGCGCGACCTCGTTGGAGCCGTCGGCGAACTGGCGATAGCCGTAGTCGATTGCAATCTTGTCCCACAGGCCAATATTGACGGCGTACGCCGCCGATAGATCGGGAATGGCATTTTTGTCGAGCGTGATCCAGGGATGTGGATAATCCATCACTGAGACGGATTCCGCGCTTTCATGGGGAAATGCGCTGGCGGCAAAATTATGCGCGAGTCCCAAGGTGTGGCCGGTCTCATGGGCGGCCAATTGGCGCGTACGGGCCAGTGCCATGGCCAGCATGGGATTGTTATCGGCCGTGATCTTCTTGCCCGTCACGTAGGGCGAGAGCAACGCTTCGGCAATCAGATAATCCTGCCGGCCCCGCAAGGATCCCAAGGTCACGTTGCCCTTGATGATCTCGCCGGTGCGCGGGTCCGCCACCGGATGGCCGTACGACCAGCCTCGCGTGAAGCGATGCACCCACTGAATAATGTTATAGCGTGCATCCATCGGATCGGCGCCTTCCGGAAGCACATCGACTCTAAAGGTGCCCGGCGCCCAGCCCGCCGCTTGAAATGCTTGGTCCCACCATCGCGCTCCCTCTACCAGCGCGGACCGAATTGGCTCCGGAGCGCCGCGGTCGACGTAGTACTGAATGGGTTTAACTGCCGCGCACAACTGCGTGCACGCAGAGTCTTGTTTGATCAAGCGATGCCGCACGATGAAACGTTGGTCGAGCGGTGCGCCGAGCGGGGCCGCATAGTCGCGAAACTCGAACTGAAAATAGCCGGCGCGTGGATCATAGCGCCGCGCAGCGAAGCCGGATGGCGGCAGCTCTAGAAAAGATTGGTGCTCGCGTACCGTCAGGGCATGCGAATCAGGCGCGACGTCGCTGACGAGCGACCCGCGGACGGGC
The DNA here is from genome assembly GCA_030775645.1 of Pseudomonadota bacterium. GTDB lineage: Bacteria > Pseudomonadota > Gammaproteobacteria > Steroidobacterales > Steroidobacteraceae > Bog-1198. Next base: position 240,070 of record JALYIT010000041.1, on the reverse strand, counting down.
GCTTCCGAGGCAAAGGTCAGAATGGCTTCGACCTCCGTGTTTTTCGGGAACACTTTGGTCGCATCGATGGCGATCGCCGAGCGCGCGGCATCGAGCTTATAGATTCCTTGTTTGGCAGCGTTAAGCGCATCGGAAGCCCCGTGCGCATCCCGTAGAAAAAAATCAGTCGCATCCACCAGCGCTGCGGTGGGTGCGCTACCGGAGATATTTTCAGCGGCCACCGTAAAGCTGGCCAAGACGGATTCCGGGAATGATTGAAGCACTGCCAGGCGCTCGGCAGGATCACGGGCGGAGCTTCTGAAAAATTCATTGGGCTGAATCAGCAGAATTTTCGGGCCAAAGCGCTCGAAGCGAACCAGTTTCGCCCGCGAAACCTGGCCGCGATCCAACCCCAAATCGTTGGAGCCGGTGCCATAAGGCAACGAATCGAAATAAAGCAGGTCGGCATTGAACTCACGGATCTCCAAGTACAGCTTTCCCCCCTTCTCGTCCCAATGCAGCGGCAAAAAGCCGGCCATGTGGCGCAGGCCGGAAGTTTTTGCTTCGATGGTCGGCGTGGCGGTGTTCGAAGACGCGTCAGCGGCAATTCCCGACGCCGGCGAGCACAGAATCAGCACGCCGCCTATCATGGTGCGCAACGTCATACGCGCAGGGTCTTTTCAAGCATGGGTGAAACCTCGGTTTTGCGGAAGGGGAAAAAGCACAGTAAGGTACACGCTGCTGCTTCGCCGGACAATTTTAGCGCCGCCTATTTCCGCAAGTTCTATTTGACTGCCGCGACGCGCGTGGTAACTCCTGCGGAAATGCGCCGCCGTGCGGCGCTCATCAGCAGCATCTTGAGACAGTGCCAGATACCGGTTCGAAGCATTCTCGACGCCGGTTGCGGAATCGGGCTCCTGCGCAAGCCTTTCAAGGAGTTTATGCCGCGCGGCCGATATGTCGGCCTGGAGGCGAGTGCCTATTTGTGCGATCGTTTCCGTTGGGTGCGCGGTTCGGTGGTCGACTTCGCGCCGCGCAGTCCTTTCGATCTCGTCGTTTGCTACGACGTTCTGCAGTACTTGCCGGATGCGCAGGCCGCGCGCGCCATCGCAAACTTGAGTCAGCTCAGCCGCGCGGCGCTGTATGTGTCGGCGCTGACCACGGAGGACTGGCGCGAGAATTGCGATCGCAGCCGCACGGATCGCGCTGTGCACTTGCGTACCGCTACATGGTATCGACGGCGCTTGAGCAAATCCTTCCGCTATGTCGGCTTTGGCGTTTGGATTCGCAAGAATGTTACCGCGGTGCTGTGGGAGATGGAGGGCCCGGGCCCGAGCTAGATTCCGAAGGCTTGCCCAGCAGCAAACTCACCAAAGCCGCGTGCACGGGTTCTGCCGCCCCGAAGTCGGCGCGCGAATGGTTCACCAGCGACACGAGAATGTAGGTCTTGCCGGCGGCGGTGGTCACGTAGCCGGCAACGCCGCTAACTCCATCAAGATGTCCCGTCTTCAGGCGCACCGAACCAGCCGGGCTGCTTTTCATTCGGGAACGCAGCGTTCCGTCCATGCCGGCCAAGGGAAAAGATGCCATGTATTCTGGCGCAAAGCGGCTGTGATAGGCCGCATTGAGAATCTTAGCCATCTGCAGCACGGAGATATGGGTGTTCCGGGACAATCCGGACCCGTTGTCGAGATCCACCCCGCTCAAGTCCAAGCCTCGCTCGTGGCTCCAATCATCGATGGCCGCGATGCCTTTTTCCACCGTCGCCGGTTCGCCATAACGCTCCTTGCCCAACGTCAGCAGCAGATGCCGTGCCATGAGGTTGCTGCTGTACTTGTTGGTGAGGCGCACGATTTCACCCAAACTTAGCGAATCGAAAGTGAATAGCGGCTTGGCATCGGCCGGGGTCGCTTCGATGCGCAACTTACCGCTGAATTCGCCGCCGGACTCCCGCCACAACCGGACAAAGGTGCCGAACGCATAGGTGGCCGGCTGCAGCAGGATGCGCGCAAACGTGCGTTCCGCGCATTGCGCAGACAGTGACCCGGAGAAAACCACTCGATCCCATTGCGGCGATGCCACCTGAAAATCCACTCGGCCCGCCGAGCCGCTGCAGCGGCCCGCCGAGAAATGAATGTGATTTTCCACGGTGAGATTTACCGGCGCCGGGCTTGCCGTCACTTGCACTTGACGGGTCTCAGGATCGGCAAATAATTTGAAATCGATCGATTGGAAATTCACCATCAAGGCGTCCGGCAGCACATTGTAGGAGCGGTTTGGGCGCCCGTCGAAGGCGCCTGGATCCTCCACAGGGTGCGAAAATGCGCTGTCGTCGATAACGATGTCGCCGTCGATGGAGTTCAACCGGTGCGCGCGCAAACCTTGCACGAAGCTCCACCATCGATCCATCGTGATATAAGGATCGCCGCCTCCCTGCAGGATCAGATCCGGCCCATGGACGTACGCCCGCGTCTGCCAGGTGTAAGCCGGTCCCAACAAATCGAGTGCGGCGTAAGTGGTGACCGTCTTGATGGTGGACGCCGGACTGCGGGGCATATCCGCGTTATGGCTGATCACGACAAGGCCCGAATCGGCCTCAAGGACCACGAAGCTGACTGCGCTCGATGGCAGGCGTTGCGCCGCCATGGTTTGCGTCACGGCGGCCGGGACGGCCATCATGGACGCCGCGTCGCTAAAGCCTGCACAGCACAAGTACAGCACGCCGCCGAAAATTCTCATACCCCCGCGCATCAATTGAGCGACAGCGATATGCGTTCCCAGGCTCTTGAGCGCCAGCGAAGCAGCAGCATCAGGCCGAGGAAAAAGATATAAATCAGCGCCGCGATCCATCCGCCCACGGCGCCCATGCCGAATTGCGGCAGCCAATGCACCCAGCCTAATCCCGGCGGGAAAGACAGGCTGTGCGCCAGCGGAATGAAGACCAACCAGGATAGAGCAAGCACCATCAGCGCCGGAAGTCGAACATCGCCCGCGCCGCGCAGGTTGGCGCTGCTGCTGATATTGAGTCCGTCGAATAACTGATATCCGGCGGCGATCCATAAAAGCGTGCAACCGCGCGCGATCACCGCCGCGGCCTGCGGATCGGCGCCATTGGTGAACAAGGGCATTACGGCGGGGCCCGCAGCCGCGAGTATCACGCCGACCGCACCCATATACAGCACGACGATCCAAATAATTCCGTTGCCCACCTTGAATGCCCAGTCCTTGCGATGTGCACCGATTGCCTGGCCGACCAGTGTAGTGCCTGCCATGGCAATGCCCACTGCAGGCATGTAGCAAAAGGAGGTCAGCATCATCACGATCTGAGTCGACGCACCGTCCGCGGTTCCCAGCCGCACTTGCATCAGCTGAAAGAGCGCGAACCCGAGGATATCGGCTGCGATAAGCAGTCCCATCGGAAATCCCAATTTGACCTGACGCCATAAGGTGGCGGCGTGCAGCCGCGTCGTGAGATGGGACTTATAGCGGCGGCGCGTCGCGGGTCCCAAAAACCAGGTGAGTGCGGCGACGATGCCCAACAGTTGCGCTGCATTGGTTGCCCAGGCGGAACCGGCGACGCCCATGCCGAGATTAAACATGAATAGCTGATTGAACAAGGCATTGATGAGTGCGACGCTCGCTGCGATGCGCAAAGTCACGGTGGGGCGGCCGATACCATTGAAAAAACCCAGCACCGCCCACAGCGCGACGCCGAACGGGCCTCCTAGCATTCGAGGAAACCAATAGCTCAGCGCCAGATCCACTATCTCCGGCGGCAGACCGAAGGGTCCGAATAGCCGGCGCCCGGTCAGGGCCAGCACGACAAACAGCGGCAGGGTGAACAATGAAGCCCACAATGCGGTCCACGTCGCTTGGGAGGCGCGGATGTAGCGATGCGCACCGTGAGCCTGCGCCACCAAGGTTTGTACAGCCAGGCCGACTCCTCCGAACAGCAACCCGAACACGAGCACGGGCCAATAAACCGCACCGATTGCCGCGGTGGCCGCGGGCGAAACGCGTCCGATGAACCAGGTATCAGTGGCGTTCAAGACTGCCTGCACGGCGCTGTTGACCATGAAGGGAAATGCCAGTCTCGCCACCGCCACGTAGTCGAGCCGCGGCCGCCCGCTGTTGCTAAAGGCTTGCCCCGGAAGTAGTTTTATCGTCTCATCCACCGCGTATCCGCTCTGGCTTGAATACGCGTAGGATGCGTTAATGGCCCCAAAGTTGCGACGCAATTTTCCGGGTGCGTTCGTGGCCTACGACCGGGGCAACGGCACCTGGCAACTGGCTCGCGCCGCGCCGCACGCCCTGTCTGTGTTTTTACGGGAGACGGAGCACGGGGCTGCGCGCGCGTTCGACGCCCTGCCGATCGTCGAACTCGGCATCGAATGGCAAGCAAACAGCGCACTGCTGACCTTCATGTCAGGCGGCAAGGTCGCCAGTGTCGAATCCGCAAGCGCGATTGTTCATGAGCCTTTGGAGCATTTGTACGAGAGCCTGCCTTTAGTCTGCATCGATGCGAACGCCCGGCGGTTTTGGCGCAAAGTATTTCGTTTGGTGCGCCTCCCCGGCGGCCGATTTCTGCTCAAGCTGCTGACGAGATCAGGCCGTCATTGAACTCAAGGCTTGGCGCCTAAAGACGAGCCGGCGAAGCGGGATATAGATCACAAGAAGCGGTGCATATGTCAATTTTCAGGCATTTGCGCGCGCAATCCGATTTTCCATCGTTCAACTCTTGCGTCGAACTGCGACGCTCGTCAAGGCTGCTAGTCGGGGATTCCCGCACATTGAAGGTTAACACCACACGCCAGAAATTCTCCGGGTAGGACTGATTGCTAGATCTCAAGACAAATGCTGTCGAGACTGCCATAGCGGACACATCGTTCGAGCCCTATGGGCGTTTGCTGCGGATGCTGATGCCGAGCCTGCGTGGCGTGGTCGTGCACGACGGCTATGCCAATCTGGTCTGGGCTTCCGATGAATGGGACCTGAGCGACCAGCCGCAGCTGATAAACGAGGCCATCGCCAACGCCGTCTCGGACCGCACCGAGTTCCCGGGTATCGCGAGGACCCTCGATGCGGACAGCGTGGTGTACTCCTTCGCCGTGCGCGCCGACCAAATCGAATTGCTCGGCATCGTGAGCCTAGTTGTCCGGCTGTCGGGCACTCAAATAGAGCCGCGTCCGCTGCAGACCGTGCGCCAGCTGGTGCAGCCCGCTCTCGAATGCATGCGGCGCGAATTGGCGCTGCGTGCGAAGTTGGGGTTGAGCGAACGCGACCTCAATATCAAAGAGCGCGATCTTGAGTTGATGATGGACCTTTCCTCCAATCAAAACGCCTCGAGTGATGCCGACGAGTTCTCGCAAATACTGAAGACCGGGCTCGACCGGATGAGCTGCGCACTGGCAGCGCTATGGGTGCCCGACAAAAATATCTCGGTGTCATTGACCCAAAGCGGTGCGCCGATGTCGCCTGAAGCGCTGCAGCGGGCTCAGCTCCATTTGACAGCCTGGATGCAAATGCAACAGCGCACCATCGTCATCAATCACATCTCCAAAGTGGCGAGCGATGTTGCCGCCCCGTACAAGATCCTAGCCTGCCCGATACGCCACCACTCGGGGCGAGTCATGGGCGTTCTCGCGCTTTTCAATCCGCCGAGCGCGCCTGATTTCGACGTGCAGCAGACCCGAGTCGCCGAGATGCTGGCCAAACGATCGACGAGCATCATCCAGGCGCAGTACGACAGCAGCACCGGCCTCATGACCCGGCAAGCCTTCGAGCATCAGGCTGGCGCGGTGCTGGCGGCGGAAGGCAACGCTCAACATATCATTCTGTATCTTGATATCGACCGGCTGCATGTCATCAACGAGACATTCGGAATGCATGTCGGCGACGATGTCATCGTCAGCGTCGCGGACCGCATGGCCAAGACTCTTCCCCCGCAAGCATTGTCGGCGCGTATTTCGGGAGATCGGCTGGCCGCACTCATTCCGAATTCCACCATGGAGTCGGCCGCCGTGATCGCCGAACAGATTCGCGCGGCCGCCGCAGCCATCGTGCCTCGCGCCGGTCAGGGATCCTTCGAAGTGTCGGTGTGTTTGGGCGTGGCACCCATTGGCCGTTCGGATAACCCACTTGCGCATGCGCTTGCCACGGCGGAGATTGCCTGCAAGGCGGCCAAAGATCGCGGCCGCAATCGCGTGGAAATGTTTCAGGATTCCGACCAAAGCATCATTAAACGGCACACCGATATTCTGGTGATCGGCAAGCTGCGCGACGCCCTGGAAAACGACGGATTTCGACTCGATGCGCAGCCCATCCTGCCGCTGCGCGGCAATTATGGTCGGCCGCGATTCGAACTGCTGATCAGGATGATAGGGGAACGCGGCGAAATCATCCCACCTGATAAATTTCTCTCTTCGGCGGAGCGCTACCAGCTCATGCCCAGCATCGATCGCTGGGTCGTAAGCAAAGCTTGCCGGCTATTGGGTCAACACCGGGCCTCGGTGGGCGAAGAATTCGCGCGATTCGCCATCAATCTTTCCGGCCAATCCCTGCAAGACAACTCATTCTTGGAGTTTGTGGTCGATCAGCTCAAGGTGAGTGGTTTGCCGCCCGGCGTGCTGTGCTTCGAGCTGACCGAAACAGCGACTATCGGCAACCTCGACAAGGCGCAAGTGTTCATACACACACTGCAACAACTGGGTTGCGAGTTCGCCCTCGATGACTTTGGCACGGGCGTGAGCTCGCTCGCGTATCTCAAGGACCTCTCAGTGGATTACATTAAGATCGATGGCAGCTTCGTTCGCGACGCCGTCATCAACCCGCGTTCCGAATCGATGATAAAGGCAATCGCCCAGCTGGCCAAAGTCATGTGCATGGAAACCATCGCGGAATACGTCGAGACCGACGTGCTGCGCGTTCGCATGGCGGACCTCGGTGTCGACTACGGTCAGGGCTTCGCAATGGGCAAGGCCCAGCGGTTTGAGGACTTGCTCGAAGAGCTTGCCATCTACGAAGCCACGGTTAGCAATTGGGCGCTCCCCGAAAGCGCCGAGCGTGCCACCTAGCGGACCGACTCCTCAGTTCTTGGGTTGCTTGGGCCCGTCCACGGCCGCCTTATCGGCGTTCTGCTTCTCTGTTTTCGTCACGTCCTTGCACGCATTCTTCATGTCTTCCTTGGTGCGGCCCGCTTCACTGGCCTTCTGCTTTGTCATGCAGTCCTTCATCATTTGATGCCGACTCGGCGCAGCGGGACTGTCGGCAAAAGAGAGGCTGCACACGAGGCCCGCGGATAAAGCCAGCGACGCCACGCACTCCCCAAGCATCTTGCGTTTCAAAGTCGGGCGGCTCATGGCGGTTCCTCAAAAAAATTAGTGTAGCCGCTGCGACGCAGTGCGCCATACCCGCAGACAGCGGCCGATTGTCGGTGCAGTCCTACAGCAGGTTAAAGGTATGGCTCACAGGAACGGCGACGTCCCCATGCCTAAATGCAGCATGCTCATACTGACTCGGCGCGCTGGTGAATCATTACGAATCGGTGACGATGTGGAAGTCACCGTGATGGCCGTTAACGGCGCTCAGGTGCGCATCGGCATCAAGGCGCCGATCAATGTCAGCGTCGACCGGGAAGAGGTCGCCGAACGCAAGCGCCGCGAAAAAAATAACTTCATAAGTTCGACGAACCGCTAGTCGCTTCTCAGAGCAGAACTTAAACGTTTCAGACAAACTGACGCATCAGGACAAGCTGAAGCGAATGCGAATTTGCGTGCGTACCGCTACCGGCTTGGCGTCTAGCATCACCGGCTGGTAACGCCACTTCGATACCGCCTTGACGGCCGCGTCGTCGAAAGTGCCGGGTGCACTGGCTGCGTGCACGGCGACGTCCTGCACCTTGCCGCTCTCGGACACGGTAAATTCCACGTCCACCCAACCTTCCGCCTTGCCCTGCGCTTTGTACGGGTAGACCGGCTGCACTGACTTGAGCAATTTAAGCTGGCTGGAAGGAACCAAATTCGCTACCAAATTCTGTCTGGCGACCAGGACATCCAGATCGTGATGCGCTGAACTCACTTCCGCGGAGCTGAAACCAACGGCGCCCGCCTCATCCAACCAGGTTTTCGCGGCGTCGGATTGCCCAAGAATCAGCGCCCGGCGCGCCTTGGCCGTCAATCGTGTACCCAAGTCCTGCAGCAGTGAACTCAATGCCGCGTTGCTCGGGTCGAGCTGTTTCAGTCTCAGATAAAAATACTTCGCGTTATCGTTCGCGGGCTCGGTCAGCCTGTCCTGCAGCAAGCGTTCATTGGCATTTTTTAGAAGCGTGCTCCAAGCATCCGTATCGACTTGCTTCTGTGCCCCGGCAAGCAGGTATCGCAGCGGTTCGATGTCCGCCCGGTCGGCCACCCCGTCGGCGCCCTCCAGCAAAGAGCTTGCACGCGCAAATTCCCGGTGATCGATGGCGGCGCGAGCGTCCTCGAGCAGCCGCGATGACAGCGCGCGTTTTGCCCGCTGCGCGGCGGCGTTTTGCGGGTCTAGGTCCAAAGCTTGCTGCACGTAGAAGCGTGCATTGTCGCGATCCAGATCGAGCAAATGTCCTTCGGCCAGCCGGCGCGCCGCGAGATCGAGCAGCGGCATGACGCGCTCCTCTTCTGCTTTGGGCGAGGGCAGGACACGGACCAGAGCGTCGCGCGGTGGTTGCGATTGTACCGGTTGCGTGGATTGTGGGGACTGTGCGGGCGCGGACTGCGCCGCCTTGAGCTGCGCCGATTTGAGCTGCTCCAAAAAGGCATTCTGCGCGCGCACTAGCTGCTGCTCATGGACTTCTGCCTGATCCGCCCTGGCAGTCTCAGCCGATTCAACCGGGGCCGCGGGAGTCAAGGCCGCTGGCAGGTCGGCGCTGCGATGCACGACCACCGCAATGACGGCGATCACTGTCGCGGCGACAGCCGCGCTGATCAGCCAGATGCGGCTCGGATCGGCCGCTCGCTTGCGCCGCGGCAATTCGGCGTCGCGACGGCGTTGCTCTTGATATTTTCTGATGGCGGCTTCCGCGAACAATCTGGCCCGCGCCGGAGACATCGGCTTGTGTATGAAGCGGTAAACCAGTCCCGAGCTGATGATTCGGGCCAGCGAAGTTTCGTCGTCGCGATGGCCGGCGGCGACCACCACCAGATCGGGAAACTGACGCTTGATGTGCTCGACGAATAAGTTGGCCGCTTCGAGCAGCGCCTGCGTATCGAGCACCAGAATACCGACTTGACCGGCCACCAACAGGTCGCTGACCTTGTCGGCTGATGGGACGTGCCACAAGCGTCTCGCATCGCCCAGTGCCGCGCGCAAGGTCCTCAGAAACACTTGGTCGGTGGTGAGTACGACCAGTTCGACGACGTCGCTAGCGAGGCTGAATTTCAGCGCTTCCAGCGTGACGTCTTCGGAAGCTAGTTCCAATTGTTTCCCTTTTGAGTAGTTACCGTGACCGAGCGCAGTCGCGCGGCACTGCAGCAACGGACTTGCGACCGTTTAATCTAGTGTCATTCCGAAGGCGACGCTATACGATACGGCGTCTTGCGGCACAGACAACGGCTGTTGCAGTGCGTCAATCAAGTTCTGTGACTGGGGGCTCATTTAGCGGCCAAGAGGCTCGGGGGTTCATTGGGCGCGTCAATCAGCATTACCTCCAAGCTGGCTTCTCAGCAGCGCCCCGCCTTGGAACAGCTGCTGTTCTTCAACGTCAACCAGCATCGGGTGCGTACGGGGATTCAACAATCCATCGACACCTACGGCGTGCCGGAAATCCATGAGCAGGACGGCGACCTACGGGTGCGGGTTGGCGACATTGAGGGAGTCCAAACCCTATTCGCCGTTTCCGAGGAGGGCAGGCCGGTGGGCGTTGCCGTATTCATTCGATCGACTCACGAGCGGTTCGCGGTACTGCACCTTGGAGTCGATTCCAAACCGGGCCTGACGGCCGATTTGAGTACAAGAGTTTTGCTCAAGCTGATGCACGAAATACGCAGCACGGCTCGCCGCACACGCGGTGTGGATTGCATTGAATTAGTCTATAAGGTTCGCCACGCTGTCCGATTGCACATTTAAAATCATTGGAAAAGGGGATGCGATGTCTAGCATGAATCGTGGGCGCAAGCTGATTCTCGCCGCGGGTGCTGTTACGTTTCTGGCGACCGCACCTCTCTTCGCGGCGGATCAAAAGAAGGTTGAGCGCTTGCCGCTGCCGGAGGGCAGTGAGTTCCCGATTTCCTCCGCGGTCACGGTCAAAGCCGGCACCGATACTTACTTCCTGAGCGGCGCGCTGGCCCCCGTGATCAATAAGGATGCACCCAAAGGCAGCGTCGCGGCCTACGGGGATACCGAAACTCAGACCGTCGGGGCGCTTAACGCGATCAAGGCAACGCTCGCCAGGCTTGGGCTCACCATGGGCGACGTCGTGAAGATGACCGTATTCCTGGTTGGCGACCCGGCCAAAGATAACAAAATGGATTTCGCCGGAATGATGGCCGGGTACAAGCAATTCTTTGCCACCGCCGATCAACCCAACAAGCCGTCGCGCAGCGCGGTTCAAGTTGCAGGTCTGGCCGCTCCTGGTGCATTGGTGGAAATAGAGGTCATCGCCGCCAAATCGCATTGATCGCCTTCGGTGCCGTTAAATCGTCGCAAGCTCAGGGTCCAGCGTCATGCTGACGGCAAACTGCGTTGCGCCTGGTGTACGGCTGACCCGCTGTATGTCGCCTATCACGATAATGAGTGGGGAGTAGCTGTGCGGCAGGATCAACGCCTGTTCGAAATGCTGTGTCTCGAGGGTGCGCAGGCAGGCTTGAGCTGGATCACGGTGCTGCGCAAGCGCGAGACTTACCGGCAGGCCTTCGATAATTTTGATGCTGAAAAAATGGTGCGTTACAACGCGTCGAAGCGCCGCGCTTTGCTGCGAAATCCCGGCATCATCAGGAATCGGCTCAAGGTGGAAGCCTTCATTGCCAATGCCGGCGCCTACCTTGAAATCCGCGCATCGCGTGGGTCTTTCAGCGACCACCTGTGGCAATTTACGAATGGCAAGGTGCTCCGCCGCCGGCCCCTGTACCTCGGCGGGATCGCGGCATCGACCGTGCACAGCGATGCTATGAGCAAGGATTTAAAAAAAAGGGGCTTCAGGTTTGTCGGCTCGACCATTTGCCACGCCTTCATGCAGGCCGTGGGAATCGTGAATGAACATCAACGTTACTGCTGGGCAGCCGGCGAAAGAGACCATCAATGAGTAAGATTTCGGTGAGCTTGAAATTTTCCACGGCGCTTCTGATCGTCAGCATTTGTACGCCGAGCTTCGCACAAGCGCAGAAGCCCGCCTTCAAACCGCTCGACGTCTTCGATCTGCAATGGGCCGCGGATCCGCAAGTATCACCCGATGGGCGCAGTGTTGCTTACGTGCGCATGGGTCATGACATCAAGACGGACCGAGCCCTGGGCAGCATCTGGCTGGTTGGAATCGACGGCAAGAATGAACGTCCTTTGTCGAGTGCGCCGACCAGCGGTTCACCGCGCTGGTCGCCGGATGGTACGCGCATCGCTTACGTCTCGCGCGCCGCTGACGGCTCCCAGCAGCTCTTCATGTACTGGGCGGCAAGCGGCGTGAACGCGCCGATCAGCAACTTTACCGATACACCCGGTGGACTTGCCTGGTCCCCGGACGGCAAATGGCTCGTCTTCACCATGCCCGTGGCACAAGAGCGCAAGCCGTTGAAAGTCGATCTGCCGGAAACGCCAAAGAATGCCAAATGGGCGGATCCGCCCAAATTCATCGACCGGATGGTTTTCCGTGCCGACGGTGAAGGGTATTTGCAGAGCACCTTCAATCAAGTTTTCATCGTCTCTGCCGATGGGGGTGCTGCGCGTCAATTGAGCCATGGCGATTTCGATCATCAAGGGCCGCCGGCTTTCACGACGGATGGACGAGGCGTCCTGGTGGGCGCAAACCGGCGCGCGGACGCCGACTACGACCCCCTGGACAGTGAGATATACCGCATCGACGTGGCGGACGGCTCCATTCATGCACTCACGGACCGCCGAGGTCCCGACCGCCATCCTGTGCCCTCTCCCGATGGCAGGCACATTGCCTACTTAGGCTTCGACGACAAGCAATTGGGCTATCAGGCCACTCAGCTCTATGTCATGGACAGCGACGGCAGTCATGCGCATTCGCTCACTGCTTCCCTCGACCGGGATGCGGCTTCTCCCCAATGGCTCGGCGATAACAAGCAACTGGTGTTCCAATACGCCGATCATGGATCGATCAAAATCGCCGCCATCGACTTGCAAGGCAAACTGCGGCTGCTTGCCGACGGTGTAGGGGGTAACGATGTTTCCCGTCCTTACGCGGGTGGTTCGTTTTCGATTTCCCCGAACGGCCGATTCGTGTTTACGAAAGCCAGCCCGAACGCCCCCTCGTCGCTCGCCACCGGCACCTCGATGCGCGACATCGTGACCCTGAAACCTTTGAGCGCCAACTTGCTAGCAGAGCGAAACATCGGCGCGCTCGAGGAAATCTCATTCGATTCCTTAGCCGACCACCGGCGCATGCAAGGCTGGATCGTCAAGCCGCCGGGCTTCGATCCTTCTAAAAAATATCCGTTCGTGCTGGAAATTCACGGCGGTCCATTCGCCATGTATGCGCCGAGCTTTGCCGCGGAAATCCAGCTTTATGCCTCGGCGGGCTATGTGGTGCTGTACATGAATCCGCGCGGCAGCACAGGCTACGGCGAGGAGTTCGCTAATTTGATTCATCATGACTATCCCAACAAAGACTATGACGACCTCATGTCCGGCGTGGATGCGCTGATTGCGCGCGGCTACGTCGACCAGGAGCGCCTTTTCGTCACGGGAGGCAGCGGCGGCGGCGTACTCACCGCGTGGATCGTCGGACACACCGATCGCTTTCGAGCCGCCGTGGTGGTCAAGCCTGTGATCAACTGGACCAGCTTCGTGCTCACGGGTGATTTGACGAACTATTTCTACCGCTACTGGTTCGGCGAGTTTCCGTGGGTTGACATGCAGGCTTATTGGAAGCGATCGCCCCTGGCGTACGTCGGCAACGTGAAGACCCCGACCATGCTGATGACGGGCGAGGTGGACTACCGCACACCGTCAAGCGAAGCCGAACAATTCTATCAAGCCTTGAAACTTCGCAAGGTCGATACCGCGCTGGTGCGTGTTCCGAACGCTTCACATGATATTTCTGCGCGCCCGAGTCTGTTGATCGACAAGACGGCTTACATCCTGGCCTGGTTCAAGGCGCACGATGTGCAAGGGCCTTGAGGATGGGAATCAGAATTTGGTGACGCTCTGCGACGTTTGGCCGAAGAGGACTTTCCGTGACTCGTCGCTGATGGTCGCGCTGGAGCTGAACGCGGCGCCTTTCTCATACGCTTGCACAGTGGCTGGGCGCGCCTTGATGGCCTCGAACCATCGCTTTGTGTGCGGAAATTCCTCCAGCCTTTGACCTTGCAGCTCGTAGGGAACTATCCAGGGGTAGCACGCCATGTCGGCGATGGAATAGGCACCCGCGATGAACTCCCGGTCGGCCAGCCGCTGGTTCAACACGCCGTAGAGACGATTGGTCTCATTGACGTATCGATCGATGGCGTAGGGAATTTTTTCCGGAGCGTAGCGTGTGAAATGATGATTCTGTCCAAGCATTGGGCCGAGTCCGCCCACTTGCCAGAACAGCCACTGCAAAACTTCGAGCCGGCCGCGCGAATCGTTGGGTATGAAGTGCTCGCTCTTTTCCGCGAGATACAAAAGTATCGCACCGGATTCAAATACCGAGATCGGCGCCCCGCGCTCCAGCGGCGTGTGATCGACGATGGCCGGCATTCGATTGTTCGGCGATATCGCCAGAAAATCAGGCTTGAACTGTTCGCCCTTGCCGATATTCACGGGCACGATCGTATAAGGCATTGCCATCTCTTCCAGAAACATAGTGATTTTGTGGCCGTTGGGCGTGGGCCAATAGTACAAATCGATCATCGGTGATTCTCCGGCGGTTCGAGCGCCATTTTGTGCTGCCGCAACAAGGCAATGCAAACATCTTCCTCGCGCGGCCTCAAGCGCATTTCCGCGAGCCGCGCCCGCACTCGCGAGTTTCGCGTCCAGGGCAAAATCGAAGCATCCATTTTGTCCGCCGCCGCAGCCCGCCACTCCAGCAGGCGTTTGCGTTCGGCCGCAACCCTGGCTTCCCGGCTCTCGGGTGGCAGCAGAAATTTCTCGATAGCGAAGCCCGCCATTTGCACGGCCACGGTATCGCCTTTATGCATGATCTTTGCGAGTTTCAGGCAATTCTCGCGCCGCTCCAGGGCGGCCGGCTCGCGGCACACCGCGGTTAACGGCGACAGCGGCGGGAGCAGTTCCGCATGGGCGATACCTTCGAGCTCGTCAAATTTCGCCGCGTCCGAGGCCAGCACGCCGCGCGGCAACCCGCGCTGCACAGCAGACAATGCGTCGAACATGAGCACCAAGAGCTGATTGTAGTAAAAATCAAAGCGCGTGCCGCGGGCCATGCCGGCAAGCACGCGGTCGACCTCGATCGTATCTTTGTCCTTGTGCGCACTCGCCAAGCGCCACAGCCAGGCGGCGCCGTTGTCCGGATCCACCCAACGTAGTACGGTTGCAACATCTCGGCTGTCGCAACCGGGACTCGCCGCGCACAGTTGCAAGCGCAGCCAATCAATTGCCGCGCTGTCAGGGGATATTTCGCTGGCGCGCGCAATGAGCTGCAGCGCCGCCGGTGCAGAGGGTGGAGCGTGGTTATTTCTAAAGCTCAAGGCGGCGGCGGTCGCGAGGGAATTGGCATCCGCGCGGGCCTCAAGGGCCCGTACGGCTTGGTCGCGCCACGCTTGCAATTTACGGACTGCCGAATTGGAATGCGTTTGTGGAGCGCCGATGGCAGCCGCTTCGCCTACGCGGTTCAGCGCAAGAATCAGGATCAAAAGCTTGAATGTATGTTTGACCACGAGTCAAACCAGCCGCTAAAAATCGGGGCGCTTGCCGGCAGCGGTTAAACCTGCGGTGATCGCCAGGCGCATCGCGTCCTCGACGGAAATGTCCAGGGGCTGCACCCGATCCTTAGGCAAATAAATGGTGTAGCCGCCAAAGGCGTAACTCATTGGAAAATAAACCGTCACCCAATTCTGACCGCCGTGCGCGAACAAGACTGTGGGGACATCCTCGCGCGTCACGAACCCGATGGCATGAACGTCGGCAAATCGCGCCAGCACCACGCGCTGCAAATCGCGCTTTTCGCCGCTTCCCGAGGGCAATAAGCTCACGACATCTCGAAAGCCTCCGTAAAGAGTTTTCACAAACGGGATCCGACCTAGAAAATCATTCCAATACTTGAGCAGAATCCGGCCTGCATAGGCATTGACCACGCTGCCTACGAACAACAACATCAAGAAACCCGCGATCAATCCTAAGCCCGGCCAGTAATGTTCTGGACTGACTATTCCGAGCGTGATCAGTGCGCGGCGCAGCGAGCCTTCCACCGTGTTCACCAGCCACCAAATTACGTACACCGTCAGAGCTAACGGCAGTACAGTCACCAAACCGCTCATGGCCAGGGTTAAAATCTTGCGCATGGGATTATCATCGCATGATCGGGCACGGCGCGCCCACTGGGACTTAAAGCGATGGTACAACCTTCCGGCCTAAACATCTCACCCGCCACACCGGCGGATGTACCGTTGATTCTTTGCATGATCAACGAACTCGCCGACTACGAAAGGTTGCGACACGAGAGCGTCGCCACCGAAGCGTCGATCCACCAGGGGTTGTTCGGTGCGACGCCTCGCGCTGAAGCAGCGATCGCCCGGCTGGACGGCGAGGAGGCCGGCTTCGCGCTGTACTTTCACAATTTCTCCACGTTTCTCGGGAAACCCGGGTTGTACCTGGAGGATCTGTTCGTGCGCCCGCCATACCGTGGGCGCGCCGTCGGCAAATCAATGCTGAAGTTTCTGGCTGCGCTTGCGATCGAGCGCGGCTGCGGCCGTTTTCAATGGCAAGTCCTCGACTGGAACCGCCCGTCGCGCGATTTCTATGAATCCCTCGGCGCGCAGGCCGATTCGAGCTGGGTCAATTATCGGATCACGGGCGATGCGCTGCGTCGTCTGGCCGACGGCGGCAAACTATGATTGCCTCGGCAAAATGAACCGCAATCCTCGGTAACTCAAAACCACGCCGTCGCGGCGAATGCGCTCGATCACCGGGCCTTCGAGAAGGGTATTGCCTTCATGATACTTGCGCATATTGATGTAGACGAAACGCTCGGCCGGCTTGGTCGCGTAGACATGCACGTCCAAGTGCAGCTCGGACAAGGCCTGCGTACCCGATAGATTGAGTTCATTGATCGAAGGCAACACCTCCGCGTTGTCGGCCTGGGCATCCTCATCGATCAACACCGGCTCGGGCCGGCGCTGCGCGGTTCGCGGCGCGGAACGCTGAGAGGTGGCGCGAGGAGCAAGCAGCGGCGGTACGCCGAACTCCGCGGCGGCGGGCGCCGTTGATATTTCGTCCCGTGAGGCGCCGCCGCCTACGGCGGGCGCCTGTGTCGTCACCGGGATTTCCGGGGCATAAACCGGTGGCGCGCCCAAGGGACTGAAATGCTCACCTGCCGGCTGGGTCTTCTCCGCAGCAACGGCCGGCCCTTGGTTGCGTTTTTTCGGTGTGGCAACCGGCGCAGCGGCACCGGTCGGTGCGGCATTTCGAATCAAGATCACGGCGAGCACGGCGACATTCAGCACCAGCAGGGCGCCGAGCAAGAGCGCCCAGAGCGGCAAGCGGCCGCGACGCCGGGCCGCGGGTGTGTCCATCAATCCGGGCATGGACTGACGTTGACGTTCGACTTCAGATTTCTTCAATGCGTCGAGAATGAATGACATTAAAGTTCCTAGCCGCCGCGCAGCGCGCCGGACAGTAACAAAGGCGAGCTTGGATCGGCCAAAGCGGTATCGAGCACGACTTGGGTTTGCACTCCGGCGATACCATCGACGTTGAGCCGATGTTCCCGCTGGAAATTCTGAACGGCAATCGCCAACTCCTGATCGTAGACATCGGCGTGTTCCGGGTCCGATGCGCCCCCGGCCAAGGCATTGAGACTGCGCCGCAGCCAGCGAACTTCGTCCCCCTGCATGCCCAACGCTAGCAATCGGGTGCGTAGAGTTTTGGGCTTCCAGATGACGGTAAATTCGCCGAACCAATCCCGCGACAAGTCATCGAGAGAAACTTTTTCGTTATGCTCGCCCAAGTTCAAGGTCGCCGTCGTGTCATCCAGGCCGGATAAGACAACGCGGTGGCGCTGTCCGCGGGCGTCGGTTAGGGTCAGGATGGCAGGCCGATTCAAGGTTCGCACTTGGGTCCAGGAGCCGCGTTGGTCCAGGCACGCCAACCCCGCCTTGGCTGCCTGCCCACACGGATCTCGATCGTCAGACATGGCTGTTCCCCACAACGACAGCAGGCGGCGGAATGCCGCTGCGTCGGTGGTGTTCGTCTGGTTCGCTTCCAGCAGGGCATTGACCGCCGGAAGCTTAGGCCGGAGCGGCGCCGGCGGGATTGCTTGCGGTGCGGCGGGCAAAGATGCAGCGGCAATCTTCGCGGGCCGCGATGCACTCAGCACGATATTTTGACTACGCAGATATTGCCAGCCCAGAAACACCGTGACGGCGAGCGCGACGGCGCCAAGGGTTCCTAAGATCCAGCCCAGCCAGACGGGCAGAATTCTGCGCCCGTAGACTTCCCCCGCCGCGCGGCGTACCAAGCTTGAGGTGATCTTTTTGGTCTCTTGGGTGTAGGCGCCCAACAGAGCTCGGTCGCACGCGACATTGATCACGCGTGGGATGCCCATGGACAGTCGATGCAATTCACCCAACGCCGACGGTGTGAATATTTCTTCCGTTGCTCCGGCAACGCGCAGTCGATGCCGGACGTAGCCCTTGGTTTCCTCCCGCGACAGCGGCTTCAAGTGATAGCGACCGGTAATTCGCTGAGCCAGCTGGCGCAGATCCGTTCGATCGAGCAACTCGCGGAGCTCGGGCTGCCCGATCAAAATGATTTGCAGCAGTTTTTGCGTGGGTGTCTCCAAATTGGTCAGCAGCCGCACTTGCTCCAGCACGTCGATGGACAGATTCTGCGCCTCATCCACCAGCACGATGATCCGGCGGCCTTCGGCGTGCGCGCTCAGCAAGCGCCGGTTCAATGCATCGACCAGCTGCTTGACGCTATCGCGATCGGAGTCCGCAATGGCCAATCCGAGTTCTTCGCAAATGGTCAGCAGAAATTCGACCGGGGTCACTCGCGGATTGAGAATCACGGCGACATCTGCATGATGAGGCACCCGCGATAACAACGTGCGCACCACCGTGGTTTTGCCCGTACCCACTTCGCCGGTGAGTTGAATGAATCCTCCGGATTCATTGATGCCATACAGCAAATGCGCCAATGCCTCGGCGTGTCGCTCACTCAAATATAGGTAGCGTGGGTCCGGAGTGATGGCGAAGGGCTTTTCGGTCAACCCAAAGAAGCTGGTGTACATGGCAACTAAGATAATACCAGCGCGGTATTAGTTTCCGTGGGGAGGACCGCGGGGCAGCCGGCTGGCGCGCGTTAAAAGTTGCTCGCCGAACCGGTCGCGAATGCCGTCCACGGCTGAGTCGAGCCGGGACCCATGATCGGGCAGCGGACCCGCAAATAGGTCTGATTGCCGCACCGATTGCAAATTGCTGACGCCCAACCCCAACAGGCGCACGGCCGAAGCGGGCTGCGATGCCAGCCAGGCAGCCAGCAACCCGTCGGCCGCCGCGGACACGGTGTCCGTATCTTGAGTGGCAGGCTGCAGCGAGCGTTGCCGCGTGTAGGTGGTGAAGTCGGCGCGCCGAATCTTGACGCTCACCGTGCCCGCCAGCAGCTTCTGCGCACGTAGCCTGGATGTGGTCCGATCCGCCAAATGGCGCAGCTGCGCTTTGAGCTCCCCCACCGCGCGAATGTCGATGTCGAAGGTTTCTTCCGCACTGATGGATTTCTCTTGGCGATCAGGCTCGACCGGGCGGTCATCCAACCCGCTCGCCCGGTCGCGCATCGCTTTGCCGTGCTTGCCAAAGGCACGCCACAGCATCTCATCGCCCGCGAGGCGCGCGTCGCCGAAGGTCCGAATGCCGGCTGCCAGCACCGTGGGCAGCGTTTTTTGGCCGACGCCGAACAATTTGTGGATTGGCAGGGGATCCAAGATCACGCGCAGGTTGGCCGCATCGATGCGGCACATCCCGTCCGGCTTGTTTAGATCCGAGGCAATTTTCGCCAATAACTTGTTGGGGGCAATGCCGACCGAGGCAGTGAGTCCGGTTTGCATGGCTATGCGCCGGCGAATCTCCGTGCCGATCACTTCCGGGCCCCCTTTTAGCCGCTGACTCGCCGTCACGTCGAGAAACGCTTCGTCCAGAGAAAGCCCCTCCACCAGCGGGGTGAACTCATGAAAAATAGTGAAAACCTGGTCGGAGACTTCCTTATATCGAGCCATTCGAGGGTGAACCACGATAGCCTGTGGGCAGAGGCGCATTGCATCGCGCATGGGCATAGCCGAATGCACGCCGAAGCGGCGCACGGCATAGCTGGCGGCGGCGACGACGCCGCGCCCGCCGGTGCCGCCGACAATCAGCGGGGTTCCCTTGAACTCCGGGCGGTCCTGCTCCTCCACGGACGCGTAGAAGGCGTCCATGTCGATATGCAGTATCCAGCGGGCATCGCTATGCCGCATCGAATCATTCCACGGTGATGGTGATTTTCTTCGAAACCAGCGGCGGATCAAAGGCCTGATGCAGGTAATCCCCGAACACGAGCTGCAGGGTGTGCTTGCCCGGAGGCAAAGTCACGGTGGTCTCGGTCTGGCCCTTGCCGAAATGCAATAGCTTGTCGGTAGTCGGCATGGAGGTGTCGAGCTGCACCTGGCTCAAATCCATGTCGACCAATAGATGGTGGTGCCCGGTGTTGTCGAATTTGATCCCAGCCGGCGCAATTCCCACGCCCTTTAAGCCAAATTTTACCGTGACCGGGCTGTGGACCTTTGCGCCACCGAGCGGCTCGATGAAATACACTTCCGCGCCCGCCGGCGGCGCCATGCGATCCGCGGCGACGGCAAAGGCTGCCAGCAAACTGACTCCCAAGGCGAGAACTAGACGATTCATTGGGGCTCTCCTCATTTAAAAATGCATCTTACAACTGGAACGCGGCATACACGAATACGACGCCCACGGTCAGACCGAATACGATCATGTAAAACAAGAAAAGTATAACCCCCTTGATCAACGTGAAGAGCCAGCGTCTCTGAAAAACGCGACGCATGGCCAGCAGCGTATAGATTGGTAAGGTCCATCCCAGCACATTTTCCAGAACGCCCGCCGCGCCCGTAAAGCTCGGCCATGCTTGCGCGGCGTTGCTGGCCGACACGACCAGTATCGCTATGCAAAAAAAGAACGCGTGCAGATGGACAAAAAACAGCAAGTGTTCGGCGTAGCGGTAGCGTGGCCTCCAGTACAGGAGCATATGCAGAAAGGCGACCAGCGGCAGAAAGATGAACATGGCTTTCGACATCGTGCCGAGGGCGAGATGCAGCAAGCTGTCGCCGTTGTCGCGCACCACGACCTCGCACGTATGCTGAATACGCCGGGCCAAGTCCGGGTGCCCGCCGACATCATCAGCACTGATTTGTCGGCAGCGGGTCGCCGGCGAAGGGACCGGACTGGCGGCCGGCGTCGAGGAGACCGCTTGCGGACCATCGTCCCAACGAATGACTGGGCCTTTAGAATGAACGAACGATGCAATCAGAAAAAATAGGATGCTCAAAATCAGGTATAGGCGGAAGGGCGGCAGATACGCGACGCGTCTGCCCACAATGAACTCTTGCGTCAACTTCCCCGGTCTGAACCACAACAGAGTCAGCGTGCGCCACAGCCGAGAGTCCGAGTGTGTCAGTCCTTCCAGTAATTCATGGATAAGTTCCCGCGTGGTCGGAACATGCACATCCGCGGCCTGGCTGCAGCTTGCGCAGAATCGACCCACGATTAGGGCGCCGCAGTTTTTGCAGTGCGCCGGGGGCGTTGCCGGCGCAGACAGCTCATGCATGGACCGCCCCTTTTTCTAGATCAGGTCTTTGACACCGTCTCGTTCTTCCAGCAATTCACGGTGCGTCGCCTGCATTTTTTCGCGGCTGAAATCGTTGATATCCAATCCCTGTACGATGCTGTAGTCGCCATTTTTGCAGGTGACGGGATAGGAATAAACGACCCCCTCGGCTATCCCATAACTGCCATCGGCGGGCACGGCCATGCTCACCAAGTCACCGGAACGGCTGCCCAGCATCCAATCGTGCACGTGATCGATCGCAGCCGATGCCGCGGAAGCAGCCGATGATGTCCCGCGCGCTTTGATGACGGCGGCGCCGCGCTGCTGCACGGTGGGAATAAATCGTTCTTTGAAC
This sequence comes from Pseudomonadota bacterium, assembly GCA_030775645.1. Taxonomy (GTDB): domain Bacteria; phylum Pseudomonadota; class Gammaproteobacteria; order Steroidobacterales; family Steroidobacteraceae; genus Bog-1198. The sequence continues at coordinate 218,562 of JALYIT010000041.1, read as the reverse complement.
CAGCTTTGGTCCACCAGAGACAACGCCGGTTTACCTGAGACCGTGGCGTGGTGCAGATCGGGGTACTGAGTCGCCGAATGATTGCCCCAAATAATGACTTTTTTCACCTCGCTTAAAGGTGCAGCGGTGCGTTCCTTGAGTTGCGCAAGCGCGCGGTTGTGATCGAGCCGCGTCATTGCGGTGAATCTATTCTGTGGCAGGGAAGGAGCGTTCCGCTGCGCGATGAGCGCATTGGTGTTGGCAGGGTTGCCGACAACCAGCACGCGCACATCGCGGCTCGCTACCGCGTCGAGCGCCTTGCCCTGTGCGGAGAAAATTTTGGCGTTCTCGAGCAGAAGGTCTTTGCGTTCCATGCCGGGGCCGCGCGGCCTCGCCCCGACCAGCATCGCGAAGTTGCAGTCTTTGAATGCCTCGTTGGCTTCCGAGGTGGCCGTGATGTTATTCAAAGTTGCAAAGGCGCAGTCATTGAGTTCCATGACCACTCCTTGCACCGCCGCGTTAGCCGCTGGAATTTCCAAAAGATTTAAATTGATGGATTGATCGGACCCGAGCATTTGGCCCGAGGCGACGCGGAATGCCAGCGCATAACCGATGTTGCCGGCGGCGCCCGTAATGGTGACGGTGACTGGCTTCTTCATAGCGAACTCCCGCGAAAAACTGAAGATGGTAGCCGAAATTTTTGGAAGCCGTCATTTCGCCAGGCAGCGCGGCACGGCCTGCGAATGAACCTTTAGAAACCCTTGCACGATCAAATCAAATCAGAATTAAATCCAACTTATTTTGGGTTCTTTTTGGAATCCTAGTAAAAACAGCTAGTTAGGTGCGAAAAAATAGTTGGTTGGGTGCTTGCATGTAGTGGTGTTGTATATTACTATATCACCAAGTCACCGAAACACCTCGATGACAGCAACGCAACCAGGAGAACGACATGAATACTTCCACCTCAACCAAACTTGCCGCCTTAGCCCTGGCCTTGATGGCCAACAGCGTGATCATGGGCGGCATGGCCTACTTGTTCACCGTGCAGGCGCCGACTGCGATTGTCTCGCTTGCCAATGTGACCACGCCGAGCACGCAGGGCGCCGGCTAAGCCGTACACCCCCAGCGCTCTGCTAGATTACCGTGCTACTTGTCCCCCACACGCGGGGTCGGCACATCGAGCGAGAAATGGACCCGAACTGGAACGACAACCAACCAATTTATCGCCAATTGCGCGATCGAATGGTCGCCCTGATTCTCGAGGGCGCCCTGAAGGAGGGCGATCCGCTGCCCTCCGTGAGGGCTGTGGCCGCTGACTATCGGCTCAATCCGCTCACGGTGCTGAAAGGCTACCAGCAGCTGGTCGATGAAAATTTGGTCGAAAAACGTCGCGGGCGCGGCATGTATGTCAGCGAGGGCGCGCGGCGGTTATTGCTGGCCGGAGAACGCGAGCGCTTCCTCAATGAGGACTGGCCGCAAATTCTCGCCATCATCAATCGCCTGGGATTCTCTTCTCAGGAGTTGTTTGCACAAACACCGGCCCTCACCCACCCCGCTCCGCCGCCCCGCGGCAGCGAATCCAAGGAAGAATGAGAATGGCTCCGCTCATCGAAGCAAAGGATCTGACAAAAAAATACGGTGCTCACGTCGCATTGGATCGGGCCAGCTTTACTATCGAAGCCGGACGCATCGTCGGTCTGATAGGACCCAACGGTGCGGGGAAAACCAGCGCGCTGCGGGCCATTTTGGGGCTCACTGACTATGAAGGCGAGCTGACCGTACTGGGCCGCGAGCCGTTTCGAGACCGCACCGCTCTCATGAACGACTGTTGCTTCATCGCCGACGTCGCGGTGCTGCCGTCGTGGCTGCGGGTCGACCATGCCATCGATTTCGTGGCAGGCGTGCATCCGCGTTTCCGCCGTGACCGCGCCATGGCGTTTCTGGCCAAGACACAGATCACGGGCCGGCGGCGTATGCGCGAATTGTCCAAAGGCATGAAAACCCAAGTGCATCTGGCATTGACCATGGCCATCGATGCGAAGCTTTTGGTGCTGGACGAGCCCACGCTTGGGCTTGATATTCTGGCGCGCCGCTCCTTTTACGATGCACTGGTCAATGACTATATGGACGAGTCGCGCACAATCCTCATCACCACCCATCAAGTAGAAGAGGTCGAGAACTTGCTTACCGATATCATCTTCATTGATCGGGGGCGCATCGTGATGGACACCTCTATCGAGGACGTCGCGACGCGATTCACGGCGGTGACGGTGACCTCAGAGCGCCTGGATGCCGCACGGATCGAGAAGCCATTTTATGAACGTCAGATTCTCGGCAAAGTGGTGCTGTATTACGAAAACGGCGATCCGCAGAAACTGGCGCCACTCGGTGAACTGCACACCCCAAGCGTCGCCGATCTGTTCGTGGCCAAGCTTTCCGGAGTTACAGCATGAATACCAACACGTGGCTCATCCGCCGAGAGTTTTGGGAAAACCGCGCCATATGGATGATTCCGGCGGGTTTCGGCGGCCTGCTGATCCTGGCGGCCTTGTTTAGCCAGGTAAGCATTCCGGTCCTGAACTCTCAGGTCGAAACACGCGATTTCGGCGGGATCTTCCTATTCGCCATCGGCACCTCCTTTTATCTGGTGATGTCCTTGTATGCAGGCTGGTACTTGCTCGACTGCCTCTACACAGATCGCAAGGACCGCAGCATCTTGTTTTGGAAGTCTCTGCCGATCTCCGATGCCAGCACGGTATTGTCCAAGTTGCTGGTTGGCCTTGTCATCATCCCGCTGGTGTATTTCCTCGCCGCCGATGTAACTGCCTTGATTGCCGCCTTCATCGTTTCGATTCGAGCCCGGGCCTCGATCGGCAGTGCGTTGTGGCAGCCCGACGTGTGGTGGCAAATCCAGGTGCTCTGGATGTATGTCATTGTCACTACCGCTATTTGGTACCTCCCGGTTGCAGGCTGGCTGCTGCTGGTATCGGCGTGGGCAAAGCGCGCGGTGATTTTGTGGTCCATTCTGCCGCCCCTGGTGCTGGTTCTGGTCGAACGCTTATTTTTCAGCACCCACTATGTGGGCCAGGTGTTGAACAGCCGTCTGATGGGTTTACCGGCGGTGGCGCTCAGAGCCGGTTGGAAGGATGGCAGCGACGTTGAAATCAACGGCCACGTACCGCACAGCATCTGGCGGTTTCTCAATGCAGGCGGCTTTTTTACCAATGCGCAAACATGGATAGGCCTTGCAGCCGGTGTACTCCTGATCGTGGCTGCGATTCAACTGCGCATGCGCCGTTCGGAGAATTAGCGCTGCCGAGCGACAGCCGCCTGACCGGCGGCAGCGGCGTATCGGCGACATTGTCGATCAGCAATAGACGCGACGGCTCGAAAAGAGCGAGCTGCGATTGCCGGGACAGCCTGCAGGCCACCGTCGGGAGCGTCGCCTTTTGAGCGAGAGCTGGCGCATCGAATTTGGTTTTGCACAAGATGCCGCCGCCAATACCGGCCCGACTTCACTTTCTTTCTTGGGCTTCGCCGCCAAAGCAGTGCAAAATAGCCTAGTATTTGTTTCGAAGGGGTGCGCATGTACAAGACGAAGATCGATCTGTCGGAGAAAGTTCGGCGCAACATCGTCGTAATTTTGAACGAAGCCCTGTCCTACGCCATCGATCTGCAGAGCCAGATCAAACACGCGCATTGGAATGTGAAAGGACCCAATTTCATTGCCCTGCATGAGCTGTTTGACAAGCTTTCCGATGCGGTGTCGGAGCAGATAGACGAAATCGCCGAGCGCGTCACCAGCTTGGGCGGCACTGCCGAGGGTACCGTCGCGGTGGCTGCCAAGCGCAGCAAGCTGAAGAATTACCCTTTGAGCATCACCGCGGGCAAAGATCATTTGTTCTATCTGTCGACGCAAATGTCGGTCTACGGCAAGGTCATCCGTGCCGCAATCACCGATACCGATGAGCTGGGCGATGCGGATACGGCGGATCTTTTTACCGGAATTTCTCGCAACGTCGATAAGTATCTGTGGTTTCTCGAGGCGCATTTACAAGAAAAGGCTTAGGAGCTTTGACCATGATAACGACCGCGGGCGGGGCCGAAACTCTGGGATTGGGCGGTGCGCTCGCGACGCTGCAGAGTTTGTTGACGGATGGCGAGACTCTGGAGGCTTGGGCCGCACAGCGGCGCCTATATGCACTGACGCATCGACGCGCCTTGATCGCTGCCACCAGCGGCCGTTTCATTTCACTCAGCCGGCGCCTGGTGGGCGGCTACGATTCGGCGGATATCCGCTGGCAGGATCTCAAGGAAACGCGCATCAGCGCCGGGATCATCGCCGCGGACCTGACAGTGGTGGCGCAAAGCAGTTCGGATCTTAACATCGGCAATGAAATAAACCGCGTCTGGACCTTTACGGGACTGCACAAGGATCAAGCGCAGGCCATGTATCGCATTTGCCAGCAACACGATCAGGTGTGGCGGGAGAAGCGCCGCGTGCGCGAACTGGAGGAGCTGCGCGCGAAATCCGGCGGCGTGCAGATCGGCGGCAATCAGACCGGCCTTGCCGGCACGGAAAGCGGCGCGGGCGAGTCCGAAGCCGTGCGCCGCTTGCGCCAAGCGCGCGAAATGCTCGATGCCAAACTCATCAGCGATTCGGAGTTCGAGACGATCAAGGCAAAGATCGTCTCGGGACTCTAACGGCGCTCAAGTTTACCCTAAGAGATACTCAAAGTAGCTGTTGCGCAGCCTGTTCACGGGATCCGTGCGTTGCCGCAGCGCGCGAAATAATTTGGCGCGCTCGCCGAAGGATTTCGCCACGTGTTCCGGCTGCAAGGCGCGCGTCTGATTGAAAGTTGGCGTGCCGCCTCGCGAGGAGGCGAACTCATTGTAGTCGATCAGGAAGTCATCCCATCCCTGCTCGCCGCTCGATGAGGGCTCCAGGGTGAACATCGGTCCCGAATAGCTTGCGCTGAACAACGAACCGCGGTCCTGATGCAGTCGGCTCGCACCGCTCACGACGTTGCCGCGGTACCGATGTTTCTTGTAGTAGGACTTGCAGAAGTCGAAATAGCCGCTGAGCACTCTCGGATAGTCAGCTTGCGGAAAGGCCCATAAGCTATAAGTATGGCGCGCCTTCCACGCCTCCGGCGGCATGTCGCGCATCCACTCGTGCGAATACATCATTACGCCTTTAACCCCGCCGCTCAACGCACGGTGCATGCCCGAGAGCACGGCATTGCGCAGACCGGGTGCGGCCAGAACGCTGCCCACCGTCGAGCCGAACGCCGGCAGCACGTTGCGCATCACCGAATTCTTGATTTGCCAAATTCCCGAGCGGTTGATCTCCGCGGATTCATCGAGCGTCCGGCGTTCGATGGTAATCCGATCATGAAAGGGAGAGACATGCAGGCGAATCGCGCCCGGAGCGCTGATTAGTTTGGGATACCGGGAGAAGAATTCCCTCAGGGTCATGACTTGGTAATCGATCTTGACGGGCGTCAAAGGGCGCACTCGAATCACAACCTCATGCACGATGCCGAGTAAGCCGAAGCTCGAGCGCAGTACGCGCATCAAATCGCGCTCCCGATCCGTCACGGTCATCTGCTTGCCTTGCGGCGTAATCAATTTTACTTCGCAAATGCAGGAGGACATCTGCGCCATGCCATCTCCGTAGGAGGCTTGAGGTAAGGTGCTCACCGCCATGGCGCCCAAGGAAATTTGGCCCATTTCGGGCGTCAACGGCAATTCTTGACCGCGTTCCGCGAGCGCTTTGACCAGGGAGCTTACCCGCACACCGGCCTGGGCCCGTACGGTGGTTTCGCCGAATTCCAAAATTCTGTCCAGCGCGGATGTATCGACAGTGGTGCCGCCGTCGCCGCCCACGCAGCGAGTCTGCGAATAATCGGCCCCAACCATGCGAATCGGCGTGGGATAGCTCTTAGTCTTCGACAGAAGACTGGGCAGATCTTCGAAGCGCTTTAACTTGAGGACAAGTCGCGGCCGCCGATAAATGCCCGATGAATCCGCGCCTTTCGGATCAATGACTCTGTTGACCATGTGCTTCCCCCCGGAAGTCCATTACAAACTTCAGAACGCTTGCTGTTGGGGGGCACAAAACCTGGCGGTTCTGCATGCGCCGTAGCGCTTTCAAGATTCACTGGCGACCCCGCTATCGTCAGGCTTCCTCGTGGGAGCCCCTTAGACCGGTGGTTTTGCGTCCCCACCTTTCGGCGGGTTTGCCCTTAAACAGCTGAACGTACTATGCGATCGGTGCGGGACTTTTGTAAAGGGCTTTTTTGGAGACCCATCATACATAACGGCGCTTTATCCCATCAACAGCAGGGTCTCCGCATGTTCCACCGCCTCCGGGGTGCCATAAACCACCACCACATCGCCTTCCTTGAAAACCAAGTCGGGCGAGGGATCGCGCCCTACGATTCCGTCGCGGCGCACCGCGTTGACCGTGGCTTGCGAGCCGCGCTCGACCAGATCGGTGATGCTGCGCCCGACGGCCCATGCCTGGGGCGGCAGAATGACGCTGTGCAGTTCCTCGCGAAAGGCGTGGCTCTCGTCCAGATGTTCGGCGCCGGCGGCACGGAAATATTGGCGCAACATGCTGTAGCGATGGCTGCGGATGTCGTTAACCGTGCGGATCACCTGTCCGACGGGCAGCTTCACCAGCAGTAGCAGGTGCGACAGCAACATGAGACTGGCCTCGAACGTCTCGGGCACCACCTCGGTCGCGCCCGCATCCTGAAGCTCCTTTAGTTTGGTATCGTCCTGGGTGCGCACCAAAATGGGCACTGTGGAACGCAATTCGCGCACCGCTCTTAAAATGCGTAACGCCACATCGGGATTGGCAAAGGTGATCACCACGACGCTGGCGCGTGCAACGCCGACGTTTTCCAATACCTTAATTTCACCGGCGTCGCCGTACACCACCGGATCTCCGGCTTGGCGGCCAAGGCGGATGCGGTACGGATCCACATCGAGCGCAATGTACTCAAAGCCATTTTGTTCGAGGACCCGCGCGATATTCTGCCCAACGCGACCGAAGCCGCAGATCACGACGTGCTCCCGGTCGGCCACGGCCAAGGTTATGCCTTCCTGGCGCATCGCTTCGGTTTGAGGGCTGCCGGATTCGCGCAAGATCAATCGTGTGATGCGCCGATTGTGACGGATGATCAGGGGAGAGAGCCCCATGCTCAAGACCGTGGCCGCCAGCAGCGGTTGCACGATGGCTGGGTCGAGCAACTCGCGCCGCAGCACAAGGATTAGCAGGGCAAATCCGAATTCCCCTCCTTGCGCGACGACCACTCCGGTGCGCAAGGCCTTGAACCAGCTCTTGGTGGCCGGCTGCGCCACGACCGCCACCACGGCGGCTTTCAACAGCAACATGCCAATGAGGATGGCCGTCACGATTGGGAGATCGCGCAACAGCAGCCCGACATTGAGCAGCATGCCCACGGTGATGAAGAACAAACCCAACAGCACTTCGCGGTACGAGCGGATCGTGGCTTCGACCTGATGCCGAAATTCTGTTTCCGCCAGAATCATTCCCGCCAGGAATGCACCGAGCGCAAGCGACAGGCCCGCCGCGCGGGTGGCCCACGCCGAAGCGAGCACTGCAAGCAGCACGGCGAGAGAGAATAGTTCTGCGGAGCGTACCGACGCGATCATGAGGAACAGGGGCCGCAGCAGCCAGCGGCCGGCGGCCAGCACCAACAGCAACGCAAGCGCGGCGATGCCGATCGCGCTCAAAATATCCGCGGCACCGGCAGCACGACCGCCCTCGCTCAACGCCGACACCAAAGCCAGAAGCAAGGGAAAACTCAGGTCCTGAAACAGGCAAATCGCCACGGCAATCCGTCCATGAGTACGATTGTTCTCCGACTGCTCCGTGAGCTGCGTAATAATGATGGCCGTAGATGACATGGCCACGGCCCCGCCCAGCACCACGGCAACCGCCGGGGCGACATTGAACAGCAGGATGGCGAAGGCCGCGACAATGCCGGTGGTAATGAGCACCTGCGCGCCGCCGACGCCGAGCACTTCCCAGCGCATGGCCACCAGACGCGGCAGTGAGAACTCCAATCCCAAAGTAAAGACCAAGAACACAACGCCAAAGTCCGCGAGCAGCTGCGTGGTCTCATTGCCGGCCGCAAGCGCAAGCGCGTGCGGCCCGAGCAGCATGCCCACAGCCAGATAACCCAAGATCGCAGGCAACGCCAATTTGCGCACCGCCGCGACCACGCATACCGATGCGGCAAGCAGAATCAGGATTTGCAACAGCGGATCGTTATGCCCCATTGCCTGCTAGCATATCGTTATGAGTGCAACCATGACGGTCCCGTTGGCGCTCGAGCGCAGCGGTGAAGGCTGGCGGTTGCTCCTGAGCGGCGACTGGTCTTTAAGAGCCATGCCCAGCATCGAAGTTCAGCTCAACAGCTTGCCGAACCCGCTGCATGGCGTTGTCGTATGCGATTGGGCGGATGCGAAGACGCCCGGCATCGGCCCGGCTTGGGCATTGCTGCGCCGATTGGGCGTTGAACCATTGGAGATCCGCCATATCGGGAATCCGCCGCACTTTCTTGAGCTGCTGCAAAAACTGCATGTGGATCGGCGTGAAGCCTACAGCAACGTGGTTCCCCCTACCTTGGAGCGGCTGGTCGCCAGGCTGGGCCGCTGGGCCGTACAGCAGGCCGCCGATGCACGGGGGGTGCTTATATTTCTGGGACGCATTGCGACGGTTATCGGCGAGGCATTCTCGCGGCCGCGAGCCCTGCGCATTTCCTCCCTGACTCGCCACATCTACGAAACCGGCATCACCGCCATTCCCATTGTTTCGCTGATTGCATTCCTGATCAGTGTGATCGTCGCCTATCTCGGCGCGCAGCAGTTGTCGCGTTTCGGCGCAGATATTTTCGTCGTGGATCTGGTAACCATTGCGGTATTGCGCGAGATGGGCGTGCTGTTGACGGCCATCGTCGTGGCCGGCCGCTCGGGCAGCGCCTTCGCCGCCGAGATCGGCGTCATGCAGCTCAACGAGGAAACCGATGCGCTGCGCGCGATGGGCATGAATCCCATCGAACTTCTGGTCGTTCCGCGCATGCTGGCGCTTATCATCGTTCTTCCGCTGTTGACAGTGATCGCGGATGCCATGGGCCTGGCCGGCGGCGGCCTCCTGTCGCTCATTAATCTGCACATTCCTTGGCCGCAATTCACAGCGCGCCTGCGCGAGTCGCTATCGAGCACGACATTTTGGTCGGGACTGGTAAAGGCGCCGGTGTTCGCCATACTCATCGCCATGGTCGGTACCTATCGAGGCATGCAAGTGCGTGATTCGGCGCGTGAGTTGGGCCGGCTGACCACGGTGGCAGTGGTGCAGTCCATCTTCATGGTGATCCTGGCCGATGCTTTGTTTGCCGTGCTATTTGTGCAAATCGATTTCTGATGCTCGACACTGGTTTCAATCCTGTGATACGCGTACGCGGGCTTGAGAATCGCTTCGGTTCACAGGTGGTCCACGACGGATTGAATATGGAAGTGCAGCAGCATGAGATATTCGGCGTCGTGGGCGGTTCCGGAGCCGGCAAGTCGGTGCTGCTCCGAACGATTTTGGGACTGCGCCGCCCTGACAGCGGCACCGTGGAACTGTACGGCCGGGATGTAGAAACGCTGGCGGCCTCGGACCGCGAAGGTCTGGTGCAAAGTTACGGCGTCACCTTTCAAAACGGCGCGCTGATCAGTTCCTTGACCGTAGCCCAGAACGTGCAGCTGCCGCTGCGGGAGCACTACGCGCTGTCCGAACAAACCCTGGACGAATTGGCCGAGATGAACTTGCTCATGGTGGGGCTGGCTCCGGATACCTGCGCCAAATATCCCTCCCAATTGTCGGGCGGCATGATCAAGCGTGCGGCGCTGGCCCGTGCGCTCGCTTTGGAACCCAAGCTCTTGTTCCTCGATGAACCGACAGCGGGCCTCGACCCCATTTCCGCCACCGCCTTCGATGAGCTACTGTTGTATCTTCACTCCCAACTGCGGCTCACAGTTGTCATGATCACCCACGATCTGGATACCTTGTTCCAGACCTGCAGCCGGGTCGGCGTCATTGTGGATGGGCACATGATCACCGATACGCTGGATGGTTTACTGCAGAATCCTCATCCGTGGATCAAGGAATATTTCCACGGCCCGCGCGCACGCGCCGCTGAAAAGGAAGCCGCCTCAAGGGGAGTCCGTGGATAGAGACGCGAATTACGTCGCGGTCGGCGCTTTTGTTCTCCTAGTCATCGCCATGGCGGTGTCGTTCGTGTTTTGGTACACCGAGCAGCAGGACAAAAGGAGCTATCAGCGCTATGAGGTTTATTTTCCGGGATCGGTGAGCGGACTCACTGCTGGCAGTCCGGTGCGCTATCTGGGTGTGGATGTCGGCAAGGTCGTGCGAATCATGCTGGATCCGCAAAAGCGCAGGACTGTTCAGGTGATCGCCGACATCGATTCCAGCGCGCCCATCGACGGAGGCACCCGGGCTTCCTTGAGCCTGCAAGGGATCACGGGTCTTTTGTACCTCGACTTGGAGCAGGATCCAAAGGCCGAGTTGATCGGCGCCTTGCAGCAGGGGCAGCGCTATCCGGTGATCCATTCGCGGCGCTCCGACTTCGATGTGCTGTTGAGCAACTTGCCGGCCTTGACCACTCACCTGGTGGAACTCGCCGATCATTTCAACGAAATTTTCAGCGACCAGAATGTGCGCTCGCTAAAGGCCACGCTCGATAACGCCCGCGCCGCGAGCGACCACTTGCCTGACGCCGTCCGCGAGGTTCAGCTGCTCCTGGCGGACGTGCGCCGCACCACCGAGCAAGTACGAGGAACGGTGGTCGACCTGCGAGGCGTACTCGCGGATGACTCCCCGGATTTGAAGGCGTCCCTCGCGAACATCCGGCGGATATCGGACAACCTCGCAAAAGCCACCCAGACGCTGAACAGCTTCGTGAACGAAAACGAGCCTGGCGTGTCGCGTTTCACCCGGCAAAGCCTCCCGGAATTCGAGCAGCTTCTGCGCGAAAGCCGTCAGGCGGCACGGGATTTTCGCGACCTGTCCCGCAGCTTGAAGCAAAACCCGTCGCAATTGATTTATGAATCAAACTACCGCGGCGTCGAGGTGCGGAAGTGAAGTCAGCTACGCTGCCGATGGCTTTTGCGGCCCTGATGCTTGCCGCTTGCACCGGGTCGCTGTTCAAAACCAAGGCCGTGCCGCCCACCATGTACATGCTCTCCGCAAGCCAAAATTTCCCGCGCCCGAATACCTCGAGCCTCGTCACGGCCCCTGAGCTGGCAGTGCTTAAGCCGCGGGTGCGTGCGGGCCTTGATACCGATCGCATCGCCGCTCTCTATCCGGATCGGCGCGTGGACTATTTCGCGGACGCGCGATGGAGCGGCCCCCTCGATGAAGTGTTGCAGGATCTGGCCGTACAGGAGTTTCGATCGCATTCAGCACTGCGCAACGTCAGCGCCGATGCCTCGATATTCCCTAGTACCCACTGGCTGGAAATCGAGGTGACGGATTTTCAGGCGGAGTATTCCGCAGCCGGCGGAGCGCCCACCGTGCATGTGCGACTGCAGGCGCGCATCGGCAATTCCGGTGATCGCCATATTTTGGCGCACTTTGGCCCGGATATCCGCGAGCTCGCCACCGACAATCGCATGAGCGCCATTGTCGATGCCTACAGCCGCGCTGCCAGTAAAGCATTCGCGGAAATTGCGGAAGGGGCTCTACAGGCTCTCGGCGCCAAATAGCCGCGGGCGCCCAGCCGGCCGCGCCTAGCCGGCCGCGCCTAGCCGGCCGCGATTAGGTCAACCTTGCTGGGTTCCGGATTTCGCCTCTTCGACCTCGATGGCCGTGCCGATTTGCATCCATTGGGTCTCGAGATAGGCGGCGTCTCTTTGCAGATTCGTGCGCCGCAGCCCGAGCTTATTCTCGAAGGGGTTGGCGGCGAACTCCGCCTCGAGCAGGGCCCGTTCGGCAGTGACTGCCGCGATGCGCGCTTCGACCTGTTCCAGCTGCCGGCGCAGCCGCTCGAGTGCACTCAAGCGCGCCGCCTTCTTGGGTTGGCCCGCAGCACTGGGCGATTCTTTGGCGGCGGCGGGAGCTTCGGCCTTGCCGCGCGAGCGCAGCCATTGCTGGTAATCATCCAGGTCGCCGCGGAACTCCTGCAGTTTCCCATCGGCCACCAGCCACAGCGTGTCGGCCACCGATTTGATGAGATGCCGATCGTGCGACACCACCACCAAGCCGCCCTCGAAGCTTTGCAATGCGACGTTGAGGGCCTGGCGCATCTCGATATCCAAGTGATTTGTGGGCTCATCAAGCAGCAACAAGTTGGGCCGCCGCGCCACCAGCAGCGCAAGCGTCAGCCGCGCTTTCTCGCCGCCCGAAAAGCGTGCAACCGGCTCAAATGCGCGGTCGCCTTGAAAGCCGAAGCTGCCGAGGTGATCGCGTAACCTTTGTTCATCGCCGGCCGCGTAATCCGGGCCGCCGCGATTGCGCAAATGCCAGAACGCATCGCAGTCCGGCTTGAGCTGCTCCAGCTGCTGCTGCGCGAAATAGCCGACGGCAAGGTCCGGTGCGAAGATACGCTGTCCGGCGAGCGCCGCGATTTCGCCCGCAAGTAGCTTGGTCAGTGTGGATTTGCCGGCGCCATTGGGACCGAGCAATGCGATACGCTCCAGCGGCCCAATCGATACATTGATCCCGCTTAAGATGGGTGCGGTGTCTCCGGCGCCATAGCCGCACGCGGCCCCCTCCAGGGTAATGAGCGGCCGGGGTGTTTTAAGCGGACGTGCAAACGCAAATTCGAACGGGCTATCGACATGTGCGGGAACGATGCGCTCCATCCGTTCGAGCATCTTCAAACGGCTCTGCGCTTGGCGCGATTTGGTGGCGGACGCCCGGAAACGATTCACGAAGGCCGTGATTTCGGCGACGCGCTTCTCCTGGCGGGCATGCAGCACCGAGAGCAACGCCAGCTCCTCGGCCCGCTTCTGTTCGAATTGCGAGTAGCTGCCCGAGTACGCGCGGATGCTGCGATTCTCGATGTGCAATACCCGATCGATGATGGCGTCGAGGAATTCGCGGTCATGCGAAATCATCAACAAGGTGCCGGGATAGGCCCTCAGCCACTCCTCCAACCAGACGATGGCGTCGAGATCCAAGTGATTGGTCGGTTCGTCCAGCAGCAACAGGTCGGCACGCGAACACAGCGCGCGCGCCATGGCGAGCCGCACGCGCCAGCCGCCGGAGAATTCCGCGACGAGACGCGTATGATCCGCGCCCTTGAATCCCAGGCCATGCATGATGGCGGCAGCGCGCGCCTTGGCGCGATAGCCATCGATAGCCTCCAGCGAGGAATAAAGCTCGGCCAAGGCAAGGGCTGCATCTCGGCTTTCCGCCTCTTCGATGGCCGCCTGCACGCGGCGCAATTCCGCATCGCCATCAAGCACGAACTCGATGGCGGGCCGGACGCTCGCGGAAATCTCTTGTTCGACGTGGGCCGATTTGATGGCTGCGGGCAGATCGATGTCGCCGCGATCGGGGGTAAGCTCGCCTAAGATCGCCGCAAACAGGCTCGACTTCCCGGTGCCGTTGGCGCCCGTGATACCGACTTTGTTGCCGCGGAAGACCGTGAAATTGACCTGCTCGAAGAGCGGCTGCGGTCCGCGCCGCAGCGTGAGGTCCCGTGCCGATAGCATTGACCCTTACGAAGACAGACGCATCGGCCTGAGCACCGTCGGCGCGCACAAGCTGCCGTAATGCGGTGCGCCGCCTTCCTGCGCAGCAAGAATTGCGAGCAGCTTATTCGCTTCCATGGCGTCGCTAAACAACCTGCCCTGAGCATAGTAGCAACCATGGGTGCGCAAGAATTCGAGTTGCTCCGCTTCTTCCACGCCCTCTGCAATGACCTCGAGATCAAGGCTTCTGCCCATGTCGATGATGGTGCGCACGATGGCCGCATCGTTGCTGTCGACCGCGACGTCGCGCACAAATGACTGGTCGATCTTCAACGTGCCGATGGGAAACTGCTGCAAAGCAGAAAGCGACGAATATCCGGTGCCGAAATCATCGATGGCCAGGCTCAAGCCCATGGCATAGAGCTCGTTCAACAACCCGATGGTGCGCTTCGGGTCGGTCATCAAGGTGGTCTCGGTCACTTCCAGCTCAAAGCAGGTGGGCGATACGCCATGCTTGCGGAAGATGCTGCGGCACCTGGAAATGAAGCTCGATTGCTTGAGCTGACGCAAGGACAGATTGATCGCGATGCGACCCGGGTGCGGCACGACCTTTTGCCATTCGCGGTAATCGGAGCAGACTTTATTGAGCACCCACTCGCCGATGTCCAAGATCAAACTGGTTTCCTCGGCCAGAGGTATGAAATGCGAGGGGGAAATATCGCCATGACCGGGAAGCCGCCAACGCAGCAGCGCTTCCGCACCTACCACCCGTCCGGTGCGCAGGTCCACCTTGGATTGATAGAGGATGACCAGTTCGTCCCGCTCGAGCGCACGGCGCAGCTTGCTCTTCAGCATCAATCTTTCGACCGCGGCGGCATTCATGCTGGGTACATAGAAGGCGCAGGAATTGCCGCCATTTTGTTTCGAGTGATACATCGCCGCATCGGCATTGCGGATCAGGTCGATCACATTTTCGGCGTCATACGGACAGATCGCGATTCCGGCGCTGGCGGTCAAGTAGACCTCTTGCTGGTTTACATAGAAGGTTCGGCTGATTTCATCGAGCAGCGTGCGGGCGAGACTGCCCAAGGCCTCGCGGTTATCGCTGTCCAGCGGCAAATCGTCGATGAACATGGCGAACTCGTCGCCCGCCAAGCGGCCGATCACCGCGTCCTTGCTCAAATTCCGCGTAAGCCGCTCGCTCAAAATCTCGAGCGTGCGATCGCCGGCGGCATGGCCGAAGGTGTCGTTGACCTCCTTGAAACGGTCCAAGTCCAAGTACAGCAAAGCGAGCGAGCGTTGGTTGCGCCGCGCACGCGCAATCGCCTGTTGCAGCAGATGCTGGAACTGCATGCGATTCGGCATTTTCGTGAGCGTGTCGTAGCGCGCCAGGTAGCGGATGCGGCGCTCGGCGCGTTTGCGTTCCGTGATATTGCGCGCCACGTAAATATTGCCCTGAAACTGCGGGTCCTCCGAATCGATCGCTGAACTCGCCATGGAAACCGGGATGGTCTGTCCACTCGCGGTACGCAACACCGACTCGCGAGCTTCCGGCGCCGGGTGGGTCGTATCAAAGGCGCTACGATGCGCTTCATCGATAAATCCCAGCAGCGGCTTGCCCACCAATTCGTCAGAGCTGTAACCCAGCAACAGCTGCGCGGCTTCATTGCAGCTTTTGACCCGCCCGTCCGGGGAGGTGACGAAGACCGCGTCGCTCAGGCTGTTGAGCACGGTGTTCAAATAATTCTTGGTGATCGTGGTTTCGTTGAGGTTCTGCCGCATGCGCTCGAGCGCGAATTGCAGATCTCCAAGCTCATCGCTGCGCACGACCGCCAGCGGCCGCGTGTAGTCGCCGTCGCCGATCCGATCCGCGCTCTTCACCAGCGCCGCAATGGGGCGGGACAATTGGCGGGCGATGAACCAGGCGCCGATCAACCCCAAGATGACCAGCGGCAGGGTGATGCCGGCGAGCACCCCGCGGATGCGCTTGATCTGAACGCCCTGCTTGCTCAGCAATTGCGTGTGGATGCTGGCGAGAGTCTCCTGCATCTGCGCCCGGCTCATCCATATTTCGAGACTGCCGAACCGCTGCACATCCGTGCGCAGCACATAAGGGCCGGCGGTAGTCGGGCGCGCGTCGGGGTTGTTGCCCGAATACAGCAGATTTTCGTGCGCGCCCCAAATCTCGACGCGTTCGATGTCCGGTTCATCGAGCAATCGGGCGGCGACAGAGGCCACAGCGGCATTATTGCCTTGCTTGAGTGCCGGCGCGAGCGAAGAGCCGGTGATGTTGCTCAACGATTTGGCACGCGCTTCGAGATCGCTTTCCAGCTTCTGCTCAACCGTGGCATAGGTCAGCTGATTGGCATCGGAGGTATTGACGCGATGTTCGTAGTAGGCAAGGCTGCCCAAAATAAGCGCAAGCACTGCACTCACGCCCAAGGCTAGCAGCAAATAGCTGGTTTTAAGGCTTCGCGCCATCGATATTCCGATCCTTTGTCTTAGCCGATAATCATACCCCTTCAGGCCACCTCCCATAAGGGGCGGGGTACAATCAGTCGATGGACGGGCCCCATGCGGATTGATATCTATTCGGACACCGTCTGTCCCTGGTGCTACCTGGGGAAGCGGCGCTTCGACCTCGCCGTCCAGGCGCGCCCGCAATACGAGCCGATGATCGTCTGGCGCCCGTTCGAACTCAACCCCGACATACCCATCGAGGGGGTGGATCGTGAGACTTTCATGGCGGCGCGGATGCCGGACTCGTCGAGTCTGGATCAGGCGCATGCCCAGCTCGAGCGCCAAGGAGAAGCCATCGGCATTCATTTCCGCTTCGATCTGATCCGCCGGGTCCCCAATACCCGCTGCTCACAGCTTCTGATTGCCCATGCCGCACGCCACCGCCTGCAAGCGGCCGTCAAGGATCGCATCATGCGGGCCTACTTCGAGGAGGGCTGCGATATCGGCGACACCGATGAGCTGGTGCGCCTGGGCGCCGAAGTAGGCCTGAACGCCTCGGAGGCCCGCAATGCGCTGATCTTGAGGGTGGGACAGGACGGGGTACTCGCGGCCGAGCGTCATGCGGAAGTACTGGGTATAACCGGCGTTCCGACCTATGTTTTCGATGGCCAGTACACTATTTCCGGCGCACAGGAAGTCGCCACCTTCGCCAACGTGCTCGACCAAGTCTATGAATTTGCTCACAAACGAGGCGTGGCCTCGTGAACGAGGAGGAACTGACAGGGCGGGCATCAACCCATATCGTCTCGGTTGTGGATCCTAAGTGCCTGTTGCACGCCCAAACCGTCGCGCCTTTCCTCAATTTACGCCGCGCGGCCGCGGCGGACGGCATCGACCTTGAGCCGCTCAGCAGCTTTCGTGACTTTGATCGGCAGCTGGCAATCTGGAACGGCAAGTTCAGCGGCGAGCGGCCCCTGCTCGACGCAGCGGGCGCCCTGCTTCACCCCGGCGCCATGAGTCCTGAGGAGCGGGTTGACGCCATCTTGCTGTGGTCTGCCCTGCCTGGGGCGAGCCGCCACCACTGGGGCACCGACCTCGATGTGGTCGATCGCAACGCCGCTACGCCGGGGTACCCGATCAAGCTCACGCGCGATGAATTCGCAACCGCGGGTCCATTCGCAGCGCTTGACCGGTGGCTGGAAATTCGAGCTCCGCAATTTGGATTCTTTCGACCCTTCAAGGGCGAGCGTTCCGGCGTTCAAGCCGAGCCCTGGCACCTGAGTTTTGCTCCGATTGCCGAGAAAGCCCGGCGGCTTTTGAGCCCGGCCGTGCTGCGCAGCGCCATACTGAGCGCGCCGCTTGAGGGCAAGCAAGCCGTGCTGGAGCGGCTCGAGGAACTGTATGCCCGCTACGTGGCGCGCATCGATCTGCCGTAAGGATTAACGCCCGAGGCTTTAGGCCCAGAGCTCCTTGAGCCGATCGAGCATCAAACCGCGGACGTAGCCGATTTGATTGTCCGCCGTGGTAAACAGGGGCGGATTACGCCGCAGCATGGGCCAGCGCTCGGTGCGCAAGACGCGGTGCAGGTAGCCCAGGTTACGTTCAATAGCCTCAAGGTAGGGATTTTTTCCGCCGAACAAGCATTCCACGTAGCGATAGGCGTGCTCGAATTCTCCCTCGAGGCGCGTAACGAATGTCTCGCGCACGAACTTCGGCGTCTGGCGCAAAAGGTCGAGTCCCGAGCTGTAGCGCACTCGCAGGGAGCCATCGACATTTGTGGTGGCGGCAACGCCGCCCAAAACGAATTCCGGGTACAGACGATCGCGGCATTTCTCCAGGTAGCAGCGGTCCGCCATCTGGGCGATCAAATCCGCGGTGCCCAACAGATGTCCCAACTTGCGATCCTTCGGGTCGGCAAGCTGAATCATATTGAGCTTGATCTCGTATCCGGTGAAATGCACGATTCGGGTGGCCACCGGCACCCACGTTTCGAGGCCGATGGTTGGCAGATAGCGCGCCAGAAAACGCGCGCTGCGCGTCACGTGATACAGCGTGAACTCGGCGCCGTTGCTGTGCTCACGGTCATTGAATTCACGGATGTAGCCGGCGTCATGGAACAGCGAAGTGACCAGCGCCATGACCACCCGATCGGCGCCGAAGCGCATACGGCTCTCGACATTGCGCTCATAGCCTACCAACAGACGCGCCATGGCCAATGTCATGTCGAGCGAGTGCTGGCGATCGTGATAGAGAGTGTCGACACCGTGATAGCCGGCCATGCGGCCGGTAAAGAGCTTGTCGAAATCGTCGAAGGCGATCGCCACCTTGTCGAACAGGGCCGCGGGCCAGACACTTGTAAAAAGTTCACGCACCGCGGCTGCGACCGCGACCGTAGAACTCACTTGAACGGAGTTGGCGACGTCGTAATCGTTACGTCTGAGATCGTACATCACGGAGAGTTTAGGCCTTCGGCAAGGCGCGCGCTATCGACGTGCTTCTCCTTGTGGACGTAGCTCACAGTATTAAGTCAATCCCAGCGGCAAGGTAGTAATACCCTGCACTCTAGTAAACTTTCAGGCCCCCGAATTTGGCTCGAATGCGCCGCGCCAGGGTCGTGTAGCCAAGCCAAAATCCGCAACACAAACCGGTGGCGGTGGCGATACCCGCGATCGCAACCCACCGGCTTGCGGGACTGTGAATGAAGGCCGGTGCCGAGGCGGCAGCGGTACCGACGCTTGGCGCAGCCATGATGGGCGTGCCGGACCGCGCCGCCTCCAACTCGCTTTGCTTGGAGGCCAGTTCCTGCTTTAGCCGCTCGACCTCGCTGCGCGCCGCCGCTTCGGCCAAGGCGGGCGTGGTGGCGCGCGTGCGATCGAGTTCCTCTTCGAGCTGCTTGACCCGAACTACCGCAGGTTCCTTGGTGATGAGAAAGGCCGATCTCACCCAACCGGTGGTCCCGTCAGACAGGCGAACTTGCGTGAAATCTCCGTTTTGCAGCAGCGTTTCAACGCGGGCGCCCGAGTGCAGGGTGGCCAATCGTTGCCCTTGGTTGTTCTCCTCGGCATAAACACCGAGCACCAACTCGTCGCTTACATAGGCGGTCGCTGCGCTGGCGCCCCTCGCTGCCAGCAATGCCAGCAGCAGGGCGGCGCGGCGTTTCACGCGGCGATTCCCGTTTGCTTGAGCAGCGGGCGTACGTCCGGCTGGCGGCCGCGAAACCGAACGAAGGCATCCATGGCATCGACGCTGCCGCCGCGAGCCAGGATGGATTCGCGAAATCGCGCTGCGGTCTGCGCATCGAATACGCCCGCTTCCTCGAACGCTTCGAAGGCATCGGCGGCAAGCACCTCGGCCCATTTGTAGCTGTAGTAACCGGCCGCATAGCCGCCGGAAAAAATGTGCGCGAAACTCGCCGGCATTCGATTAAACGGTGCGGGTGGCACGACCGCCACGCGTTGTCGCACCGCTGCCAAAATTTCAGCGACGTTCGCTCCAACTTTGGGATCGAAGTTCGCGTGTAATTCAAAGTCGAAGGTGGCGAGTTCGATTTGCCGCAGCGTGTCGAGCGCGGCATTGAAAGTTCGCGTACCGAGCAGGCGTTGCAGCATGTCGACGGGCAAAGGCTCGCCGCTGTCGATGTGCGCGGAAATCAGCGGCAGCACCTCGGCTCGCCAGACGAAATTCTCCATGAATTGGCTCGGCAACTCGACCGCATCCCAGGCGACGCCGTTGATCCCGGCAATGCTGGGGTAGGCAACGCGCGTCAGCATGTGATGCAGACCGTGCCCGAATTCGTGAAACAGCGTAATGACCTCGTCGTGGGTGAGTTGCGAGGGGTGCGCGCCTACCGGGGCCGTGAAATTGCAGACCAGCTGAGCGATGGGCAGTGCCGTGCCGGAGGGCAAGGCCTTGGCAACGACGCATTCGTCCATCCAGGCACCGCTGCGCTTTTCGCCGCGCGAATAAGGATCGAGAAAGAAGCCGGCGACGATGTTCCCATCCTTGTCGAGCAGATCATAAAAACGCACACTTGGGTGCCAGACGCTGACATCGCTGCGCGGTCGCACAGTGATGCCATACAGGCGCTGCGTCAGTGCAAACATGCCGTCCAATACCTTGGGCAGCGGAAAATACGGGCGCAGCGCCTCTTGCGATACCTTGTAACGGCTCTCTTGTAGCCGCTCGCTGTAGTAGGCCATGTCCCAGGCATTGAGCTTGCGGCCCGCGAACTCCTCCAGGTCCAAGAATTCCTCGCGCGCCGCCGGCCTGCAGCGTCGCGCCAGGTCGTCCAAGAAGGCGAGCACTTGCTTGCTGTTCTTTGCCATGCGCGTGGCGAGCGCGTAGTCGGCGAAATTCTGGAACCCCAGCAATTTGGCGAGTTCATCGCGCAGCGGCAGCATCTGCCCGATGATGGCGTAGTTGTCGAAGCGTCCCCCGCTCGGGCCGAGCTCCGAAGCCCGCGTGATCCAGGCTTCGTAAATGTCTCGGCGCAGTTGTTCGTTCTCTGCGGTGGCCATGATGGTCATGTAGGTGGGTTGATCGAGTTTGAACAGCCAGCCGGCTTGGTTAGCCTCGCGCGCCTCGGCCGCCGCACGGTCGATGGCATTGTTGGGAAGGCCCGCAAGCTCGGCGCTGTTCGTGAGCCTGCGGGTGTAAGCGCGGCCGGCATCGAGCACGTTTTCGGAGAACTTCGTCGCCAGGTGCGCCAATCGCTGCGCCATTTCGCGATAGCGGATTTTGTCCTCGGGCGGCAAATCCACGCCCGCCAATCGGAAATCGCGCAGTGCATTTTCCAATAGTTTGCGTTGCGCCGGATCGAGCGTGGCCCCTTCGTTTTCCAGCACGTGGGCATAGCCGGCCTGCAAGGCGGCGTTTTGGCCCAGTTCTGAGGAATACTCGGTCAGCAGCGGCACGCATTCGTTATAGGCCTCGCGCATCTGCGCTGAATTCGCCACCGCATTCAAGTGCGAGATCGGGCTGAAGACCCGGCTCAATCGGTAGCTCAATTCCTCCACCGGTACCACCAGCGAAGCAAAAGTCGGATTTACCTGCGCCGTGAGTTGCGCAAGCCGCGCTCGATTCTCCGCCAGAACCTGCTCCAGTGCGGGCCGAGCGTGGCTCGCCTCGATGCGGCCGAAATCAGGCAATGGGTCCAGGGACAAGAGTGGATTGTTCACCCGAGTAATTCTAGCAGACCCGCTCACCGTTTCGGCTCAGGCACGGGGCTGTCTGCGAACACGTATCATGGCGTTTACACGGCGTGCTTTCACGCTCTTAAGGATGAATTTGACAGTGTCGGATCAAACTTTCGATCTCATCAGCATCGGCGGCGGCAGCGGTGGACTTGCCTGCGCCCAGCGGGCGGCCGAATACGGGGCCAAAACAGCCGTCATCGAGCCGCAGCGCTTGGGCGGCACCTGCGTCAATGTGGGCTGCGTTCCGAAGAAAATCATGTGGAACGCGGCCGGCGTCGCCTTGAGCGTACACGATGCGAACGACTACGGTTTCGATGTGAAAGTAGGCGAAAGCGACTGGGCGCACTTGAAGCGCAAGCGCGACGCCTATGTGCTTCGATTGAACGGAATCTACGAACGCAATCTAGCTGCCAAGGGCGTGGCGTATGTGCGAGGGGCCGCGCGCTTTTTGGACGCCCGCACGCTGGAGGTGAATGGGCAGCGCTTGAGCGCACGGCACATCGTGATCGCCACGGGCGGCAAGCCGACGCTGCCCGAGTTGCCGGGCGCAGAATTGGGCATCAGTTCGGACGGCTTTTTTGAACTCCCCTCGCGCCCCAAGCGCGTGGCGGTGGTGGGCAGCGGCTACATTGCCTGCGAGTTGGCGGCCTCGTTCAGAGAGCTGGGCAGCGAAGTACAGCAGTTCGTCCGCAGGGATCGCCTGTTGACCAACTTCGATGTGATGCTCGGCAAGTCGCTGATGCGGGAAGTCCGGGCGCTCGGCATGATGATTCACGAGCGCGTGGTGCCGGCCGCTGTGTTCGATGTTTCGGGCCAGAAAACCTTGGTCGCGCAAGACGGACGCGAATTTGGCGGCTTCGATTGCCTGCTGTGGGCCATCGGGCGCGACGCGAACATCGCCGGGCTCGATGTGCAAAAGGCCGGCGTGGCGCTCGACCCCGGCAGCTACGTCGTCACCGACGCATTTCAAAACACCAATGTGGCCGGGGTTTATGCGATCGGCGATGTGACGGGGCGGGCAGCGCTTACGCCCGTGGCGATCGCCGCAGGCCGGCGCTTGAGCGATCGGCTTTTCGGCGCCCAGCCACAACGGCATCTTGATTACAACATGATTCCGACCGTGATTTTCACGCACCCGCCCATCGGCACCGTGGGAATGACCGAGGCGGAAGCCCGCGCGCAGTACAGCGAGGGCGTGAAAGTGTACGTGGCGGATTTCACGCCGATGTATCACGCCATGACTAGCCGCAAAACGCACACCGACATGAAGTTGGTTTGCGTCGGCCCGGAGCAGCGCATCGTGGGCTGCCACATTCTGGGCACAGGCGCCGATGAGATGCTGCAGGGCTTCGCCGTGGCGATACGCATGGGCGCAACCAAGACTGATTTCGACGACACGGTGGCCATACATCCGACCAGCGCGGAAGAATTGGTCACGATGCGCTGATCGCGGGCGCCGACTTTCAGGCGTGGTGCGTCAGCGCCTCCAAAGCAGGCGCGGTATCAGGGCGGATCCCTCGCCACAGCAAGAAAGACTCTGCGGCCTGTTCGACCAACATGCCCCATCCCTTGGTGGTACGCGCTGCATGCAGGGATTTTGCCCACAGGGTAAACGGGGTGTGTCCGCGGCCATAGGCCATGTCGTAGCAAATGCTTTCCTCGCCCACGAGGCCTACCGGCATCTCCGGCATCTGTCCTTGCAGGCTGGCCGAGGTGCCATTGATGATCAGATCGTAGGGGGGGCCCCGGACCTCGGAGAATCCGCAGCCCGCAATCTCGCCCAGGTCGGTAAATTCAGCCGCCAACTTGCGCGCCCGTTCTGGCGTGCGATTGGCAATGACGATCTCCTTGAGTTCCCTTTCCATGAGACCGCCGAGCACGCCGCGCACCGCGCCGCCCGCCCCCAGCATGAGCACGCGCTTGCCGTTCAAATCGATACCTAAATTGGTCTCGAGATCGGCGAGCAAGCCTAAGCCATCCGTGTTGTCTCCCAACAAAGAGGTCTGCTCGAAAAATGCAATGGTATTGACGGCTTTCGCGCGCTCCGCGCGCGGCGTCAGTTCGTTCACCAGTTCAGCGGCCGCCTGTTTGTGAGGCAGGGTCACGTTGAGGCCCTTGAGGCCGCCGGCGAAAAGGCGCAGAGCGTCGCGGCGAAAACCCTCAGGGCTGATATCAAACAACCGGTACACCAGATTCTGGCCGGTGGCTTTGGCGAACATGCCGTGAATGAACGGCGACCAGCTGTGAGCGATGGGATGACCCGCAACCCCGTACTGATCAGGCGCTTCCAACGATTTCACTTATGCTAGCCACTCCGCCGCGCGTTTTGCGAAATACGTCAAGATACCATCGGCGCCCGCCCGCTTGATGCACATCAGCGCTTCCAGGGCGACCGCACGTTCATCGAGCCAGCCGTTGCCTGCGGCCGCCATAATCATCGAGTATTCGCCGCTGACCTGGTAGACCAACGTAGGCATTCCAAAGCGGTCCTTCACCCGCCGCACGATATCCAAGTACGGCAGGCCCGGTTTGACCATGACCATGTCGGCACCTTCGCTGATATCGAGTGCCACCTCACGTAATGCTTCGTCGGAGTTGCCGATGTCCATTTGATAGGTGTGCTTGCCGCCGCTTCCAAGTTGTGCGGCCGATCCGACCGCGTCTCGGAACGGGCTGTAAAAGCTCGAGGCGTACTTGGACGCATACGCCAGAATCCGCGTGTGAATCTGCCCAGCGGCCTCGAAGGCATTGCGGATCGCGCCGATTCGGCCGTCCATCATGTCCGAGGGAGCGACGATGTCCGCACCGGCTTCGGCGTGTGACCGCGCCTGGCGAACCAGTGTCTCCACCGTCAAATCGTTCATCACATAGCCCTGATCATCGATCAGACCGTCCTGGCCGTGGGTGGTGAAAGGATCCAGCGCCACATCGGTAATCACCCCGAGGCTCGGAAACTCCTTTTTGAGCGCCCTGACCGCGACCTGTGCGATGCCGGCCGGATTCCAGGATTCGCGTGCATCCAGAGTCTTCTTGCCCTCGGGAGTCACGGGAAACAGCGCGATCGCGGGGAGATTGAGGCGCACCAGCGCCTCGCATTCGCGCAGCAATTCATCCACGGAAAGTCTTTCGATGCCGGGCATGGAGGCCACGGGCTCGCGCACCCGCGCCCCTTCAACCACGAATAGGGGATAAATCAGCGAATCCACGCTCAGGTGTGTTTCGCGCATCAAACGGCGTGAAAACTCGTCGCGGCGCATGCGCCGCATGCGAGTATTTGGAAATGAATTGCCGGCGAATCCGGTCATATGAATGTGACTCCTATCATGCATTTTGCCGTGGCAAACCCACGAAAGACGGGCCCGGTCGGCAGATCCGACGGTCGGCGCAGCCCGCGTAACGCGGTAATATCGGGACGATACCTTGAGCCGGGTGCTGCTTTATACATGAACGATGAGGTCGGCGGAAATCAGAGACGCGCCCGGTTTCAGGCGCTATGCCAGTCGCTGCGACCGGACCTGCTGCGATTTGCTTTTTGGTTGTCCCGCGACCGGGCCACCGCCGAGGACGTGGTGCAGGAAAGCATGCTGCGGGCCTGGAAGGCGCAGGACTCGATTCTGGATGAGAAAGCGACCAAGCCCTGGCTCTTGACCATCATCCGGCGCGAGTACGCGCGCACGTTCGAACGCAAGCGTATCGTGACGGTGGACGTGGATGAGTTGGTTGCTCGCGAGGAACCCATGTTGGCCGCCGTTGAGGATCAAGACTTGCGCGATGTGCGTGCCGCCCTGCTAAAACTGCCCGATGAATATCGTGAGCCCCTGATTTTGCAGGTGTTGATGGGGTATTCGACGGCTGAGATCGCCAGCGAACTCAATTTGTCGGGGCCCGCCGTGCTTACCCGCCTGTTTCGTGCCCGCAAGCAGCTGCGCGAGGCGTGCGGAGAAGATACGGGCATGGACCCGCAAGAATGATGGACCATACGCGTTATCGTTCCGCGATTCTGGCCGATCCGCACGATCCGGATTCTGAGCTGCAAGCGCATCTCGCGGCGTGCCCCGAGTGCCGTGCATTCACCGAGAAGCTGCTGCGCTTCGAGTCGCGCCTGGAACGCGCACTGCGTGTGAGTGTCGCACCCTCGGCCCGTGTGCTGCCGTTTGCCCGAAAGGCGGTGGCCTCGCCGCCGCGGCGTTGGATGGCGATGGCGGCCAGCGTGCTCTTGGGCCTGGGTATTGCGGCGGGGATCTGGCTGACGCTGCCGCAGAGGAGTCTCGCCGCCGATGTACTCGCCCATATGGCCGGGGAGCCGGACGCGTGGCATACGGTCGCCGCAGTGCCCGCTCCCGAATTGGACGCCGTGCTGCAGAGGGCAGACATGCGCCTCGAACCGGGCGCCGGCATCGTCAGTTATGCCCAAAGCTGTCCCTTCCGAGGGCGCGTGGTGCCGCACTTGGTGGTGCAGAGGCCGTTAGGACCCGTGACGGTGATGGTGCTGGAACATGAGACCGTCCGCGCCGCGACGGACTTCGACGAGCAAGGCTATCGCGGCACCATCGTGCCCATCCCGGGCCATGGCAGCATCGCTGTGCTGATGCAGGGTCCGGGGGTCAGCCGCAGTGAGGTCGAGCAGATCGCCGCGCAGGTCGGCAACGCAATCCTCTGGACCCGCTAGGAACCTGCGGACAGCTTCCTAGATACCCACTTCGGCCAACAAGTCGATCAGCTGCCGGGCAGTTGCGGCCAGCTTCGGGTGCTGTACCTCGAATTGCACCGCAATTCTTTCCAGGCGGTGCGGAAGCGTTTTGTCGATGGAAGCGTCTGCATCGCCTGGCGGCTTATCCGCGATGCGTTTGACGTCCGGAAGAACTTCACCCAGCGCTTGCCGTTTCGCCGGGTCTTCACGATGCGCATCAGCCAATTCAGCGTGCAATTTGGCGAGTCGCTCGCGCACGGTATCTTTGTCCATGGTGTTGTCCTTGGAAAGTATGTCCTATTGTGCCATCCGCTCGGGTGTGAGGCGCGTGACTTCTACATAGCCTGCGCCCGGCATCGCAATCGCTTCATGAATGGCGGCATAAGCCTCGCGCAGAAACTGATCCGCGCCGTACGGGGGATTTACAATCAACAGTCCACTGCCCGCCAGCCCCAATCCCGCATCGTCCGGGTGAATCGCCAAATCAGCCAGCAGCATTTTCGGTATCCGCAGCGCCTCGAATCGCGCATGCACCAGGCTGCGCTGGGTGGCGCTGCGGATGGGGTACCACAACAAATAAATCCCGCTGGGCCAACGCCGATAGGCATCCGCGAAGGCCTGCAACATCGTTTTCAGCTCATCCAGGCTTTCGTACGGGGGATCGATGATGACGAGGCCGCGGCGTTCCTCGGGCGGCAGGAAGGCCTTTAGCGCGGCATACCCATCGCCGATTTCGGTTCGAACCCGTCCCTGCGACTCTATCTCGCGTTCCGCGGCGCGGGCCTCGGCGGGCATCAGCTCGACGAACAATGCGCGGTCCTGCAAGCGCAACTCCTGCGCAATCAACGAAGGAGATCCCGGATAGCGCGGCAATCGTTTACCGCGCCGCGCATGAACGGCAGTGAAATAGTCCGCTAACGATTTATTGCCGAACGCATGAACGAGGAGGCGCTGAACGCCGCGCTCCCCTTCGCCGGATTTCTGCGCCTCGGGGGCTTGCAAGTCATAGAAGCCGCGGCCGGAGTGCGTGTCGAGCGCAAAGAATCCGGCGTCCTTGCGTTTCAATGCACGCAGGCAATAGAGCAGCGCGACATGTTTCGCCACGTCGGCGAAATTCCCGGCGTGATAGATATGTCGGTAATTCATGCCGCATTGTGCCAGGCTTGAGGCACTTACGTTTGCGGGACAAAACCATGCGAAGCGGAGTATTCGAGATCGGCGGCGTGGAATATCCGGATGCGAGTGCCTCTGATCCTTACACCCTTGGCTGGATGCAGGGTTCGCCGCCTGCGCCGGATAAACAGATCCGCTTTCAAGACGATCGCTTTCTCGAGTTTCCGCAGAATCGGTGGACGCTGTCTCACATGCGCGAAATCGTCCCGACCGCGAACGTGTGGCGCGGCAGAGGCGCGCCGAGCGATCTCGGTGAGGCACCGCGCGCTCTTGAATCAGCGATCGATGCCCTGTCCTTCGAGGACTTGACGGGCCGTCGGCTTGATTGGGCGCAATCACTCGAGCATACCTACACGGACGGCATCGTCGTGTTGCATCGCGGGCGCCTAATGTACGAACGGTATTTCGGCGCGTTGCATGCGCAGCGCCCGCATGCCTGCTTCTCGATCACGAAATCCTACGCTGCCACGCTTGCCGCCGCGCTGATTCACGAGCGCACTTTGGACGACTCCCAGACCGTCGCATACTACCTGCCGGAGATGGCGGGCACCGCGTATCGAGACGCCACGCTGCGCCAGCTGCTGGATATGCAAGTCGGCGTTCAGTACTCGGAGCTCTATGCGGATCCGGCGGCCAGCATATGGGACTACGGCAGGGCCGGGGGAATGCGCCCGCGCGGGCCCGATTACACCGGACCCGGCAATTTCTACGAGTACTTGCGCACCCTGCGCAAGGAAGGGCCTCACGGCGAGGCATTCAGTTACAAAACCGTCAACACCGAAGTGCTGTGCTGGGTCATGAAACGTATCAGCGGCATCGCGCTGCAGGACATGCTGAGCGAGCGGCTGTGGTCCCAACTCGGTTGCGAAGAGGACGGCTATATCACCGTCGATCCCATCGGAGTGGCGATGGGGGGCGCGGGTTTGAGCGCCAGCCTTCGCGACTTATGCCGCTTCGGCGAGCTTATGCGATGCGAGGGGGCTTGGCACGGCAAGCAAGTCATACCCGCGGAAGTCATCGCGGACATTCGCCGCGGCTCCGACCCCCTTAAATTTGCATCGGCCGGGTACACGTTGCTGCCCGGATATTCTTACCGCAACATGTGGTGGGTTTCGCACAATGCGCTCGATCTATTCGAGGCGCGCGGCATTCACGGTCAACGCCTATACATTGCGCCGAAGGCAGATCTGGTGATTGCGCGCTTCGCTTCCCACCCAGTCGCCTCGAGCGCGGCGAACGATGAGATCACCTTGCCGGCGTTCGCGGCGATGGCCCGTTTGTTGATGGCGGATTGAGCAGCCGAGGCAGCTGCCTTCGCAATTTGACATGTTGTAGGAGCAAGCGACGGAATCGCGCCGCAGTTCACAGTCGTCGCGCTCCGCAACGCACGTCATCGGCTACCATTCGGCGTGACACTCGAAAGGGAAGCCGGGATGAACACAGTCGTCGAGAGCCTGGTCGAGGCGCACGAATATTATGCCGAAGAGCTGGTGGATGCCGATCAGTTGATTCGGCGAGCTACGCTGGAACGCCGTAACTACGAGCGCAAATCCGTCGCCATTCACGCGCGCGTCACGGTGCCGGGGATGTCGGTGCTTCCGGGACACACAGTCGACATGTCGCGCTCCGGTGCGAGCATCACGCTGCCGTTCGAGCTTGCGCAGGGGCAAGTATGCCTCATCGATTTGGATTTGAATGTCTGCGGCGACAGCAGAACTTTCCACATCCCGGCGGAGGTACGCTATTGCGTGACCATGGCCCCGGGACGGTTCCGCGCCGGCGTGCGGTTTGGCGACATCGACGCCGCCACGTCCGCGTTCATCGCCAGCATATTGAAAGTGCCCGTCTGATTCGTCAGCCGCACGCACTCTCTCCATCTCCCCATTCCGGAAAGGCGCCCAACGCATCCGCATAATTATGAACCACATCGGTGTGGGCATCTTCCTGCCAGCCCCCCGGCTGTGGATTTTGCAATACGTCGCGCGGGCGGCCCCGCTCATCGATCGAATACAATGTGTAATTGAGCGCCTGGCGCGCTTCGCTCGCGAGGGCAGGCGAATGCGTCGCTTTCGCATACAATGCGAGCACCGCGCCGTACGTTGAATTCGCGCCGCCCCACGCTTGCTTGTCCTCATCCTGCTCATGACAGACGGCGACGCCGAACTCCCGGTGCGTGAAATTCGTCCGCACGAAATCAATCAGCAAGCTGCAATCGGCGTGCCACTCCGGATCGATCGCTTCCCGCTTTTCAAGCAGATAGCGCGCCAGATTCAAGGGCGCCCAGGACGTGCGGTTGGTGGGGGTGTCGTGGTCTTCGAAGAATTGTGCGAACAACGCGCCGCCCGCGGCTGCGCTGGGTATTTGGTGCTTCTTGATCCACTGCCATAGCAATTCTCGCGGCTCAGCAAACTCGGCGTAACCATGCGTGGTCAACAGATCGAAAAGCCGCAAGATGTACGTCATGTTTCCCGATACCGGGCCCCGCTCCTCGCCCGTGCGATAATCCACGCGAAACGGCCACGGCGACTGCACTGCGTCGCCCGCACGCTGGTTGGCCGCGAGCACGCGGGCGTTGTGCAATGCTTGCGCCAAGTATTTGGAGTCCCCGGTCGCCTCGAACAACAAGGTCAATGCGAAACCTGCGATGCCGCCCTTGTCGGGTTCAATTTCATACGGTTTATCGGACTGCGAACCGCAGTCCGCCGGCTGCGGGAACTGAGCGCGCCTGCCGGTGGAACGCGTGAACTTAGGGTAATGGCCGGAATCCGGAGTCCGCACTTCTCTCAATAAATAATCGCCCATGGAGCGTGCCGTCGCGAGCCACGCGGGCTCTTGCTCGCCGCGCATCCCGTAAAATTTCAGGTACGAAAGAATGGCCATGCCATTTTGCGTCGCGGGGATGATGTCGGTGCGCTCGATATTCGGCGTCCAGCTGGCGTCAAGAAAAGTTTCGCAAGCGAAGCGCGGGTATCCATGATCGCACGGACACTGCTGGTAGAAGTTCATCTCGCGGTCGAGCGCCGCAGTCCACGACGTCCAGGGCAACAGCTGCCCGCTCTCATCGAAGCGGACGACATGTCCTGCAATGCTGGTCGGGCTGTTCGTCACGAAAGCGTGCGGTAGAAGATAGTGGTATCACAAGGGCCGCCGTCCGGAAGCAGCGCAAAATCAGGGATGACGCCGCAGCGCTTCCACCCGCCTCTCAAATACAGCCGTTCGGCATCGCCGCTCGCAGTATCGAGCACCAGCAGGGTTTTGCCGGCCTCGAGCGCAGCCCGTTCGGCGGCGCGCAGCAGCGCCGCGCCTAACCCAAGCCGGCGCGCCCGCCGATGCACCAGCATTTTTGCCACGTCTGCACGGTGAGGTTGATTGTCGTATGGCGCAAACACGATCTGAACGGTGCCGAGGATGGCGCCGGCCGCATCCCGAGCGCTTAATAGTATCCGCTCGCCACGCGCCACGCCGGCAGCGACCCCCTGCCAGAACGCGTTCGCTTTTTCGCGCGACAGCGGCTGCATGAAACCGACAGAAGCGCCGCCCTCGACACAGTCGATAAGCACATCGCTCAAGGCTTGAATTTCGTCCTCGTCGAAAACGTCAAGAGGACGAATCTGGATCGTATCTGGCACCGCGAGGTATTACCGCAGGCCTCCTGAATGTTGTCAACCCGCTATCATGGCGACAGGGGTAATCAGTGACTTTGCAAGAAATCATCGGATTTGAGCTGCCCATCATTCAGGCGCCTCTGGCGGGCTGGCAAGGCAGCGAATTGGCCATTGCGGTGTGCAATGCCGGCGGCTTAGGTTCGCTCCCCTGTGCCCTGCTGAGTGCCGATGTCATGCGGGCTGAGTTGGCGCGGATTCGCGCCGAGACCACCAAGCCTTGCAACGTGAACTTCTTTTGCCACGAGCCTCCCGCCGTGGACGGCGCGAGAGATGCGGCATGGCGCGAGCTGCTAGCCCCTTATTTTGAGGAATTTGGAGTCGATTTGAATGAGCCGGCGATGGGCCCTTCGCGGGCGCCCTTCAGCGCTGGCGCCGCGGATGTGCTGGAATCGTTCAAACCCGCCGTGGTGAGTTTCCATTTCGGGCTGCCGCCAAGGGAGCTTTTGCAGCGCGTAAAAACGTGGGGCTCGAAGGTGTGGTCCTCTGCGACCACGGTTGCGGAGGCGCTGTGGTTGGAGCGGCAGGGCGCCGATGCCATCATCGCGCAAGGGTTCGAGGCGGGCGGCCATCGCGGCCTATTTTTGTCGGAGGATTTGACTACGCAGGTGGGGACGTTTGCTCTGCTGCCGCAGATCGCGCGCGCTGTGCGGGTGCCGGTGATCGCCGCCGGCGGCATCGCGGATGCGAAGAGCGTGGCGGCCGCCTTGTCGCTGGGCGCCGCGGCCGTTCAGTTGGGTACGGCGTACTTGCTGTGTCCGGAGGCGACAACCAGTCAGGTTCATCGCGCAGCGCTCAAGAGCGCTCGCGCGGCGCATACGGCGTTGACCAACTTATTTTCCGGCCGGCCGGCGCGCGGCATCGTTAACCGGCTCATGACGGAACTCGGCCCCATCAATGCGGCCGCGCCGTCTTTTCCATTGGCCGCCGTTGCACTCGCCAGCTTGCGTAAAAAGGCCGAGAGCCTCGGCATCGACGATTTCTCGCCGCTTTGGTGCGGCCAAAATGCCAGCGGCTGCCGGGAAATTCCGGCCGCGGCATTGACGCGCGCGCTGGCGAGCTGACTCATGGCGCTCGGCGCTACCGTATACGCATTTAAAATTGAGCTCGCCGACTCGGACCGCGGCGTTTACGCGCCACTTGAGCTGCGCGTCGCACGCCATCCATCCGAAACGGAAGATCATTTATTGACGCGCGTGCTGGCGTACTGCTTCGAATACACGGAGGGCATCAGTCTTTCAAACGGTCTTTCCGATCCCGATCAGCCGGCAATTTCCGTGCGGGATCTCACCGGCGCACTGCGCGTGTGGATCGATGTGGGCGCACCGGAACCGGCGCGGCTGCACCGGGCCGCCAAGCTCGCGCCGCGTGTCGCGGTGTACACGCACAAGGACGCGCAGCAGCTGAGCCAAAGAATTCGCGCTGCGAAAATTCACCGTGCGGAGGCCTTGGAACTGTACGCGGTGGATCGCGATTGGCTGACCGCGTTCGCAGGCTTGCTCACCCGGCGCATGGAATTCGCACTCACGGTGGCGGACGGCCAAGTGTATCTGTCGCTTGGCGCCGCGACGCTCACCTGCACCCTAGCTCGGATGCAAATCGGTGACACCGAGCACCGGTGAATTGGGGTCAGCGTTCAAGTTCCTTCAGATAATCCCTCGGACGCAGAAAATCCTCGTACAGCCTCGCTTCGGGCGATCCGGCCTCGGGATGCCAATCGTATTGCCAGCAAACCAACGGCGGCAGCGACATCAGTATCGACTCGGTGCGGCCGTGAGATTGCAATCCGAATAATGTACCCCGGTCGTAGACCAGATTGAATTCGACGTATCGGCCGCGGCGGTAAAGTTGAAACTGCCGCTCGCGCTCGCCGTACGGCAGATCTCTGCGCCGTTCGAGAATGGGCATGAATGCCGGCAAAAAGTGATCGCCGATGCTGCGCATGAAAGCAAAGGATTGCTCGAATCCGCCGTCATTCAGATCATCGAAGAACAATCCGCCCACGCCGCGGGTTTCATTCCGATGCGGCAGGAAGAAATATCGGTCGCACCAGCTCTTATAGCGTTCGTAGCGTTCCGCGCCGAACGGCTGGCAGGCCTCGCGTGCCGTTCGATGCCAGTGAAGCACGTCCTCATCGTAGGGATAGTAGGGCGTGAGATCGAACCCACCCCCGAACCACCAAACTTCTGCGCCATCGACGGGCCGTGCTACGAAGAACCGCACGTTGCAATGCGTCGTCGGGGCATGCGGATTTCGCGGATGGAACACCAAGGATACGCCCATGGCCTCGAACGGCGCGCCCGCAATTTCAGGACGTGAGAGCGAGGACGAAGGCGGCATCTTGGCGCCGAACACGTGTGAGACAGACACGCCAGCGCGTTCGAACACTTCGCCGTCACTTAATACGCGGCTCTCGCCGCCGCCGCCCTCAGGGCGCCGCCATGCGTCGCGGCGAAATTTCACCGACTCGGTTTTTTCAACCGCCTGCGTGATGCGGTCCTGAAGCTCGCTCAGGTAGCCCTTGACTGCGGATGCATCGACCGGTTTAAGCGTTGGCATTGGCCCTCACGCCTTTGCTTTGACGGACTTCTTTTTGACTTTGGAATGAGCGTTGGGTGGTGAGGCCGCAGGTGCCTGCTTGTTGACCGCAGCCTTTTTTCCCTTGGCGGCGAGCTTTACGGGGATGGCTGCAGCATTTTTGCCGCCCTTGGCATCTTTGGCCGGCTTCGCGGCTTTGTTCGCGCCCTGCACCGATTGGCTTTCTTTGGCCGTCTTGCCGTCCTTCGCAGCGCCCTTGGGCGCGAACTTCGAGAATTTGCCGCCTTTGCGCCCCCACTTGCCACGTTCCGGCGCCGCGGCCAGAAGCGCCTGGCACTCGTCCAAGGTCAGGCTCTTCGGTTCCTTGTCCTTCGGAATTTTCGCATTGCGCGCCTTGTCGGTGATGTAGGGTCCATAGCGGCCATTGAGTACTTGGATGCCGGCATCGGGAAAATCCAGAATCAAACGATTCGCGTCCGCAATCTCCTTTTCGCGAATGACCTCGAGCGCGCGTTCGGGCGTGATTTCATAGGGATCGTCGGTCTTGAGGGAGACATATTTCGCGCCGTACTTAACATAGGGACCGAAACGGCCGACATTGGTGGTGATTTCTTCGCCGGCACTTGTGGTGCCGAGCTTGCGGGGCAGCTTAAAGAGCTCCATCGCCTGGTCGTGGGTGATCTGGTCCATCTTTTGCCCAGGCCGCAGGCCCGCGAAGCGCGGCTTGTCTTCATCGTCCTTGGTGCCAATCTGCACGAAGGGTCCGAAGCGTCCCATCCGCACGCTCATCGGCTTGCCGCTGGCCGGATCCACCCCTAAGTCGCGCGCTTGCGCGACTTCCTCGCGGCTCACCGAGGTTTCGGTGTGATTCACGAGATCGATGAAAGGCTTCCAAAATTTCTCCAAGAGCGGTACCCACTCCTGCTCGCCGCTGGCAACGGCATCGAGGGAGTCCTCCATCTTGGCGGTGAAGTCGTAGTCCACGTAGGTGGTGAAATATTGCGTCAAGAAACGGCTGACGATCTTGCCTATGTCCGTGGCGGTGAAGCGCCGGCTTTCGATGTCCACGTACTGTCGGTCGCGCAATGTGGAGATGATCGAGGCATATGTGGACGGGCGGCCGATGCCATATTCCTCCAGGGCCTTGACCAGAGAGGCCTCCGAGAATCGCGGCGGCGGCTCTGTGAAGTGCTGGCTCGGCACGATACCGACCAGCTTGACCTTGTCGCCCTCTTTCATCGGCGGTAACACATGATCCGAGTCGTCTTGGACCGCGTCGTCCAAGCCTTCTTGATAGACGGAAATGTACCCCGGCTTGACCAAGGTCGAGCCGTTGGCGCGCAGCACGGTGCGCTTCGAACGCCCGGTGTCCAATTCGGCGGCGGCAGCCTGGGTTTTCCCGCCGGCGAGCATCTCGACCGTGACGGTGTCGAAAATCGCAGGGGCCATTTGGCATGCGACGGTGCGCTTCCAGATCAGCGAATACAGCCTGAACTGATCCGATTCGAGCTTAGTTTCGATGTCCGCCGGCAACACGGCGGCCGCCGTCGGGCGAATCGCTTCGTGAGCTTCTTGCGCGTTCTTCGACTTGGTCTTGAAGATTCGCGGCTCTTCGGCAAGGCCCGCTTGGCCGTACAGTTGCACGATCACGTCGCGGATCTGGCCGATGGCCTCTTGCGCGAGGTTGAGCGAGTCGGTGCGCATGTAAGTGATGAGGCCCACTTGGCCTTCCCCGATGTCCACCCCCTCATAGAGCTGCTGTGCGACGCGCATGGTCTTTTGCGCGCTGAAACCCAGTTTTCGCGCCGCCTCTTGCTGCAGCGTGGACGTGGTGAAAGGCGGCGCGGGATTGCGCTTGCGTTGCTTGCGATCGACGGTGAGGACCGTGAGCTCGCCTTTGGCAGCCTCGTTGAGCGCGCGCTCCACCTCGCGCGCCTGCACTTCGGTGGTGAAACTGAACTGCTCGACTTTCTCGCCCTTAAACTCCACCAGCTTGCCCGGAAACTTCTGCTCCGAGTGTTCCAACTCAGCGTCGATGCTCCAGTACTCGCGCGCGACGAAGGCGGCGATCTCATCCTCGCGCTCGCAGATCATGCGCAGCGCCGGACTTTGCACCCGGCCGGCCGACAATCCAGGCCGCACTTTCTTCCACAACAGGGGCGATAAATTGAAACCCACCAGAAAGTCCAACGCTCGCCGCGCCTGCTGCGCATTCACCAGATCGACGGACAACTCGCGCGGACTCGCCATCGCCTCGCGTACCGAGTTCTTGGTGATCTCGTAGAAAACGACGCGGCTGACAGCCTTGCCTTTGAGTTCGCCCTGGCCTTTGAGGAGCTCGTACAAGTGCCAGGAAATGGCCTCACCCTCGCGATCAGGGTCGGTCGCGAGGAACAGGGCCTTGGCTTTTTTGAGGGCGCGCGATATGGCGTCGATGTGCTTTTGATTGCGCTCCACCACTTGGTACTTCATGGCGAAGTGGTGCTCGGTATCCACGGCGCCTTCCTTGGGCACCAGGTCGCGCACGTGGCCGTACGAGGCGAGCACCTCGAAATCCTTACCGAGGTACTTCTTGATGGTCTTCGCCTTGGCAGGCGATTCCACGATGACGAGATTGCTGCTCAAAGGCGTCTAGTGCAAAGCGTCGGTGCGCTCTTCGAAGACCAGGTCTTCCATCTGAGCGTAGGCGGATTCTTGGCCGGGCTGGCTGAACAGCACCATCAGCACGACCCATTTCACCTGTTCGATATCGATTTCGTCGGCTTCGAGCGCCATCAAGCGGTCGATCACCAGCTCCCGTTCCGTGCCGGAGAGTATCCGCACATTTTCCAAGTACATTAAATAACCTCGTACATCCGTGTCGAGCCGCACCAGCTCCTGGCTGCTGAACACGCGCACAGCGCGCGCCGTGGCTTCGGCCACTTTACCGAGCTGTTCTCCGGACAGACCATCGAGCCATTCCAGAGCCCGTTCGATGTCGGGCTCCGCGAATCCGGCCTTGTCCAATTCGAGCTTCAGCGTATTTCGATCCGGCCGAGGCTCATCGTCGGCACTCATATAATTCTCGAAGAGATAGATGAGTAGGTCGAGAACGTTATCTTTCACCTCCGGCTCCTAACGACTCGGGAGTAACGGCCGCCGGGGGCGGCCTGAACGTGGCCTTCGAGCTCGAGGATTAGCATCATCGAGGACACGGCTTCTGGTTTGAATCCGGTACGGACGACCAATACATCGAGGTCCGCGGGATCAAAGCCGAGCGCATCTAACAAGATTTTGTGTGCCTTGTCCATTCCCGCCTCAATTCCTGGAGGTCCTCCGGACCCTCCCGATGCAGCGCGCAAGCGCTGGAAAAAGTCGGAAAAGTTCAACTCGCTCAATATGTCAGCTGTGGTTTCAGTTAATTTCGCGCCCTGGCGGATGAGTTCGTGGCAGCCGCGGCTCAAGGGGTTGTGGATGGAGCCGGGTACGGCGAACAGCTCCCTATTATGGTCACCCGCGATGCGAGCCGTGATCAAGGAGCCGCTGCGGCGCGCGGCTTCGACCACCAGCGTACCGAGACTCATCCCGGCAATGATGCGATTTCGTTGCGGAAAATTTTCGCGCCGAGGCGGTGTGCCCAACGGGAATTCACTGATCAGAGCGCCGCGTAAGCTGATCTCCTCGCTCAAAGCGCGGTTGTTTTTCGGATAGATGATGTCGAGGCCGGACCCCAGCACCGCAATGGTGGTTCCTTGCGCCGCCAGTGCCCCGCGATGAGCCGCGCTGTCGATGCCCTCGGCTAACCCGCTGGTGATGCAAAGCCCCAACGCTGCCAGTGACTCGGCGAATCGGAACGCGATGTCGCGGCCGGCAGGCGTAGGGTTGCGGCTGCCGACGATCGAGAGCTGCGGCTCATTCAGGAGCTCGGCATTGCCGATGACATACAGCGCGATAGGCATCGGGTGAAGCACGCACAGTGAGGCCGGGTAGCGGGGGTCGGTGAAGGGCACGAGGTGATGGTTCGCACCTGCAACCCAGGCACGCTCAGTTGAGCTTGGGCTCTTGCCTAAGCAAGACAGAAACTCGCCCGCTGCCTCAGGAATTCCGGCGCCACGGCGCGCAGCATCCGAAGCATTGACGAGGCCATCGAGGCCGCCCAACGAGTCGAGTGCCAGTGAGATACAAGGGACATCAAGCTCGGGCGCCCGCGACAGCGCCATCCACGCGAACTGCTCCTCGGCTCGTAGCATCGAGCCGATTGTCGCGCGGCGGATGAACGCCCTTGAAGTGCTCTATCGGCCCGGAACGTGGAGATTTAAGGGTTCTGGACCTTGTCTCCGACGCGAATCAGGTTGGTGGCTTCCATGATGAGCCCGTAGCTGATGTTGTCGAAGGTCTTGAAGACCATGAACGTGCCGCTACGCTCCGAAGGCAGAGCGATTTTTGGCGCACCGAGCCGGTCGAGGTTGAAAAAACCTTTCCTTTCCGTGTCGCGCACAATCGGGCCCGTATCGAACACGCCCAAGACGTTGCCGGGGGCCAGGCCGTCGCGCGCACCGCGATTGACCACCACCACTTCGTACTGGCCGATGACGGTCACACCGTTGGAAACCGCAATGATGCGCCCGTTGGTCGCGACCCGAGGCGCGCTCGGGATGAAATCGAGCGGCACATCGACGCCGCCGGCGATCAGCTTGTCTCCGGCGCGGGATTCGCGCGTCGACTCGGTCATGATGAGGGTAGTGGGGTCACCTTGCCGGGTGACGTGACCGGACCCGGTGAAGATGCCGTCGTAGCCCAGGATGCGATGATCATCCGGGTCGATGAGGGCTTCTCCCACGCGAACCACGTTGTAATGAGTGCCGAGCTCCGCTGGGTTGGTAAATCCCCGCGCATAAAGCGTATCGCCTTCCGACATGACGACGTGCAAATCGCGGGTGGCAAGCAGATAGGGTGCGTGCTTGATTTGGTCCCCATCCAAAACCGAGGGTTTGGACATGAACGCGGCGACCGTTGCGTACGGAATGGTGGTAATCGCGGCTTCAAGTGGCTGGCTGCGCACCCGCGGCTGCACCCGGGCGGCATCACCGCGTTGCAGCATCACCACCTGGGGCCGTCCGTCGATGAACACCAATCGCAGGGTATCGCCGGGATAAATTAAATGCGGATTCTTGATCTGCGGGTTGACCTGCCAGATTTCGGGCCAATACCAGGGATCGCGCAGGAAGACCTTGGCGACGCCCCAGAGCGTGTCGCCCTTTTTCACGACGTAGCTGTCCGGCGCATTGTCGGCGAGGACTGGGCCCTTGCCGTTGCGAGGCATCTCGCTGGATTCAGTTCGGGATGGGCCGCCCTCAACGGCGGCTTCCATTGCCGTCTTTTCATCGCCCACCACCGTTCCTTCTTGGGTGGACTCGTTGGACACCACGGGTGCAGGGGCTTCGCGTCTCGGAGCCTGGGTATGGCATCCGGCGACCACCGCAACCGATAGTAATAGGCCTAGAAATTGATGACCTTGCATTCGTTCGCTCCGTTGAGTCAGCCTATGGTTGCAGACTGACTGGTATACTTCCGTCCTGCCGCTCAAGACTGGGACGCATCGCGCGTTTTTACCGTTTGCCCATTCCAGCAGCTAACTGCGTAAGGCATTAAGTTAAGCAGCGGCGGAACTTTAGCAACATTCCTCAGCCAAAAACACGATATTGCTCTCATAACTCCCATGACAAAGCTCGTAATTCTCGAGTATCCGGACCCCAGGCTTCGAAAGAAGGCGGCCCCCGTCACAGTGGTCGATGACGCATTGCGTCAATTCATCGATGACCTGCTTGAAACCATGTACGCGGCCAACGGCGTCGGTCTCGCGGCCACTCAAGTGGATGTGCACAAGCGCGTGATCGCACTGGATGTCAGTGAGAGCCGCGATCGGCCGCTGGTGCTCATCAATCCGCAGCTTCTCAGCAAGGAGGGCGAGGGTCCCGGCGAGGAGGGATGCCTATCGCTTCCAGGCATTTACGACAAGTTATCGCGCGCGACGAAAATCCGCGTGACCGCGTTGGGACGCGATGGGCGTCCGTTCGAGATGGATGCGGAGGGCTTGTTGGGCGTCTGTATCCAGCACGAGATGGACCATCTCGAAGGCAAACTATTTGTCGATTACCTCTCGGAGCTGAAGCGCACACTGATCCGGCGGCGCTTGGAAAAAGAGCGTAAGCAACGCTCCACAGGCAGCGATTCACGCGCTCACGCGCCGGCTCTTTGAGCCTTGAGCGCGCCTTCGTCCTTGAAGCTGGGCTTCGCCGGCACGCCCGACTTCGCGGTTCCGTCTTTGGAACGTCTCGCTGCCCATCACAGGATTTGCGCTGTGTTCACCCAGCCGGATCGTCCTTCGGGGCGGGGTCGGGTATTGCACTGTAGCCCGATCAAGCGCCGCGCGCTTGAGCTGGGACTGAGCGTGCACCAACCCTTAAGTTTCAAGTCGCCCGAGGCGCTTGAAGTGCTGCGCGCCGCGGGCGTGGATGCGCTGGTGGTGGTGGCGTACGGGTTGATCCTGCCGCGCGAGGCGCTCGGTATTCCGAAGTGGGGTTGCATCAATATCCACGCCTCGCTCCTGCCCCGCTGGCGCGGCGCGGCGCCCATTCAGCGCGCCGTACTGGCAGGAGACCCAATCACCGGCGTAACCATCATGCGCATGGAGTCAGGCCTCGATACCGGTCCCATGCTGAACTCGCGCACCACGGCCATCAAACCCACCGACACCGCCAAAATGCTGCATGACCGGCTCGCCGGGATGGGTGCGGATCTCATCGCCGAATCGTTGGGCGGCTTGACTCGGGGATCAATCCGCGAAATACCTCAGCCTGCAGAGGGGGCCACGTACGCTCAAAAGATCGACAAGCACGAGGCGCTGATCCAGTGGCAGCACAGCGCCGAGGAAATTTCTCGCCAAGTGCGTGCCTTCAATCCCTGGCCGATGGCCGAGACTCGCTTCAACGGAGAGCAGCTGAGAATTTGGGAGGCCGAGGTACTTGAAGCGCCCGCGATGCGCAGCGTTGCGACGCCTGGCGCCACGGCGCCCGGCACCGCGATGTGCGCAGGTGCCGTGTTAAGCGCCACTGGCGAAGGCATCGATGTGGTCTGCGGCAGCGGTGTACTGCGCATTCGTCGCCTGCAACTCGCCGGCCGCAAGCCCTTGCCTGCCGCCGACTTTGTGCGTGGACATCGGCTCGACGGTATCCGGTTGGCGGCTCCGTAGGTAGGCTCATGAGCAGGCCGGCCGCCACTGCCCGTTCCCTGTCCGCACACGCCGTGGCGCGGGTGCTGCGTGAAGGGGTGACACTCGATGCGGCATTGAAGGATGCCCTGGCGGGCTCGGATTCCAAGCTCACCCCCTCGGTGCGATCGTTGAGCTATGGCGCGGTGCGCGGCTACTTCCGTCATGAGGCGATCTTGGGAAGGCTGTTGTCGGCGCCCGTTCGGTCGCTCGATTTTCTGGTACGGGCGATCTTGTCGGTCGCGCTGTATGAATTGGAAGATGAACGCAGCCCGCAATATGCCGTCGTTGACGCGGCGGTACAAACCGCAAAGGCCACCGACGCTGCACGAGCTTCGGGACTCATCAACGCGGTGCTGCGCCGCTACTTGCGCGAGCGCAAGACCGTGGATGCGGAGATTGCGAGTAGACCGGCGCCGCGTCATGCGGCCCCGATCTGGCTGGCGGACCGCTTTCGCGCAGATTGGCCGGTGCGCTGGACGCAGCTGCTGGCGGCAAGCGATGCGCAAGCGCCGATGTGGCTGCGCGTGAACCGCCGCCTTGCCACCGCAAGCGAATACGTAGCCCAGCTTCAAGCGGCGGGAATCGAGGCCCGCGAAGAGCCGCTCGTGCCGTATGCCGTCGCCTTGCACGCTCCCCGCGATGTGCATGAGCTGCCCGGCTTCGCGCAAGGCGTGGTGTCGGTGCAGGACTTGGGAGCCCAATGCGTTGCGTTTCCGTTGGCGTTGGCCCCAGGTCAACGGGTACTGGACGCCTGTGCTGCGCCGGGGGGCAAAACCGCATTGGTGGCGGAAGCCGAGCCTAACTTGGCTAAACTGGTGGCGGTCGATATCGACCCGCACCGGCTCGGCAAGGTGCGCGAGAATCTCAATCGTGCACGGCTGGATGCCGAGGTCTTGGCGGCAGATTCCTCTGCACCGGCTGCGTGGTGGAAGGGCGAGCCGTTCGATCGGATCCTGCTTGACGCGCCCTGTTCGGGGCTCGGGGTGATACGCCGGCATCCCGACATCAGGCTGCGTAAGTCACCGTCGGACATCGACAAATTGCCCGCTCTGCAGGGCAAGCTGCTGCGCGCCACCTGGGAAATGCTGAAGGTCGGCGGCCGCCTCGTTTATGTCACCTGCACCGTAACGCGCAGCGAAAACCGAGACGTGATTGCCGCATTTCTTGCGAACCACAGTGAAGCCCGCATCGTCCCCGTTCAGGACTGGGAAGGTTGGCCGGGACTAGGTGAAGTCGATGAGTTCGGCCGGCAGATACTTCCCGGTGAGGCGGGTGCTGACGGCTTCTATTATGCTGCCTTGACCAAAACATGAATGCCGAGAGCATAAACCAGCGGAGCGGTGATCGGCGCAGAGGGCGACTTGCGCGTATGGCATGCCTGGTGGTCGCAGTGCTGACCGGCCTCATGCCGATACAGCCGTCGTTGGCTGACGGTTTGCAGGGGCGCTTCGAGGTCCGCTCGGCGACCCTCGAACTCATTGATGGCGTTTATCATTTAAATGCGCGCTTGGACTTGCCGATCAGCGATGCCGTGCGCCGCGGGCTGGCCGAAGGCGTACCGCTGGCGCTCGAGCTCGATCTGGTCATCAAGCAGCTGAGGCAGTTGCTGCCCAACTCGACCGTGGCCGAGCTGACGCAGCGCTACCACTTGCAATACAACGCCGTCAGCGCACGCTACATCTTGCGCAACGACAACAGCGGCCAGCAAGAGTCGTTGCGCACCGTCGATGAGGCGCTCGAGCATCTGTCGGAAGTTCACAGTCTCCCGGCGTTGGATCAGGCGCTGATCGCGCGAGACCGGCGCTACGAAGCGAACGTACGCGCGAAGCTTGATTTCGGCACGGTTCCATTCACGCTGCGCCTGCTGATGTTCTGGGTCAGCGACTGGCATCGCGAGACCGATTGGTACGCTTGGACATTCCAACCATGATCCGCAAGTATGGTTCAACGGTCTTAGGCTGCATTGGCGTGGCGCTGTGGCTGACGGCGTTGTTCATGCTGGCATCGGCCGTCCAGAATTCAGAAAAATTCGCCAGATGGCTGCCGTGGATTTTGCTGGTCAACATCGTCGGTTTACTCACGCTGTCCGTGATGCTCGTCGGCAAGCTGGCGCGCTTGGTGCGCGATTTTCGCCGTCACGTGCCCGGGTCGCGCCTCAAAGGGCGCACCGTGGCAATATTCAGCGCCTTGGCCGTGGCGCCGATTCTGGTGGTCTATTATTTTTCGCTGCAATTTTTAAATCGGGGCATCGACAGCTGGTTCGAAAGCGAGGTGAGTCAGGGATTGATCGACACGCGCGAGCTGTCGCATGCTGCCCTCGATGTGCGGGTGCGCGAATTTTTGCAGCACACGCAGTTTGTGGCGCGTTCACTGTCGGGTCTGTCGAATTTCCAACTGGCCGCCTCGCTCGATCGGCAGCGTCGAGACAGCACCGCAATCGAGTTCACCGTGGTGGGTGCGCAAGCTCGCATCATCGCCACCAGCTCGGACCGGCCCATGGACGCCTTGCCGGTGCCCGCCACCGACGAGATGATGCTGCAATTGCGTCGCGGCCGTCCGTATGTGAGCTTGGATATCGATTCGGTCGGCGGATATTTGATTCGTGCGGCCGCCCCGATCGAAGACAGCAGCTCCGGTCCGAGCGTGCTGATCGCGCTCTATCCGGTGCCGCAGCAGCTCAGCCAGCTGGCGGACACGGTGCAGCGTTCCTATACCTCCTACGCCTCGCTTGTGCAAAAGCGACAGCCGCTCAAATTCATGTACGTGTTGATCTTGAGCTTTGTCGTGCTGATGTCCTTGATCGCCGCCGTGTACGGCGCCTTCTTCGCAGCCCAACGTCTGGTGCAACCGGTGCAAGATTTGATTGCCGGCACCCGCGCAGTGGCGAAGGGCAACTACGACACGCGCTTGCCGCTGCCCGGGCGCGACGAGCTGGGGTTTCTGGTGACCTCGTTCAACGACATGACCAAGCGTCTCGGTAGGGCTCGCGAGGAGACGCGCCGCAGTCAGCAGGCCGTGGAAGCGGAGCGCGCGGGTCTGGCCGTTATTCTGGCGCGCTTGTCCACCGGCGTGGTCTCGCTCGAACCTGATTTGAAGGTGCGTACCGCCAATCAGGCGGCCAGCGCCATCCTGGGCGTGGATTTGGAAGCGGCCATCGGCAAGCCCTTCGATGAATCCATCAGCGATAGCGCCCTGTTCACCCAATTCTTGGGCGCCATCAAGCAGCGTCTGCAACCGGAAGAGCTCGATTGGCGCGAGCAGATCGAGCTTTTGTCGGATTCGGGCAAGCGAGTGCTCATGTGCGCGTGCACGGCGCTGCCCAACGATGCCGGGGGCGCGGCGGGGGTCGTGCTCGTGTTCGATGACATCACGACGCTGTTGCAGGCGCAGCGCGACGCCGCTTGGGGGGAGGTGGCGCGCCGTTTGGCGCACGAGATCAAGAATCCCCTGACCCCGATCCAGTTGTCAGCCGAGCGGATGCGACGCAAATTCTTAGGCAGCATGAACGCCCAAGATGCACAAATCCTCGAGCGCGCCACCCATACGATCGTGGCGCAAGTCGATGCCATGAAGCAGATGGTGAATGCCTTTAGCGAGTACGCGCGCGCACCCGACATGCAGTTCACGCGCTTCGATTTGAATCAGCTGATCACCGAAGTCGTGGATCTTTACCGCGTGCAGGACAGCAGTGCGGAGATGAAATTGCAGTTGAATTCCCTTTTGCCGCCCATTTCCGCCGATCGCGTGCGCATCCGGCAAATACTTAACAACCTGGTCACCAATTCCCTGGAAGCGCTCGAGGGTAGAATCGGGGCGTGCATCGAATTTGAAACTCAGCTCGCGGACGAGGGCCAGAGGCACGGAACATCGGTTGCGATTGTGGTCACCGACAATGGCCCAGGCTTTCAACGGGACTTGCTCGGTACGGTCTTCGATCCGTATGTCACCAGCAAGCCGAAGGGCACCGGCCTCGGGTTGGCGATTGTAAAAAAAATCGTGGAAGAGCACGGCGGTCGAATTGAAGCGGATAATCAACGCTCGGGCGGCGCCCGGGTGCGAATTATCTTGCCGCTCGGCGACAGCGCACGCTCCGCAGGCACGCGCGAACCGCGCAAAGGCGAACACAGGAGAGAACGCGTATGACTGCTTCGAGAATTTTAGTGGTGGACGACGAGGCGGATATCCGCGGGCTTCTCAAAGAGATTCTCTCCGAAGAGGGCTACGATGTGGAAATCGCCGCGGATGCCAGCCAGGCGCGATCCTCGCGGGCAGCGC
This sequence comes from Pseudomonadota bacterium, assembly GCA_030775645.1. Classification (GTDB taxonomy): domain Bacteria; phylum Pseudomonadota; class Gammaproteobacteria; order Steroidobacterales; family Steroidobacteraceae; genus Bog-1198. The sequence goes on along the minus strand of JALYIT010000041.1, from coordinate 173,601 downwards.
AAGTGCCCGACTTGGTCCTGTTGGATATTTGGATGCCCGACACGGACGGCATCACGCTGCTGCGCGAGTGGTCTGCAACCGACGGCTACGATTGCCCGGTGGTGATGATGTCGGGGCACGGCACCGTGGAGACGGCGGTCGAGGCCACGCGTCTCGGCGCGTTTGATTTCGTCGAGAAACCGCTGTCCTTGACCAAGCTGCTGCGCACCGTGGAACGGGCACTCGATGCGGGGCGGCGAAAACGCTTGTCGGCGCGCTCGCAAGGTTCGGCCCTCGCCGTGCCGATCGGTAAGTCCAAGATCACGCAGACCCTGCGCGAGCAGGTGCAGCAAGCCGCCTCGAGTTCATCCCCGGTGTTGCTCGTCGGCGAGCTCGGGTCGGGGCGCGAGGCGTATGCGCGCTACCTGCACTCCCTCAGCGCTCGGGCGGCCAAGCCGTTCTTCACGGTAGTGGCGGCGAGTCTCGGACAGGACCCGGCCGCGGCGCTATTTGGCAGCGAGCGTGACGGCAAAGTGGACCCAGGCGCTTTTGACCAGGCGATGGGCGGCTCGCTGTACGTTAGCGGGCTGGAGGACTTGAACGCCAATGTGCAGCGGGCGCTGGTGGGCGCGATCGAGCAGAACGGCTACACGCGCGTCGGCGGGCGGCAGCGTTTGCAGCTCAATGTGCGATGGATCAGCTCCGCCCAGGATGGATTCGAGTTGCGCTCCTCGGCCGAACCCTTCCGGCGCGATCTGTTGGCGGACCTGAACGTGATCACCCTGCGGGTGCCGCCGCTGCGCGACTACGCCGAGGACGTGCCCGATCTGTTGCGCTACTACGTCGATCGGCTGGTCGATGAGCAGCATCTGCCATTGCGCCGTTTCAGCGTCGCGGCGCAGAACCGCCTGCGCAACTACCCCTGGCCGGGCAATGTGGGCGAACTTAAAAACCTCGTTCAACGGGTGCTCATATTAGGGTCCGGAGAAGAGATACGGCTCGAGGAAATCGAACGCGAATTGGCCCTGAAAATGGCGGTGGATGAGCCCCTGGTGAAGCAGGACTTGCTCGCACTCCCCCTGCGCGAGGCTCGCGAACAGTTCGAGCGAGCCTACCTTCAGCAGCAACTCCTCCTATGCAACGGCAAAGTGGGCCAACTGGCCAAAAGAGTGGGTATGGAGCGCACGCATTTGTACCGTAAGTTGCGCGCATTAGGCGTCGATTTTCGCCAATTGGGCGAGGATTAGCCTAGATGTAGCATGCCCGACTGTGCTTGAGTGCGACCAACTCAAAGAGGAGAATAAAAAATGGAAGCGATAGCGAATGCATCGGCGGTGCGCGGCGAGGGCCGCAATTTTTATGTGTGGATGGCCGGCGCGTTTTTGTTGGTTGCATTCGGCGGCTTTACACCGACGTACTGGGCCAAAATGGCCACCGGTACCTTTCACGCAGAACCCATCATTCACATCCACGGGTTTTTGCTTTTTTCGTGGACCTGTTTCTATTTCCTGCAGACATGGCTGGTCGCTGCGGGACGCACGCTCGATCATCGTGCTTGGGGACTGGCGGGGATATCGCTGTTTACCGCCATGATGTTTTCGATTCTGGTCGGCGAAGAGGCCGTGCTTCACCGCAACGATTTGCTTGGATTCGGAGACGGCGCGCGCCGCTTCGCGGCCGTGACCCTAACCGCATGGCCGCTCATGGCGGTATTTTTTGCGCTCGCCGTCGTCAACATACGCAAATCGGAATCGCACAAGCGGCTGATGACGCTTCTCATGATCGGCATGATGACGCCGGCGATTGCGCGCGTGTTCGTCACGTTTTTAGCTCCTGCCGGCGCGGCCGGCGCCGGCCCCCCGCCGGCCTTCGTCGCCGTGCCGCCGTCGCTGGCGGCGGACCTGTTGTTGATCGTCGCAATCCTGCGCGATTGGCGCATGCTCGGCCGGCCCCACCCGGTTTACGTTTACGGTGGGATAGCGCTGGTTGCCCAGCAACTGCTCGCAGCGCCGGTGGCCGCAACCGCAACCTGGATGCACCTCGCCAAGGCTTTTCAACGACTAGCAGGTTAGGCGCGGCCGGCTTAGCCCGCGTCTAGTCGCCCACCCGTATCACCAGCACGTCGACGTCGGCCTTGCGCAAAATCTGGCGCATGCGATTGAGCTCATCCAGTTTGGAAATCGGACCAATACGGATGCGATGCCAGGTATCGCTATGTGCACCGTTATCCACAGTGACCTTTTGTACACTGGATTCGATGCCTTGCAGCGCCAACTTGGCACGCACGCGGTCGGCGTCCGAGAAGTTCTTGTAGGAGCCCGCTTGCAGCACATAAGTGCCGCGCCGCGTTTCCGGAATGGATTTGCTATCGGGCCGGACATCCTTGTCCTTCTCCGGTACCACCACCTCGAATTTCGGCAGCATCTCGTAAAAAGCGTAGGACTTCGTTTCATCGGCCCCGGGATCGCCAGCCTCGGGCGGTTCGTTGCCGCGGGATTTTTTCTTGATGTGCTTATCCGCGCTCGCCATCGGCGCGTCCAGTCGATGATCCTTCAGATATACGACCAGCGCGACGGCCAGGCCGAGACCCAATCCGCAGCCAAGGCCTATCCAGCCCGCATATTTGCCCGGCTTGCTGCGCTTGGTTTTATAGTCGCGCGCCATCTTGTCACATGCTGTCGGGTGCAGAGACGCCCAGCAGTTTCAAGCCGCTGCGAATCACGATCTGAGTCGCGAGCGCAAGATCGAGCCGCGCATCGCGGGCGCCCGCATCCTCGACGATGAATTGATGCGCGCTGTAATAGGTATGGAAGTCGTTGGCCAAATCTCGCAGGTAGTGCACCAGGGAATGCGGCGCGCGCTGCGCCGCGCCCACTTTGACAACCTCAGGGTAGGCGCAGATGCGCTTGATGAGCTGCTGCTCTTGCGGTTCCTTGAGCTTGCCAAACGAGGCGATTCCATGCGAGACGTCATGCGCAAGTCCCCGATCCTTGAGTTGCCGCATGACGCTGCAGACGCGTGCGTGCGCGTACTGGATGTAGTACACCGGGTTCTCATTGGAGCGGGACTTGGCCAACTCCATGTCGAAATCCAGGTGTTGATCGTTGCTGCGCATGACGTAAAAAAGACGCGCCGCGTCGTTGCCGACCTCCTTGCGCAGGTCCCGCAAGGTCACATAGTCGCCCGACCGCTTCGACATCTTGGCCTTTTCACCGCCGCGGAACAGGGAAACAATTTGCATCAGCAGCACTTCGAACCGTTCGGGCTGTCCCTTGAGCGCAATCAGGGCGGCGCGCAACCGGGTGATGTAGCCGTGGTGGTCGGCGCCCCAGATGTACAGCAAGTGCTCAAAGCCGCGCTCGAGCTTATTGAGTACATAGGCGATATCCGAGGCGAAGTAAGTCTTCACCCCGTTTTCGCGCACGATAACGCGGTCCTTCTCGTCGCCGAAATCCGTGCTCTTGAACCACAGCGCGCCATCTTTGATATAGGCATGCCCCGAGTGCTTGAGCACATCGATCGATCTGTCGATCGCACCGCTGTCGATCAAGGAGCGTTCCGAAAACCAACAGTCGAACGTCACGCCAAACTCGGCTAGATCCTCGCGTATGTCGCCGACGATGCCATCGAGCGCAGTTCTCAAGACGCGCTGGAAGGCGGTCTCGCCGAGGAGCACGCGCGCCCGGCTCATGAGCGCATCGATATAGACATCCTTGTCCCCGCCTTGCGGCTCGTCGGGCGGCAGGGCGGCGAACACGTCCGCCGCGGGACGTTTCAAGCTAAGCCCCTCCGCCGCGAATAATTGTTCACCCACCGCGATCAAATATTCGCCGACATAAGCATTGGACGGAAAAGTGAAGCGTTCACCGCAACGTTCGAGATACCGCAGCCAGGCGCTAACGGCCAAAATGTCCATTTGGCGTCCGGCATCGTTGATGTAGTACTCGCGATACACCGCATATCCGGCAGCTTCCAGTAAGTTGCTGACCGTTGCCCCGAATGCCGCATGCCGGCCGTGCGCCACGTGCAGGGGGCCGGTGGGATTGGCAGAAACGAATTCAACCTGAACACGACGGCCGGCCCCCAGGTCCGATCGGCCGTAGGCCCCGCCTTCTTTGAGCACCTTGCCGATTTCTTCGGCGTAGGCATCCTCGCCCAAGAAGAAATTGATGAAACCGGCACCGGCGATTTCCACCTTGGCGATCGCCCCGTCCTTCGGTAGCGCGGCGACGAGAGCCTCGGCTACCTTGCGGGGATTCTGACGGGTAGCCTTGGCCAAGCGCATGGCAAGATTGCTGGCGAAGTCGCCGTGTTGCGCATCGCGTGTGCTCTCCACCTCGATGCCTATCGCGCGCGATGCCGCGGGTACCAACTCTTCAGGCAGAGCGCCGAGCGCGCGCTTCAGCAATGCTTCGATCAAGGTTTTCATGGGGGTCCGTCTGCAAAGGCTGCGCAGTTTACCGCAAAGCGCTCAATCGACTTCCAAGGGATCGACGTCGATCGACCAACGCAATCCCCTGGGGCCCCGCAATGCCTCAACGTGCGGCAACCAACTATTCAAAAAGCGCTGCAGGGTGGGCCGCGCGGCGGTTTCGATCAACAAATGCGCCCGGAAGTGATCGGCCCTCCGCGCAATCAAAGCGGTCGCGGGGCCCAGGATTTTAATGTCCGGTTCCCCGAGGGCGTGGCCCAACTCGGCAGCCGCTTTCAGGAAAGAATCCAATGCCGCCTCGTCCTTGGCCTCGGCGCGCAGCAGCGCCAGGCGCGAATAGGGCGGCCAGCCTGCCTCGCGGCGCTCAGCGAGCGCGCTCGAGGCAAAGCTTTCGTAGCCATCGGTGATCAGCCGATTCAGCAGCGGATGCTCCGGAAACTCCGTTTGGATCATCACTTCACCGGCGCGTGCCTCGCGACCGGCGCGCCCCGCGACTTGGGTGATGGTCTGGGCAAGGCGCTCGGTGGCGCGGAAATCGCTGGCGAACAGTCCCTGGTCCGCGTCCAGGATCACCACCAGAGTGACTTCGGGAAAGTGGTGGCCCTTGGTCAGCATTTGCGTTCCCACCAAGATACGCGCCTCACCGCTATGCACGCGGTCAAGCACGGTCTTAATGGAACCACGTGCCGATGCGGTATCGCGATCCAGCCTGGCCAAGGGCACATCGGGGAACAGGCGAGCCAAGGTTTCCTCGACCCGCTCGGTGCCTTGGCCCACGGGTAGAAGCGCCTGACCGCAACTCGCGCAAATCGTGGGCACGGGCGCCTGGGCACCGCAGTGATGGCACCGCAGTTGCTGCGCCCGACGGTGCAGGGTCATGCGCGCATCGCAATGCGCGCAGGGCGCTACCCAGCCGCAGGCATTGCAAAACAAGCCCGGCGCATAACCGCGCCGGTTCAAAAACACGATCACTTGGCCGCCGGCCTTAAGGTGCTGATCGATGGCCTGCATGGCGGGTGTCGACAAGCCCTGCTCTGCGGCGTGCCGGCGAAGGTCCACCAGCGACATTCGAGGCGGCTGGGCGGCCCCCGGCCGCTGCGGCAGAAGATGCTGGACGTAGCGTCCGCTCAGCGCATTTTCCAAACTCTCCAAGGACGGTGTGGCGGAGCCCAGGATTACCGGCACGCCGGCGCCCCGCGCCCGCATTACGCTCAGGTCTCGCGCCGAATAGCGAAATCCTTCGTGCTGTTTGTACGACGCGTCGTGCTCCTCGTCGACCACGATGAGCGCGAGCCTTGGCAACGAGGTGAACACCGCCGAGCGCGTGCCAATGATGATTCGTGCCTGGCCGCTGTGTGCGGAGCGCCACGCGTCGCGGCGCTCCGCATCCGTGAGCCCCGAGTGCACGACCGCGACGCCGGCAGTGAAGCGCTGCCGAAAGCGATCGACGAGCTGCGGCGTCAGGGCAATTTCCGGGACCAGCACCAACGCTTGGCCGCCCGCCTCGATGGCGGCCGCAATAATTCGCAAGTACACCTCGGTCTTGCCGCTGCCGGTCACGCCATAGAGCAGGTGCACGCCGAAGTTCGACAGCGTGGAGAGAATGGTGGCGACCGCCTGGGATTGCGCGCCGGTTAGGGCGAGGCCTCCGGAACGCACCTGGAGTGGCCCGACTTCGCGAAGGTCCTCTGTCAGGGTGCCTACGATCCAGCCGCGCAACTGCAAGCTCTTGAGCTGCGCCGGCTTGAAGAGTTCGCTTAATTCGTCCGTGGCTGCATTCGGGCGAGCGGCGAGCCATGCGAGCAAAGCGCGCTGCTGCGGCGCCCGCCGCGAGCTGGGATGGGCAAGCTCCTCGCTTCCTAACTCCGTCAGGCTCCAGTGCTCAGTGCTGCCGAGCGCGGCCTGTCCTAAGCGCAAATTGACGGGCAACGCGGCGGCGTAGACCTCGCCGATGGGATGGTGGTAGTACTCCGATGCCCAGCGCAGCAGCTCGAAGGTGATCGGATCGTACACCGGCCGCTCATCCAAAAACTCCAAGGCTGCCTTGAGCTTAAGTAAAGGTACCGCCGACTCCGAGGCGATGCCAACCAAGATGCCAATCAGCCGCTGACGCCCAAAGGGGACGGCAACGCGAACACCGAGCGGTGGAAATGCTTGCGGCTGGATCGGCGGCGGGAGGTAGTCGAAAACGCGACGCAGCGGCGTGTCGATTGCAACCTGCAAAACCGTTGTGGTTTTTGTCCACAATTCCTGTGGATAACTCTGTGCAGAAGCGGGGGTCATTTACCCTAAGTGCCCGTTCTGTTTCGGGTCCCTGTCAAATTGGTGAAAAAATGCTCTAAATAGAAATGAGTCTTTTAAATTCAAAGGATTACAGCCCCCACTGGATACTACGCTGAGGTGTTGATCGAAAATATTGCAATGGGAGTCACATTCGATGTGCGTAAGTCGCTGATCCGGCAGACCAGGCTCTCGCCTTAAGCCGCGTCAACCATACGGTAGACACCGCGTTTATACCTGGAATGGAGATGCTGCGCATGGCCCGCTTTGGTACGCTCAATTCAGCTTGGATGGTCTGGGATAATCCCGCTCCAGCACCTGAGGGAGCGGTTCTGGAGTACACGAGAGAACTCGAGAGATTTCTTGCGGACATTGAGCGGCGCGCTTTTCGCATCGCGCAAGTGGCGTTGCGCGACGCTGACGATGCCTTGGATGTCGTGCAAGACGCCATGTTCAAACTCACGCGAAGTTATGCCTCTCGCCCCAGCGCCGAATGGCGACCGCTGTTTTACCGAATTTTGGAAAACGGCATACGTGATTTGCAGCGCCGCAGAACGGTGCGCCAGCGCGTCATGACTTGGCTACCGGGGCCTAAAGAGGAGCCTGACGATGACGCGCAGGATCCCTTGGACAAGGTGGCCGATCAGGCGCCGCCGATACCTGAGAAACTGATGCAGGCGGAAGCCATGCAACAGCTGGAGAAATCATTACGAGCCTTGCCCGCGCGGCAGCGCGAGGCTTTTATGTTGCGCAATTTTGAAGGCATGGACGTCGCCGAGACAGCGAGAGCCATGACTTGCTCGGAAGGCAGCGTGAAGACGCACTATTCGCGCGCAGTGCATGCGCTGCGCGCACGGTTGGGTGAGGTTTGGTAATGAGCGAACAAGACCATAAGGCATTCGAAACGCGCAGCCGGGACCTGTTTCAGGAAAGCGTCGAGGGGCTCGACATGCGCATGCGCTCGCGCCTGACGCAAGCACGCAGTGCCGCGCTCGAGGCCGCCTCGAGCCGCCGGCCCGCGCTGTTTGGTTGGAAGGTGTGGACCCCGGCTGCGGGTGTGAGCGCCGCCGCCATTTTGGGGGTGGCTCTCTGGCTGGGCTCGCCTTTGCACCATCGGAGCGCGATCGTTGCCGATGCACAGTCAAGCTTCGAAGACCTTGACCTCCTGGCATCTTCAGATGAAGGTTCGGGTGATGCGATGGAGATGCTACAAGACGACATCGACTTCTATGATTTCGCGGATAAGGCGGCCAATTCGGTTCCTTCTGCCTAGGTTGTTTCTGGGGGGAGCGTGGAAAGGATGGCTGCTATGTGCAGCGTGTGCGACCGCCGGCGCCGGGACGCCAAGCGCCGCCACGCCGCCCGGCTCGTCCGCAGCTGCACCGCAGCCCCCGACGGTTGCGTCGGGTAAGCCGGCCACCGGTGCGCAGCTGCCGTCGGCAGTGGCAGAGGCCGCTGAGGCGCCGGCCGCTGAGTCGCCGGCCGCTGGAGCGCCAGCCGCTGGAGCGGCGGATGAGAGTTTGCTCGAGTTTTTAGGCTCGGATGATGTAGGTGATGCAGTGTGGTGGGAGTTTTTGAAGAAGGCGCCGACGTCCGGAAGTGATAATTCCGTGAGGCCGCCGCAGGACGCCAAGAAATGATCAGGGCATTGTTAGTCTGTGCGAGTCTCTTCGGTGCCGTTACCGGCTTCGCGCAGGAATTCGTGCCCGGGCAGGGCCCCGCTACGCCGGCCGCCGCAGCACCCGTGCCAAAAGCTTGGAGTTCGCTTGCGCCTGAGCAGCAGCAGTTGCTGCGCAATTACCAGGGTAAGTGGGATAGCTTGCCAACCTACCGCCAGCAGGCTCTCGCCAAAGGTAGCCAGCGCTGGATCTCGATGACCCCGCAGCAGCGCGCAACAGCGCAGCAACGGTTTTCCCAATGGCGCGCCATGCCGCCCGAGCAGCGGCAGGTGGTGCGTCAGCGCTATCAGGCGTACAAGGCACTGCCGCCCGAGCGGCAACAGCAGGTGCGGGAATCCTTCAGTCGCTTTCGGCAAATGCCGCCGGAAAGACGCACACAATTGCGCCAGCAATGGGGTCAAATGACACCTGAGCAGCGCAATCGCGCCGTGCAGCCAATGCGCACGCCGCCGCCAATGCGGGCCCCGCCGCCACACCACGCTCCGCGGTAGCTTCGCGGTTGCTTAAGGGCTGTAGCTGCGCTCGGCGTGCGCGCGCACATCCTCGGGATAATAGAACACATCGCGAAAACGCCCTTGCGTGAACATCAAGGCTTGGTCGGTGAAGTGAGTCGATCCCGGGTCGCCGCTCTCACCGCCGCTCATGATGGCCTTGGCGCGAATCCTCGGCCCGAAATCCACGGCGGCGACAAAGCTATTGCCAACAGAGCCGTAGATTTTCTTCGTCGTGCGCGGCTTGGACCAATCAAATGAGGCCAAAGCGCCCCACTGCGAAGGCGCGAAACCAACCGGCAGACTGGGTTTTGCATCCTCGAAGGGTTGCACGATGTCGTCCGTCAAGCGTTGAAAGCGGTTGACCTCACCCCAGGGTGTTTGCCACCGGCCGAAGTCGGCGCGCAATTTGTCCAGTGCGGCGGACAGTGCAGCGATGCGCTCGGCATCCGTCAGTTTTCCAACCAGATAGTCGTACACCGGTTCCTCTGCGTCGCGTGCCTCGGCGCCTTTGCGCTCGACCAACTCCTGCGCCCAGAAAATCGCCACAGTGGTCGGCACCGAGTCCGCTGACGTTCGGTGGTTCCAACCGCGCAACGCCGTGATCGCCGCTTCCAGGTCGGCACCGTGCGCGGCGGCGCGCGGATCATTCGGCGCCAACGCATCGTAGCTTGCGAACAGAGGGGGGAGCAGGACATCAAATGCGGTGAGATGCGCGTCGTAGCCCGCTGCGATCAAGCTGTCCAGCGTCACATCGTGGATATCATGCAGGACCTCGGCGGCGTGAATGCCGCGCGGATTCTCCCCCTTGGTCCACATGTAGGCCGGATAGTTCTCGCGTTTCGGACTCTGCGCTCCCGCGGCTGAGAAGGGCCAGTTGTTGCTATTGAAGATCCAGCCATTGCTGGGATTGAGCAAAGTGATCGTGTCTTTGACGGCGTGAGGCCCGCGCCACTCCGTGGCGGGATTGCTGCCATCGACCGGGTGGGTGAAATCGAAGTGAGTGTCGCGCTTCGGAATGAAATTTCCATGAAAATAAGCGATGGTGCCGTCGGCATCGGCGTACACGGTATTGTTGGACGTGTCGGTGCGCATGTCCTGGATCTTGCGAAAGGATGCATAATCGGTGGTCTTGGTACGCAAGTACGATTGCGAGAGCGCCGAAACCGGGGCTTGCAACAGCTTAATCGCGATCCACTTGCCGTTGTCGGCGCGAATAATCGGGCCGTGATGGCTGTAATACACGGTGAAGGTGCGCGTTCCCGTGCCATCGGCCCGCTTGAACGGGATGCTGATTTGGGTGACGCGAAGCTTTTTAAGCTGGGTTGCGTACTTGTAGTAAAGCCCATCGGATTTATTGACGATATCTTCCGCATATTCATCGATTGCATCGCCGCCGTTGGAGGTGTGCATCCAGCCGTTGTGCGAGTTGAATCCCTGATAGACGAAAAACTGTCCCCAAGTCACGGCACCGTAAACGTTGAGGCCCTGCTCGCTCGCCATTTGCAGTTCCGATCGAAAATAGTACGAGGTGTGAGGATTGATCCAGAGCATGGCGTGGCCCGAGGCGCTTAAACGTGGAGCGATGGCAAAACCGTTGGATCCGCCCGGATTTTCTTCCAGCACGGGTTGTTCCGGGCGCCGAAGCGCGGGGCGCCCAAGGGCCAGGTGCCCTAGCGCGGCCCGCCGGTTGGGCGGCCCCACCGTTGGGGGCGTGGCTTGCCCGTAGAATTTCTCGAGCTGCGTCAAGTCGATGCTTTCGATATCGCCTCCGATGCTGCCTTCTGTGAAGGACAAGGCCATCCAGGGCTCGAAGCGGTGAATGACTTTTGGGTTCACGTCCGCATGTTTTGAGAGATAGTAGTTGAGGCCGTCCGACCAGGCCACCATCAGAGACTTGAGCCACGGCGGCGCCGTGCGATATAGCTCCTGCAGCTGATCGACATCGACGAACAATCTCTCGCGCAGGTCGCTGTAAATGGCTGTTTCGCCTTCGGCTTGCGCAAGCCATCCAAGACCATTGAGATAGTTGCGCTCGATCCGATTAAAGTCATCCTCAGCTTGTGCGTAAATCATTCCGAAGACGGCATCCGCGTCGGATCTGCCGTAGACGTGGGCAATGCCCCAGGTGTCGCGCACGATGCGCACGTGCTGCGCGTGTTGGCGCCAGCGCGCAAGCTCGGCTTGATCCGCCATGCCCACGGCGGGAATCCACATCAGCGCCAGTAATAATAATTTCACTGTATCGATCCTCCTGCAGGTAGCATCGCCCAATGCAAATCTCTTTGCCTATCGCCTTTATGTTTGCGGCAATGCTCGCCGCACCGGCATGGCCCGCCACGACCTTCAGCGTACCCGATGCGGCCCTGCCCGAACCGTTGGTGCTGATTGCCTACGGTGATATGCGATTTACCGACCCAGCAGAGACTACAGCAAGCTCGCCGACGGCGCGGAAGGCTTTGGTGGCGCGGATCGCTCAAGAGCATCCCGCAGCCGTATTCATCAGCGGCGATATACCCTGGCACGGTGTGGCCGCTGACTATTCGGTATACCGAAGCGAAACTAAGCGCTGGCGCAAGAAGCATTTGCGGATTTTCCCGGCGCTGGGCAATCACGAGTTTTCCATGTGCGAAAGCGCGCGCTGCCTCGAGTTGTGGTGGAAGGCTTTTCCGCAACTGCGGGGTTTGCGCTGGTACTCGGTCGCGATGGGCACCAAGGTCGTCGCCATCACCTTGGACAGCGCCAGCGCATTGGATCCGCAAAGCAAGCAAGGGGCATGGCTTAATGAACAGGTGGCCTCGCTCGGGAGCGCGGTGCGTGTAGTGCTGATCGTGATGCATCATCCGCCGGTGGCGGATGTGCAAACGGTCAAGCTGGTCGATCACAATCCGCGCAGCAACGAAGAGACACTGGTGCCGTTCCTTCGAAAGGCGGCGGCCAATTCCGCCGTGCGTTTCGTCGTCAACGCGGGACACATCCATAACTACGAGCGCAATACGCAAGACGGCGTGATGTATCTGGTGTCGGGGGGCGGCGGCGCGAGTCCCTCTGAAGTGGACCGCACCAAGCAGGATCTCTATCAAGGGACGGATTTTCCAAACTTTCATTACGTGCGCTTCGAGCTGCAAGCGAGCACCCTGAAAGGCGAGATGATCCGTTTGGAAGACTACGACGCTGCGAAACCCGCGCAGTGGCGCAGCAGGGACCGTTTCGAGATTACCCTGCGGCCTTGACTGCCTGAATCAACTGGTTCACGGCCGACTGGGCATCGCCATACAGCATGCGGCTTTGATCGAGCCCGAACAATGCGTTGTCGATGCCTGAGAAACCTTGGCCTTGGCCGCGCTTGATCACAATGACGTTCTTCGCCTTGTCCGCGTTCAAGATGGGCATGCCGTAAATCGGACTGCTCTTATTGCTGCGAGCATCGGGATTGACCACGTCGTTGGCGCCGATGATGAGCGCAACATCCGCGATCTCGAATTCCGCGTTGATTTCATCGAGATCCGAAATAATATCGTACGGCACGCCGGCCTCGGCGAGCAGCACATTCATATGGCCAGGCATGCGACCCGCGACCGGATGAATCGCGAAGCGAACGGTCACGCCGCGATCGATGAGCAATTGCGCCAATTCCCACACCTTGTGCTGTGCCTGCGCGACCGCCATGCCGTATCCGGGTACGATGATGACTTTCTGCGCGTACGCCATCATGACGCCGGCGTCGGATGCCTCGATGGGCTTCTGGGTGCCGGCCGCGCTGCCGCTGCCTGCGGCCGAGGTCTCGCCGAAATTAGAGAACAGCACGTTCCCGAGCGAGCGGTTCATGGCCTTGGCCATCAATTGCGTGAGCAGCGTGCCGGCCGCGCCGACCACCGTGCCGGCAATGATCATGGCGGCGTTGTCGAGCACGAAGCCCTCGAAGCCCACTGCCAGTCCGGTCAGCGCGTTGTATAACGAGATCACCACCGGCATGTCCGCGCCGCCTATGGGCAGCGTCATGGCCACACCTAAAATGAGCGCGAAGACGAAGAACAACGAAACCGCGGGCAACCCTGATTCGGCTCCGGTGCCCGAGACCACCATGAAACCAAAGCCTAGTGTGATCAGCAAAATCGCCAGATTGATGAATTTCTGACCGCCAAAGCGTACTGATTTCGTTATCAAGCCCTGCAACTTTGCGAAAGCGACAAGGCTGCCGCTGAATGACACCGCCCCGATGAAGCCGCCGATGGCCGCCATGGTCAAATGCACCAGGTTGTGTTCGTGGCCGCTATACAGCTCCACCGCAGCGATCGTCGCTGCCGCGCCGCCGCCCATGCCGTTGTACAGGGCAATCATTTGCGGCATGTCGGTCATCGCCACGCGCTTGCCGCTGATCCAGGCAACCGTGCTGCCGATCGCAATGGCGGCTATCACCAGCATGAGATTGAGCGATGAGGCGACCATGAATGCCAGGGTCACTACCGTTGCCAGCAACATGCCGACCCCGGCCCAGCGAACGCCGCTTACCGCCGTAACGGGCGAGCTCATCCGCTTCAAACCCAAAATGAAAAGCGCAGCTGCAATCAGATACGAGAGCTGAGTGAGTGTTTGAATCATCGAAGCGGGCAGCATCCCTTACGATCCTTTCTTTTTGCCGGCGAGCACGAACATTTTCAACATGCGTTCGGTGACCACGTAGCCACCGACGGCATTTCCAGCCGCCAACACCACCCCGATGAAACCGATCACGCGCACCAGCGTGTTGTCGGCCGCAGCCAGTGCCACCATCGCGCCGACCAAAACGATGCCGTGAACGAAGTTTGAGCCCGACATGAGCGGGGTGTGCAAAATAACCGGCACACGCGAGATGACTTCGTAGCCTGTGAATGCGGCCAACATGAATATATAGAGCGCAATGACGCCGTCGATCATGTCTTCGATCCTTCTACTGCGGTTCGCGTCGCTTGGTGCTTGATCTGCCCATCGTGCGTGAGCACTGCGCCGGCGAATACCTCGTCGTTCCAATCAATGGCGAGATCGCCCTTCGGCATGGCCGGCTTCAAAAAGTTGAACAGATTGCGCGAGTACATTTCGCTGGCGTGAAATGGCAAAGTCGCGGGCAGGTTCACGGGGCCTAAGATCTTGACCGCGCCGTGCAGCACGGTCTCGCCGGGCTTGGTCAGCTCGCAATTCCCACCCTGTTCCGCTGCGAGATCGACAATCACCGCCCCGTCTTTCATCCGCTCGACCGCGGCTTTGGAAATGATCCGCGGCGCTGCGCGTCCGGGAACCGAGGCGGTGCTGATAACGGCATCGCTGGCGGCGATCCTGGCATCCAGAATTTCCTGCTGCTTGGCTGTCTCCTCAGCGGTCAGCTCGCGCGCATAGCCTCCGGCGCCTTCTGCCGAGACGCCGGTCTCGATGAATTTCGCGCCCAGCGATTTAACCTGCTCCTTGGTAGCGCTGCGAACGTCATAGGCTTCCACCACGGCGCCGAGGCGCTTCGCAGTGGCAATGGCCTGCAATCCGGCGACTCCCGCGCCGATCACCAGCACAGAGGCGGGCCGGATGGTGCCCGCCGCCGTGGTCAGCATGGGCATGAATCTTTCCAATGTATCGGCTGCAATCAAGGCGGCCTTGTAGCCGGCGACCGAAGCCTGCGAGGACAAGGCATCCATGGACTGCGCGCGCGATATACGCGGGACCAATTCCATCGCAAAGCTGGTGATGCCGCGCTCCTGAAGGGCCCGGACCAGATCGGGCCGCGCATAGGCTTGCATGTACCCTACGATGACCGTGCCTTTCTTGAGTGCTGCGACTTCGATCAAGGAAGGCGGCTGCACTTTCAATATAACGTCGGCAGAGGCGAGAATAGCGGCGGCATCGCTGAAATCGACGTCCTTGTACAGGGCGTCAGGGAAGTGAGCGGCAGCACCGGCGCCGCGTTCCATCCGCACGCTACACCCTAGGGCTTTGAGTTTGGCGGCAATTTCCGGAACAAGGGCAACGCGGGTTTCATTGGCAGCCGTTTCCGTGAGGACGCCGACGACGACGGACATGCAAAACTCTCCCCAGCCTTTAGTTACGTGCCAAACATTGAATTATGGCATAAGAGTCGACTATCTTTAGTAGGTTATGAGCGTGACCAGGCACGACAAGTATCAGTTGCTCGATTGGCGGGACGACCTGACGATGGTTTCGCATGTCTACCCGTTATCGCAACAAATCCTGCGTACCGACGTTTCGGGCATGCCCTTGGAATGGGTCGATTACCGCGAAGCCGCCCGGCTGTACCACACCGAGCAAGTGGCTTACACATGTGGAACGCTCCTGTACCGGCTTTACGGGGGAACTTGCGCGCGGACAGGTCTTCGGACCATCGTCGACGTGAATTCCATCATCGCGACCCTCGGCGTGACGGGCAATCCCGGCAATCTGCGTGGTGCGGGGTATACCCCGCCGCTCAACAATCAAACGCTGTTCCGCCGCGACGCCTACCTATGCTTGTATTGCGGCGCGCGCTTTGCCTATAGCTTGCTGTCTCGCGATCACGTGACACCCTTTAGCCGCGGGGGCCATGACACCTGGAGCAACGTGGTCTCGGCTTGCCGCCGCTGCAACAACGCAAAGGCTTCGCGCACGCCGGAGCAGGCGGGCATGGAACTGTTGGCCGTGCCTTTCACGCCGACCTATGCCGAATATATTTTCTTGAAGGGCCGGCGTGTGCTTGCTGACCAAATGGAATACCTGGTCGCGCATTTCCCGAGATCCAGTCCGCTGCACGAGCGCATGCAACGCTGGCCGATGTGAGCGAAATCGCGGGGATTCCCGTTGCGCGGGCCGGCGTGGTGTATTACATCGACGCCAGCTATTTCATTTTTCGCGCATACCACTCCATGCCGCCGGATATGGTGGACGAGGACGGCAATGCCACGCACGCGTTGTATGGCTTCGCGCGCTTCCTGTCGGATCTGCTGGAGAGGGTGCGCCCTGAACGTATCGGCGTCGCTTTCGATTTAAGCCTGCGCAGCGTGACCTCGTTCCGCAACGGCATCTATCCCGCCTACAAGGCCAACCGCGAGCCGCCACCCGCCGATCTGGAGCGGCAATTTGCGCTGTGCCGGGAGTTCTGCAGGCACATGGGCCTGGCCGAGTTCGCCAGTGCCGAATACGAAGCCGACGATATCATCGGCACTTTAGCCGCGCGCTCGCGCGCAGCCGGCCTTCGCAACGTGCTCGTGACGCGCGACAAGGACCTCTCGCAACTGATTCGCGACGGCGATGTATTCTGGGATTACAGCGGTAATACCCGCTATCACTATCACGACATCGGTCCGCGCTTTGGCGTCATTCCGGAACTCATCGCCGATTTTCTGGCGCTTACCGGCGATAGCGTCGACAATATTCCGGGCGTTCCGGGGGTCGGCAGGAAAACGGCTGCACTGCTGTTTGCCGTATTCGGTTCTCTTGATGAGCTGTATGCCAATCTTGATCGGATTCCGGCGCTCAAGCTGCGCGGCGGCGCTGCCGTAGCTGCTAAGCTGCTCGCTCACAAGGAAGCCGCGTACCTCGCACGTCGCTTGACCGGAATAGTTTGCGACATGCCCATTCAGGCAACACTGGATGACTTAAAGCCACGAGCGCAGAATCGCAGTGGACTCAATTTCTTTTTCGATACCCATGGATTCGGGAACATATTAAGACAGCAGGTGCGTCGAATAGCCGCCGCTGCATGAGACGGGGAAGATTATGGCGAAGAAAGATATTCAATCCGTCCTCCAAGAGGACCGCGTGTTTCCGTCGCCTGCCGCATTTGCCAAACGGGCTTCGCTCAAGGCGGCCGAACTGAAGCGCCTGCACGCCAAGGCGGCCGATGACTATATTGGATTCTGGGCAGACTTGGCGGTGGAGGAGATCAATTGGCACCGGCCGTTCACTGTTCCACTGGATGACTCGCGCGCACCGAATTACCGCTGGTTCGCAGATGGGCAGCTGAACGTCTCACACAACTGCTTGGATGTGCACTTGGAGAGCCGCGCCGACAAGGTTGCCATCCTCTTCGAGGGCGAGCCCGGGGACATTCGCAAGCTGAGTTACGCGCAACTCCATCAAGCGGTATGCCAGTTCGCCAATGCACTGAAAAATCAAGGTATCGGCCGTGGTGATCGGGTCATTATTTACATGCCCTTGATTCCTGAAGCGGTCGTGGCCATGCAGGCATGCGCGCGCATCGGCGCGGTGCATTCGGTGGTATTCGGCGGTTTCTCGGCTAATGCCGTCAAAGACCGAATCGAGGATGCGGGCGCCAAGCTTGTGATTACGGCCGATGGGGGCTGGCGTGGTGGTCATGCCATCGAGCTCAAGGCAGCGGTCGACAGGGCACTGGCCGATGGGTGCCCGTCGGTGGAAAAAGTCATCGTCTACCGGCGCACCGGCACCGCCTGCGAGATGCGCGCAGGTTTCGATGTATGGTGGCACGACGCGATATCGGGGCAGGACAAGAATTGCGAACCCGAGTGGCTTGATGCGGAGCACCCCTTGTTCCTGCTGTATACCTCGGGTTCGACGGGAAAACCTAAGGGCATCCAACATTCCAGCGGCGGCTACCTGCTTAACGCAAAGTTGACCACGAAGTGGTGCTTCGACCTGCAGGACAGCGATATTTACTGGTGTACTGCCGATGTCGGCTGGGTTACCGGGCACACTTACGTGGCCTATGGTCCCCTGGCGGCGGGGGCGACGATTTTTATGTACGAGGGTGCGCCGACATTCCCGGACGGAGGCCGTTATTGGAAAATGTGCCAAACCCACGGGGTCAGCATTTTCTACACCGCGCCCACGGCGATTCGCGCACTGATGAAGCTGGGCGATGCGCTGCCGTCCAAATACGATTTGAGAAAGCTGCGAGTGCTCGGTACGGTCGGCGAGCCCATCAATCCTGAAGCCTGGATGTGGTATCACCGAATTATCGGCGGTGCACGTTGTCCCATCGTCGATACCTGGTGGCAGACGGAAACCGGCGCCGCCATGATGGCGCCCATTCCAGGGGTAACGCCGACCAAGCCGGGGTCCTGCACCCAGCCGCTTCCCGGAATTTTCGTGGATATCGTGGATGAGGAGGGGCGCCCCGTGAAGACGCCGGACAGCGGGGGGTATCTCGTCATCAAGCGCCCATGGCCTTCCATGCTGCGCACGATTTGGGGCGAGAACGAACGCTACATCGAGACTTACTGGGAAAAATTCAAAAACCACTACTATGTCGCCGGGGACTCGGCGCGCCGCGATGCCGACGGCTACTACTGGATCATGGGACGCATCGACGATGTTATCAACGTCGCAGGGCACCGGCTCGGCACCATGGAAATCGAGTCGGCGCTGGTCGCGCATCCTCAAGTCGCGGAAGCGGCCGTTGTCAGCAAGCCTCACGACATCAAAGGCGAGTCGGCTTTTGCCTATGTGGTGCTCAATGTGCCGCGACCGGAAGGCGCGGCGGCGAAGTTGCTGATAGAACAGCTGCGTGAATGGGTCGGTGAGCAGTTGAGTCCGATTGCCAAACCCGATGAAATTCGCTTGACCGATAATCTGCCCAAGACTCGATCCGGCAAAATCATGCGCCGCCTGTTGCGAGCCGTTGCGCGAGACGAGCAAATAACCCAGGACATGTCGACTCTGGAGAACCCGGCGATACTCGAGCAGTTGCGGGGCGGCGCGCCGGTCGCCAAGAACGCCGCGCCCAAGAGAGTGGCTAAGAAGTCTCCGAAGAAAGCAGCAACGGCGGTCAAGAGGACGGCAACGGCAGCAAAGACGAAGGCCGCCAGAATGAAGAAATCCGCGAAAAAAACGCCGCAACGCGCCAAGCCGCGCAGGACTGCGGCGCGTGTGACGCGGCGAGCGGCGCGCAAAAAGTGACCGGTGTTAGGGAGCGCTAGGCGCTCCTTCGGCGTATATTGGCGTCTGTCGCGCAGGATCAGAAATTCCATCTAAGCAACGGGGCTGGAAACTGGCATGAGGAGATCCGTATTCATTTGGTTTATGGCGCTGGCTGCCGCGCTATCTGCCGTCAGCGCCCAGGCGATGCATCCCGATCTGACGGGCGTCTGGATTCCAGACGTTAAGGATCAAGACCGCCAAGAGACCGGCAATATCCCACCCTGGAAGTCCGAAATTCTCCCGCAGTTTCAGCATATGGTTGCAGAGGAGAAAGCAGGCCGACCCTTCCTCGTGCTCGGCCATTGCCTGCCGCACGGCATGCCAAGCTGGATGTTGATCACGCATAACGCTTTCGAGATTTTGATGACGCCGGGCCGCATCACCCTGCTAGGGGAGGTCGACGGCAACCGCATGCGGCGGATCTACCTGGATGGCCGCCCGCATCCGCAGGACCCGGATCTCACCATGCACGGCCATTCCATCGGTCATTGGGAGGGTGACACCCTGATGGTGGACACTACCGCCATTGCACCCCAGTCCTACATCGCGGTCAGCGAAGCTGCGGGCATTCCGAACAACGGCGACATGCACATCGTCGAGCACATCCATCTCGTGAAGCCCAATGTTCTTGCCGATGACATGGAAATCACGGCGCCCAAAATACTAACGCAAACCTGGAAGACGACCCGACTCTTTCGCCGTTATCCGGATCGCCACTACGAGATCACCGAGGGGGAGTGCGTGCAGGAGGAACTTGTGCCGGGGAAAGACGGCCATGGCAACGACATTTTCGTTCCCCGTCCACAGAACCCGGACGGCTCGGTTCGCGCTGTCAAACCATAAGGAATCCGTCGATGCTGTTGCGCAGAATCGCCTTGACTGCTGCCGTCCTTGGCTGGGGAGCCACCGGCCCGGCCGGCGCACATCACTCGGGTGCCGCGTACGATGCCGACCATCCCGTAACGATGGAGGGGACGGTCAAGACCGTCAACTGGACCAACCCGCACATCACCTTCGTCATCGAAAAGGATGCCAAGAACGGCGAGGCGAGCAGCACTTGGATCCTGGAGGTCTCCAGCCCGGGCGTTCTGACGCGTTCCGGCTGGACCAAGAATTCGCTGCGGCCGGGAGACCACGCGATCTTTCGCTTTTCGCCGCTGCGTGATGGCAGCGCCGGCGGTTATTTGAGAAAAGTGACCTTGCCGAGCGGCCAGGAGCTCAGCTTCAGCCTGACGCCCGCCGAACAGTGAGCGATCCGAGT
The DNA here is from genome assembly GCA_030775645.1 of Pseudomonadota bacterium. GTDB lineage: Bacteria > Pseudomonadota > Gammaproteobacteria > Steroidobacterales > Steroidobacteraceae > Bog-1198. The sequence goes on along the minus strand of JALYIT010000041.1, from coordinate 153,564 downwards.
AAATAAATTTCCTCTGCCGTCGTTGTGTTGGTTACCTCGGCCGTTATGCCGGACCTGCGGGCAACTGGATCGGATTTACCAGGAAGGTGGTGTAGATGAGCAGTCGACGCGTACACGGCTGGTTCTTGCTTGCCGTTTCTATCGGGTGCGCTACGGTGTTGTCTGCGAAGGACCGGGGCCGCGGGGAGCCCGGGCCGTTTCAGGCGCATGTCGACATGAAGACCTTCATGGAGCATGTCATCTCACCGTCGGCAGCGATTATCTGGCGGGTCAACGGGATCTTCTTTGACGACAAGGGCGAACACGACCTGGGTCCCCGATCCGACGCGGATTGGGAACAGATCGTGAGTGGCGCGGCGACGCTGGCCGAGGCGACCAACGCCCTCATGATTCCGCAGCGGGTTCGCGATCCGCAGTGGGGTATCTATGTCCGCCCGTTGTCGATCGCTGCGGACCTGGCTTATCGCGCCGCCGAATCACGCGATCTTGTCGCCATCTCCAAGGTGAGCGATGAACTCGATGGCATTTGCAGCGCATGCCACCGACACTACGGAGTCGAATGAGTGGATGCGAATGAGCGTAGCATTCGAGGGTACCGAGCATGAATCTGAATCAGGTCACCTTGCCATCCAGCGACGTTGAACGATCGGCAGAGTTCTACCGGCGCTTAGGTTTCACTCAGATCGTCAGCGCGCTGCCACGTTATGCAAGATTCGAGTGCCCAGACGGCGCCACATTTTCGCTGCATGCATTCAAGTCGCTGATACCCTCGCATACGGTAGTCTATTTTGAGTGCGACGACGTGGACGCCACCTACCAAAGGCTCAAGGGACTGGGAATAGAATTCGATAAGGCGCCTCAGGATCAGATTTGGCTTTGGCGCGAAGCTTACTTGCGCGATCCCGATGGCAATATTCTTTGCCTTTATCACGCCGGCAATACGCGGCGCTTTCCGCCTTGGCGACTGTCCGAGGATTCCCCCAGGATGTGATCTGCCAAGTGCAAAATCACCATGCCGGCTCATTTCAGGGCCTAATGGACGAAAAGCGCGAATTGACCCTCAAGCTCGGCTAGAATATGGGGGTCGGATTAGGCGATTTGCAGCGTAACGCCTCGCGTGCCGCACCTCGCGTGCCGCACGCGGCGACCGGCACCCCATTTTGACGGGCTTTGCTTAGGACACGCGTGGCCGCTGCGGCCGCATTTTTCTTTTTGGGACACTATGCTTTCTACTTCCAATGTCGCCGTTCAATTCGGCGCCAAACCGCTCTTCGAGCAGGTGACGGTCAAGTTCTCGGACGGCAATCGTTACGGCCTCATTGGCGCGAACGGTTCGGGGAAATCCACGCTCATGAAGGTGCTGGGCCGCGATCTTGAGCCGAGTGCGGGCGATGTGATGCTGCAGGTGGGCATGCGCCTCGGCAAGCTGAATCAAAACCAATTCGGTTACGAAGATGAGCGGGTGCTCGATGTGGTCATGCGCGGCCATACGGAACTTTGGGCCGCGATGCAGGAGCGCGACCGCATCTACGCCGACCCGAATGCGACCGATGAGGATTACATGAAAGCGGCGGAGCTCGAAGGGGTTTTCGCCGAGTACGGCGGCTATGACGCCGAGGCCCGGGCCGGCAGCATTCTCACCGACGCGGGCATCTCCGAGTCCAGGCACAACGGCCCTATGCGGGGGGTGCCGCCCGGATTGAAACTACGGGTGCTGTTGGCACAGGCGTTATTTTCCAAACCCGACGTGCTGCTGCTCGATGAGCCCACCAATAACCTGGACATCAATTCGATCCGTTGGCTGGAAAGGGCGCTCAACAACTACGACGCCACCATGGTGATCATCAGCCACGACCGGCATTTCCTGAACCAGGTATGCACGCACATCGCCGATTTGGATTTCCAACAGCTCAAGGTCTATCCCGGCAACTACGACGATTTCATGTTGGCCTCAATACAGGCGCGCGCACGGGTCGAAGCGGCGAACGCAAAAGCCAAAGACCGCATCTCAGATCTGCAGGAATTCGTGCGGCGCTTTTCCGCCAATGCGTCCAAGGCGCGCCAAGCCACCTCCCGCAAGAAACAGCTGGAAAAAATCAAGATCGAAGAGATCAAGCCTTCATCGCGGCAAAATCCCTACATTCGATTCGAGCAGGGCAAGAAACTGTACCGCTCGGCGGTTTCGGTGGAACGCCTGAGCTTCAGCTACCCCGGCTCGGACGAAAAAGTGCTCGACAACGTGTCCTTCAATGTCGAGGGCGGCGAGCGCATCGCCATCATCGGGCCCAACGGTGTCGGTAAAACCACCCTGATGCGCTGTCTCGCCGGGGAACTGCGTCCCACCTCCGGGCGTATCGTGTGGGTCGAAAACGCACAGCCGGGCTACATGCCGCAGGATCCGCAGGCGGAGTTCGAAGACAAGCTCGACTTGTTCGCGTGGATGTCGCAGTTCACGGGTAAGGCCGACGATGACCAAATCGTGCGCGCGACCTTGGGCAGGCTGCTGTTTTCCGGGGAGGAGACCAAGAAGTCCGTAAAGGTGTTGTCGGGCGGCGAGAAAGGCCGCATGATTTACGGCAAGCTCATCCTCAATAAGCCCAACGTGCTTCTCATGGATGAACCTACCAATCACATGGACATGGAAACCATCGAGTCGTTGCAAATCGGACTCGAGCACTACGCCGGCACGCTCATTTTCGTCTCGCACGACCGTGAGTTCGTCGGCGGTCTTGCGACCCGTATTATCGAACTGCGCCCCGGAGCGCCAATCGTCGATTTCAGGGGTACGTACGACGAGTATTTGAAGGCACAAGGGCTGGAAACATAGCGCTCGAGCGCCACTCTCTGGCAGTATTCGTGGAATGCGCCTCGTCGCTGACCGTCTCCAAAAGAAATTCGGCGCGATTACTGCGGTGGCGGATGTGTCCTTTACCGCGATACCAGGACAAGTGCTTGGGCTGCTGGGTCCCAATGGCGCCGGTAAGTCGACCACCATCAGCATGTTGGCGGGACTGACCAGACCCGATTCAGGTTCTGTAACGATCGACGGGGTCACCCTCGGCACGGGAGCCGATCCCACAAAGAGGTGTTTGGGCCTGGTCACTCAGGAGATTGCGCTGCTCGAGGAGCTGCCTGCGCGCATGAACTTGGAGTTCTTCGGCGGGCTGTACGGACTGCGCGGCCGTGCGCTTGCAACGAGAATAGCCTCGGTGCTGGAGCTGACCAGCCTTGCGGACCGCGCGGGAGATCCGCCCAGCCGGTTCAGCGGTGGGATGCGCCGGCGATTGAACATTGCCTGCGCGCTGCTGCATGAACCGCAGATCTTACTGCTGGATGAACCCACCGTGGGCGTGGATCCGCAAAGCCGCAATGCGATTTTTGACACCATAGAAGTACTGGCCGGCGAAGGGCGGGCCTTGGTCTATACCACGCATTACATGGAGGAAGTGGAGCGGCTGTGCGATCGCATCGTGATTATCGATAATGGGAAAGTGCTTGCCGATGATTCCCTGGCGGGCTTGCTGGCGAGTACAGCGCTGACCAACAAGCTGACATTGAAATACAATCTGCCGCCCGACGGCGCAGCGCTCACCGAAATTGCCCACCTGCCGGGCGTCACAAAAATCGATCTCGTCGGAACCGAATTATCAGTGTCAGCCGCGGATTTAGGAACGGCGGCGCCCCGGGTGCTGGAGCGACTTGCCGCGCGGGGATTTAGCTGTCAGGAACTGACCAGTCGTCGCGCCAATCTGGAGGATGTTTTCCTGTCCTTGACCGGCCGCACGTTGCGCGATACATGAGCCCTCGCGTCGCGGCATTCCGGGCATTGGTTCGCAAGGATATCGCGATTTTCCTTCGCGACCGCCGGGCGCTGGTAGTCAGTGTACTGACTCCCATTGTGGTGGCGGCATTCTTCGGATTCCTGTTTGGCGGCACGGGCGCGGGTGGTAACGCCATTTCTCGCTTGCCCGTCGGCATCACCGACCGCGACAACAGCGCACTGACCAAAGCCGTCGTTGACGGTCTCAGCCACGATGCGTCGCTGGAAACGCAGTTGGTCTCCGAGGACCAGGCGCTGCAATTGGTTCGCACCGGCAAACTGCGTGCCGCCATTCTGTTTCCCGCCGGGTTCGAGGCTCAAGCCACCGGCGCTTTGATCGGCGTCGGCGGTCAACACCCTGAAGTCAAGCTTCTTTATGATCCCTCCCAGTCAATGGTTCAGCCGGTGGTCGCCGGACTCCTGACCCAGCATGTCATGCAGCGCATCTCGCGACCGAACTTCAGCGCGAATGCAGCCGCGGTGCCGTTCAGTCTTGACAGAATTGCCGTCACCACCGGTCCGCGCTACAACGGCTACGCTCATTCTTTCGCCGGCATGAGCATTCAATTCATTTTGTTCATGGGCATCGATGCCGGCGTGGCCTTGCTGCTGATGCGCCAGCAGGGCATGTGGCGCCGATTGCGCGCCGCGCCTTTGTCCCGCGCGGTGTTGCTCGGCAGCCGAGTGGTGAGCACGACGATCATTGCCATGATCATTCTGACGGCCGTTTATTTAGCCGCGTGCCTCATCTTCGGCGTACGCATCTCGGGCAGTGTGCCGGGCTTTATCATGGTTGCATCTTCATTCGCACTGCTTGCGGCGACCACCGGGTTGATGATTGCCTCCGTCGGCCGCTCGGTGGCCGCAACGCGCGGGGTCGCAATTTTTGCGGTGCTTCTGCTCGTCATGTTGGGGGGCGCGTGGGTGCCCGCGTTCTTATTTCCCGAATGGCTTCAGCGTGTGACCGAGTTCGTTCCCACCCGTTGGGCTGTCGACGGCCTAGACGCGATGACGTGGCGCGGTCTGCCGCTGCAAGCGGCGCTGGTTCCCACTGCCGTTTTATTGGGGTTCTCGGCTTTGTTCGCGCTCATCGCCATTTGGCGGTTTAATTGGGAAGAGGCTTGATGGGGCTGATGCGCGCGAAAAAATAGCGCTTTTCAGGGCTTATGCGCGGCGCGCGCGCGCCTGTTTCACGCGGCCGCTGCGGAAATCCGCGATGATTTCCCGCGCCGCGTTATGGCCGGGCGCACCGGTCACACCGCCGCCGGGGTGCGTGCCTGACCCGCACATGTACAGCCCCTTGAGAGGCCCGCGATAATCGGCGTGCCCCAACATAGGCCGCGCCGAGAACAGCTGATCCAAGCTCAATGCGCCATGGAAGATGTCTCCGCCAATGAGCCCGAACGTGCGCTCGAGATCCAGCGGACTCATAATTTGGCGCCCCAACACGGATGCCTTGAAATTGGGCGCATGGGTGTTGACCAGATCGATCATCAGGTCCGCCACTTCTTCACGATGCGTGTCCCAGGACGCATCGTTGGGCAACACCGGCGCGACATGTTGGCAAAACAGGCTCGCCACGTGCTGCCCCGTAGGCGCCAGGCTGTCGTCCAGGGTCGAGGGTATGAGCATCTCGACGATGGGCCGCTTCGACCAGCCGCCGGCCCGCGCGTCGAGATAGGCTTGATCCATGTACGCGAGGCTCGGGGCCATGATGATGCCGGCCGTATGATGATCAGCGGCTGCGCGCCCCGGTAACGCCTTGAAATCGGGTAACTCAGCAAGAGCGACATTCATGCGAAAGGTTCCGGACCCGCAGCGCCAGCGGCTGATGCGCTCGCGAAAATCCGGCGGCAACACCGAAGCGTCGATGAGGGAACCGTAGAGCAATTTCGGATTTAAGTTCGATACGACGCTGCGGGCCCTGATCGCTTCGCCTTTCTCGGTAACCACTCCAACCGCGCGGCCGGATTCGACCAGGATTTCCCGCACCGGACTCGCGATTCGAATTTCCACGCCGCGCGTCGCGGCGGCCCGCGCCATTGCCTGGGTAATGGCGCCCATGCCGCCGATCGCGTGACCCCAAGCCCCTTTCTTGCCGTTGACTTCGCCGAACACGTGATGCAACAGCACGTAGGCCGATCCGCTCGTATAGGGGCTCGCATAGTTGCCGACGATGCCGTCGAAGCCATACGCGGCTTTGATGGGTGCGCTCTCGAACCAGGCGTCCAGGTAATCTCCGGCTGACTTCGTGAACAAATCCAACAGCTCGCGGCGCATCGGCAGGTCAAGTCTGGCTACGCGCTTGCCGAAGCGCGCGCTGCGCAGCAGTTCGGGCAATGCCTCGAGCCAACTGCCGGCCGTGACATTTGGCGGTGTTTCGAGGACGAAATCGCGCAACACATCGGCAATTACGTCCAGCCGCTTGGCGTAGGCATCCAGACGTCCGGCATCGCGCGCGGAAAACTTAGCCACTTCAGTCTCGGTAAGGCCTGCGCCAACCTTAAGATAACTGCTGTCATCCAGAGGCAGGAAATTCGCCAGCTTGCGCTCCACGATGCGCAATCCGTGGCGCGGCAAATCCAAGTCGCGGATGATTTTGGGGTTGAGCAGCGAGACGGTATATGCCGCCACGGAGTTTCTAAACCCCGGGTGAAATTCCTCGGTCACCGCGGCCCCGCCGACGACACCGCGCCGCTCCAGGACAGTGACTTTGAGCCCGGCCGCCGCCAAGTATGCCGCACACACCAGTCCATTGTGGCCCCCGCCGACGATCACGACGTCGCGGGTCCGGTCAGCCACCGTCGTTACCCAGGGTAGCGCAGGCGGTTCGCCAGCCTGTGGCGGGCGCGCGCGCCAACCGGCTTTCAGGAATCAGCTCGCGCATGCGGCGGGCAAAGCTGCGCAACGATACCTCATTGTTTCCCAGGGGTCCCGGACTGTAGCTGCGCGAGCACATGCCGGCCTGGACTCGTTCGATGAGCACCTTGTCTTCCAAACTGACACGGCGATTGATGCGCCAGTTTAGGTAACGCGCCGCACGCATTTCGCTCCGACCATCCGGATGCGCATAGGCAATCTCGCGCACCAAGGTTTCCGTGGGGGATACCGGAATCATTTGCATGAAGTCGACCTGATCCGGATAAAGGTCGAAGGCCACATTCGGCCACAGCTTGAAATAGGTCCATGATCGCTGCTTGTCATCGGGCAGATGAGGTACCCTCGGCAGGAGGGATTGGTACAGTCGCTCCGACAGCTGCGAGGATGGGGCGTCACGCAGCTGACCCCACATCTTGTCGACCCAGAACTTAGCCTCCACCCCATAACTCTGGCCGAATAGGCGCGACAAACCGGGGTGAGCCACAGGGATGTGCATGGCGTCCGAATAATTGTCGGTGACATTCTTCCAGTTGACCTTGCGTGTTCGCAGCGTCACGCGTCCCAGCGGCTGGAGCTCCTCCAGACGATAGGCGGCCAGCTCGCTTTGGTAAGGCGCCAGCATCTCGGCGACACTCGGCAACCCCGCTTTCAGCCGAACGAAAATGAAGCCTTGGTAGACCTCAGCTTCGATCGGCTTGAGGCCGAATTGCTCCGTCGAGAAATTCACGAAATCCTTGCGGTGAGGTATGGCAGCGAGCGTTCCGCCAAGATCGTAGGCCCAGGCGTGATAGGGACAGACGATGCGGCCGGGACAATTCCCGGACGTTGCGTCGAGGAGTCTAGAGCCGCGATGGCGGCAGACATTGTAAAACGCCTTAACCGCCGAGCTTGAGCCGCGAATCACGACGATGGGCTCGTCGAGGAAATCCAGAGTGTGGTAGTCGCCGACTTTCGGTATATCGTTCAGATGACAAACGATCTGCCATGATGGGGAAAAGATCTGCTCTCTTTCGGCTTGCAGGAAATCCGCGTCTTTGTATATCCATCCGGGCAGACTGAAGTCTTCGTCCCCGCCTTGGCGCTGTGAATCCATGATCGCTCTTCGCAACTCTTGTTGAACGACAGTATAACAACATGGATTGTTAAGATTTGTGACGTTTGTCGCGCAACATCCGCGGAAACGCGCCGGCGCACAGCGCGTTGACCCAATCCTCGCAAATGGCGATGGCCTCGCTTGGCTTGAATGTCTCGGAGCTCAGGCTCAATTCAACCCACAGTCCGTCGAGCAGAGCGCTCAAAGCGATTGCGGCAGCGCGCAGCTTCAATTGCGGCGCAGCCCCCGATGCGGCCAGCTCGCCCAACAGGGCTTCCAAGATCGACCGGTACTTGCCGTAGGTACGATCATGCACGGCGCGAATCTCGGGCGAATGCGTCACCATGCTCCAGAACACCACCCACACATTGAACAGTTGCGGGTCGAGAAGTTCGGGCGCGAAGGATGCGCGGAAGAAATCGCTCAAGCGTTTGCGCGGCGATGCCTTGGGATTTTGCGCGCCCGCACGCAACGAGTCCTGCAGGGACAGCGCCAGGTTCTCGTAGGTTTCAGCGATCAATCCGGACTTATTGGGAAAGTGATGGTTGATCAAACCGATGGAAACGCCGGCCGCGGCGCTGATGCGGCGCACCGACATTCCATCATGGCCGTATTTTTTCAGGCAGCCGAGCGTGGCTTCGATCAGGGCTTCGCGTCGTAGTGCAGGCGTGGCACGGCGAAATTTCGGAACATGCCGCTTTTTCTTCATCCTTTATGCACCTGAGCTTGTCGAACGTCCTTCCTGGAGTTCTGCGGCGAAACGGCTACGCTGCGCGATATGCCCGATAATCGAGTCCCAGTGCGCTGGCGACTGCTTCGTGCGTCAGCTGGCCGGCGTGCACGTTCAGACCTTGAGCCAATCCCGGGTCTTTCGAGAGCGCCGTGCGCCACCCGTAGTCCGCCAGCGCCTTGACGTAGGGCAAGGTCGCATTGGTGAGGGCGAAGGTAGAGGTTCTGGGCACTGCTCCCGGCATGTTGGTCACCGCATAGTGGATGACGCCGTCGAGCATATACGTCGGTTCCGCGTGAGTGGTCGGACGGCTGGTCTCGAAACAGCCTCCTTGATCGATGGCGATGTCCACCAGCACGGCACCTGCTTTCATGGTTTTCACCATGGCCCGTGTTACGAGCTTGGGCGCTGCGGCGCCGGCGATGAGAACCGCACCGATGACCAGATCGGCATCGCGTACCAGCTCCTCGATCGCGTGCGCCGTGGAGTACACAGTCTTTAACTGGCTTCCGAAAATCGCCGACAATTCCCGCAGGCGCTTGACCGAGCGGTCCACGACGGTGACATCCGCGCGCAGTCCAACCGCCATCTCCACTGCGTGGGTTCCGGAGACGCCCCCGCCCAAGACCACGACCTTGGCCGGCGCCACGCCGGGCACTCCGCCCAACAGCACGCCGAATCCCCCGTTGGCTTTCTGCAGGCAATTGGCGCCCACTTGCACGGACATTCGGCCCGCGACCTCGCTCATGGGCGTCAATAAAGGCAAGGAACCATCCGGTGCAGTGACAGTCTCGTAGGCGATGGCCGTCGCACCGGACGCGAGCAGTGCGAGGGTTTGCTCGCGGTCGGCCGCCAAGTGCAGGTAAGTAAACAAGGTCTGGGTGGAGCGCAGCATCTTGCACTCGGCCAGCTGCGGTTCCTTGACCTTCACAATGAGATCGGCCGAGCCGAATATGTCGTCCACCTTCTTCGAGATTGAGGCGCCAGCGGCTTGATAATGCGAATCGTCGAACCCTATGCCCGCCCCCGCGCCACTCTGCACCAGCACCTGATGCCCCGAATCGACGAGCTCGCGAACGCCGGCGGGTACCAGACCTACGCGGTATTCATGAATCTTGATTTCTTTGGGCACGCCGATTTTCATAACTCACTCCGCTTAAGATAGCCGGGTTGCAAGGTTACTCACCCACGGGCTTAGACACAATCCGGCGGCGCGGCTTAAAGCTTTCGCACGCAGTTCGCGCACCAGCAACCTCTGCCGGAGCCATCCTTGCCGTGTTCGCGGGTAACTGAACGCCATGAGCTCCGGACAGGGCATAACGGCTGCTGTTGCACGCCATGCTAAGGTGCCGGCTTCAGCACCAACGAGAAGCTGACTTTCACAGCATTGCCGACCCATTCGGTGCTCTTCCAGTCGCCTTGGCCTACGCCGAAATCCAAGCGATTCAGTTGGGCGGTGCCGCTTAGCTTAGGCCCCCCGGCATCCTGAAATTGAAAGTCAATCGGCACATCCTTGGTGACTCCGTGCAATGTCAGCGAACCCACCGCGCTGTACCCGGCAGGCGTTTTGATGATGCTCTTGGTCACATAATGCGCCACAGGCTGATTCGCGACGTCGAACATATCCTTGCCGCGGATGGTCGTGTCGCGGTCCTTGTCCATGGTATCCACCGAATTCAGATCGATCTGCACTTCGATACGCGAGCTTGGCAGCGCTTCGGGCGCGAAGTCGACCGTCGAAGTGAATTTATGAAACACGCCTTTGAACGCAGCACCGGCCTGAACGCCGATGAATTCGAGGCGGCTGGCTTGCGGATCAGCGGCAAACGCATGGACCGCTCCAGCCGCGATGGCGCCGGCAGCCGCCAGGGACAGCGCAGCCGTGCTTGCGGCAAGTATGATTCTTAGCATGGTCGCTTCTGCCTTTTGGTGAACGGTAACATGCGCCTCAGAACATCGTCCTTGTTCCAGAAATGATGCTTGAGTGCCGCGAGAATGTGCAATATCGCAATCGCCAGCAGCAGCCAGCTCAATGTCTGATGCGTTGTTTTCAGTACCTCAAACGCCTTCTCGTTCGGGGCGATCAAATCCGGCCACGTAAAGCGGCCGAACCAGCTTACTGAATAGTTCTTCGCCGATGACATCATCCACCCCGTCAGAGGCATGGCAAACAACAGCACGTAAAAAAGAATGTGCGTGCCGCGGGCCAGAATCCGTTCGATCGGCGCCATCCCTGCAGGCAATTCCGGGGGGCGATGGAACAGCCGCCACAGCAGGCGCAGGGCCGCCAGCATCAGCACAGTCATGCCAAAGCTCTTGTGTCGCGCCAGCATGGCGAGCTTCTGCATGCCCAAGGGCAGGTCATCGGCGATCCATGCCAACGTGAATTGTGCAACGATCAAGCCGGCGATAAGCCAATGAAGTCCCTGGGTAACCGCACCGTAGCGGTCAGGGACACTTTGATTTGGCATCGAAAACCTCCGGGCGCAAACTGCGTCGATTAGTGTAGCAAGTCAGCGGGGCCCCAATCGGTGTTCAAGAAGATCGCGATCACCGTTTTGGCATTGAGCTTGGCTTCCTGCGTAATCCCCAGACACCGGCCGCCCGCACCGCGACCGCAAGCCGCGTCTGCCGGCAGCCTGTCGCTTCCGCTGCCCGGTAGCTACGCAATCGACTCGAATGATTCCGAGCTGCGGCTCTTGATCTACCGCGCAGGTCCACTCGCCAGGCTGGGGCACAACCACGTCGTGGTCAGCCACGCAGTAACGGGCCTCGTGCAAGTCGGCGGCAGTGTCGCGGAGTCGTCATTTTCATTGCGCGTGCCGGTTGAAAGTTTCGTGGTGGATGAGAGCCAGTCAAGACGGGAAGAAGGCAGCGATTTCGCTGGGGACATTGCTGCCGACGCGAAAATGGACACGCGCAGCAACATGTTGAGTAGCGCACTGCTCGATGCGGCTCATTATCCGGCGATAATCGTGACCAGCTTGACGTTGAGCAGCACGCCCGAAGGGCCCATTGCGGAGCTCTGCATCCATGTGGCGGGACACATGGCCAAGCTATCGGCGCCGTTCAACTTGCAGCGCGGCCCGCATCGGATGACGGCAACGGGGGCGATGGAATTGCGCCAGAGCACCTTGGGTCTGACGCCCCATAGCCTCTTGCACGGTGCCCTGCAGGTGCAGGACGCCATGCAGCTCAAATTCAGTTTGGCCGTTCCCCTTGATTAGTCAACAGAATGGGCGTGCCCTCGGGCGCCACCAATAACGCGGCGGGCACGGAGTGCAGCGCCGGTGGTAGTTCACCATTGCGCTCGATCCCTTTTTCTGCCAGCTGCACGAGCGCGCCTGCCACATCGTCCACTTCGAACCGCAAGGTGGCACGGCGAAGATCCGCAGGATGATAGAGACCAACATCGATGAAGTCGCTGGTGCAGGAGATATGCGGCATGCGCTCTTCGGGCTCGTCCATTCCAACGAATCCGAAATCTTCCCAGTAAGCTTTCGCCAGTTCGCGATCCGGCGTCGGCATCGCGATTTCCAAGAAATAGCCGCAACTCGACCTATCGTTCGCGAGCCGCTTGCTCGGCGAAAATGTGCGTGCTTCGATCAGCCTTATCAGATGGCCGGATGGGTCGAACCAGCCCACCTCATTGAACACATCATTGCCCACATAGCGGAATTCAAACTCGACTCCGCGTTGCTCGAGCGTATCCAAGTATTTGAGCAGATCAGGTTTCACGAAGGTGAGCGATGGTGCGGGAAGTGATCGCTGGTGAAGCCCGAGGCAGATTCGCCCATCGGTGACCACGGCATAAGGATGTGCCCAGGCATCGCCGACGTCGGCGGCAGAGAATCCCAAGGACAAGTAAAAATTCAGGGAGGCCTGGATGTCGGGCGTGGCGAGGGAATACTCGAGAAATCGTCCCAGCACGAGGCGATCAACTCACTCCGCCGACGCAGACGTATTTGATTTCAGTGTAATCGAGGATCCCGTATTTGGACCCCTCACGTCCGATCCCCGATTCTTTTACGCCGCCGAAAGGAGCTACCTCGGTGGAAATGATGCCCGTATTCAGCCCGACGATGCCGTACTCGACGGCCTCCGAGACTCTCCAACTGCGGGCCAGATCGCGCGTGTAGATGTATGCGGCCAAGCCGAACTCGGTGTCGTTGGCCATGCTGATGGCTTGTGCTTCGGTGTGGAACTTGAATAGCGGCGCCACCGGCCCGAAAGTTTCTTCCCGCGCCACGAGCATCTCGGGTGTGACATCAGTGAGGATGGTCGGCTCAAAGAACGATCCGCCCAAGGCATGACGCTTGCCGCCGAGCATAACTTTCGCTCCGTGCGAGAGCGCGTCGGCAATGTGCTCCTCGACTTTGGTCACCGCTTTGGCATCGATCAGGGGTCCTTGGTCGGTTGGGCCAGCAAGGCCATCCCCGACGCGCAGTTGCGCGACGGCGGATTTAAGCTTCGACGCAAACTCGTCGTAAACCCCCGCCTGAATCAGCAACCGATTGGCACAAACGCAAGTTTGTCCGGTGTTGCGATACTTGCTAGCCATGGCGCCTTGTACCGCTGCATCCAAATCTGCATCGTCGAATACGATAAAAGGCGCATTGCCGCCAAGCTCGAGCGACAATTTCTTCATCGTGGCGGCGCATTGCGCCATGAGTCTCTTGCCGACTTCGGTGGAGCCGGTGAAGGTGAGCTTGCGTACGGCGAAGTTCGCAGTCAATTCACCGCCGATCGCGGCTGCGTTGCCCGTGATCATATTGAATACGCCCTTGGGACAGCCGGCACGATGCGCAAGCTCAGCCAGTGCAAGGGCCGAATAAGGCGTCTGCGTGGCGGGCTTGCAGACCATCGTACAACCCGCAGCCAGCGCAGGCCCCGCCTTGCGCGTAATCATCGCGGCGGGAAAATTCCAAGGCGTGATCGCCGCAACCACGCCCACCGGCTGGCGCAACACCATGATGCGCTTATCGACCTGATGCCCTGGAATGATATCGCCATATATTCGCTTGGCCTCTTCCGCGAACCACTCGATGAAGGAGGCCGCGTAGGCTATTTCTACCTTCGACTCGGCCAGCGGCTTGCCCTGTTCCGCGGTCATGATGGTAGCGAGATCGTCTTGATTTTCGATGATCAGATCGAACCAGCGGCGCATAATAATCGCGCGTTCTTTGGCCGTGCGTGCCCGCCAGCCCGGCAGCGCCGCTGCGGCGGCCGCAATCGCGCAACGCGTCTCAACCGCCCCCATATTCGGAACCGAACCCAGCTTCTGCGCCGTGGCTGGATTTCTTACATCTACTACCGCCGCGTTGTCTGCGCCGATCCAGTTGCCGTCAACAAAGCACAGCTCGCGCAGCAAGCTCGGATCTTTGAGTTTCATGGCCAGTCGCGCCCTTCAACCCACGTGCTGGTGAAAGAAGTCGACGCTTCGCTTGAGCGCCAGTTTGGCGCTCGCCGGATCATAACTCTCGCGATCAGTGCAGTTGAATCCATGTCCGGCCGGATACGTGTAGAGAGTTCCTTCCGGCACTGCCTCTTTGACTTTTTCTACCGTAGATAGCGGTATATGCATGTCTTTTTCGCCGAAATGAAACAGGATGGGGCAGCGCGGCTTCTCGGCGAGGTATTGGTCGACGCCGCCTCCGTAGTAGGCGACCGCGGCGGCCACCTTGAGCCGCGCAGCAGCCAGGTAAGCCATGGTACCACCCCAACAATAGCCCACCACGCCGACTTTTCCGGCGGCATTGAGCCGATTGATGGCCGCCTGCACATCGAGCATGACCTTCTCGTTTTTGAGCTGTTGCACGTACTTATAGCCCCTGGGACCATCCGTATAGGGAACATCGACATTGCGCTCCACGCGGTCGAAAAGAGCCGGTGCAATCGCGGTGAATCCGGCGGACGCATATTGGTCGGTCACCGCGCGAATGTGGCGGGTGACCCCGAATATTTCCTGGATAACCACGATCCCGCCGCGCGGCGCATCCGTTGCATGAGAAATGTAAGCGGACAAGTGATGGCCGTCGCTTGCACTTAAATCGATGTTCTGACCCATAAGTTTCTCCAAATCGGGCCGGCGAGGATAGCAAGATCGATTGTCGGCGCTCAAGCAAGCTTACCGTTCGAGAATAGCCGTAACCCCCATTCCGCCCGCTGTGCATACGGAGATCAGCCCTCGCTTGGCTTTGTTCTCATCGAGAACCTTCGCCAACGTGGCGACTATGCGCGCCCCGGTCGCCGCGAAAGGATGTCCTATGGCGATGCTGCCCCCCTTCACGTTCAGTTTCGATCGATCGATGCCGCCGAGAGCTCCCGGCAGCCCCAGCTTGTCGCGGCAATACCCCGGGTCGGTCCACGCCTTCAAGGTGCAAAGGACCTGTCCGGCGAATGCTTCGTGTATTTCATAAAAATCGAAATCCTGTAGCGTCAACTTCGCATCCGCGAGCATGCGCGAAACCGCGTAGGCGGGTGCCATCAGCAGTCCTTCCTTCTTTTCGAGGTAATCGACCGCGGCGACCTTGCCGTAGCTCATGTAGGCCAGCACAGGAAGATTGCGCTCCCGCGCCCAAGCCTCCGATGCCAGCAGCACGGCCGACGCGCCGTCCGTCATGGGCGTGGAATTGCCCGCTGTCAATGTTCCTGCACCGGACGAATCAAATGCCGGCCGCAGCTTGGCGAGCTTTTCCATCGAAGTGTCGGCGCGAATATTGTTGTCTTGAGACAGCCCGAGATACTCGATGACCAGGTCCTGGTAAAAGCCTTGTGCATAGGCCGCCGCCGCCTTTTGATGGCTCTCCAGTGCCAATTGATCCTGTTCCGCTCGGGTGATGCCCCAGCTCTTCACCATGAGCTCGGTGCTCTCGCCCATCGACAGGCCGGTTCGTGGCTCGGTAACTCCGGGCAGCACCGGCCTGAAACTTTTCGGCCGCAACTTAAACCACGGCAGCACCCTGGCGGAAGCAGTTCTGCCGCGGTAACTGCGCAGCAAAATCTGTTGAAAACTTTTTGGATACACCACGGGTGGGTCGCTCACCGTGTCGACGCCTGCAGCGATCGCGCATTCGATTTGACCGAGCGCAATCTTGTTGGCCAGTGAGATTGCCGCGTCGAGACTGGTACCGCAGGCTCGCTGCAGATCAAGGCCCGGTGTCTCCGCGGCCAGGCCGCACCCAAGCACCGATTCGCGGGTCAAATTCCATTGACTCGAATGTTTCATCACGGCGCCCGCAGCGACCTCATCGATGCGCTGACCACGCAATCCGAAACGCTCGACTACGCCGCGCAAAGCGGCAATCAACATTTCTTGATTCCCGGCCTGCGCGTAGGCGCCGCTGCCGCGCGCGAACGGGATGCGCGCGCCGCCGACGATGGCGACCGGCCGCGAAACTGCTCCTACCAACATAGTTTCCTCCGTTGAACGGTAAGCTTTGAATTATGGACCTACACACCGGCATATAATCCGTCGATGAGCGTTTTTAATCTCAGAGTTTCGTGTGGGATTGTGCTTTTCGCATTGAGCGGGTGCGGCGCGGCGCCGAGTCCGCCGACGGCGGCGGCGCACAAGTCGATGCCCCCCGGTGAGCAGCTTTCGCGGCTTGTCGAGCGCTACTGGGATGAGCACGTCACGCCGGAAAACCAGATCTCGCCGCAGTTGCTGGCCGATTCCCTGAGCATCGAGCGCCGCTACCTTGCCGAGGTCGACGGCGTCGAGCGCGAGAGCCTGGATGCGGCGGCGAGGCTGACCTACGATATTTTCAAGAGACAACGTGAACTTCTCATCGAAGGCTTCACCTACCCCTCTGAATTGCTTCCGCTCGATCCGTTTTGGGGAACTCCGCAGCGATTCGCAGCGCGTGCCGAAAGATTGGCCCAGCAACCACGGGCGAACGCAGCAGACTACGAAAGCTGGTTGAAGAGCATGGACGAGTACGTGCGCTGGACTCAGCAAGCAACGCTCAATATGCGAGAAGGGGTGCGCCGCGGGTATCGTACTTCGCGTGTGCTGATCGAACGAATGCTGCCCATCCTGGAGCGCTTGGGGCTGGATCAGTCGGCCAATGTATTTTATGCGCCGTTGCGCGCCATGTCTGACACCATCAAAGAGCCGGAGCGGGGCCCCTTGACCAGGGAGCTGAGCGGCGCGATTTCGCAAAAACTGCTTCCGGCAAACCGGGCATTGCATGATTTTTTGCAGAAAGAATATCTGCCGCGCGCCAGAGCAGGCATCGCTTTGTCGGAGTTGCCGCTGGGCGCCCAGTGGTACGCGTTTCGGGTCAAGCGCGCAACCGGGACCTTGCTCTCGCCGGAAGAGATTAACCGGCTCGGCGTCGCCGAAGTGGACCGTATCGGCGCACCTCGATCTGCATCGGCCGCTGCGGCATCCGTGCCCGCAGAATTGGTCGGCGCTTACAAGGAACTGAAGATCCAGGTGCTAACTGCCATGCCAGTCGTGTTTTCCGAGCTCCCCAAGGAGGATTTCGATATTCGCAGTGCCGAATGGTTGCCCATGCTCGCCGGCGCTTTGTACTACCAACGCGCCGGGCTGGACGTGCCTGCCGTGCTGTACGTCAATGCCGGCAGGGGAGCGCAAGCGGTCTCCATAGCAAGCTTTTTGCAGCAGGCACTGCCAGGTCATCATCTGCAACTCGCTCTTCAGCAGGAGCACGCGGACCTGCCGCGATTCCGTCGCTTCGGGTCCGAGCCTGCGTTCACGCAAGGCTGGGGCATATACGCGGCTACGCTCGGCGATGCACTTAGGTTGGATTCCGATGAGTCGGCTAAATCGGGCGCGACAGCGGCTGAAATGCGCTGCGCGGCCGCCCTGGTGGTCGATACCGGCGTGCATGCGAAGGGTTGGACGCGGCGGCAGGGCATTGAATACCTGCGTGCGCATTTGGAAATCGACGAACGAGATGCCCAAGAACTGATTGATAACTATGCCGCCAACCCGGCTGACGCGCTGGCGTGCATGATGGGAGGATTGAAATTCAGAGCCTTGCGCACGCAAGCCCAGCAATCCCTGGGCGGGCGTTTCGACGTTCGCGAATTTCACCATGAAATTCTGAGGGATGGCGCAATGCCGCTCGACATCCTCGAGGCTAAAATGAAAACCTGGACGGGCGCCTCAAGATGATTACCGCCGCCGTGGTTATTTTTGAGCGGAACCGCCAGGCGGCGATTTCTATCGAACCGTATTTATCCGTCGGAGTCAGACTACTCAGTGCGCACGCTATTGCTGCTTTTTTGGATTATTGCCCCTTCGGCCGCCCCGGCAATGGCCGCTGCCGGCACGCTCGCCCAAGAGAGCGCCTTGAACTCCGATCTCAAAGTGACAGTGGCTCTGGACTCGGCCGAACAAAGCGGCACGGCCAGTGCGACGGTAAGAATTCACGCGCCACGGGAGGCCGTGTGGTCGTTGATCACGAGCTGTCCGGAATCGCTCCGGCTGGTTCCAGGCCTGGAGTCGTGCGATGTGCTGGAGAGCGCGCCGGACCATTCGTGGCAGAAAATCCGCCACACCATGAATTATTCTTGGTACGTTCCGAAAGTGACCTATGTCATTCGCGCCGCATACGACCAGCCATCGAAAGTCACGATCGAGCGCATCGCAGGGGACCTTCGAACGCTGCGCGGCTCCTGGGAATTGAAGAGCGATGGGGATTATACAATTGCGCACTACATGGTCGACTTGGCCCCCGGCTTCTGGGTGCCTCAATGGATCGTTCGATCCGCGCTGCGAAAAGACCTGCCGCAAATGCTACGCGCGCTGCGCTCCCGTGCTGAAGCCGCGCCGAATTTCAAACCCTGATCCGGCCCGCCGGTTGCGCGGTGCATGGCTGATGACGGCGCTCGCGATGCTTACGTTGAGCGCGTGCGAGCGCGCGGCGGAAACCCCGCCCATGCGGGCCAAGCGGGTGTTTCACTTGAATCCTTACGAGAAGGACTTCGGCTATTCGCAAGCCGTCCTTGTCGACAAAACGCTGTATATTTCGGGAACCGTCGCCGTGGATGCGAGCGGCCGACTGGTAGCGCCCGGCGAGATGGCCGGGCAAC
The DNA here is from genome assembly GCA_030775645.1 of Pseudomonadota bacterium. Classification (GTDB taxonomy): domain Bacteria; phylum Pseudomonadota; class Gammaproteobacteria; order Steroidobacterales; family Steroidobacteraceae; genus Bog-1198. The sequence continues at coordinate 134,976 of JALYIT010000041.1, read as the reverse complement.
TGCGCGCGGCCTATTCCAATATTCGGCGTACTCTTGAGGCGCATGGGGCCGATTTCGACGAAGTGGTTAAAGAGACGATTTACACGACAGACATGGATGCATTGCTGAAAGCTTCGGATTTGCGCTTCGAGTATTACAACAAGGAGCGCTTGCCGACCACTTCGTGGGCGCAAGTACAGCGCCTGGTCGACCCCGGGTTTCTCGTACAAATCGAAGTCGTTGTGGAGCTGCCGTAAGAGCAGCACCGAGGAAGCTTTGCGAAACGTGGTGGATAGAATCTTCGAGCGACGCCTGGCCGGGCTCATCAACTCAGGCGAGCGCGCGGTACTGCGCGGCGGCCGCAAGGGGGTCGAAAAGGAGTCCTTGCGCGTATCTCCGCAAGGCGACATCGTGGAGACGCGCCATCCGGACGTGTTGGGCTCGCCGCTCACCAACGAACATATCACCACCGATTTTTCCGAATCGCTGATCGAGCTGGTCACTCCGCCGTTCGGCGAATCCTGGGAATTGCTGCAATATTTGTGCGATATCCATCAGTTCGTTTATCGGCATCTGAGTGAAGAGTTGTTGTGGGCAACCAGCATGCCCTGCGCCATCAGCGGCGATGCCAGCATCCCGCTCGCGCAGTTCGGCAGTTCCAATGTCGGGCGTATCAAGACGGTCTATCGGCACGGATTGGGTGTGCGCTATGGGCGCATCATGCAGGCAATTTCGGGCGTGCACTTCAATTATTCATTCAGTGCAAAATTGTGGGGTGTTCTGGAAGCGGTCAATCAATCCAAGCTGGAGAGCCAGGACTTCATCTCGGAGCAGTACTTCGGTGTGTTGCGCAATTACCGCCGCTACGGCTGGCTGGTGCTATACCTTTTCGGCACCTCGCCCGCAGTATCCAACAGCTTTTTCGCAGGCCGGGAAAATACGCTGCCTGCCCTCGACCGCGATACGGTGTACGAACCCTTCGGCACGTCGCTGCGCATGAGCGATATCGGTTACCGCAACAAGAATCAATCCACATTAAGCGTATCGGTCAACAGTTTGGCCGAGTATGTGCGCGACCTGTCCAATGCCATCCACACCCCGTATCCGCCGTACGAGAAAATCGGTGTCAAGGTCAACGGCGTTTACCGGCAGCTGAACGCAAACATCTTGCAAATCGAGAATGAGTACTACAGCTACATACGCCCTAAACGGATCGCCCGCTCTGGTGAGCGGCCCACCAAGGCCCTATCGCGGGCAGGAGTTGAATACGTAGAAGTGCGCGCCCTGGATGTCAGCGCATTCGATCCCGTCGGTGTGAATCAAAATAAGTTGCGTTTCCTCGAAGCCTTTCTTGCCTTGTGCCTGTTGCGGGAAAGTGCGCCGATCAGCATCGGCGAGCAGGACGCATTGGACGCGAATCATCAACTGGTCGCGAGGCGGGGACGGGAGCCGAATCTGATGTTGCGCCGTGAAGGGCGCGACTTCTCCATGAGTAAATGGGCGCGCGAACTGCTCGAGTCCATGCAGGGCTTGTGCGAAATGCTGGATCACGGCGAAGCGGCACGGCCGTATTCAACGGCGCTCGAGCAGCAGCGCGCCAAGATCGATGATGTCGAACGCACACCCTCGGCGCGGCTGCTTGCGGAAATGCGTCAAACGGGCGAGACCTTTCTTCAACTCGCCCTGCGCATGTCGAAGCTGCACAAGGATTACTTTCTCGGTCTGTATCCGCCCAACGAAAGCAGGCTCGGCGAGTTCGGGGCGGAAGCGCGGGAATCTCTCGAGGCGCAACGCAAAATCGAAGCCGCCGACGACTCCGATTTCGACACATACCTGGCCCACTACCTCGAGGATTGATCCCGACCGTTCGGTGGTAGGCTCTTATTTGACATAATCTCGGCTGCAGCTTTCGAGGTCTCAAGAGTACTTGGATCTTTTACTTTTGAAACAGTGCCCCAGGTCACTGAGCGCGCGACTTGGGGCCGCTACGGTGTACGTGTGAGCATTGCCAACGGACTGTCCAACGAAGATCTGCCGAATTCGCCGCACGCACGTCAATTGCGCGCGGGATTTCCATGGCTGACCTTTGAGAGCGCGCTCGAGGCCGAGTTCCGCCTGCGCAATTTCGACGAAAATCTTGCTTATACGCGCGTGAATCTTTGTCTGGCGATTCTGATCATCATCGCCTTTTCGGCCATGGATGCCGTGGTGCTGGGGCCTCAATTGGATCGCATTCCGAGCAGGGTCTACATCCTGGTGATCATCCCGATGCTGCTCATCGGACTTGCATCCAGTTTCTATCCGCAGCGGCATCGAATCCACGCGCCCCTGACCACCGTTACCATGACGGTATTTGGTTTGAGCGTGGCGAGCATTCAAATCATTGCCTCGATCGGCGGGAGCTCGATTCTCATTCCCTCGCTAATTTTGAGCATCGTGTTCATCTATTTCATGAGCGGCCTGATTTTTTACCACGCTGTCGCAGCGAATGTGATCGTGATGCTGGTCTATCTCGCCGCCGGCACCGCGCTGGTGCTCCCCGGACGGGAATTCAGCTACAGCGCGTTGACCATTGTCGCTGCCAACTTGTTCTGCGCATCGGTCACTTACATGCACGAAAAGACCAGCCGCCTGCGCTTTCTGGAAGCCTGCCTGTTGCGTGAGATGGTGGCGCGGGACGGCCTGACGGGTATCCAGAACCGGCGCATGTTCGATCAACACATCGCGCGAGTTTGGCAGCAGGGGGTGCGCGAGGAGGAACGCATAGCGGTATTGCTGGCCGACGTCGATTGTTTCAAGGACTACAACGATCGATATGGCCATCAAGCCGGCGACGAATGTTTACGCGCCGTAGCTGTGTGCTTGAGCCAGTGTGCGCGCCGCCCGCTGGATTTCGTCGCGCGCTACGGTGGCGAGGAGTTTGCGGTCGTCTTGTACGAGGCCAACCGCGAATACATTGCCGAGGTGCTGACCCGCATTCAGCGATCCATCGCTGAGCTGAACATTCCCCACGAGGCATCCAAGGTCGCCAGCCGGCTCACCCTGAGCATTGGTGCGGCGTTTGTGCTGCCGGCCGCCAACCGCACCTTGGAAGGATTGATCCAACTGGCTGATGAGGCACTTTATTGCGCGAAGGAAGAGGGTAGAAATCGAGTCATCGTACTGGAAGCTGAATACCACACCATGAGGACCGGCCGCTTCGAGAAACGCCGTCACCCGGTTGAGGCCTAGCGCGATGCCTTTCAGCGATAGATCGCGATTTTCGCCTGCTCTCCTTGTTTACGGCTGGCACGAAACATCCCTTCGGAATTAAATTCGATCGCGATGGCTGCGTTTGCATCGATGGCGATGACGCCCCCCTCTCCCCCCAAGGCGGGCAACTCCTCAAGGACAACTTCGCGCACTGCTGCGGCGATGCTGCGGCGGCCGAAGCGCATCCTGGCGCAGATGTCGTGGGCCACCGCGGCGCGGATGAATATCTCGCCATGTCCTGTCGCCGATACGGCGCAGGAGCGATCATCTGCGTATGTGCCCGCGCCGATAATGGGCGAATCGCCGACGCGCTGATAGCGCTTGCCGGTCATGCCGCCGGTGGAAGTCGCCGCGGCCAGCCTGCCGCCAGCATCGAGGGCGACGGCGCCCACAGTGCCGATATGCGAAATGGTCAGCGGGGATAGGCCGGGTTCGCCCCTTCGAATGCGCTCGAGCTGCCTCCAACGCTCCGCGGTATGAAAGTAGCTCTCAGGCACGAGAGAAAAGCCTTGGCTCGAGGCAAATTCTTCCGCCCCGGCGCCCACCAGCATGACGTATTCCGACTTGTCCATCACGGCGCGCGCCAACTCTACTGGATTTTTAATGCGGGTGACGCCGCACACTGCACCGGCTCGCAAGGTTTTGCCATCCATGATCGCGGCGTCCAATTCGTTGCGACCGTCGAGCGTGAAGACAGCGCCTCTCGCGGCGTTGAACAAAGGGTTATCTTCGAGCAGCATCACGGCTCGCGTCACCGCGTCCAAGCTTGTGGCGCCGCTTTCAAGCAGGCCGAATCCCGCATCGATCGCTTCACTTAAGCCGGCGCGGTACTTGCCTTCACCTTCACTGGACAACTCCGCGCGCGGCAGCGTGCCGGCGCCGCCGTGAATTGCTATGCCGTACATGGACTAAATCGCTCCTTGCCTCTGTGGGACAGTGACTTCCAATCCATCCATTTCCGGGGTGATGTGGACCTGGCAACTCAAGCGGCTGTTCTCGCCCGGCTCCCAGGCACACTCCAGCATGCCTTCCTCCATTTCTTCCCTATCCGCCAGGCGAGGCAACCACGCCGCGTCCACATACACATGGCACGTTCCGCATGCGCAGGCCCCGCCGCACAGCGCGAGGATGCCTTGCACGCCGTTTTGCATGGCCGCCTCCATCAACGTGATGCCGAGCGGCGCGTTGATAATCCGCCGGAAGCCGTCCGGCTCGATGAAAGTGATGCGCGGCATTAAACGGCTTCTTTAAGCGGCAGATTCGGATCTGACAGCTTCGCCGGGTTCATGGGCGTGCGCTCGGCGATAAGCTTGCGTGCGGCCATGTAGTCTTTGGAATGATTGATCGCTTCGACCGCAATGAGCTCGCGCCCTTTGAGGTAACACACGCTAAAGCTGCGCGAAGCGGGATCGCCGCGCAATACTTGCTGGTCGTAACCTTCAGACAGGCCGGCGATCAAGAGCTTGCTGTCGAATTGATCGGACCAAAACCAAGGTACCCGGTCGTGGGTCAGGTTTCGACCCAACAGATTGAGCGCCGCCGTCTTTGCCTGTTCGAAAGCATTGTCCACCGATTCGACCCGGACGCGCCGGCCGAAGCGCGGCGAGGGATGGTTGGTACAATCACCCGCCGCGAAGATCGCCTCATCCTGCGTGCGGCAGTACTCATCGACAATGATGCCATTGTCGCAGGCCAATCCGGCTTCGCTGGCGAGCGCCGAGTTGGCGACGGCGCCCACACCGACGATCACCACGTCCGCTCGGATCTCGCTGCCGTCGGCGCATAGCACTCGTTGCACGCTGTCGGCACCTTCGAGGCGCGTTACTCGAGAGTTACATATGATTTTAATGCCCTTGGCGCGGTGTTGTTGTTCAAAGAACTGTGAAACGACAGGTGCTACCACACGGTTCATAACGCGATCGGCGAGTTCCAAAACCGTCACTTCACAGCCCATGTTGCGGCAGGTTGCGGCTGTTTCAAGTCCGATGTAGCCGCCGCCGATGATGACCATCCGCGTATCCGCTTTGATGGCGGTCTGAATCGCGGCGACGTCAGCAAGGGTGCGCAGATAGTGCACTCCCCGGAGCTCGGCTCCAGGGCATGTCAAGCGGCGCGCCGCGGCGCCGAGGCACAACAATAATCGGTCGTAGGACAATGCTGTTCCGTCGGCAAGCTCTAGCCGTCGGGCACGGGGGTCGACCGCCACGGCCTGCGCGCCCAATTTAAGCTCGATCCGATGCTCATCATAGAAGGGTCGATGCCGAAACGGCAGCCTGTCGGCAGCCAACTCGCCGGACAGGTACTTTTTGGATAAAGGCGGCCTTTGATATGGCAGCTGCGGCTCGTCGCCGACCAGCAATAGGCGGCCCGCGAAGCCCTCACGCCGCAGCGTATCGACGGCTTGGGCCCCTGCCTGCCCGCCTCCTACGATCACGATAGTGGAGATCATTGTGTGCCCCCGGCAGAATCGTAATAGTATTACGCAGACGGCCTCTGACCGGAGTCTAGAATGAAATTGATTACCGCAATCATCAAACCCTTCAAGCTGGATGACGTTCGCGCAGCCCTGTCCGAAATCGGGGTATCTGGCATGACCGTGACGGAGGTCAAAGGATTTGGCCGGCAACGCGGGCACACTGAGCTGTACCGAGGCGCGGAATATGTAGTCGATTTCGTGCCCAAGACTCGCATCGAGGTCGCGGTCAAGAACGAACTCGTGGATCAAGTAATGGAGGCCATCGTCGGCGCATCCAAGACGGGGAAGGTTGGCGATGGCAAAATTTTCGTTACCGATATCCTGCGGGTCCTGCGCATTCGGACCGGCGAGAGTGATAACGCCGCGCTGTAGCGCCGACCCAAGATGAGATTGTCAGGCGGCGGATGCCTGATCGCATTCACCGCCCTGAGCGGGGCGATCACCCAGTCGGCCTTTGCAGCCAAGCTGACGGACCTGGAACACACCCGGATCGAGGAACCGCGGCCGGCCGACGTGCCGAGCGATGCGGAGCTGGAAGCGGCCGGCGCAATCATCGGCAACGTGGAAATTGCCCCCCATAACATCTTCGATGAGAGCGATCCTCGCGAACGTAACGGTTTGTTCCGTCTCGCCGACAGCTTGCACATCCGAACTAAGCACGCCACGATCCAGGCGCAATTGCTTTTCGCGAGCGGCGAAAAATATCAAGCGCGCAAGCTCGCGGAGACCGAGCGCAACCTGCGGCTTGCAGCCTATGTGTATGACGCGCGCATCGTGCCGGTACATTTCGCCGACGGTAGAGTTGATATCAAGGTCATCACCAAGGATGTTTGGACCTTGAGCCCCGGCATCTCCTTTTCCCGTACCGGCGGCTCCAACGACACCAAGTTCAACCTGCAAGACACCAATTTCCTTGGCTGGGGAAAAAGCTTGCAGGTGTCGCGCGGCAGCTCGGTGGATCGTACCAGCAACACGGTTTCTTGGGCCGACCCCAATGTGCTTGGATCCCGGTGGATCTCGGAGCTTACCTATTCGAACTCGACTGACGGCTCGGAGCGCGCGGTGCTGTTGGCACGTCCTTTTTATTCGCTGGATGCGCCCTGGAGCACGAAAATTGCTTCGCTCAGTTTCGATCGAACTATTTCCCGCTACAACCTGGGCAACATCATCGATCAATTCAAGGACAACCAGACCTCGTACGAGCTGAGCGGCGGGCTCTCGAGCGGCTTGGTAGACGGATGGACCAAGCGCTTGACCTTCGGCATGCGCTACGACCGCAATTTGTTTCAGACGGCGCAGCGCAGCTTCGCGCCCGCCAAGATTCTGCCTCCGGACAGGACCCTTTCCTATCCTTTCGTTGGATTCGATATTTTGCAGGATGCCTACAGGAAAATCGGCGATGAAAATCAGATCGGCCGTACGGAAGATTTATACTTCGGCACACAAGTTACCGGCGAGATCGGCTATTCCAGCAACGTTTTCGGCGCGGACCGCAACGCCGTCGTGCTGAAAGTGAAAGGGCTCCGCGGCCTGGAATTGCCGGTGCAGCAACAGCTTTTTCTGACGGGCGATTTCTCCTCGCGCATCGAGGGGGGGGTTGCGCGCAATTTGATCGCGGATGTCGCCGCAAAATACTATTGGCGATGGCGGCAGGATTGGCTGCTTTTTGCCGCCATCTCGGGCACTACAACCTCTGCGCTGGATCCCGACAAACAGCTGCTGCTTGGCGGGGACAATGGACTTCGCGGATATCCGCTGCGCTTCGAATCGGGTACCTCCAGGGGTCTTTTTACCGTGGAGCAGCGGTTTTACACCGATTGGTATCCGTTTCGCTTGGCGCGCGTGGGCGGCGCGGTGTTCGCCGATGTCGGGCGAACGTGGGGTAGCGGCGTCATCGGAAACAGCAGCCCCGGTTTGCTCAAGGACGTGGGCTTCGGTATGCGCTTTGGAAACACCCGTTCGGGCTTGGGGAACGTGCTGCACGTCGATTTTGCGTTTCCGCTCAACACCATCGCCGGCATCTCGAGATTTCAATTTCTGGTGCAAACCTTGCAGAGTTTTTAGGCTTTCGCGGCCTTGCGCCGCCGCGAGATCAACCATAAAACGCCGAAGCACACGGCGAAATTCAACACCCACCACCACAGCTGGCGGGCACCGTTCCTGTCCTCAGGTTCGCCCGCCGCTTGCGCGATATCCAAAGTTCCTTTGAGAATTTCGCGTGCGCCGCCCCGGCTGACTTGAAATTCCACCGCCGCAGCCCCCGGTAACGCCAGATCTTTGGTCTCGAGGCCGTAGCTGCCATCGGTGTCGGCGGTGGTGGAGTGCGCCGTTCCTCGCAGAACGACGGTCACGACGGCATCTCGCACCGGGGTGTTGTCGATGATGTGGCTGATGTGGATGCTCATGTTGCCGTCATGGACCAGTCCCACGGCCAGCAAATCCTTCGAGCGCGCCTCCACGCGTGGCAGCGAGGCGGGCGTATCGGCACTTAAAGGCCCGGCTGTCAATGCGGCCAAGGCGCTGCAGATAAGCAGTCTCCTCAAAGCAGCGCACCCAATACGCCCATGATCGTGCCTGCAATGCCAGCAATCACCCCCAGGACGGGGAAAAAGACCTTACGCGCCAAAAAATACAAAGAGCACAGCACCAATCCCAATTCGAGCAGGCCCTCGCCGAGGTCGAAATACAGCGCGCGATGCTCTTCCACCGAGGTTTCCTTGTCCTTCGACCGCGCCTCTTCCTGAATTTTTTCCGCATCTGCGGCATATTTGGCGCGCGCGGTCTCCAGCTTTTGCGCCAGCGCCTCTGTCTTGGCAGGATCCAATGCCAGCGCCTTCATGAGCGTGAGCGCAACCTCCTCCGTATTCTCGCGGATTTTTTTTGCCTGGTAATAGGTCCATTGATCGTTCGACTCGGTGCGGTGAATGACCGCTTGTGTATGTGCGCGATGCGAGGCAATCGTTACGATTGACAACAAAATACCGACAACCCCAACTAGGATACCGACGCGACGGGAGTTGGGATCGGCAGCATGTTCCGGCGTGAGTTCGATTTCAGGCATGATGTTTGAGGTTCCCTTGAGGCTTGAGGATTTTCGTGGCTATGAATTTTCGGCCGTGATTTTAAGGATCACGTGTTCGACATAGTGCAAGGCTACGTTGGTTAGTAGCGTGACACCGGCCACTATACATGCGAGCAGTGGCCTATCCACCGCGGCGAGCACCCCCAACGCCGAAGTGCACCAGAGGGTGGCAGCGGTATTGAGGCCTCGAATGTCGGTACCCTGATGCAGGATCACGCCGGCGCAGATAAAACCACTGCCGGTCACGACCTGGGCGGCGACCCGAGACAGGTCTCCGCCGAGTGATATTCCTGCGACCACGAAGGCCGCCGATCCCAAGGACACCAATGCATTGGTGTGGAGGCCGGCCGGGTGGCCGCGCAAGCGCCGCTCCAGCCCGACAATTGCGCCCAGTCCCAACGCCAAGAGGAGCTCCAATGCTTCCCTCAGGTTCGAATCCGTACCCAGTTGCATGCTTTACATCCAGTGCGGTTGTTATGCGGTTTTTGAAAAGCGCTAATCGGTTATTTGACCACATGCAAGCGGGGATGGCTGCGCGCAATGCCGAGAACGCCACTGCGCACCACCTCGATGATTTCGCCAAACGCGCTGATACTGGCAATGAATTCGCCTATCTCCAATTCCGTGCCGGCCAGCTCGACGATGTAGCTCGACGGATTGACGGACAGCACCTTGCCGCCGGCGCGCAGCACCAAAACGCTGGCGGATTCGAGGTGGTGCGCACCAATCTGTAGTTTGATCAGCAGCAACTCGCGCGCCAAGTGATCGCCGCTGGTCATGTCTTCGGCCGCGACCACGTCGACCAGCTTCAGCAGTTGCGCATTGATCTGTGCGATGACCGCGTCGGAACCCATCGTCACCAGGGTTACGCGCGAGACCGTGGGGTCGTTGGTGGGGGCCACCGAGAGGGATTCGATGTTGTATCCGCGCGCCGAAATCAAGCCCGTGACACGGGTGAGCGCGCCAGCTTCATTCTGTAGAAGTATTGCGATGACATGACGCACAGCACCTAGCAGGATACGGAAGGCGGCACTTGGGCGCCAGAGCCCAAAACTGCTAGTCTTTCCTCGTGAAGGACCCTCACGACCTCAAAACCCAACGCGCCCACCCACTGGCAGGCGCGGCGATGACCGGCGCCGATATACTTGTTCAAGTATTGGCCGACGAAGGTGTGGACACGATTTTCGGTTATAGCGGCGGCGCGATATTGCCGATCTATGACTCGGTTTTCCGTTACAACCAGGAGCACGGCGCGGCCATGCCACTCATTGTGCCGGCCAACGAGCAAGGCGCTGGATTCATGGCGGCAGGCTACGCCCGAGCTAGCGGCAGGGTAGGCGTGGCATTGGTCACCTCGGGCCCGGGTGCTACCAACACGGTGACACCGGTACGCGACAGCATGGCCGATTCAGTGCCCATTGTCGTCATATGCGGCCAGGTGCCGACCACGGCCATCGGCACCGATGCGTTTCAAGAAGCGCCGGTGCCAAGCATCATGGGTGCTGTGGCCAAGCACGTGTTCCTGATCACCGATCCCACCAAACTTGAGGCCACGGTGCGCACCGCATTCGAGATTGCACGCACCGGGCGCCCCGGCCCCGTGGTGCTCGATGTGCCCAAAGACGTGCAGAACTGGACGGGCGTGTTTCAGGGTTCAGGCCGCTTGCCGGTGCCGGGCTATCGGCAGCGCATGAGCAGGGTAGAAGCTGCCAAGGTGCCGGAGGCGTCTTGCGCCGAGTTCTTCGCCGCTCTTAAGGCGGCGAACCGTCCGCTCATTTATGCCGGCGGCGGCGTCATCAATGGCAGAGCCGCAGATGCGCTGCGCGAATTTTCGCGAGAATTGCAGATTCCCGTGGTCACCACCCTCATGGGAATAGGCGCGGTCGATACCACGGATCCTTTGTCGATGCGCATGCTCGGCATGCACGGCACCGCGTTTGCCAATTATGCGGTTGATGATTGCGATTGCTTGCTGGCGGTGGGCGCGCGATTCGATGATCGGGTCGCCGGCAACGTGCTTAAGTTTGCGGGCGGCGCCAAATTTATCGCGCATTTTGACATCGATGCCTCGGAAATCGACAAAGTCAAACGCGTTCATTGGAATCACGTGGGCTTGATGGCCGAGGCGCTGCTGCAGCTGCTCTCTTACGGCAGAGAGCGTGAATTTCGGCGCGACTGGTCGGCGTGGCATCGGCACTGCGATCAGCTTCGCGTCAAACACGCGATGAACTACGACCGCGACAGCCCCTTCATCCAGCCCTACTTCGTCATCGAGGAAATCAACCGGCTGACTCGGGGCGAGGCGGTCATCACCACCGGCGTCGGCCAGCATCAAATGTGGGCCGCGCAGTACTTTGATTTTCGCAGCCCAAGGCTGTGGCTGACCTCAGGCAGCATGGGCACCATGGGTTTTGGGCTGCCTGCCGCGGTCGGCGCGCAATTCGCGCAGCGCAATCGCTTGGTGATCGATATCGACGGCGATGCCAGCATCCGCATGAACATCGGCGAACTCGAAACCGTCACCACCTACGATTTGCCCATCAAGGTCGTTGTGCTCAACAACTTCGGCGACGGCATGGTGCGGCAATGGCAGAAGCTGTTTCATAAAGGAAGGATGAGCGCGAGCGACAAGAGCCTGCATACCAAGGATTTCGTCAAGGCTGCCATGGCCGACGGATTCAAATACGCCGTGCGCCTCGATCAGAAGGCCGATGTGCCGCGGGTCGTCTCAGAGTTCATCAATTTCAAAGGTCCTGCATTTCTCGAAGTCATCATCGACCGCGATGCCGGCGTCTATCCCATGGTGGGGCCAGGCCACAGCTATAGCGAAATGATCACCGGCGATCACATCACCTCGCGCACCGAGGTCAAGGCCAAGACCCCAGACGCATCGGAAATGTTCTAACCGGGTTCACCACTGGCCGACATTCTGCATGGTGTTCCACGGGGCCGCCGCTGCCAGTGCCGGGCCTTTTTGCAGCAATTCGATGGAGACCTTGTCGGGGGAGCGCACGAAGGCCATGCGCCCATCGCGCGGCGGTCGATTGATCGTGACACCATGCTCCATGAGGCGCCGGCACGCGGCATAAATGTCATCGACCGCATAAGCCAGATGCCCGAAGTTGCGCCCTCCTGGATAGTCTTCGGGATCCCAATTGTGCGTCAATTCGACTTGAGCGTCCTCGTCGCCCGGCGCCGCCAAAAACACCAGCGTATAGCGACCTTGCGGAAAATCCTTGCGCGATAATTCCTTCAAACCGAGCGCGTCCCGATAAAAGCGCAGCGATTGCTCGATATCCGTGACGCGCACCATCGTATGTAGATATTTCATGCGGCCCTCTCTTGACGCTTTAATCTGGAGTATCGAATCCCTAAAAGCAAACTGGCGGGCGGTGGGGATTTAAGGGGGCTCATGGGAGCCTGCAGTGGCGGACGCACCTGTCACCATTTGGCAACACATTTGACATAGCGCAGCAATGGTAGTTAAAAATCGTTTAACTATTGGATTTGGCTAGATTATCGCCTATGATGCAGGCGAGGAAGAAGGTTTGTGTTTCCTACCAGCGTTACTTAGTTGCAACACTGGACGACACCCACAAGGTCGAACGTTTAGGCACTTTTGTCCGGCGTATCTGCCACCCATGGACGTGTAGGGTTCTTACCCAGCACCAGTTCCACTCGATTCCCCGGCACGTCCGGGGATTCTTTTTTAAAAATGCCGTTAAAGTTTGTGCACCGAAGCGCCGGGATCGCGTAAATTTTGGGGGTGAAAAACCTATTGATCAGTGAACTCACCCTTGCTGCTCCCCCGATCCTGCTGCGGGCTGCTGCGGTTCCATGAGCATCCAAGACGGGTTTGTAGGCGCCGTCGGCAATACGCCCCTGATCCGCCTGCGCGGCGTCAGCGAGGAAACCGGCTGCGAAATTTTAGGGAAAGCCGAGTTCATGAATCCCGGCGGCTCGGTCAAGGACCGGGCGGCGAAATGGATAGTGCTCGATGCGGAACGGCGCGGCACGCTGAAGCCGGGCGGCACGGTGGTCGAGGGCACCGCCGGCAATACCGGGATTGGACTTGCGCATGTTTGCAATGCGCGCGGCTACAAATGCGTCATCGTGATGCCGGACAATCAAGCGGCGGAAAAATATCAAATCATCGAGGCGCTGGGCGCGGAGCTGCGCAAAGTGCCGGCGGTGCCGTACAGCAATCCCAACCAGTTCCAAAAGGTGGCAGGCCGCCTCGCGCAAGAATTACCCAATGCCATTTGGGCCAATCAGTTCGACAACACTGCCAACCGGGAGGCGCATTTTCAAACCACCGGACCGGAATTGTGGCGCGGCACAGGCGGAAAGATCGATGTCTTTTGCGCCGCCACCGGCACCGGCGGAACTCTGGCTGGGACCGCACGCTATTTGAAATCCCAATCCGCCGCGGTTCGCATCGTGCTGGTGGACCCTCCCGGTAGCGCCCTGTACCACTACATCAAAGATGGCGAACTGAGGACCGATGGCGGTTCTTCCATCACTGAAGGTATCGGTACCGGTCGGGTGACCGCCAATCTGGAAGGAGCGCCCGTCGATGACGCCTTGCGGATATCGGACGCAGAGACCCTACACTTCGTGTACCGGCTGGTGCGCGAAGAGGGGTTGCTGTTGGGCAGCACATCCGGAATCAACGTGGCGGCGGCGGTGAAGCTGGCCAAACAAATGGGGCCGGGGCACACCATCGTCACAATTCTGTGCGACGGTGGCGCCAAATATCAGTCGCGACTGTTCAACAAGTCTTGGCTGTCCGAGCGTGGATTTCTGGAGGCGATCGCCTAGCGATTAGGCTGACCGGGAGGCTTCGGCCGGCACCGCGGTGTGGAACCAGGCGAGCGAGTCGTGCAAGGACACGACCTCTCCCACCACCAGCAGCGCCGGGGACTCAACGGAGGAGCGCGTCGTCAGGCCGGGGAGGGTGGACAAAGTCCCCGTAATGACGCGCTGATCCTGCAATGTTCCCCGGGTGATGATGGCGGCCGGCAAGTTCGGCGATGCGCCGTGCTCGACCAGCCGAGCCGCGATATGTTGCAGCCGCGCGAGGCCCATGTAAAACACCGCCGTCGTGCAGGGTTGACCAAGTGCCCGCCAATCGGGTTCGCGTCCGTCCTTGTCCGCATGCCCGGTCACGAAGGTCACGCTGTGCGCGTGGTCTCGATGCGTCAGCGGTATTCCGGCATAGGCGGCGCAGCCGGAGGCGGCCGTGACGCCCGGGATGACGGAAAATGGAATGTTGGCCTCGCTCAGCGCTTCCAACTCCTCGCCGCCCCGGCCGAAAATAAAGGGATCGCCGCCCTTCAGCCGTACCACCCGCTTGCCCTGAAGAGCGTGCTCGATGAGCAGCGCGTTGATCTCTTGTTGGGAGCTGCCGATACTGCCGGCCGCTTTGCCTACGGAAATGCGCGCAGCGTCGCGGCGCGACAGGTCGAGCAGCGTCTCGGGTACGAGCCGATCGTGCAAGATGACATCGGCGTCTTGCAGAGCCCGCAGCGCTTTCAGTGTCAGCAGTTCCGGATCTCCCGGTCCCGCCCCGACCAGCGTCACATCGCCTGCAGCGCGCGGCGAACTCGCGGTTGTTGCCAGCAATTGCTGCGCTAAGCGCTGCGCACCGTGAGTGTCCCCGTCGATGAAACGGCGAGCTGCGGCTCCATCGACGATGTTTTCGAAAAATCGCCGCCGCTCGTCCGTATTACGCAAACGGCGCCGCGCGCCGTGCCTCAAAGCCCGCAGCCATACGGCCAGCTCGCCGATTTTTTTCGGTATCACCGCCTCCAGCCGCTCTCGCAAGCGCCGCGCCAAAACCGGCGATGTGCCGGCCGTGGAAATCGCCACCAGCACGGGGTCTCGATCGATGATGGCGGGAACGATGAAACGTGAGGCCTCGCGGTCATCCACCACGTTCACCGGGATGTTGCGCGCCTCGCTCAAAGAAGCAATCCAGCGATTTACGGCGCGGCGTGAGGTTGCAACAATGACGAGTCGCGCGCCATTGAGATCGTCGGGAACGAATTCCCGCACGGCCAGTTTCATCGTGCCAGCCGCGGCGCGTTCTTGCAGCTCAGGGTGCACCTGCGGGGCCACCAATGTTATGGCGGCGCCGCTTCGCGCGAGCAGCAGCACCTTGCGCAACGCCACTTCGCCGCCGCCCACCACGAGTACCGGCTGTTCGGAAAGGTTGAAGAAGACGGGAAAATAATTCATTTGGCGAATTCTACCCGGCGCCGCGGATGCAGGCCGCACTCGCGGGATTCGCTGCGCTCCCACCACCACCTTCCAGAACGCGGGTCAGCGCCCGGCTCCACGGCGCGTGTGCAGGGCGCGCACCCGATGCTGGGAAAGCCGCTGTCGTGCAAGGTATTGTAGGGCAGGCGCTTCTTGCGGATATATTCCCAAATCTCCTTCTCGTTCCAATCGAGCAGCGGACTCACTTTGTGCAGGCCATATTCGCCGTCCCACTCCACGTGGGCAGCCATGGCACGGCTGGCCGATTGACCGCGCCGTATCCCTGTGACCCACGCGCCGCGGCCCGATACGGCGCGGCGAAATGGTTCAACTTTGCGAATGGTGCAACAACCGCGACGTTGGTCGAGTCCGTCCCGAAAACCGTTGATGCCATGGGCACCTACCCAGCCCTCCAGCTGCTCTGCTTCCGGGTAGTAGACACGCAAGTTGCGTCCGTAGTACCGATGAACGCGTTCAATCAAATCGTAGGTTTCAGGATACAGACGCCCGGTGTCGACACTGAATATCTCGATCTCACTGAGCCCGCCTGCATCAGCACCGGAGCCGGCCCAGATCAGGTCGGTCAGGACCATCGACTCCGGGCCTAAGCTGTTGGCGTAGCAGACATTTTTGAACTCTGCGAGCGCTGCGTGCAGCTGTGCAACGCTATCGTGCATACGCTCGCGCAACGCTTTGGATAGTTCGGGCATGCAGAACTATAGGACGCATCGCAGGCGTGCAAAACGAATTCCGAAGCATGAGTACATGCCTATTCGTAATGCGCGCTAACCTTATATGCTAGGCGACAAAGACTTAACTTAAGACCAAGGCCGACAGCGGATGAAATTCCAGCAATTGCGCTATCTCGTGGCAGTCCATGAAAACGGATTGAACATCACGGCGGCCGCGCGGCAACTGCACACCTCGCAGCCCGGTGTCAGCCGCCAACTGAAGCTCTTGGAAGAAGAACTCGGTTTTCAGCTGTTCGAGCGGGAGGGGCGCGCGCTGACTCGCACCACCGATGCGGGCGAAGAAATCATCTCGCGTGCCAGCAGCATCTTGCGCGAGATGCAAAATATTCGCCGCACGTCGGCGGAGCTGCGCAAGGCTGACGGCGGCACGTTATCCATCGCTACCACGCATACGCAGGCGCGCTATGTTTTGCCCCAGGTAATTCGCGCGTTTCGCGCCCGATACCCCAAGGTGCGGCTGCACCTTCATCAAGGCACCTCCGAGCAAATAGCCGAAATGGTTGCGCGCGATCGAGTTGATTTCGCGATCGCCACCGGCTCGGAAGAACTGTTTCCGCACCTGGTGCGCTTACCCGTGTATCGCTGGCACCGCGCGGTGGTGGTACCTCGCGGGCACCCGCTCGCGTCTGCAGGGAAGCTCACGCTGAAGAAATTGGCCGAATATCCGATCGTGACCTATGTGTTCAGCTTTTCTGGCCGCTCATCGCTGCCTGCGTTGTTCGAGACCGCGGGCCTGTCGTTGGACGTCGCATTGACGGCGCGTGACTCTGACGTGATCAAAACCTATGTGCGTATAGGGTTGGGCGTGGGAATCTTGGCGCGCCTCGCGATCGATCCGGTGGCCGATGGGGATCTCGTGGTGCTCGACGCCGCGCATCTGTTCGAAGGGCACACGACCTGGATTGGATTTCGCAGGAGTGCGCTGCTGCGCGCCTACATGTATGAATTCATCGAGCTGCTCGCCCCGCATCTGCCACGCAAGCTGGTGCGGGAAGTCGAGAAATTGGAAACCCAAGAAGAAGTAGACAAAACCCTGAAAGACCTGATCATCCCTGTTCGCGACATACCTTGAGCGCATATGCCGAAGACGCGATGGCAGTCCTAAGTGGCAGAAATCGCGCCGACCAGAGCGCGGCAATCGGCCGATTCCAAGTGGCGTTCTAGGTGGCTCGAACGGCGGCGATCTGGGCGGTGACGCTGCTGCTCTTCGCGCTGGGCGCGAGCTCAAGCTTGGCCGCCACGGTCAAGCTGCTGAATGTCTCCTATGACCCGACGCGTGAATTTTACGATGAATACAACAAATTTTTCGCCGCTTATTGGAGGAGCAAGACCGGCGACACCCTGGTCGTCAACCAAAGCCACGGCGGATCGGGCAAACAAGCACGTTCAGTAATCGACGGCCTGGAAGCCGATGTAGTGACCTTGGCCTTGGCCTACGACATCGACGCGCTGGCAACGCAAGGCAAGTTGATTCCCGCTAACTGGCAGCAGCGGCTGCCGTACAACAGCGCTCCGTACACTTCAACCATCGTTTTTCTGGTACGTAAAGGCAATCCCAAGAACATCCACGACTGGGATGATCTGGTGCGGCCTGGTGTGGCGGTCATCACACCCAGCCCCAAGACCTCGGGCGGCGCGCGCTGGAATTATCTAGCCGCGTGGGCCTGGGCGCTGAAGCAACCAGGCGGGAATGACGCCAGCGCCGAAGCTTTCGTTAAGAAGCTCTATCACAATGTGCCGGTGCTCGATTCAGGTGCACGCGGTTCGACCACCACCTTCGTTGAGCGCGGCATCGGCGATGTATTGCTCGCGTGGGAGAACGAGGCGTACCTCGCCCTGAAGGAGCTGGGCCCGCACAAATTCGATATCGTGGCTCCTTCCGTCAGCATTATCGCGGAGCCGCCGGTGAGCTTGGTGGATCAGAACGTCGACGAGCGTGGCACCCGCAAAGTCGCAGAGGAATACTTGAGGTATTTATATTCGCCTCAAGGTCAAGCGATTGCAGCAAAGCATTTTTATCGTCCCCGAGATGAATCGGTAGCGGCGCAATTCGCGGATCAATTCCAAAAAATCCCTCTCCTCGTCACAGTGGATGAGTTATTTGGCGGCTGGATCAAGGCGCAGTCCACGCATTTCGCAGACCGTGGTACCTTCGACAGGATCTACGGCCACTAGAACTTTTCACATGGCAACGACCGCGTCGGGGGCACTCGATGGGCGCAAGCCGCGGCGCATACTGCCCGGCTTCGGCCTTACCCTGGGCTACACCATGTTGTATCTGTCCCTGCTTGTATTGATACCGCTCACAGCCGTGTTCATTCGCAGTGTGGGTTCAGGCTGGGGGCATTTCTGGGAGGTCGTAACCACGCCCCGCGTGCTGGCCTCGCTGCGACTGAGCTTCACAGCGTCCGTAGTGGCAGCCCTGATTAATGTCATCTTTGGGCTCATCGTGTCCTGGGTGTTGGTTCGCTACACGTTTCCATTCAAGCGATTCATCGACGCCATGGTCGACCTCCCCTTTGCACTGCCGACGGCCGTCGCGGGAATCGCCCTGACTGCGCTCTATGCGCCGAACGGCTGGCTCGGGGCTTGGCTCAAACCCTTAGGCATCACCGTGGCTTTTACGCCGCTGGGGATCATCGTGGCGCTGACTTTTATCGGCCTGCCGTTTGTGGTGCGCACATTGCAGCCGGTGCTGGAGGAATTGGACAGAGACGTGGAGCAGGCCGCCGCTTCCCTGGGCGCCTCTGCGCTGCAAGGCTTTGCGCGCGTGGTGCTCCCGGCCTTGTGGCCGGCACTGCTGACCGGTTTCACGCTCGCCTTCGCGCGCGCCATCGGCGAATACGGCTCGGTCATTTTCATCGCGGGCAACATGCCCATGAAGTCGGAGATTACTCCCTTGCTGATAGTCAGCAAATTGGAGCAGTACGATTATGCGGGCGCTGCCGCCATCGCGGTGGTCATGCTGGTGCTGTCCTTCACGCTCATGCTGGGCATAAATGCGCTGCAGAACTGGGCTTCGAAACGGCACGGTGAGCGCTGATGGCCCGGTTGCTGCTGATCGCATCCGCGCTGTTGTTTCTTTGCGTGTTCCTGCTGCTGCCCTTGGTCGTGGTATTTGCGCAGGCGTTTTCAAAAGGAGTGGCCGTGTATTACATGGCGATCAGCGCGCCGATGGCTTGGGCCGCGGTCAAGCTGACGCTGTTGGTGGCCGCAATCGCGGTGCCTTTGAATCTGATTTTCGGCGTGGCGGCTGCGTGGGCCGTGGCCAAATTCGATTTTCGAGGCAAGAGCGCGCTGATCACGCTCATCGACTTGCCGTTTGCGGTCTCGCCGGTAATCGCGGGAATGATTTTCATTTTAGTGTTCGGCACCCACGGCTGGTTCGGCGGGAGTTTAAAAGCCCATCATATCCACGTGGTCTTCGCCGTCCCGGGCATTGTGCTGGCGACGATTTTCGTCACGTTTCCATTCATCGCCCGCGAGCTGATTCCAGTGATGCAGGCGCAGGGCAAGGAGGACGAAGAGACCGCGCTTTCCTTGGGGGCCACCGGCTGGCAGACCTTCTGGCGTGTGACCTTGCCCAACATTCGGTGGGGCCTTCTATATGGGGTCTTGTTGTGCAATGCGCGCGCGATGGGTGAATTCGGCGCGGTGTCGGTGGTCTCGGGGCACATTCGCGGATTGACCAATACAATGCCTTTGCACGTCGAAATTCTCTACAACGAATACAATTACGCGGCGGCATTCGCCGTCGCTTCCTTGCTGGCGTTGCTGGCACTGCTGACGCTCGCAGGGAAAAGCTTTATGGAATGGCGTCAGCCGGAACTGCGGCGCGCGACGCACCTGCCGCGCGATGGAGCACGCGATCGAACGAGGAGAGTCAATACATGAGCATTGCGCTGCAAGGCGTTTCCAAGCGGTTCGGTGAATATGCCGCGGTAGAAAATATCGACCTGGACGTCGCTACAGGTGCCTTGATGGCGCTGCTGGGTCCTTCGGGGTCAGGCAAGACAACGCTGCTGCGGATCATCGGAGGGCTGGAAACGCCGGATGCGGGTCGAGTGCTATTCGATGGACAGGACGCGACCTTGTGGCCCATCGGCGATCGCAAGGTGGGCTTCGTTTTTCAACAGTACGCGCTGTTTCGTCACATGACGGTGTTTGAAAACGTGGCCTTTGGTCTCAAAGTGAAGCGCCGCCGGGAGCGGCCCTCCTCTAAGGAGATTCGCAAAAAAGTGCAAGATCTGCTGGCGCTGGTGCAGCTTGAGTGGGCGCATGACCGATTTGCAGCCCAGCTCTCGGGAGGGCAGCGGCAACGCGTGGCGCTGGCGCGCGCCATGGCTGTCGATCCGCGTGTGTTGCTGCTGGATGAGCCTTTCGGTGCGCTGGACAGCCAGGTGCGCCATGAGCTTCGGCGCTGGCTGCGTCGTCTCCATGACGAACTACATTTCACCAGCATCATCGTGACGCACGATCAGCAAGAAGCCATCGAAGTGGCGGACACCGTGGTGGTGTTGAACCAAGGCAAAATTGAACAAGTCGGTATTCCCGGTGAAATCTATGACTTGCCGAAGTCGGCATTCGTGCATCGCTTTTTGGGGCAGGTCAATGAACTGCCTGTCAAGCTTCGCGATGGGCGAGCGTATGTCGGGCCCATCGACATTGCCGCGGCAGCCGACGTGCAGACGGGGAGCGCAAAGAACATCGCGCTGATCCGGCCGCACGAGATTGAGATCGGCGATGTGGCCTCGGGATGGCCGGCTACGGTGGTGGCGATGCGCGTGATCGGGCCCATCGTGCGATTGGATCTATGCGCCGACGGGCAGCCAATCCATGAGCCGCTGGAAGCGGAAATCGGCCGTGAACGCTTCGAGGCGGAGCGCTTCAGCTTAGGTCAGAGGGTGGGGATGAAATTCAGGCGTTGGCAGGTATATCCCGCGGCAGCTTGAGAGGCAGGCCCGCATCGTTGCAGGTCTGATAGGCGGCGGTAAAGGTGGACAAGGCTGTCGCCGCGTCCTGCAGTTCGCTTTCCGGCAGCTCGAAGCTGTCGAAGCCGCAACGTGCCATGAAAAACAATTGATCGCGCCGCACGTAACCGCTGGCGCGCAGTTCGCCCGTGAAGTTCCAGCGCTCGCGCAGCAATCGCCCTTGCGTATAGCCGCGTCCTTCGCCCGGCCCGTGAAACTCCGCCGCAACCAGTGCGAAGCGGGCGAGGTGCGGCGCCAGCTGTTCTACTTTGTCAGCCGGAGACAGCAGAACGCCTAGGCGGCTGCCGCGCGCGGTCCAGGTATCAGGCGCGCTCTGCCACTGAGAGAACCGCACAATCAGCGGCACAGCCGCTGTCATGGCGGCCTCTTGGGCTGCGGCTTCGGCAACGTACAACCACTCATCGATGACGACTTGACCGTTACGCAGCAAGCAGCGCGGCATATACCCGTTCCTTGAATGGCTGCACGCCCAGGCGGCGCACCGTGTCGAGAAAGCGTTCTTCGGGCTGGCGGCGCTCCACGTACACATCCAATAGCCGCGCAACGGTTTCAGGAACCTGCGTCTTCGCCACCGACGGGCCGATGACCGATCCCAGGGCAGCATCAGCGCCGGCCGCGCCGCCGATGGTGATTTGGTACCACTCCTCGCCGCCCTTATCCACGCCAAGAATTCCGATATTGCCGACGTGATGGTGGCCGCAGGCATTCATGCAGCCCGACATCTTGACGTCGATTTCGCCCAGATCATAAATGTAGTCGTAGTCGTCGAAGCGCTCGTTGATGAGTTTTGCCACATCGATGGAGCCTGCATTGGCCAGACTGCAGAAGTCGAGTCCAGGACAGCAGATCATATCGGTCAACGTGCCGATGTTCGGCGTCGCAAGACCGGCGGCCTCGAGCGCTCGCCACAGCTCATAAGTCTTGTCCTGTTGGACATCGGCGAGCAGCAGGTTCTGGGTATGCGTCACGCGTACTTCGCCGAAGCTATAGCGATCGGCAAGAGCAGCAACGAGATCCATCTGCGCGGCGGTGGCATCGCCCGGCGGACTGTCAGGCTTTTTCAACGAGACAAACACCGCGCGGTAACCGGGTACTTTGTGCGACGCCGTGTTGTAACGGTACCAAGCACGAAAGGCGGTCTCGCGGCCGGCATCGGGTTGCGTATCGGAGCGCGAAAGATAGGGCGGCGGCGTGAAAAAGCCTCGCATGCGGGCGACTTCGGTGTCATCGACACGGGGGCCTGTGTCGCGCAGCAGCTCCCATTCGGCCTCCACGCGCCGGGTGAATTCCTCAATTCCCATCGAGCGCACCAATATCTTGATGCGCGCCTTGGTCAGATTATCGCGGCGGCCCTCGAGGTTGTAGATGCGCAATATCGCCGTAAGATAGGAGAGCAAATGTTCGCGCGGCAGGAACGAACGGACCACTTGACCGATGATCGGCGTTCGCCCCAAGCCGCCGCCTGCCAGAATCTCAAAGCCGATATCGCCCGTGGGGCCGCGCACAATGTGCACGCCGACATCGTGAACCAGCGAGGCTGCCCGGTCTTGCGGTGCGCCGGTGACGGCGATTTTGAATTTGCGCGGCAAATATGTGAATTCGGGATGGAATGTCGACCACTGGCGAATGATTTCACACCAAGGTCTTGGGTCTTCGAGCTCGTTGGCGGTTACGCCGGCGAGGTGATCCGAGGTGATATTGCGGATGCAGTTGCCGCTGGTCTGAATGGCATGCATTTCGACTTCGGCGAGCTCGGCGAGAATATCCGGGACTTCTTCGAGCTTGGGCCAGTTGTACTGAATATTCTGGCGCGTCGTGAAATGCCCGTAGCCGCGATCGTAGCGCCGCGCAATTTTCGCCAGCGCGCGCAGCTGTATGGACGAGAGCAGGCCGTACGGAATTGCGACGCGCAGCATGGGAGCGTGCCGCTGGATATACAGACCGTTGCGCAACCTGAGGCCGCGAAACTCGTCTTCGCTCAAGGTTCCGGCGAGAAAACGCTGCGTTTGATCGCGAAACTGCGCGACCCGTTCATTAACCAGGGTTTTGTCGGTGAGATCGTACCGATACATGTCGTTACGATACGACGCCGAGACCAATTCGAGCCAATTACCCCGCGATATGAGCTTATGACTGCCGATCCTTGTCAGTGAGTGCCGATCCTTGTCAATCCGTGAAAGGGGTCCTTTTTTGTAATAGGTAAAAACCGTGATTTGCTTGGCAGAGGTATCTTCAGGTTCGGCGCAGCATCGTGGGGTAACTTAAGGGTCCCTACTTGGCTATAGATCTCACCGAAGTATCGGTCGCGCCCGACACTTATCATGTCTCGCCCGAACCCATGCTGATGATCGCGGACTTGCACGGGGCGCTGGCGCTTTGCCTGCACGATGAAGGCCGAGGAGTGGGCGGCATGCTGCACCTCAAGTTCATCGGCGGAACCGGACGTCCCAGCGATGTGACGGACAACACATTGAGTTCTGTTCTGGTGGTGCTCGACAAATTCAAGCGCGCCGTGCTCGGCAATACCACCCGCCGTGACGAGGTTCAAGCCCGCATCCTGGCCCATGCGTTGCCGCCCACCGACGCCGGTGAACCAAGCGCGTCTCTGGTGGATTTAATCCAAGCCGATCTCGCTGATGGCAAGATTGCCTGCGGATCGCAAACCAT
Organism: Pseudomonadota bacterium; assembly: GCA_030775645.1. Lineage (GTDB taxonomy): Bacteria > Pseudomonadota > Gammaproteobacteria > Steroidobacterales > Steroidobacteraceae > Bog-1198. Next base: position 111,516 of record JALYIT010000041.1, on the reverse strand, counting down.
GCGCCGCACCGAAACCATGCGGGTTTGTTTCCAACCCTTTGAAGGCCGTGTCTGGATATGCGGTCCGAATGATCTGCGTGCGCGGCGAGCGCAGCCCTCGGTCGGTTAAATCCATATAAGATTCCCCCTTGTAGAGTCTCCGGGGGGTCTGTTATGCGTTTGGCCGTCCTAGCGGCAATCACCGTTTTGAGCGCCTGTGCAAGCGACCGATTGAGCATGGCGCCCCCGCCTGGGGTGGATTTCAGCGGCCATTGGAAACTCAATGAGGCTGATAGCGATGATCCGATGCACTTGCTGCAGGCCGCTAACCAGTCCGCGGGCGGCGTGGGAAGTGCGCCGGACTCAGGTGGCCGAGGCGGAGCCGGACGGGGCGGGCGCGGTGGTTACGGGGCTCCTGTCTTCGCGCCGGCAACGCCGCCCATAGGTTTCCTGAGTGAGGCGGTGCGTTTCCCGGGCAAACAACTCGAGATCCGCCAAATTGGCGGCATCCTCGCTTTCACCTCTGACGGTAAGAAGCGCGTTTGCCAGCCCGAGGAGGCGAAAAAAATCTCCCGACATCATCGCAGCGACTCGGACCGCGATGCGCCGCTGCCGGCCAGGCGCGACATTCCCCCTCCAAAGTGCGGCTGGTCGGAAAAGACATTGATTGTGAGCAGCGGTGAGAGCGGAGAAGACCGCCCGCCGTTCGAGGAGCATTACAGCATTTCCGAGGACGGTCAGCGCCTGGTCGAAGAGGTCATCTTCCGAGGCGGCCGTTCCAATGGATTTATCCTGTCGCGCGTGTGGGATCGGTTGGCGCGATAAAAAAGCCGGGCTTGCGCCCGGCTTTCAAGTCCCCATGCCTCTCGCAGCGCCATTTTAAGGAGCGCCGACGATGATCGGTCTTTTTACTTTCCAAAGTCCAATTGCGTCCGAGCAACACTCTAGCCGCGCGCCGTCATCTACGCTAGTGATAATGCAAACAAGTGTGAAAAGTTAATGTAGCGCAAATACAACAGCAAATGTTAGTCGTTTCAGCGACGCCCCCTGGCTCTATCATGCTTCTCTGCAATTATTGATCCGGAGATTAAAGCGTGGCTAAGTCCTCAAGATCTGCCCTGTCCTTCGAAGCGGTGCGCACCCGACGTGCGTATTTTGATTGCAGATTCGGGCAACTGCATGTGCGCACCGCCTTTCCTACCACAGGCGGTTTCGATGAGCAGGTGACGCTGTTTTGCCTGCATGCCGCACCGGGCTCGAGCCGTATGTTCGCGCGCTTTCTGCCCGAGATCGCCGATGTGCGCTCGGTCTATGCGCCTGACTTGCCGGGTCTTGGCGAATCGGATCCAGCGCCGAGCGCCGGGGCGGCCGATGCGGCAAGCGCCATTTCGGACCTGGCGAATGACTTGCGATTGCGGCAAATCGACCTGCTCGGCGTTCGAAGCGGTGCAGAGGTCGCGCTCGAACTCGCTGCGGCCCGTCCGGAGCTTGTGCGACGTGTGGTCTTGGTGGACGTTTCGCCCGATGCGCGGGTGGCGGCGAAACAGCCCGCGCTGGTCATGCGACGCGCGGATGATCAGTTCGAGGGCGCTGCGAAAATCCTGGCCGCGCAAATCGGCGGATTTCTCAAGGAACGGGCGTGAGGATTGGCGGTGCGCCTCAATAAGTACATCAGCGAAACCGGCGTGTGTTCGCGGCGCGAGGCCGACAAGTGGATCGAAGCCGGTCGCGTCACCTGCAACGGCCAGCCGGCTGCGCTTGGCACTAAAGTGGCGGAGGGTGACGAGGTCCGCATCGATGGGGATTTGATCGGCCACAAAAAGAAGTCGGTTTATATCGCCCTCAACAAGCCTGTGGGCATCATTTGCACCACCGAAAGCCAGATCGAGGACAACATCATCGCTCACATCGGATTTCCCGAACGGATCTTCCCGGTCGGCCGATTGGATCGGGATTCGGAAGGTCTGATATTGCTGACCAACAATGGCGACATCGTCAACGAAATTCTGCGCTCGGAGAACAATCATGAGAAGGAATATTTGGTGACGGTGGATCGGCCAATCACGGATCTTGCGCTGCGCATGTTATCGCAGGGCGTGAAAATCATGGGCGAGATCACCAAACCCAGCAAAGTCACGCGCGTCGATGATCAGTGCTTTCGCATCATCCTCACTCAAGGCTTGAATCGGCAGATCCGCCGCATGTGTTCTGCGCTGGGATACAAGGCGCAACGACTGCAACGCGTGCGCATCATGAATATATACTTGGGCAATTTACGGCCCGGGCAGTGGCGCCATTTGACGCCGGCCGAACTCTCCGGCTTTTTGGCTAATTAGGCCGCAAGACCGCCGCCGGGACGCCGTCGGACCATTGACGTCCACAGCTGATGCGCCAATCCGGATCTTCAGCCCGGGTAGCCAGCCATCTATAGAAATCGCGGCCCTGATTGGTCCAGTAGGAATGATTGAACAGGACGCCGCCGCTGCTTGATTTGACCGTAAAGCGGCGCCGAAATCCAAAGCTGGCGATTCCGCGAATACAGCTGATCCGTGGGGAGTTCTCCGACAGAGCATATTGATTGGGCCCGAGCTGCAATCGCAGCCGACCGCCCTGTCCGAAGATACAGATGTTGGGCCCTGTAGGACGGATCAAGGCGATGCCGTGAACCAATGGGGGCGGCGTGTCGCACGCCGTCCAGGTGCCGCCAAGGGCATGCCAGTACAGCACCATACTTTGACGGCGGAAATCAATTACGGAGATGGTGGTGGCGTGCTCCACAGGAGGTATTCAAGCACACCTCATGATCAATTTCGCCTGATCAATTGGCAGGCGCGTCGGCAAAAGCGTTTTGAACCACGCTGGCCGTGAGAATTTGCGGCAGAACCAACGGCTCCGCGGAACCCGGTTTTGAATTATAAACCACATACAGCGGCACGCCGGCGCGCCCGAAGGCCGCCAGCGCATGCGTAATGGCGGGATCGCGGTTGGTCCAGTCCCCTTTCATCAAAGTCACTTTCTTCTCGCGAAAAATTTCTTGCACAGCCGAATCGGAGAATGCATTGCGCTCATTGACGAGGCAGGTCAAACACCAGCTTGCAGTGAAGTTGACCAGCAGTGGACGGCCAGCCGCGCTAAGTTCGGCAACGCGTGCCGCGCTGTAGGGCTGCCATTCATCCACGCCCGGCCTCGCTTGCGCGGAATCGCCTGGGGTTGCCGCGCCGGGCGCCGCAGCCGCGACGTCTGCGAATCGCACCGGCAGAATGATCGCAAGCAGCACCGAGACGATGGCTGTGGCAAGCACGGTCACTCTGCCGCCGCCCGAGCTCGAGGAGGACTTTTGGTATGCCCAGGCAGCCAGACCGATCAGCACCGTGCCGGCCAAGGCGGCGCCCAGCCCGAAAGACGAGGTCTCATGCGATAGCACCCAGAGCAGCCAGGCTGCGGATGCATAAATCGGAAAGGCGAAAACTTGTTTCAGCGTGTCCATCCAGGCGCCCGGCTTCGGCAGCACGCGGCGCATCCAAGGTGCAAATGACAACAATACGTACGGCAGCGCGAGTCCGAGTCCTAGCGCCGCAAAAATGCACAAGGCGTTGAGTGCGGACTGGGTCAAGGCAGCGCCCACCGCGGCGGCCATGAACGGGGCCGTGCATGGCGTTGCCACCAGGGTGGTCAACACTCCGGTGAAAAATGATGCGCTATAACCCTCCCCATGCGTCAGTTCATCGCCGACGCCTGCCAAGCCGCCGCCGACGTCGAACACGCCGGACAGGTTCAGGCCCACCGCCAGCAGCAGGTAAATCATCAGGGTGACGAACAGCGGAGACTGCAATTGGAAACCCCAGCCGATTTCCTCGCCGCCGGCCCGGAGCGCCAGCAGCACGGCCGCCAGGCAGAGCATTGAGCTAATCACTCCAGCGGCAAATACCAAACCCTTGGTGCGCACGGCGCCGGGATCTTTCTTGGCTTGTTCGACAATATTGATGGCCTTGATCGACAGCACGGGAAATACGCACGGCATCAGGTTCAAGATCAAACCGCCCGCGATCGCGAGCAGCATCAGCACCGCGAGCGAATGTTCCGGCGCCTTGTTCGCTTGCGTCGGCGCCGAAGCGGCGCCCGGCGCAGCGGCGCGCGGCGCAACGGCGCCCGGCGCAAAGCGAGGGCTGGCTTTGACCTGGTCCGCACCGGCGCCGGAAAAGTCGGCGGAAATCTCGATAGGCACGGTATCGGACTGCGTCGCGTTCTGTTCGGTTGCGACCAGCACGCCGCGAACGGCGCCGGCCTTGGGCGGCTGATAGCCGATCTTCATCGCCAGCTCGACCGAATCCTGATTGCGCGTCAGTTTCTGGTCAGTGGCATATTCGATGCTGCCCTCGTCGTAAGGAAAGAATGCCAGCGTTTTGATCTGCGAGAGCATTGCGCCCCATTCGTGGCTCAACGTGATGATCAGCTGGTCGCCTTGAATTCGGGCAGAGGTCGCCGCCGGTTGCGATGTCGGCAGCTCGCTGCGTGCCGCGGTAAACAAAGACGATGCCGCAGGATCGAAGCTGCCCGCTTGAGCGCTTTGCGGCAATTTCAACTGCAAATCCGCGCCTTCTGGGATGCACACATCGGAGCAGACAAGCCAGTTGGCCCGGGCGGCCAATGTCAGCGGTGTGCCGGCTTTCAAGTCCTTAGGTGCGACGATCTGCACCAAATGCACTGCGTGCCTGGCATAACCGTAGTTCACCAGCGGCGCGATCTCGAAGCGATGCGGCGTCGTCCAGACTATGTCGCCGGCCGTGAATCCGGGCGGAAGCACCCACTTAAGACTGGTCGCTTGGCCGGAGTCTCCGGGGTTGCGCCAATAGGTGTGCCAGCCGTCGCGAATATCCAGTTCCAAGGCAACCCAGAAAACTTGTCCGGGCCCTACGGCGTTGACTTCGCTCACCAGCCGCGCTGTGACGTTTTCCGTGGCGACGGTGTTCCCGGACAGCGCCAAGACTGCCGGCGAAGTCGACAACAACAGCGAGAAAAGCCAAGCCTTGAGTGCGCGCATGCCCTATGGTACCGAATTAAGCCCCCGGACGAGCGTGGCGCCCCGCGGGGTGTGGAACATCTCACAGTATGGCCCTAATACCGCTAGGCTGCCGCTTCAGCTAATGTAGCCACCGATGCATCTCGCCCAAGAAAATTATGTCGATCGGATTCTCAAATCGAAAGTCTACGATGTGGCCATTGAAACATCGCTGGAAACCGCACCGCGGCTGTCGAGGCGCCTGAACAATCACGTTTTGTTCAAACGAGAAGACCTTCAGCCGGTGTTTTCGTTCAAAATCCGCGGCGCTTACAACAAAATCGCGCAATTATCGGCCATCAGCGCCCAGCGCGGGGTGATATGCGCATCCGCGGGTAATCACGCGCAGGGGGTTGCGCTGGCCGCCCGTACGCGGGGGATTCCTGCGCTCATCGTCATGCCCCTGACGACCCCGGATATCAAGGTGCAAGCAGTCGCGGATCTTGGCGGCGAGATCATTTTGCACGGCGATGACTACGATCACGCCTACGACCATGCGACTGAACTGGGACGGCAAAGAAATTTGGTGTTCGTGCATCCCTTCGATGACCCCGACGTCATCGCCGGCCAGGGCACGATCGCCATGGAGATTTTGCGCCAGCGCCACGGCGATGCCATCGACGCCATTTTTGTCCCGGTCGGCGGCGGGGGCTTGATCGCGGGCATTGCGGCCTATGCAAAATCTTTGTATCCGCGCATCAAGATCATCGGCGTACAGCCTGAAGACTCGTCCGCCATGTACGAATCGTTGCGCGCCGGCAAGCGCGTCACCTTAGAGAGAGTCGGCCTGTTCGCCGACGGTGTCGCGGTGCGGCGCGTGGGCGAAGAGACATTTCGCCTTGCCCGACAATACGTGGATGAGATCGTTCTCGTTACCACGGATCAGATCTGCGCGGCCATCCAAGATATTTTCCAGGACACGCGCTCCATTGCGGAACCGGCAGGTGCCTTGGCGGTGGCCGGCATCAAGAAGTACGTGGCGCGCGAGAATTGTACAGACCGTGCGCTGATCGCGGTGAATTGCGGCGCCAATATGAATTTTGACCGGCTGCGTTATGTTGCCGAACGTGCGGATATCGGCGCGCAACGCGAAGCGCTGTTTGCCGTGCAGCTGCCGGAAGCGCCGGGCTCATTCCTGCACTTTTGCGAGCTGCTAGGCAAACGCAGCGTGACTGAGTTCAATTACCGTTATTCCGATGTCAAGGCAGCGCAGGTGTTCGTCAGCCTTTCGCTCAGTCAAGGGAAGTCGGAACGCGACGCCTTGTTGGCGCTCATCACCGCTGCCGGTTTCACCGCCCGCGACATGACGGACAACGAGATGGCAAAGCTGCATGTGCGCTACATGGTAGGCGGCCACGCTCGCGGTCTTGCGGACGAGCGGCTGTATCGTTTCGAATTCCCGGAACGCCCAGGCGCATTGCTGAAGTTTCTGCAAGCGGTCGGCATGCAATGGAACGTCAGCCTGTTCCATTACCGCAATCACGGATCGGACCACGGCCGTGTGCTTGCCGGCATACAGGTTCCAGCCGAAACAACGACAGATTTTCTGTTGCATCTCAACGAGCTGCAATACGCGTTCACGGAGGAAACCGAGAACGAGGCATACAAGCTGTTTTTGGCCGGCTGACATGAGATCGACTCGAATTGGATAGCACCGCCTACCAAGCGCTGCGCCAGGCGCGGCACACGACCTTGAAAGTACGGGGTCTTGCCATGCATGTGACCCGCTGGGGACCGCAGCCTGGATCGCAACCGCCGCTGTTGCTGCTGCATGGTTGGCTCGATGCGGGCGAGACTTTTCAGTTCATGATCGATGCCTTCAATAAGGATTGGCCGGTTTTTGCACCTGACTGGCGTGGATTCGGCCGCAGCGAGTGGCCGCAAGAGGGTTATAGCTTTCCTGATTATTTGGGGGACTTGGATGCGCTGATGGATCAGATTTCACCCGACGCGCCTGTGTGCCTGGTTGGCCACAGCATGGGCGGAAATATCGCTAACCTGTATGCGGGCCTTAGGCCCGATCGGGTGCGCTGCCTCATCAATCTGGAGGGGTTCGGGCTTCCGCGTACCGCGCCGCAAGAGGCGCCGCTGCGAATGCGCAAGTGGCTCGATCAGATCAAACAGCCGGCGCTTGAAAAGAACTACCATTCCTTCGAGCAACTCACCGCCATCATTCAACTTCGCTACCCGCGGTTTCCTGCCGGCGCCGCCGCATTCATCGCACGTATTTGGGGAACCGTGGATGCCGACCAGCGCGTGCGCCTCGCGGCCGATCCGCGCCATCACTGGGTAAATCCCATTCTTTACAAGCGCGAGGACGCCGAGGCGACCTGGGCTGGGATTCGTGCTCCTGCGCTCATGATGATCGGTGAGGAATCCGACTATTTGAAACGTCTTGGAAATGACGGCACGATAGACGCATTGCGCACAGCCTATCCGGGCTTCGAGGTGGCCCGCATCGCAGGGGCCGGGCACATGCTGCACATCGAACGCCCGGAATCGGTCGCGCCGGTGATTGAAGCGTTTTTGGACGCGCACTAAATGATCCGGCGTATTTACCCGACTCGGTTCGGGCAGCTGCATTTGCGCAGCCATGATGGGAAAGGCGTGCCGTTGGTGCTGCTGCACATGTCGCCGCGCTCCGGCGCGATGTGGGAAGCGCTGCAAGAGAAATTGGAACGGCCTTCACATGCGCCGGACCGATTGGGCTATGGATTCTCCGACGCGCCGCCCCGGGCGCTTTCCTTGGAGCAATATGCGCAGGCGACCGTGGACGGCTTGAAGGCAGCAGGCATGCAAGGCCCGATCGATCTGCTGGGGGTACATACCGGGTCCATCGAGGCCATCGAGATTGCACATCAGCTTGGCAGCCAGGTGCGCCGGATCGTAGCGGTGGGCATGCCCCTTTTCACCGCCGCAGAGCAGGAACGGCAGCTTGAGAAATACAGCGAACAACCGTTGCGCCCGGCAGCCGATGGAGGTCATGTGCTCGGCGCTTGGCGCGGCGGTATGGCTTTGCGCGACCCCGCTTTTGATCTCGCCGGCGTGCATAACCGTTTCGTGGAACACGTGTTGGCGGCAAATCCAGGTGCGGCCTTTCGCGCCGCCTGCGGATACGCCATTGATGAAAAATTGAAGACTCTAAGGGCACCGCTCACCGTGTTCGTCCCGCATGACGACATCCTCGAACAGACGCTGCGCGTGAAGCCGCTGCTCAAGAGCAGCGCCATATTGGTGGACTTGCCGGAACTGGGCATGGACTTGTTTCAGGCAGCGCCGGATCTTATGGCCGCTCTCATTGATCGGCACCTGCCGGCGCACTTATAGGTGAGGCTCCTAGCCGGCCCATCATGAACACCAGCCATAACGACGCATCTTCAAAGCCATGATTCCAATATTGAAACGCTTGACGCTGGTTTTGGTGTTCCTGTGGTTTACGATCGGCGGCGTTGCGCACTTTGCTCTGACCGACGCGGAAATGCGCATCGTGCCGCCCTTCATCCCGTGGCCTCGAGCCGCGGTGCTGGTGAGCGGGGTGTTCGAATTGCTCGGCGCTGTCGGCATTCTGATTCCCGTTTCGCGCCGCGCGGCCGGGATCGGGCTGTTCCTGCTCACCCTCGCGGTGACTCCGGCTAATGTCTATATGCTCCAGCACTCGGAAGCTTTCAGCGTCCCGCGCTGGGCGCTGATCCTGCGGCTGCCCTTTCAAGTCGCGCTCCTGGCGATGATTCTTTGGAGCACGCGGGACACGCAAGCTCAGCGCCGCGCCGCGTCGACAGACAGCCTCCTATAACTTACGATCGCACCATGCTCGGTACCCCCAAGTTGACCGGTCTCTCTGGGAATGAAATTTACTGCATGCGGCTCAAGGGCTTCATTCCGAGCGGCGTGGTCATCGGCAACAGCATCCAGTCCATGGGATTTCTGGGAGGCGTGCGCTCCGCGTTCCGCGGAATCGTGGGAGGGGAAATTCCCGATGTAACACGGATGATCCATGAGGGACGCGAGGCCGCCTACACCCGCATGCGGGCGGAAGCCGATCGCGAGCAAGTGCACGGGGTCGTCGGCGTGACTTCCGAATTGCGCAGTCTCAGTGGCAATTCCGAATTCCTATTCGTGGGCTCAGGCGTCAGTGGAGGCCCGGGCACGGCGTCGTTTACCAGCGCAGGTGATGCTCAAGAGTTGTACTGCCACATGGATGCAGGCTATGAGCCGAAGGAATTTGTGTTCGGCAACATCGCCTATTCGGTGGGCGCCGTTGGCGGCATTGCGGGCACGCTAAAAACGCTGGTGCGCGGCGAGATCACGGAATTCAGCGACGTATTCAATGCGACGCGCCATCACGCGCTTGACCGGCTCGTCACGCACGCGCGGGCTGTGGGTGCGAACTGCGTTGTCGGCGTGCGAACCAGTGTGCTGCATTTCGCCGGCTTTCACGAAATGTACATGGCGGGTACCGCCGCATTCAACCCGCAACTCGCAGCAGAGGCGCGAGGCGCCCCAGTGAGCAGCGATATGACCGGGGAGGAACTTTGGGGCATGACGCAGCTCGGATATGCGCCGATCAAGCTGCTGATCTCGACTTCCGTGTATTCGCTCGGAGCCATCGGCGGGCTCAGAGCGTCATTCCAGAGCTTGGTGAGAGGGGAGCTGGGTGATTTGACGAAGCTCATCTACGAGGCGCGCGAACAGGTTTTCGAGCGAATAAAAAGCGAAGCCGCCGCCTTGGGTGCGGAAGAAGTAGTCGGCATCAAGACTTATATCGTCGAACTCGGATCCAGCCTGGTTGAGATCTTTGCCGTAGGCACGGCGGTACGTAAGCTTCAGGGGATGACGGTGAGCACGCCGGCACTGCCGGCGCAGGCCATCATCCGCGACAAGGACACGTGGGTAAACGGCCGCGGCGGATTCGACATTCAGTCGTTGCGCGCCGGCGGCTAAGCGAGGCGTTATATGAAGACTGCGGCCCTGCTGCTTTTGTTATTCGCGCTCATCGGCAACGCCAGCGCTCGACATCACCGCTCGTCCATTGCCGCCGACCCGGGCACTTTTGACTACTACCTGTTGTCATTGTCTTGGTCGCCGGCGTTTTGCTTAGGCAGTCCTGGGGCTGCCGAATGCGGCGGTCCGCGGCGCTTTGGATTCATCGTTCACGGGCTATGGCCGCAAAATGAAAAGGGATGGCCGGAGTACTGCAATGTGCACCAACAAGTACCCGATAGCGTAGTGAACGGCATATTCGATTTGATGCCGGCGCGTGGCCTCATCTACCACGAGTGGTCGGCTCACGGCACCTGCAGCGGCTTAGGTTCGGCGGATTATTTTGCGTTGGTGCGCAGCGCCTACAACAGCATAGCGATACCGGCGGAGTTCTCCGCCATCAGCCAGCCCTTGGAAGAGGCGCCGGACGCCATCGTCAAGGCTTTTTTGCGCGCCAACCCTCGCTTAACCCCTGATTCCATCGCCGTCACTTGCAGCGGGCAGGATCTGCCGCGGCTGCGCGAAGTGCATATTTGCTTGGATCGGACCTTAAATCCGCGAGCCTGTTCCGCCGATGCTGGGCGCGGCGCCTGCCGCGCAGCGATGCTGATCGTGCCGCCGCTTCGCTAAGAAATATCGAACATCGAGATCATTCATGAGACTTTTGAGAGATGCATTCGCGATGGCGGGCCTGTGCCTAGCGGCAGCAAACGGAAGCATTGCCGGTGGTGTAACCGCTTATCTGCCGATGAATCTGGAACCGGAAATCGAGCGTCAGATCGAGCGGGTGCTCATTCTCGCCGATGAACCCATTCTGAAACGCCCGTTTTCGGTGGAGCTGGTGAGATTGGCGCTGCCTCAAGCGTGCGAAACCGACAAGGTCCTGTGCGCGAAGGTGGAGAAATACCTAGAGCGGTATTCGCGCGATTACGCCGTGACGCACGCCAGCGTGACGGGAGCCATCACCCACGATAAGGACGGCCTGATTGTGCCGAATGAGCACGGGATGCCCGTGAACGGCCGCTACGAGTTGTCGCTGGTGGCTTTTGCGCAGCCGACCGACTATTTTTTGGTGAGCGCCGGAGGAATCTCTTATAAAGGACGGACCACGCCTACCGGCTCGATGCTGAGTGTCGGCGGTAGCTGGGCGCAGCTCGATATCGGCTACCGAGATCACTGGCTATCTCCGATGACGGACAGCAGCACGCTGATCAGCACCGAATCTGCCACCCTGCCGTCGGTGACGCTCTCGAACTATGAGCCGCTGACGCGCTTTGGATTCCAGTACGAACTCTTTCTCGAACGCATGGCACCCCAGCCGGTTCTCTACAAGGGTGTCGAAGTCACCGGCAAGCCGCGATTGTTCGGTGCGCAGTTCTCGATAGAGCCTATCCCTGGATGGTCATTGGGAGTCAATCGGCTATTGCAATACGGCGGCGGCGCAGGCCTGCCAACCTCGGGACGTTTTCTATTGCGCGACTTCTTCCGGCCAAGCGGCCTGTCGCAAACTCAAGGTAATCAGCAAGCATCGTACGTCAGCCGGTTCATCTTGCCGAGCAAGACCCCCGCTGCCGTGTACTTTCAATATGCAGGGGAAGACAATTCCAACGGCGGCAGCTACCTGCTGGGCAGTCCGGCCATTTCGGCGGGCATCGATTTCCCGCGGGTATTGCGTTATTTCGATTTCACCTACGAGATTTCGGAATGGTCGAATATTTGGTATGTGCACAATATCTTTCTGAACGGCACGAGCAACTACCGCATCGTGGAGGGGAACTGGGGCGCGCAGGAGCGCAACTTCAACGACGGGGTAGGAGCAAGGAGCCAGATGTTGCGGGTCGGCTGGATGCCGCCGTTCGGCGGTTACCTGGAAGAGCGCGTGCGTACGCTGGCAAATCAGACCTACTATGGGGGCGATAATCGCACCTACGTGGCGACGCCCGGCGCATTTCCGTACCATCACTACTACGATTTTTCCATCCGCTATTCGCGTCCGTGGAAAGGCCTGACTGTCGGCGGGGAAGCGTTCGGCGGACGGGACGTGGATGGAAAGTCTTTTAGCCGCCTGTCCGGGTTCGTGCGCTACGGAGGCGATTCGAAGACCCGCGACGATATCTCGTTCAGCGATGATAGCGACGATGAGCCGCACCAAGTGGATCACCATGGCGCCGAGGTATTCGTGGATGCCGGCGCCAATGCGAACAAGGTGCGCACCGACGTCGAGCCAGGTATACCCATCAAAATATCGAAAGTGAAGTTCGGACCGCACTTCGGCTTGGGCGCGAGGCGCGCCGTCTCGGAGAGAAATGATCTTGGCGTCCGAGGGGAATTCGACCAAGTCGACGGCCACTCGCTCATCGGCCTGCGTGTCGTCGATTATCGCCATCGCTTTGACGGTCCCTTGGCGTTAGGGCTTTTTGCCGGCGTCGCGCGCTACAACGTGCAGACCCCGGCGACCTCGCTATTCGCCGGCGTAGGCGCCGCGTGGCGCGATGTCCTGCCCTATTGGGATTTAAATTTGGACTTTCGCTACGGTCAAAATCTGGCGCGCGATCATGTGCTCGCAAGCGACGTGCAGGGCCCTCGGCCCGAAACTTTCTACAAAATTGAAATCGGCACGCTATATATTTCTCGGCGTTTCTAATGAATCCGCGGAAGCAGGCTAAAGCTCCAATGGACAGCTGCACCGGCCTGCTTTCAGATCGAGCGTCACTGTCGCTGGCCCCAGGGGCGCCGCCAGGATGTTCATCGCTCCTTGAGTGGCCTGGGACTGTGACCGAAGGGGGCAGCAGGGGCTGCGCTTCGTGTGGAATGGCAAAACGGTACTCGGAGCCTTATCGTTAGAGCTATTTGCGGTATTGTACGAAGCCGATGCAACACCAAGACGACAGCGCGCATGGCCCCGAGCACGAAACCCATGATCATGGGCAGCACCACGACGCGGGTCACGACCACGCCGCAGACAAGAGCCATCATCAGCATGGCCACGCGCATGGGCATGCGCACGGGATACCCGCCGGCGGCATCAACCTTCGAATGGGTGTTGCGGTGGCGCTTAACTTGATTTTCGTATTGGTCGAAGGCGGGTTCGGGTTCATCTCCAATTCCGTGGCATTGATCGCGGACGCCGGGCATAACTTGAGCGATGTGCTGGGGCTGGTGTGCGCTTGGGGGGCATTGCTGCTGGGCCGCCGGCCGCCGGGTGCCAAATTTACCTATGGTTTGGGACGCTCTTCTGTTCTGGCCGCACTGGCCAATGCGGTGTTGCTGCTCTTGGCCTGCGGCGCCATCGCCTGGGAGGCGGCCAGCAGATTAGGATCGCCTCCACCGGTGGCTGGACAAATGGTCATGGCGGTGGCTGCAATTGGCATAGTGTTGAACGGCATCAGCGCTTGGATGCTCCACGCCGGCAGCCACGACGATTTGAACCGCCGAAGCGCTTACATCCACATGCTTGGCGACGCGGCCGTATCGGCGGGCGTGTTGCTGTCGGGCTTGCTGATCGTGTTTACCGGGTGGGCCGTCCTCGACCCCATCGTCAGCCTCATGATCGTTTCGGTGATCCTGCTCAGCACGTGGCGGCTGCTGCGAGACTCGCTGACGCTGTCCTTGGATGGCGTTCCGGCCAGCGTTAATTCCTCCGCCGTGATGTCCTACCTCGCTCGACAACGAGGCGTGACTGATGTGCATGATCTGCACATATGGGCATTGAGCACCACCAGCGTTGCCTTAACCGCTCATTTGGTGGTACCTGATCGAGCTGCGGAAGATGCGTTGCTGACATTCCTGACACCGGATCTGAAACGCCGCTTTCAGATCCAACATGCCACGCTGCAAATCGAAAGAGATCGCTGCGAGCACGGCTGCGAGGATGAAGCCGCCGCTTGAAGCTTAAGGCCGCCCGTAGTGCGCGACCAGCACGGCCTTGCCCAGCAAATGCTCTTGCACAATGGAGGTGACCATGCCGCCGCTCGAATCGGGCGGGACGGGAAGCTTCGCCACGTTCAGCGAATAGACCGTGAACACATAGCGGTGTGGCGGATCGCCTTTGGCGGGGCAGGGTCCGTGATAGGCATTCTCGCCCAAATCGGTGCGGCCTTGCAGGGCTCCCTCCGGCAGCGCGCTGCTATGCTCCGCGCCGGCGCCCTGCGGCAGGCTCTGGACATTTTTGGGCAGATCGTAGAGTACCCAGTGCCACCAGCCGGACGGTGTGCTGCGCTCGTCCGGGTCAAACAAGGTCACGACGAAGCTCTCTGTCCCTGCCGGTGCTCCCGACCAATGCAGTTCCGGCGATGTGTTTCCGCCCGAACAGCCAAACGCCTTGGCGGTGTAAATCAGCGGCACACTGGCGACGAGCTTTGGATCGGAACTCGACAGCACGAATTTTGCCTTCGGGCCGGGCGCCGCTGCGCCGGGCGCCGTTGCGCCGGCCAGCGCCGACGAGACACCCATCGACGCGCTGGCGGCCATCGCCAAAACGCAGGCACACCTTAAAAATAGTTTCGCCGAGCGGACCATAGACTTCCCGGTGCTGCGCGAGGTTGCGACGCTGGTTCAATATAGCGAAACGGCCGCAGAATACAATTCGCGAGAGTTAGGTCGCAGGATGGCGCTTCTTCGTGAACAAGTAATGCGACACCAGCCATTCGTGCCCCTTCGCATAGCCCCACAATTCCGCACAGGACATGAAAAACACCCTCCAGTACACCCACCAGCGGCGCACTTGGTGTTCACCGTAGGTTTGCGCCAGGATGGGCTCAATCTCAATGCGATGGCGATCCATGTTCTGCAGCCAATGCTCGCTTGTTCGGCTGTAGTGAGTGCCGTCAACTTGCCAGTGGTTCTTTAAGGTGAGGTCTTTTTGAAAATAGAGCAGCAAATCATCGCTCGGCATGATGCCGCCGGTAAAAAAATATTTTGCCATCCAATCGCTCGCATCGCGCACTTCGAAGGGATAGGCATAGCTCTTATGAGTGAAAATGTGGACGAAGAGCGTGCCTTCCGGCGCGAGCCAGCCGCTGATTCGTTCCATCAGGATTTCGTAGTTGCGCATGTGCTCGAACATTTCGACCGATACCACGCGGTCGAATTGTGTGCCGGCCGGAAAACTCAAGGCATTCACATCGCGGGTGATCACCTCAAGATTGGTCAGGCTCAAAGCCGCGGCGCGCGCCTCGATGTAGCGCCTCTGCGTGCGCGAATTCGATACCGCCGTGATACGCGAACGCGGAAAGCGGCCGGCCATCCACAACGACAATGAACCCCAGCCGCAACCCAACTCCAATATATTGTCGCCATCCGTAAGCTGAGCCCGCTCGGCCGTCAGCTCGAGCATGTTCGCTTCAGCCTCTCCCAAAGTCTCATCGGCTCGGCGATAGTAAGCGCACGAGTACTTGAGATGCGGTCCCAGCACGTGTTCGAAAAACTCGTGCGGAAGCTCGTAGTGCTGCAAATTGGCATCCGCGGTATTGATGGCCACCGGGCTTTGACTTAGGCGCGAGATGAGTTTCATCAAGTGCCGCTGCTGGTCCTCGGGATTGCCCTTGTCTTCCTCCAGCAGGCGCTCCTTCAGCAGTCGTCGAATGCCGAAGCGCGTCAGGAAATCGGGCAGCAAGCCCCGTTCCAGCAAGCGCATGGACCAGGATACGGGCATGGGTAACGTTGTTGTGTTCACGAGGGTGACCCTACGAAGTGATTGCAATAGGCGGTGATGGGTTCGGGCCTCGGAGCCGCGAGGCAATACGATTGAAGGCCGGCGTCAGGAGCCGATGCAGCAGCAACACGCTTAAGGGAGCGACCACGGCCCAAGCCAGGCCCGCGTGAAAAATGGCGTCGCGCAATATCACAACGGCTTGCCAAATCCCCTGAGACAGGAGCGCAAGGCCCGCCTTGACGGTCATCGCCTGCGGCGGCGCACGCACTATCCATTCTCCAAGGCGCATGAAAGGAATGATCAGCAATACTTGTGTGGGTGCCATCGCTGCCTGGACCAGTTGCATGGCCGGCAGATTCAGTCGAAAGGCCAGGGCCAATAAAGTACAAGCGATGGTCGACACCCCGAGGATGGGGATGTTGCCGACGACGATTGCGATAGATACACAAAGTGCCAGCCGAGAGGGCGAAATACCCTGTCGCAACAGGATAAGCAGGGGTTCGATAAACCTGCGATGCAGCCAGCTCTTCAAGGACGGGTTCAACGATGGCGCGCGACGAGAATGGCATTTGCATCTTGGCCAGGGTCGAGGCGCATGAGCTGCAGCAAAACATAAGCGGACATGGCCATATTGCCTAAAGCCATGATGGCGATGAACCACAAGATCCGTTTCAGCCAGCGCGTCTCCTTGTAAAACACCCAAACATAGAACGTCAGAAACCCGCCGTATGCATCTACCAAGGTTGCCCTCGTCCAGTAGCGGTCGGGCCCCGAGGACAGTCCGCTCCAATGCAACACTGACTGATGGATGCTCGCCCAAGCCGTGATCCCCAGCAAAGCCAGAAAAATGCAGCCAAAGAGAATTTTCAGGATGATTTTGCTGGGCATTGTGCGTTCCTGCCTGGCTATTCGGCGGTCGGCGCCGGCCGGATTCAAGGCAAGAAACATATTACCTGAATGCATTGGCGTAGCGCGGAGCAGTCAAAAGCCGTTACAGTCCGGCAAGGAGATCATAAATGTCCAATGAAAGCGCGATCCGTCGCGAGGTCGGCGCGGTTGCGCTGATGTTTACCGGTTTGGGTTCCATTATCGGATCAGGATGGCTGTTTGGCGCCTGGCGCGCTGCGCAGCTGGCCGGCCCGGGCGCGATCTATGCGTGGATCATCGGTGCCGTGGTCATCATGTTCGTTGCCTTCACGTACGCTGAGCTCGGCGCCATGTTTCCGGAGTCCGGCGGCGCCGTGCGTTACGGACACTATTCGCATGGCACGCTGGTCGGTTTTGTCGCCGGATGGGCGGCGTGGATCGCGATTGTCTCGGTAATTCCAGTCGAGGCCGAGGCTTCAGTGCAGTACATGAGCTCGTGGCCGTGGGCCTGGGCGCAAGGCCTGTACGTGCACGCCCGCAACGGGCAGGGAGAGCTGACCGTTGCCGGCTTGTCTATCTCCGCAGTGTTGGTGATATTTTATTTTCTGGTGAATTTCTGGAGCGTCAAGGTTTTTGCGAACACCAACAGCGCAATCACCTTCTTCAAGCTCATCGTGCCGGCGGCGACTGCCATCGCGTTGGCCTGTACTGAGTTTCACTGGGAGAACTTTCAGGTCGGGATTCACGGCGGTCAGCACGTGGGCAATCTGGCTGCCATCCTCACCGCGGTCGCCACCAGCGGCATTGTTTTCAGCTACAACGGTTTCCAGAGCCCGGTGAATCTGGCCGGCGAGGCGCGCCACCCCGGACGCAGCGTGCCGTTGGCGATATTCGGCTCGATTGCGTTGAGCACCGTGGTGTACTTGCTGCTGCAAGTGGCGTTCTTGGGCTCGGTGGCGCCGGAACATTTGTCCGAGGGCTGGGCGGCGCTCGAGTACAGCTCGCCGTTTGCGCAACTGGCTCTGGCGCTCAATCTAAATTGGCTGGCGCTATTGCTGTATGCCGACGCCTTCGTCAGCCCCAGCGGCACGGGCATCACCTACACGGCCACAACCGCCCGCATGATCTATGCGATGGAGCGCAGCGGCACGGTGCCGGAAGTATTCGGCCGTGTGCATGCTAAATATGGCATTCCGCGACCCGCGATGTGGTTCAACATCGCCGTGTCCTTCGTGTTTCTGTTTTTCTTTCGTGGTTGGGGAAAGCTTGCGGCCGTGATTTCGGTGGCCACCATCATCACGTATCTGGTCGTGCCGATTAGCGTCATCGTGCTGCGCCGTACGGCACCCGAGCTGCATCGGCCGTTGCGCGTGCCGGGCCTGCCGGTGCTCGCGCCGATAGCATTCGTGCTCGCCACCTTAATGCTGTTTTGGGCGCGCTGGCCGCACACCGGCCAGATCATGCTGCTGTTGATTTTGCCACTGCCGGTTTATTTGTACTATCAAGCCAAGGGCAATTGGCGTGACTTCGGACGGCAGTTGGGCGGAGCATGGTGGCTATTCACCTATCTCGTCACCATCACGGTTTTATCTTGGGCTGGGAGTAAGGAATTCGAAGGCCACGGCTACATTGGATACGGCTGGGATCAGTTGTGCGTGGCGTTGACGTCGCTGGCCTTTTATTTTTGGGGGGTGCGCAGCGGCTGGCGCACGCCGGCGGTCATCGCCGTGGAGCAAGACGCGGCGGAGATGGCAGCGGTCAAATCCTAGCTAATCTTATGCTTCGATTGATTCGTTCGGGAGCGATCGCTCCTCGCGCATATAGATCGAACGCTTGGGCCGTGCCATCACTCTTTGCACCATGGGTACGAATGCCTCCAGCGGCATGGTGTCGTAGTGGGGATCGAAGGCATTCTGGTCATGGCGTTCGCAGAACAACGCGGTTCGCTCGAAATGCTGATGGCCGCGAAATTGCTCGCGCATGTTTCGGTCCAACCCCAGGTGGTGGAAAAAATAATAGCCTTGGAATATTCCATGGTGCTGCAGTAGCCACCAGTTCTCTTCCGAGACAAAGGGCTTCAAAATGGTTGCCGCCAGCTCGGCATGATTGGTCGAGGCGAGAATGTCGCCCATGTCGTGCAGCAACGCGCACACGACGTATTCTTCGTCCATCCGATCGCGGTAAGCCAGGCTGGCGGATTGCAAGGAGTGCTCCAAACGGTCTACCAAAAATCCGCCGCAATCGCCTTTCAGCATCTGCAAATGCGCGAGAACTCGATTGGGTAACTCGCCATTGAAAGCCATCGCCGCCGCCGCGATCTTGTTCCAATCCGCCTGCGAGCTCTCTGTCATCTTGGTAAAAGTCGCGCGATCCATTTCGCCGTGATCCGACATGATTGCTCGCTCCTTGGAATTCGTCCTGATGCGATTGTATCAGCGTAATCCGGCGGCGCTTGTCAGGTACACCGCAAAGGTGCCCAACCAATGGCCACCCTCGTAATGCTCCCCGGTAACCTGCGGCAGAGCCGCTTCCCGATGCCGCGCCGCTGCGGCGAGAAGCGCCGGTACCCGTACATTCCCCCGAGGAAGTCCATGGGCAATTCCTTCGAGCATCCAGCTGCGGCTTAAGTTAAGACCGTCGATGTGAGCGAGCTTAGGGTCGGATCGGTCGGTCACGACCCCGGGTTGCAGCCACGCAGCGGCAGCACTTCGGGGAATGTCCGGCAGAAAGCCGGCCAGCCAGGGTGCGAATGCTTTGGGTTCCAACACACGGCGCATGAAATCGGCCTCCGCCAAACACGCCGAGAGGAAGTCCTGGCCCGAAGGTTCGTAGCTCAGCGGGCAGGCACGATCTTTAAGGTAGAACCGTTGCGCCGCATCATTGAGTATGGTGCGCATTTGCGCGTCCCCGGACACGCCCGCCCAATCGTAGATCAGGCCGAATGAAAAAGCGGTTTGATCGTGCTCGCCGATGCGAATGGGGTAGTGCAGCTTGGGAAGCCAAGCCTTGATGCGCGCCGCGGCTTCCGACTCGAGCGGCGCCAGCGTGGCCGACCACTGCTTCGCTTGGCTGTCGTCCCACTCGCGCAGCTCAGCGGACAATTGCAGCAGCCACGCGAGTCCGTATGGTCGCTCGAACGAGGCTCGGCCCGGGTGTTTGATATACGCAAGTTCACCGGCGATGTTCTCTGCCGTGAAACTGCGGGCAAGTTCCGCGCGTGCCTGAGCTGCGAAGGGCGCATCGGGCATGAGACGCAGCAGCCGCACCAGAAGCCAGTGGCCATGAACGTCAGAATGCCAGTCGTAACAGCCGTAGAATGCAGGGGTCAATTCACGCGGTGGACGCGCGTCGGAATCGCGATCCAACGTCAGACTGATGTGGCTGGGATATTCATCGTGCAGGCATTTTAGGGCCAGACCGGCGAAGCGCGCCGCTGCTGCAGGATCGATCGAAACCGCTGTATGCGCGGTCGGTGCAGCCAGCGCCATGCAGGGCAAACTCAGTAAGATTATCGCAATGAATACTGCTTGGCGCATGAGACGGAAATCCTTTGGCCGATTATATTGGGTGACTGATTTTGAAAGCTTAGCGCGGCGGCGCCCCGCGCGGCCGCGCTCGTCGCGTAGCTTGCGCCGCGTATGGATCATCGGGCCAATAATGTTTGGGGTAGCGGCCTTTAAGATCCTTTTTTACTTCGTGATAGCCGCGATTCCAGAAGCTCACCAAATCCTTGGTGATCTGTACGGGCCTTCCGGCCGGGGATAATAACTTGAGCAGCAGCGGCAACTTGCCGCCGGCGACAGCCGGCGTTTCGCGCAACCCGAACAGCTCCTGCAATCGCACCGACAGGGTCGGATTTTCGCCATCCAGATAGTCGATGGGAATTGCCGAGCCGCTGGGCACGGTCAAATGCGTCGGCGCTTGCCGCTCGAGAATGGCTGCTTGCGCGTGCGACAGGAAGGAGTGCAGGGCGTTGCTCAAGTCCAGTCGTGCAAAATGTTCGCGCCGCGTAAAATTGGCGATCCACGGCGGTGCCCACTCCGGCAGGGTTTTCTCCAGTTCCTCATCGCTCAGATCCGGCCAGGGCGTTGGGCTCGGCACTTGGTAGTCGCGCATCAATATGACCCGTGCCCGCCATTGCCGCAGCTCCTTGGTCCAGGGCAGACCGGCGATGCCCACTTGCTTGAGGCCCGCCAACAGCGCGTCTTGAACGGCTTGCGGATCGGGACTGCGTATCTCGGACGATTCCAAGACCAGAGCACCCAGCATCCGTTCGCGCTTGGCGCTGACGGCTCCCGCCCGATCATCCCAGTGAACATCGGCTTTATCGCGGATGAGGCCCGCGAAATGGGTTTGCAGGTCTTGAAGACTGATGGGTGCCGCCAGGAATATTCGTGCTGCTCGATCGGCCCCGTCCAATTCAGCGGCAACGATGAATTCTGACTTTGAAAGCGCCTGCGGTTCTGCGAAGTGAGCGCCGCGTCCATTCGCCAGCAGGTAGCGGCCGTCCGCGCCGCGGGCACGTGCGATGCGATCAGGATACGCCCATGCCAGCAAGACTCCCGTCCCCTCGTGGACATCGACGGTGTCACGCGCGCTGCGCAAGTTGCGCTGCCAAAGGCTCGAGTTGCGTTGCGCCTGCGCCTTGGCGCGGGCATCCACGCTGATGCCTGCGGGCACCTCTCGGGTGTCGCCGCGTAGGACCGCGACTCGAAGCCGCAGGTCGGCATCGCGCGCGCCCGCACCCGCGCGCAGGATGTCGCGCTCGCTCAAGATGGCGGCCAGATCGCAGGCGAGTCGAGCCGCGCCGAAGTCTTGCGCTTGGACGAGCATGTGCGCGAGCCGCGGATGCATGCCCAGCTTCGCAAGTTTGCGCCCATGCGCCGTCACCCTTGCCGCAGAATCGATGGCTTCGAGTTGCCGCAGCAAGTCGCGCGCCTGAGCCAAGGGTGCCGCGGGCGGCGCGTCGAGCCATACCAGGGCGGCGGCGTCCGATGCGCCCCAGCAGGCCAGTTCCAAGGCCAGCGGTGCGAGATCGGCATGCAGAATTTCCGGCGGCGTCTGCGCATTCAAGGACGCGTGCGTGCCTTCCGACCAAATGCGGTAGCAATCACCTTCTGCCACACGTCCTGCGCGGCCGCGGCGCTGGTCGGCTGCCGCTTGCGACACCTTGCCGGTCACCAAGCGGCTCATGCCGGTGGCGGGATCGAATTCCGCATAGCGACGCAGTCCTGAGTCCACCACGATGCGAATGCCCTCGATGGTCAAGCTGGTCTCGGCAATGCTGGTCGCGAGCACGACTTTGCGTCGGTTGGATCCGGCCGGCGCCAGCGCGGCATCCTGCGCAGCCCCATCGAGTTCTCCGTACAGCGGCATGAGTTGAATGGTGCGATCGAGATCCGATTCCTCGAGGTTGCGCTGAACGCGGCGGATTTCCGCTGCGCCCGGCAGAAAAACCAAGACATCGCCGCCGTGCTCACGCAACGCAGACCGCACCACTTGCGCGACTTGCAGTTCAATATGAAGTTCGTTGCGCCGCGATACGTAGTGCGTGCGCACTGCGTAGCTGCGACCCGTGGCCGACACTACCGGCGCTTCTCCGAGTAAGCGCACCAGGGGTTTGAGATCAAGCGTCGCAGACATCACCAGCAGCCGCAAATCATCGCGCAGGTTCTGTTGAGTCTCGATACAGAGGGCGAGTCCCAAATCGGCATTCAAGCTGCGTTCGTGAAACTCATCGAAAATGACGCAGCCGATTCCTGCGAGTGCGGAGTCCTCCTGCAGCATGCGCGTGAGGATGCCCTCCGTGACCACCTCGACACGGGTTTCGCGGCTGACTCGCGTCTCCAACCGAGTTCGAAAGCCTACGGTGCGGCCGACCGGCTCGCCCAAGAGCGTGGCCATGCGGTTCGCCACTGCGCGCGCGGCAAGGCGGCGCGGCTCCAGCATCAGGATCTTTTGTCCCTTGAGCCATGGACTCAATGCCAAGGCCAGAGGGACGACGGTGCTCTTACCGGCACCTGGCGGAGCCTCGAGCAGCACGTTGCGACGGCTGATCAAGGCCTCACGAAGCGCCGGGAGGGCTTCATTGACGGGTAAATCCGGTAACGCTGGTATTTTCACGGGCGCCGTACGATAACCCAAGGCTCCGCTGGCTTGGGAAGCTCACGTGTTAAGATGCGCGCCGTCGGGCCTGTAGCTCAGTTGGTTAGAGCAGGGGACTCATCAAAATGGTGCCTTCGCATCGCAAGGTGCGAAGTGGACGGGATGAATTCAGGGAAACCTGACCAGCTTCAAGCTGATGGCAACCCTGAGCCAAGCCGGCGGTGCACCGCCGGAAGGTGCAGAGACTACCTGAGCGCGTTCAAGTCGCGCTTAATGACAGGCTAGAGCGTCCCGCACCCCACGTGGGTGAAGAGATAGTCCACTCCCTCTGGAAACGGCGGGGCAGAAGTGAATCCCTTGGTCCTCGGTTCGAGTCCGAGCGGGCCCACTATTCGATAATGACCAGAGACGATCTGGATAGGGCGTATCGAGCCTAAACCCTATGAAAATAGGCATATCGGACCCGAATTGGCTTACCGACCGTGATCGCCAACGATTCGCAAAAATCGGCACTTTCCATAAAACCTGGGTAACTTCCTGGGTAACTTGAAGAGTCGAAATGGAGTTACCCAGGAATTCGAACTCAAGTGTGAGCAAATCCCCGGAAAAAAGCCCTTTTCATGCACCGCCATCGCTCCGTCCGGCGCGGCCCGGACTCTAATGAAGGACATGTCTGGGTTGCAATTTGTATCCTAATGGATACAATAGAATCCGATGAATAATCTCCTCCGCTCGGCGGAATTCGTCGCTTGGTTTGATGATCTACGTGACTTGAAAGGGAAGGCGCGAATTCTCTCCAGGTTGGATTTGGCGTCGCTCGGCCATTTCGGCGATTGCAAATCCGTCGGCGAAGGCGTGGGCGAGATGCGAGTCGACGTGGGTCCTGGTAGCGAATTTATTTCTGTCGTCGCGCAGAGGGTACTTACCTTTTGCTCGCGGGTGGCGACAAGTCGACTCAAGATAGGGATATCAAACGTGCTAAAGCAATGGTTGGAATCCTGAAAAAGGAGGCGGAATATGAAAAAGGTAAAAAGAACAAAGGAAAAAATTAAACTCGCGCCGTTTGATACGTCGGAACACCTCGATAGCGAGCAGGTAATCGAGGAGTATTTGAAGGCGGCGCTGGAAGATCCCAATCCGGATGCGTTCTTATTGGCTGTATCCAACGTGGCCAAAGCACGCGGCATGGCGAAAGTGGCGAAAGATTCAGGGCTAGGTCGTGAGAGTTTGTACAAGGCGCTAGCCCCGGGCGCAAAGCCGCGTTATGAAACGGTTCGCAAGCTCATGGATTCTCTTGGCATGCGCTTGACAGTGACGGCGGCTTAGCGCCGTACTCAGCACCTTGACATCGACTCTGGCTATGCGTACCTCGTTGCGACGGTCACCCTTACGTATCGAAAGGCCGGGAAACCGATCAAAGAAGCGGGCATCGTTACGATGACTTTGCACGATGTTGGAACCGGATGGCGTATGACGTCAATGACTTGGGCGGACCGATAGGGGAAGACATATTCGGCTCAGCATCCTTGTCCGAGTACCAGCCGATGACCACTCGTAGAACCGACATCCGCACCTGGACCCGCCGCGATTTAGTCAGCGCCGGACTCGCCGTCGCAGGCGCCACAATGCTGGGTGCCTCTGCGCACTCTGAAACTCAAAGGACCTCGTCGGCGGTCGATTTGGGTGCCGACCTAGATCACCTGGGCCAAAGGCTCCGCGGGCGCTTTTTATGCAGAGGATCGCGCGGCTACGATGATGCACGGAGGGTCTGGAATCTTGCTTACGACCGCCGCCCTCTGGCGATGGTGCGCTGCGCGGACCTCGACGACGTGCGGCGTTGTGTGGACTTCGCGCGCCAGCACTCGCTCCCTATCGCCATTCGCGGGGGTGGGCATAGCTATGCGGGGTTTGGCGTGGCCGATGGCGGTTTTCAAATTGACCTCGCTGCATTTCATACCGTCAGTGTTGATCGCGACCGCCGTATCGCCTCGGTCGGGGGCGGCACGAGGATTCGGGATCTACTGACCGCCACGCTGGCGGCGGGGCTCGTCACGCCGATGGGTAGTTGCGGTTCCGTAGGCGTTGCAGGGCTGGCTCTGGCGGGTGGAGACACGGCCGGGAGAGGGCTTCGAGGGACGGCGTGCGACAATATTGTCGGTGCGCAACTCGTGACTGCCGACGGCGAAACGCTGGAAGTCGGTCCCGGGCGGAATGAGGACTTGTTCTGGGCGATCCGCGGTGGTGGCGGCAACTTCGGCGTCGTCACCCGCCTGGATTTCCGGTTGTTCCCGGTTCTGAGTTCCTACAACGCCGAGTTCATCTTCGGTTGGAGCGACATCGGCGGCGCGATGCGCATTTTCGGCGATCTAGTGCGCGAAACTCCGGACGAAGTCAGAGCGTTCTTTAACGTAAGCGCTGAAACCGGCGCGTCGGCATTCTGCGGGTACTACGGCGATCCGGTGGGCGCCAACACCTACCTCGAGAAGTGGAAGGCTTCATTCCGGCGGGTCGAGGCCCGGATGTCGACCTCCACACCCAATCCGGAAGGAGAAGTTTGGGGTCCTACGTCTCTCGCGGTCGACGGTGCATTCCTCGAGGGCGTAGGAGATGAGGTTGCAGCCGTGTTGCAGCGTGCAGCATTGGCCGGGCGGGGCTTTGGTGAAATTCTGATGGGCCTCTCGAATGGGGTGGCGGCGCGTACCGGAATGACCGACACCGCATACCCGCTGCGTGGAACCGGATTGAGTTCTCTGTTGTCTGCCGCCTGGACCCGGCCGGAAGATCGCGCGCGGGCGGAGCAATGGGTAGCGGAGTACGGCAGCGCACTTCGCCCATGGGCGCGTCGCGCCTATGTAAATTACATCGCGCCCAGCTCACCGGCGCGCATTCGCGAAATTTACGGGGTGAACTATCCGCGGCTGGCGCAGATAAAGGCCCAGTTCGACCCAGCGAACCTGTTTCGGTCGAACCAGAATATTCTGCCTGCCGCCCCCGGGGTGGCAGTCATATGAGCACGTCCAAGAACTCTAGTTTTTTGGTTCGGCATCCATGGGACCGGTATGCATTTCCCGGCTTTGTGGCCCTGATTTGGCTCGTGATCCTAATGGGCTTCGTTCCCGATGTCGTGCATAAATTCAAAAAGCACGGGTTAAACTATCCACTGGCCGTTCATATTCATGCGGCTGTTTACGTGTCATGGCTGAGCCTCCTGACGCTCCAGACTTTTCTGATCGGCAGCGGTCGTATTGCGCTTCATAGGCGTCTTGGCATATTTGGCGCCGGTCTTGCGGCGCTGGTGGTGTTGACGGGCCTTGGCGCAACCTATGTCGTCCTAAATCTGAATCTTGAAACGCCCAAAGCCGACCCCGCCTTCATCAGCACCCTATTGGTAGACGTTTTGAACTTCGCCTGCCTCGCCACGGCGGCGCTTCTGTTGCGCGGCGACCGCGGTGCCCACAAACGGCTGATGCTGCTCGCTACGATGTCGCTTTTACAGGCAGGCTTCGTACGATGGTGGGGCCCGGCAATGCGGGCCGCCTACGGAACCGGATTCCTCGGAGGGTGGCTCGCCGATTTCCTCGGCGTTTCACTGCTGGTCCTCGGCCTTGGGGTCTACGACCTGGTAACGCGCCGTCGCCTTCATCCGGCCTACGTGCTTGGAGCCATCTGGATCCTCAGCTGGCAGCTCATCGCTAAGTGGCTCTACGTGTCGCCCTGGTGGAAGGTCGTGTCTCTCCACATATTGGGGCACTAGGTGTAGAAATGAGCTCCAAGCCGGGCCGCTATTTGGGGTCCGGGAGATCAGTGATGGGTCGTCAGGCACCGGCAATATTTACGGGAGTGGGCTCAATCTTCAAACGCGCGATACCGTCGTGGAAAAGCTCGAGATGTTTCTCGTGTCTCCAAATCAGCGGCGCCAATGTCTCCATGGTCAGCGGTGACAAGGTCTGGAATCGCTTGATAGCTGCTCTGCCCTCGTCCAATTGTCCAAGGTGACCGTAGCTCGCGGCGAGCACGGCGCAGGCCGTTGGGTTGTTAAAGTGCTGGAACAGTTCGACCGATAAACGGATCGCATCGTCGAATCTTCGCTGTTGGAAGTACGCCATCGCGATGAACAGCATTCTCCCCGGGCGGTCGGGACCGATCGGGTCGAGACGGGCAGCTGTTTTCTAGCTGTTCGATGCCCAAGCTGAGGTCGTTGGACATTACCCGCACGATCCCGCTATTGAACCAAGCAGTCGCCGAACCCGGGTTAAGAGATAGCGCGCGTTCCACAAGCCCTACCACCATACGCAGGTCGTGTCCCAAGTACCCGAAAATGGCAGCCACCATGCTTAGGGCGCTCGCGTCGTCATGGCAATCCGGCTAATACTTGGCGATCGCCGACTGCCAGGGTGCCATTGTAGTAAGTATCGGGCCAGAACCCACCTTTCACGCTTAGCTCACGTTTTTTTGGGTAAGCGGACCATCGCCGAGCCGAGAGCGATGAGATCGCCCAACGGTGGTTGGCGCCACGGCTCCGAGCGCCGGTGTGTCGTCAACCGGTGTGTCGTCAACCGGTGTGTCGTCAACCGGTGTGTCGTCAACAGGTTGGCGAAGCACTTTGCCAGACCAAGCGGTCAGGCAAAGTGCTTCTACCCGCGATGTCAGTTGGCGCGTCCTCAGCGATAAGAGGCTTTTCTGGCGCGCCCGCGCGAGATTTCTTCTCCCCTACTCGTTGTCACGGTCCTTGACATCGACTGTCACACGCATCCAAGGATGAATACAGCACTCAAAATGATGTTCCCCCTTCGACAAACCCGTAACGTGTAACTGACTGCCTTGAAGGATACGAGTCCGGGCCACCGCGACGTCCTTAAAACCGCCGGCACATTCGGGCACCGTCGCCTGCCCTCCATTGAGTGCCGTTATGAAACCGCCGCCGAATTTCGCCACCGGAGTGAAGGTGTGAGGCTCACCACCCTGATTCACTACGACAAGCGGGGTGCCTTTCGTGATGGTGACTTTGTCCGGCTCGAAGTCCCAGGCCGGGTCTGGAGTTCCAGCTGCTGCCTCTGCAAACAGCTGCGCAAACTTCGTGGCGAACGGCGTGACAAATGCAAGCGCGACGTTCTTGCAGAAGTCCGGTCCAAGCACGGCATTAAAGGTAGTCGGATCGCATTCGTCCAAGGCCACGATCTGTACGGGAGTGGGCGTGTCTTTTGCTTCTTGTGCAAGCGCTTCGGCTGCGGGCACAAGCCAGAGCGTCAGCGATGCGATGAGCGGCGTTGCGAAAAGGCGCAGAGTTACGAATTTCATGGTGGGTCTCCTTCCTAAAAAGGGGGTCGTGATGCTACGCCAGCTTCGCTTGCTGTCAAGAGCGAGCCTTCGGGGCGGGTAGCCGTAGATCATGATGCAAAGCATGGTGATCCAAACGCTGCGGACCTGCCACTGCGGCACTGCGGCAACTCGAGCCGTCCCGGCGGGCGCACTTCGAACAAAAAACCATGCGCAGCACGCTTAGCGGTCGGAGCTAGCTGGCGACCGCAAGCAGTTTAATTGGGCCGCCGCATATTAAAGCCGCTATAACATTGATTTGGCTAAAGGCTCTCGCAGCGACAGACAAACACATTCTTAGAAACTGGTTTCCAAGGATGCGGGCTTGCCCTCGTTATGGGCCTGCAATGTTCACCGGACTTGCCTCAATCTCCAAACGCGCGATGCCATCTTGGAAAAGTTTGAGATGCTGCTCATGTTTCCAGATCAGCGGCGCCAGCGTCTCCATGGTCAGCGGTGACAAGGTCTGGAATCGCTTGATTGCCGCCCTGCCTTCCGCCATTTGTCCGAGGTGCCCGTAGCTGGCGGCTAAGACGGCGCACGCCGTCGGGTTGTTGAAGTGCTGGAAAAGCTCGATCGATAATTGGATCGCCTCGTCGAATCTTTTTTGCTGGAAGTACGCTATCGCGATGAACAGCATTCTGCCCGGACGGTCGGGACCGATCGGATCGAGACGGGCAGCAGTTTCGAGCTGTTCGATGCCTAAGGCGAGGTCGTTAGACATTACGCGGACGATCCCGCTGTTGAACCAAGCGGTGGCGGAACCGGGGTTAAGGGATAGCGCGCGTTCCACCAGTCCCACCACCATGCGCAGGTCGTAGCCTAAGTACCCCAAGATGGCAGCGACCATACTCAAGGCGCTCGCATCGTCGTTGGCGATTCGAAGCGCCGACTCGGCGAGCTGCTGCGCGCGGCGGCGATGGTCCTCGGGGTCTCCGGCCCACGCATACAGCGCCGCGACGTAATGGCAGCGCACCGCTAGGGCCACAGCAGCGGCGTGATTGGGGTCCAATGCGATCGCGCGTTCAATTAGCTCGATTGTTTCGCCCATCCTCGACCACTCGTACGTCCTTAGCAGCGCCAAGGCGCGCAGGTACAGGTCGTAGCTTCCCATGTTTCCGGTCGGTCGATGGGCGGCCCGGCGCGCGTCGGCATCACGGATCGCCGGTTCAATGATGCCGGCCACACTCAGCGCAACTCGGTCCTGCAAGGCAAACACGTCATCGAGTGATTCGTCGAAGCGATGGGTCCAGACCAGGGCTTCGTCGCCAGAATCCACGAGCTGCACGACAACGCGCACTCGGCCGCCGGCTTTTCGGACTGAGCCTTCCAGAACAAAGCGCACGCCGAGCTTGCGCGCTGCTTGCAATGGCGAGAGGCCTTGCCCTTTGAGTGCGAGTGACGAGCCGCTGGCGATGACAAACAGGGACTTGAACCGCGACAACACTGCGACGATCTCGACAACCATGCCGTCGGCAAAATAATCCTGCTCGGGGTCGTTGCTCAGATTCGCCAAAGGCAGGACAGCGATGGACGGCTTGGATTGGTGTTCGCTCGAGGTGCTCCGCTCATAAGAAGGTGCCGCCGCCTCAGCATCGATCAGGGAGCGAATACCGGCAACGACCTTTAGCCACACGGGCGAGCTCAAGTCACCGGACCAATTCTGTAAGTTGCCGCACTGGACCTGATTGAACGGCAGCGGCGGCAAAGTGCCGTCGAGTGAGAGCTGGACGAGGGTGCCGGCCTCCCTGGCAACATCCGCTTCAGCCCGAACCCACTGCGATTTAACTGCATCACCGCACCACAGGACGATGACGGCCTTGGCCACGCGCAGCTGCTCTTCGATGACTTCCGAATAGGCGCGGTGGATGGGGAGTGCGTCGTCACGCCAGACGCTAAACCCTGCGTTGCGCAAGCACTCCGCGATGCGCTGGGCATCGGCTTCCGAGCTGCGCGCGTAAGAAATGAATACGTCGGACACCTGACTGAGAGCCCCTTGATAGATCGGCAGTCGCGTAGTTAAGAACTAAACTCAAATTCGGCGGTTCAATGATACCGGCAAGTCCTAGCGCATGCGCGCCGAGTCAGAGACAAGGTAAGGTAACCTCGACCGGCCTCAGGCCGTCTAGAAACGGGCAATTGATGGCCATCTCGTTTCTGGCCGGAGCACTTCTCAAGCGCCGCATGGTAGTGCCGGCGCGATTCATCGTACTATTGATCGTTAGCAGAGATACCTGGCTATTGCACGATGAAGAGATAGCTGACAGTGATCCGCAATGTGATTTTCGATTTGGGCGGTGTGGTGCTTGACTGGAATCCGGACCGGATCATCGCCCGGTTTCAGCCCCGGCCCGAGCTGCAGGGCCCCTTCAAAGCGTCGTGGTTCGGTCACTCGGACTGGCATCTCTTTGATCGCGGCTCGCTGTCCGAACTTGAACTCATCGATCGAATCCGCTTGCGCACCGGGCAATCCTCCGGCGAGATCCAAAGGATTTTGGAAGCCATACGCGATTCTCTGGTTGAGAAACTTGAGACCGTGAAGCTGCTGCGCACCCTCAGTACACGCGGCGTGAGGCTTTTCTGCCTCTCGAACATGCCGGCATCGATTTACGCGCATCTTCGCGAGCGGCACAGTTTCTGGGATTTGTTTTCGGGGATTGTCATTTCCGGGCAAATTAAAATGATGAAACCCGAGGCCGAGGTCTTCAGACATGTGCTCGAAAAATTTGACCTGAAGACTGCCGAGACCGCCTTCGTCGATGACCTCGTCGTGAATATCGAGGGTGCCGAACGGGTCGGCTTGCGCGGTGTTCTATTTCGCGATGCGGCGCAATGCGAGCGCGAGCTGGATCGCCTTCTCGCTCAGGCGTGAGGAAGAAATTCGTCCAGCCATTCGATCCAACGCCGGTAGACATCGCGTATACGGACGGGGTCGGCTGGACTGTGACCGCCGATGGGATACGCGTAGAAATCGGTGCGCACGCCTCGGTCCTTCAGTGCGTGATAGAGCTCGTATCCTTGCGTTATGGTGACGCGGTAGTCGCCGGTGTCGTGCAGGATTAGGGTGGGTGTGACCATGTTGGCGAAGTAGGTGATGGGAGACTGGTCGATCCAGTGCTTCATCCAGTCTCCCGTATAAGGCGAGCCTCCGATTGACGACGCCCGGGCAACGTTGGCGTCCGATAAATTGTATTGGTCAAGCAGATTTGTGACGGGGGCGCCCGCTATGGCAGCCTTCCAAAAATTGGCGTGGCCAATGAGCCAGCTGGTCATGTAGCCGCCATAGCTCCAGCCGGTGACGGCGATGTTGGACTCGTCGACGATGCCGAGTTTCTTAACGGCTTCGACACCGGCAAGGACGTCGCGACCGGGGCCCTCGCCGGCGTCGTCCGTGATAGCGCGCTGAAAGTCGTTGCCTTCGTTGTCGCTGCCGCGATAGTTGGGCTCGAACACCAGCCAGCCTTGCGCGGCGATCAGCTGCGCAAAGATGTTGAAGGTGTCCTTCGATGAAGACTTAGGGCCGCCGTGAATATAAAGGACGAGGGGAAGTTTCTTGCCCGGTAAGTAATGAGGCGGATAGGTCAGGATGCCGTTTTCCTGCCAATCTTTCGGCGCCTGATCCGGGCTTCGCCAGCGTATGACTTCACTCTTCCCCAGCGCTGGGGCGGATGTGCCTTCGAAGACGTTGTTGAAATGGGTGAGCTGACGTGGCTGCCGGGCGCTCGGATCCGTGAGGTAAATTTCAGCGGGATGATGCGGAGCGCTGGCCACGATGGCGACTTGATTGTGCGGACCGACGTTGGCATCCAGCCAGTAGGATCCCGCGAGCGAGAGAGAGCCCAGAGCCAGACGCCGTGCACTGCCGCCGAGCGGATAGATCCACAACGCCGTGGTGGCGTCGTCGTTGGCGCCGGTCACAATGGCGCGACTGTCCGGGGTCCAGAGCGCACGGAACACATTGCGGTCGACCGCTCGAGTCAGCTCGTTGCCATCTCCTTTGAGTCCGTCGGTGACATAAATTGCGTTGTAGTTCCGGTCGTCGCCGTCCCGGGGATAGATGTACGCGACATGCTTGCCATTCGGAGACACAACCGGGAAGTTGGCGAATTTGGTGTGAGTGGTGATGGGCGAGGACTCGTTGGTAGCGAGATCCAGCACCTGGGGACTGCTCTTGTTCCTATCGCCCGAGTAAGTATTTTCCAGACGTACATAAATCAGTCCGTGCCCGTCGGGCGTAAAACCAATCGGCGAGGCGGGTGGACCCGGTGGAAAGGCGACAGGTAGGCTCCAGGAGCCTGACGTGAGTCGCTTTGGAGCATCCTTGGGATCCGAGCTGCTTGCGGACGACACGAGCCATAGGTGAGTAGGAAGGGCTTTTTCCTTGACGAGGAAGTCGCTGTCGCCAACCTCGAAAGCGTCATCAAATTTGTCGACGCCGGTTCTTTTCGGGGCTACGTCTATGGCGGCGAATGCGAGCGCCGAACCGTCGGGCTTCCACGCAAATTGCTGGACGGAGGTGGCGTGATGGGTGACTTGAAGAGGATCGCCGCCGGACATGTCAATAATGTAGATCTGGTTATGCTTTTCGCCGTCTTGGGCGAGGAAGGCGAGGCGGTCCCCTGTGGGTGACCAGCGGGGAAACGCGGTGGACCTACGATCATGGGTCAGATAGCGAACCTTCCCGGTAGCGACGTCGATGGCCGCGAGTTCGGCCACGTTAAGGTCATTGTCATAGTCCGGTCGCGTGATCACGGCAACCAGCGTTTTGCCATCGGGGGCGAACTGAGGATCGGAGACGCGGATAATCTTGCCGATCCAAGCCAGGTCGAACGTCGGACCTGGCGAGGTCGCGATGGGCAAGCGGGGGCGCCCGGAGGCCGCGGGAGGCGACTCGTCCGGGCCCCCGGTACTGGCAGATGCTTGGCTGCATTCAGGCGCCGCGGCGAGAAACAGCGCGAGCAGGGTGAACGGGAAGGCGGATTCTCGAAAGGACAGTGCGTGCACGGGGTGACCTATTCTTGAGTGAGTGCGATGTGCGTCGGTGTCATCGAATGATACTGGAGTCGGCCGATACGGTGGCGGCGAGGACAGCGTCCTGCCGCCGGTGCTCTCGACATCGGGAACCCTCCGCAGGGGTGTCGCCGGCCGCGCCTCGGGCGCGAGCCTATCCGAAATACCACGACCGCTCACAGATGCAGAGCGCGCGCAAACTCTTACGCAAAAACCGTACCTGAGTCTTTGCGGCGAGGTTCCTGATTGCCCGCCAGCGACGCAGCTGCCCTAAAAACAGCTGAGTCACGTTCACCGCGGATCGCATCAAGCCGCCTTCTGGCTGCGGCGACAATCTCTGGCCGTGCTCTCTCCGGACTGCCGCAATCAAAGGGCGGTGCGGGGGCGTACTCGATCGCGAGTTGCACGGTTTGTGCGTAGTCGATGCCCGCAATTTCCGCCGTCACCGTGAGCGCCATGTCGATACCGGCCGTCACCCCACCGCCCGTGATCACATTGCCATCACGAACCACGCGCGCGGGATCGGGCGTCACACCAAACGCGGAAAGTGACTCGCGCCACGCCCAATGGCATGCCGCCCGTTTGCCAACGAGCAATCCTGCCGCCGCCAGTAGCAGCGACCCGGTACATACGGAGGTGACGTATCGCGCAGTGGCTGCGAGGCGGCGAAGTTCGGTGAGATAGACCTCGTCTTCCATGGCCGCCACCGTGCCGAAGCCGCCGGGTACGCACAGCAGGGCGCAATCTGGTACATCAGCGAGCCGCACGACATCAGCAAAGGTGATACCGCCGTCACCGTGAATCATTCCGCCTTCAGCCGAGGCCAATACGCACTTGGCGCCCGGTAGTCGAGCGAAGACTTCGAATGGACCGGTGAAATCCAATTGGGTAACACGAGGATACAGCGCGAATACGATCGGAAAGGGGGTGCTCATGCTGGGTCTCCTTGGATTTGATGGCGTCAGCATCGCCGATTAGGCTCCTGGCGCATATGACAATATTTCACCATTTTTCTGCCATGGCCCGGGTCATGCGGATTCGGTAATGCGGAGCAAATGCGACTGCTATGGCGGCAAGGAAGCCGCGTACGCTGCAACGTCGATCATGTGAGTGATCTCAAGTTTTGCGACCACAGGCACCATCGGCTGTGCAGCTCGACCGCTACGGGCGCCAGTCTTAAAGGCGAGAAGCTGCCGCAGAAGGTAGCTGGGCGATCTTCCTGCGAGCCTCGGAACCAAGCCAACGCCTTGCAGGTTTACCCCGTGACATGTCACGCATCCCACCGTCAATCCGTCTGCGCCGCCGGAAGAGATTGACATTCCACGGCTTAGACTGCCAATGGGCGCATAGGCGACGTACTGCATGTCCTCATCGCGGTTCTCGTGGCGTATGGGATCGGGCGCGAATTCCAGTAAGCGCGCTCCCAACGGCTCCTCGGATGCTCCACGAATCGCGGCATATACAAACCCCACTACGGCAGCGCGCGGAACGCGCTCGCGTTCGATGACCGACACGTGAGACTTTGGCTTCTGCCGTGAAAAATACAGCGCAGCCGCGGCCACTTCGTCCTCGGTGGCGTGCTGGGCAACGTGAATCATCAGATCGGTCGGGCGGTATTGCCCGGGCCAAGCGCTGCGGCGAACGCCGCTCTTGAAGTCCTCTAACTGCTGAACGATATAAGCGGCCGGCAATCCTGCTAGGGAGGCATTTTCCGGACGTCCGTGGCCTGCTGGCGTATGGCAATAGCCACAGGCATACACATCCGGCGCACGTCCGCGCGCCACCACTTCAGGCATTGCCGAGTGAGACTCCGGGTGCCAGTCGGGAGCAGCAAATAAGTCTCGCAGCTGTGCTTCAGTGAATGTGATAGTGCTGTGCGGTACGCGCAGCGGCTTTATACGATCGTACTCAGCAGGAACGCCTAGTGCCGTGGGATTAAGGGGAAAAACCCATGCCGGTATCGTTGCCGGCCTATCGTTGCCCGGTTGCGATGCTGCAGCTTCGGCGCCCATGACGCCGGCAGTACGAAATAGGCCGGTCGTCAGAATTGCGACGATCAGAAAAGCGCTCGGACGGAAGACTCTCGCACAATGCCCAGCTTCCGGCTGCGCTTCGTGCGCACAGGGTTTGTTTAATTGCGGCATCGAGGCGATTACTATAGCGCTTCGATAAGCAACATTTCGCGCACAGATTTTCAAAACGCCGCGAGAGATGGCTTCGTATTGATGTTGTCAAGCTAAAATCTAACGGAAACGGATCCTGCCGTCGCCGGCGGAATACCTACGTCGGAGCCTCAAATAATGCGGAAAATCCAATGGGGCGTCCTCAGCACTGCCAATATCGCGATCAAGCGAGTCATACCCGCCATCTTGAGCAGCGAGCGAGGCGCCGTTGCAGCCATTGCCTCGCGCGATGCCGCCCGCGCCGCGGAAGTGGCAGCGCGCTTTGGAATCCCTCGCAGCTACGGTAGCTATCAATCGCTGCTGGACGATCCGCAAATAGACGCTATCTACAATCCGTTGCCCAACCATCTGCACGTCGAATGGACCGTCAAGGCACTCGATGCCGGAAAGCATGTGCTGTGCGAAAAGCCCCTGGGACTCAGCGCAGCAGAGACGCAAGCCATCGTGGTGGCGCGCGACCGGAGTCACAGACGGGTTGTCGAGGCCTTCATGATTCGTTATCACCCTCAGTGGCGTCGGGTCCGGGCGCTGGTGAGAAGCGGCCGCATTGGCCAGGTGCGAGCCATACAATCCGCGTTTCTGTTTACCCAGCTCGATCCTAACAATGTCCGCAATCAAGCCGACATCGGCGGTGGTGCGCTGTATGACGTGGGCTGCTACCCATTAGTCACTGCCCGCTATGTGTTCAGTTCAGAGCCTACGCGGGTGATCGCCTTGATCAACCGCGATGCCAAAATGGGAGTGGACACCCTCACCAGCGGGCTTCTCGAGTTTCCCGGCGGCGGACATTTGGCTTTCAGCAGCGCGCTGCAATTGGCGGCCTTCCAGCGCGTCACCATTTTGGGCACGGCAGGGAGAATCGAAGTCCCTGTGCCCTTCACGCCCTCGAAGGAGCAGTCCTGCCGCATCGTGATCGACAGCGGCAAGAGCTTGGACGGAGCTTCGTCTCAGTTCGAGGATTTTCCGGCCGTCGATCAATATCAGTTGCAATGCGACACTGCGATTTCGGTGTTTCGCAATGAGATCGAGCAGGAGTTTCCGATCGAGGATGGGATTGCCAATATGCGCATCATCGACGCTTTGTACCGCTCTGCTGTTTCCGGACGCTGGGAGACTCCATGACGGTCAGGCGACGCACGCCGGTTTGGCTGATGGGTTTGACCAACTCCTTATTTGGTATGTATGGCGGTATCCTGGTAATCGCTGTGCCGCAATTGCTGAGCGCCCGCCATGTTGCAGAGGCAACGATTGCGGGCATGACGGCAGCGGCGATCTCGCCAGGCTTCTGGACTTTCTTAGCCTGCCCGATCCTCGATGTCCGATTCAGCCGCCGCTGGTATTCGGTGGTGACGGCATTCCTGGCGGCGGGACTGCTGGCGGCCGCCCTAACTCATCTTCAGCATCTTGTCTTGGTGGAAGTCTTTCTGGTCGCCGGCTTCTTCTTCGCCAATCTCTATCAAAGCGCATTGGGAGGTTGGCTTTCCAGCATTATCTCGGCGGACGAAGAACACGCCTTGAGCGTTTGGGTGACCATCGCCAATATCAGCGGCGGCGGCGCCATGGCCATGATGACCGGCGAAATCGTGCAACGTCTGTCGCCGGCGGCTGCGGCCCTGGTCCTCGGCGTCATCGTTTTGCTGCCAACCGTCATTTTCTGCTGGATGCCCGCGCCCGGACCGGATCGTCGCCTCGCGCGCGAGAGTTTTCCGCAATTCTTCGCTGAAGTGATCAGCCTGCTCAAGCGACGCGAAATCCTCATCGCGTTGGTTTTATTTATCGCGCCGGCGTCGACTTTCTCGCTCGTGAATATCTTGGGCGGTTTGGGCGGCGACTTTAATACGTCGAGTCATTTTGTGGGGCTCGTGGGCGGAGCTGGGGTGCTCATTGCGGGTATTGCCGGCTGCTTGATGTTTCCATTGGTCCATCGAGCGCTGCCGCTGCGCTACTTGTATCTTGTTATCGGCGTCGTGGGGTCAGGCTTCACGCTGGCCCTTCTCGCCTTGCCGCGCACCCCCTGGGCGTTCGCGGCGGCGTTGATTGGAGAAAATGTGTTTCAATCCCTGTCCATCACGGCCTCGACGGCGATTACCTTCGCCACCATCGGCCGCGCCAATCCTCTCGCGGCAACCACTTATTGCCTAATGGTTTCGGCATTCAACGTGGCCAACACGTACATGCTGGTGGTGGACGGCTGGGGATACGCGTGGCGCGGTGTGGCCGGCAGTTATGTGGTGGATGCCTGCGCGAGTCTGGTGGCGTGCTTACTGCTCGGTATACTTTTGGCGAAACTGTCGCGGCGCGAGACGGCTTCCATCGCCGCGACAAGGACACATACCGCCACGGCAGTTAATTCGCCGGCGGAGCAATCAGCGCGAAAAATTTAGCCAGGTCGACGTTCCCGCCCGAGACGACCGCCACGATGGGTCCCGGGCCGGCTTTGCCGCTTAAGGCAGCTGCGAGCGCGAGGGCGCCTGCTCCTTCGGCAATGACGCGGGCCTTTTCCGCCATCAATCGCATGGCGCCTTTGGTTTGCTCCAGGCTCACCACGACTGAGCCGTCGACCACTGGCTTAATCCGCTCCCACATGCGCGGAAAGATACTTTTGCCGCCTGCGCCATCGACGAACGATGCCTTCCAGCCATTGAATACTTGAGCCGACCCTTTCGCAAAGGACAGGGCCGCGGGCGCGGCCGTCTCAGGTTCGACGCCCCAAATCTTAATTTCCGGCTTCAACGCCTTGAGCGCACTGCCGACACCCGTGATGAGACCGCCGCCTCCGATCGCGGTGATGACCGTGGTCACATCCGGGGCATCCTCGAGAATTTCAAAGCCCATGGTGCTGTGGCCGGCGATGAAGTTTTGATCATCGAAGGGGTGTACGAACGTGCCGGAAATGCCGGGGTAGTCTCGTTCACCGAGTGCGCGCCAGGCGTCTTCGTATGGAACCGGGATGAGTTTTGCGCCGAGTGCTCTCATGCGCTCGAGCTTCGAAGAGGGCGCGGTCTCGATCGCGACGACAGTGCAGGGAACACCGGCTTGTCTAGCGGCGTACGCAATGCCCTGTCCGGCGTTGCCGGCGCTGATCGTCCATACGCCGCGCTGGCGCTCGGAATCGGAGAGCATCGCCACGGCATTAACGGCGCCTCGCAACTTGTATGAGTTCGTGGCCTGCAGATTCTCGAGCTTGAGACGTATGTCCGGATACTCGGGTCCGAGATCAAGACGCACAAGGGGCGTGCGCACAATGCTGCTCGAGATTCTGCGCCGCGCCTCCTGCATCTCCTTCAAGGTCAATGCACGCACCGCCTCTAGCGTGTTGAGCAAAGATCTCTCCTATGCCGGCCGTATGATGGAAGCCCGAGTGATCTCGTGCAGATTGCGGGCACCCACCCCGACCATGGCAAGCCTCAGCTCGTTGTCGAGCAGTTTGAGCACCCGATCCACGCCGGGCTGCCCATAGGCGCCGAGGCCCCAAATATAGGGACGCCCGATTCCCACCGCAGTCGCGCCAAGCGCCAGTGCCTTCAGCGCATCGGTACCGCGACGAATACCGCCGTCGACGATGACGGGCACTCGGCCGCGCACTTGGGCCACGACTTCCGGCAGACACTCCAATGTTGCGCGGCCCGTCTCGGTGGCGCGTCCGCCATGATTGGATACGACAATTCCGTCGGCACCATGGGTCAGCGCCAGCGCGGCATCTTCCCCGGACTCCAAACCCTTGATGAGCACCTTCATCTTGGTCACATCCTTGAGTCTTCTAATGAAATCCCAGGTCAGCGACGGCGAAGCAATGCTCAAGCCGGTCGTGTTGAGATGCGAAAACATGGGGCGGGTGAAGAATTCCGACCCGGTAGGAGCATGGCATGCCGTGCAAACTCGGGTATCCGTACGGGCCCAGCGGCCCGAGGTTTCGGTATTCCTGCCCGCCGGCAGGTCAACGGTCACGGCGACAGCCGGGCAGCCCGCTGCTTCGGCTCTCTTCACCAGCTTGACCGCAATATCGAATTCCGATGTCGTATAAAGCTGAAACCACACCGGCGCCCCCCTTGCTGCGATGACATCTTCGACGCCGGTGGAGGCCACGGTCGACAGAATTTGCAAGTGCCCTCGTGCCTTGGCCGCTCTCGCGACCGCAAGTTCCCCTTCTGGATGAAATGCCTTCTGCGAGCCCAACGGGCAAAGAATGATGGGACTCAAGAATCGGGTGCCGAACAACTCGACGCTCATGTCGATGTGACTGACATCGACGAAGCGTCGCGTGTGCAGTTGGTAGCGCGCAAAAGCCTCACGGTTAGCTTTCAGCGTCTCCTCGCCATCGACCCCGGTGGCCAGGAACCCCCAATGAGCGGGTGGAATATTCTTGCGCGCGACGGGCTCGAAATCAAAGACATCTAGCGCGTCCTCGGATCGGGTGATCATCGCGTCGATGGTTTGCGGCGCAACGCCCTGCGCAAAACCGCGCAGATTAGGCACCCCAGCATAGAGCGGGCTGGCGGCCAAATACTTTAGGAATGTGCGGCGATTGCTCATCATTGTTCTCCCTGGCGCCGTCACCAGCTCAAGGTCTGGTGCAGTGCTCTGATGTGTTGCTGCCTCAACTATCGCTCGATCCGCGGCAGCTTGCCACGCAAAGACATGCAGCGGGATTTTTTCTCGATCCGACAAGGCCGCCGATTCCGACGCAGCTTCGGCAAACGTTTGGTTCAGCTGACTCGCGAAAACCGTAAAGCACTGCGCGTTTTCGCTTTGGCCGCTTCTTCGTCCCTGTTTCTTGCCGGGGCGCTGGTCCGCAGCGAATTCAGAAGCTTGCGCGACGCTGCCTCGATTTCATCGATCGCCGTTAAAAAGGCAGGCTCATTGGATTGCGATGGGCTGTGAAAACCGCTGACCTTGCGTACAAACTGCAGCGAGGCGGCACGGATCTCATCGTTCGTTACCGGCGGATTAAAATTGAACAGGGTTTTGATGCTTCGGCACATGATGCAGAAATCATCCGCGTCGGCCGCTCTGCTTGTCAAGCGCCGCGGGGGAAACCATCATTCGGTGCCTTAGCGGTCATACGTATTTTGCTTAAATTGAATTGTTTCGCGTCGGCACGACACTCGCCACGGGCGCTGAGAAGAATTAGGATTCTGATGTCCGCTGCCCGATAAGGATGCGCTTTGTACCTACCTACGCAATTCACTGAAAACCGCGTCGATGTGCTGCATGCACTGATGCGCGCTAGGCCGCTGTGTACCTTGGTCACGGCCGCAGAATCGGGACTGGTCGCCGACCACCTACCCGTGCAGACCCGCAACGAGCCCGCCCCCTTGGGGAGCATTTGCGGGCACATCGCGCGCGCCAATCCTTTGTGGCGGGAGTACCGAAGCGGTACGCAGTCACTCGCGATATTCCAAGGCCCACATGTGTACATCTCGCCTTCGTTCTATCCGTCGAAGGTAAAAACCGGCGAGGTGGTGCCGACGTGGGATTACGCCGTCGTGCACGCCAGCGGGACGCTGCGCTTCATCGAAGATCTCGAGTGGCTGCGAAGCTTGGTCGCAGGCCTGACTCGTACCCATGAAATGTCGCGCGCTGAGCCATGGGAGATCGACGATGCACCCGCGGCATACATCGACAAGATGTTGAAATTGATCGTCGGATTCGAATTCTCCATCGTCAGCCTCAGCGGCAAATGGAAAGTGAGCCAGAACCGCACGCACGAGGACAGGCAGGGCGTGATCCGGAATTTGCAAGACGCGGCTGATCCGGACTCGCGGCAGATCGCGGATATGCTGGCTTCGTTGCATTCAGCCGACGTCCCGGTTGCGCAATGAGCGTCATCCAAACAGATCGGGTCAAATTGCGCGAGCTCAACTTCGATGATGCCGAATTCATCTTGGAGTTGTTGAACGAAACCGGATTCATCCGATATATCGGCGACAAGGGCGTTAGGGATATCGCCGCCGCCTGCGACTACCTCGAGCAGGGTCCCATCGACAGCTACGCGCGCAACGCTTTTGGCCTATACGCCGTCTGCTTGCGCAAGGGTCAGGCCCACCAGGTAATGGACGGGAAGCCGATCGGAATTTGCGGACTGGTCAAGCGCGAAGGCTTAAGCGATCCAGACCTAGGATTTGCATTTTTGTCGCGCTATTGGAGCAAAGGCTATGCGCTCGAATCGGCTGCGGCGGTTCTCACTCACGCTCGCGATGTGCTCCGGCTGCAACGCGTCGTCGCGATCACCTCGCCCGACAACACAAGGTCGATCGCATTGCTGCACAAGACAGGATTTAAGTTCGAGAGGAAGGTGCGCTTGCTCGATCATAGCCCTGAGCTCGATCTGT
Source organism: Pseudomonadota bacterium (assembly GCA_030775645.1). Classification (GTDB taxonomy): domain Bacteria; phylum Pseudomonadota; class Gammaproteobacteria; order Steroidobacterales; family Steroidobacteraceae; genus Bog-1198. Next base: position 70,032 of record JALYIT010000041.1, on the reverse strand, counting down.
TCGCGCATCTATCCTTTGGGTCGCGCGCTTGATCGATGCGGGCCCTATCAATTTATCCGGCATCCTTCCTATACAGGTGCTTTAATGGCCTTCCTGGGTATCGGTCTGTGTATCGGCAATTGGGTGTTAGTACCTCGCGTACTGGAATCGCGCTAAGCGGCTGATTTCCGGCATTTACTAATGGCACTCTTTCGGAGTTTTTCTTATGCATCCCTTTCCTCACCACTACACGGTTAATGCTTCCATTCGTCCGGACGGCGACGTGCCGCTGTCCACCGAAGGAGTGAGGATCATCGAATCCTCGTCGCCCAAGGAGTTCGATGGTCCGGGCAACCAATGGTCGCCCGAGGGGCTGCTGACCGCGGCGGTCGCTGATTGCTTTGTTTTGAGCTTCCGCGCCATTGCAACGGCTTCAAAGTTTTCTTGGCAGCGCCTCGAAGCGCGCACCAAAGGCACGCTGGATCGTGTCGAGGGCAAAATGCGCTTCACGCGGTTCGATACCCACGCCGTACTGCACATTGCCGCGGGTGCCGATGTCGAACGAGCGAAAAAGCTGCTGGATAAGGCCGAGACCAGCTGCCTGGTCGCCAATTCGCTCAACAGCGAACGGCATCTGACCATGGAATTGGTGGCAGGCTAGGGAGTCGGCCGCATCGTCTCAGCATAGGAACTGACCCATGAAGTTAAGTGCGCGTAATTCACTGCCCGGGATCGTAAAAGGCATCGAGCCAGGGGTGGTCAATGCCGAGGTCAAAATCGAGATTGCTCCGGGGATTACCATCGTTTCCATCATCACACAGGATGCCGTCAGGAGCTTGAGCCTGAAAGTCGGGGACAGGGCTTACGCGGTCATCAAGGCGTCGAATGTGATGATTGCCATCGACTGAAGCGCTCGGCTATGCGGCAGAGCAATTCGGCTCCTCGTTGTATCTTATGGTATACAGCGGTATCTAACACCTGGAGTGTCCGATGGCTATCCGTGCACTCAGCTTCGATCGTGCGGAATTCGCAGGCGCGGTCGCCGACCTTGGAGTGTTGGTTCCCATTGCGGTGGCGCTGATCGTAAAGAATGGGCTGTCCGCAACCGCGGTTTTGCTGCCTGCCGGATTGCTGTATCTGGCGGCGGGTTTCATTTATCGCCTTCCGGTTCCCGTTCAACCTCTCAAGGCCTTCGGCGCTATAGCCATCTCGCACGGCTTAGGTTCGTCGGAAATTGCCGCCGGCGCGCTGCTCATGGGTGCAGTGTTTATCATCCTAGGTGCCTCAGGCCTTTTGGACCGCGCCGCCAAAGTTTTTCCTCTACCCATCATCCGCGGCGTTCAGCTATCTGTGGGTTTGCTTTTTTGCCAACTCGCATGGAATCTTGCCGCGGCACCGCCCGCCGCATTCACCGATCACAGCCGCTCTACAGCTTGGCTGATGGCAGGGGCGGCGGCGGTCGCCATGGCGGCCTGGCTGTTCCGAAGCAAGAACGCCAGCTTGGTCCTCGTCGCGCTCGCGATCGTCAGCATGACATGGTCATTTCACGGTCCGCTGCTATGGGGACCTGCCGCCTTGCACATTCCGATCTTGAGCATTCAAACATTTGCCACCGCAGCAGTGGTGTTGGTCTTGCCCCAGCTGCCCCTGACCTTCGCCAATTCCTGTTTGGCCACGGCCGATGTGGCACACACCTATTTCGGCGCCGCAGCCGAACGCGTCAAGCCTGGGCGGCTGGCGCTGAGCCTTGGGGTAGCCAATCTTTTGGCAGGCGCCGTTAGTGGCATGCCCATTTGTCATGGCGCGGGCGGCATGACGGCGCATCGCAGTTTCGGTGCTCGCACGGGGGGCGCGCCCATCGTGATGGGCCTCGTGCTGCTTATCATCAGTGTGATGATGGGCGCGAGTCTCGCCGCTTTGCTGGCCGGCTTTCCCTTGCCGATTCTCGCCGGGCTACTTACCGTGGCCGGCCTCTTGCACATGGCATTGCTCAAAGATTTGCATCAACCCGTACACGTCATACTCGCCATCGCTGTAGGCGTCACCGGCTTTTTGCTGAACCTTGCCGTCGCTTTGGTGGGTGCACTGCTGATCTGGTGGCTAACGAAGGCAATAATGGGGTGGCGTGACAGGCGGCACATCCCAGGTGCGGGCATCTAGGCTTTTCACGCGAATCCGTTTTTTGGGCAGCAACCCGTGCCCGGATGCCATGCGTTGTATACAACCGGGAATAACGCGACTTCTGTACGACGGCATTGCAGCCGCGGTTGAATAGCTGCGGGGGTGTCATCGTATGAACCCAAATTCATACGTCCGTCGCTTACCCAAGATCGCAGTTTCATAAGGTTTTAACGGCAATTCGAAAGAATATACTTCACTGCATCCGGCGATAGGCCGGCTTAATCACGTCACCAAAATGTATTTGGATACCTGCAGATGTTTACATTGAGAAGATCCTCGGTTGCCCTAGCCTGGAGCAGCATTTCGCTCGTAGGCATCATCATGAGCGCCTCCGCTGAGACCGCCGATACCCTCGTCGCGGCGGCGGACGAAGGCGCGTCATCGCTCGACACAATTCTGGTGACGGCGCGGCTGCGGCGCGAAGATGCGCAAAAGGTCCCAATCTCTTTGTCGGTGGTGGATGCCACGCTGCTCGAGCGGACGCGATCAGACAATATCGCAGGGGTGAGCCAACTCGTCCCAAGCCTAAACTATGTCTCCCCGAATCCCCGCAACACTGCATTTACCATCCGCGGATTGGGCAGCAGCGTCGTCGCCATTGCGCAGGCCAACGATGGACTCGAGCCGGGCGTGGGCTTCTACGTTGACCAGGTTTACCACGGCCGTCCGGCGACCGCGGCCTTCGACTTCATGGATCTCGATCGCATCGAAGTGCTGCGCGGGCCCCAAGGAACTCTCTTCGGCAAGAATACGACGGCCGGTGCCATCAACATCAGCAGTAAGGAGCCGACCTTCGATCGCGAGGGCGCAGCCGAGGTCTCCGGTGGTGACCACGGCTACTACCAGGCGAAGGCGTTTTTGTCAGGCGGCTTGTTCGGTAATGTGGTGGCGGGCCGCATATCGGCTGCCACGACCGGTCACAACGGTCTGCTCAACAACGTGACCACGGGATTCGGCAATAACGATCTGCATAATTCGGAGGCGCGGGCTCAACTTCTCATCGCCCCGTCCGATTTACTGCATGTGCGCCTGATCGCCGATTACAGCAATTTCAACAGCACTTGTTGCACGCAGGTGTTCGTCGGCGTCGGAACCTCGTTAAAGTCGCCCTCGAAGCAATATACCGCACTCGCTGCGGGCGTCGGTTACGCGCCGGCCAGCTTAAATCCCTATGATCGGCTCACCGATATCGATGCGTCCGTCAAGGTCCACACGAACGAGGGAGGACTCTCCGCGATCACGGATTGGAATCTCGGCGGCGCCACATTGACGTCGGTCAGCGCGTGGCGCTGGTGGAATTGGGATGCGGCGAACGACCGCGACTACACTCGACTCTCGATTCAGACTCTGCAGCACATTCCATCGCGGCAGGACCAGTACAGCCAGGAGTTCCGCATTGCCTCGAACGGCACTCATGCCGTCGATTATGTGGCCGGACTCTACTGGTTCGATCAGACAGTCAAAGGCGAGCCGATCACGCAGTATGGGCCGGTTGCGACCTACTGGCTGCTCGGACCCACTCCGAAATACCCCAGCAATCTGCTCAACGGGTACACCACGGACGGCCACACCCGATTCCACTCGGACAGTTACGCCGCATTCAGCGAAGCCGTCTGGCATACGACCAGCAAGCTTTCTGTAACGGCCGGCTTGCGCTACACGGTCGAGAATAAGCAGGGAAGATACGCCTCGGCCGTCTTTGGCGGGCTCGCCACGACGAGTCCGACGCTCGTGAACGCGAAGCTGTCGATTTTGCGCCCGCAATCCTATGCGGCGAGCGTCAATGACGGCGCCGCTACCGGCCGGGTGAATATATCGTACGACCTCACTGATCAAATCATGGCGTACGCCATCTACGCGCGCGGCAACAAGTCAGGCGGCATCAACATGTCGGGTCTACCGCTGAATGCGGCGAATCTTCCGGCCCTGTCAACCGCCGTGGTCAGGCCGGAGAAAAACACCAGTACCGAGATTGGCGTCAAGACCCGGTTGTTCAATCGCAGGCTGCTTCTGAATGTGGATGCTTACGACACCGAGGTTCGCGATTTTCAGACCAATGTGGTCGACAATGCACCGGGCGCTCTGCGCGGTTATCTGGCGAACATCGACAAGGTGCGCGTGAAGGGAATGGAACTCGATGCCACCTTCCGGATTACGGATCATTTTGATGGACACCTGTCCTCGGCTTGGACGGATGGGAAGTATGTTTCGTATAACCACGGCCCGTGTCCGCTCGAACTGATCGGCAATGTGACGACGGTGTGCAATCTGAGCGGTCGACCGCTCTCTGCCGCGCCGCGCACTGCGATCTCCGCCGGCGGCGAATACTTCCAGCCGCTGAACCTTCGGAATCTGTCAGGCGAGGTGTTCCTTCGCTCGGATCTGACCTACCGTAGCCGTACTTACGGTGATCCGTCGGACTCGAAATACACGCTCATCAGCGCTTACACGCTGGCGAATGCAGTGTTGGGATTCCGCAGTACCGCGCACTGGGAAGCGTCGGTGTGGGTCCGTAATCTCTTGAATCGTGATTACTTGCAGAATGTCACCGTGCAGGCTGGAAACTCGGGTCTGATCGCCGGCACGCCGAGTGATCCACGTTTCGTGGGCGGAACATTGCGCATCATGTTCTAGCCGCAGTGAAAAAAAATCAGGGCCCGCGAAGGGCACCGATATCAGCTTATCGACTGGTCACGCGCGCCGGCTAGTCGTCCATCAAGAAGCTGCGCAACTGTTCGCTGCGGCTGGGATGACGCAGTTTGCGCAATGCCTTGGCTTCTATTTGACGAATTCGCTCGCGGGTGACATCGAACTGCTTGCCGACTTCTTCGAGCGTATGATCGGTGTTCATGTCGATACCGAAGCGCATGCGCAGCACTTTCGCCTCCCGCGGCGTCAATTGAGCCAGCACCGAATGCGTGGTCTCGCGCAGCGACTCGGTGGTCGCCGAATCGATGGGAGATGACACCGAGGTATCCTCGATGAAATCGCCCAAGTGCGAGTCCTCGTCATCCCCGATCGGGGTTTCCATGGAAATCGGCTCTTTAGCGATCTTCAGCACTTTGCGGACCTTGTCCTCGGGCATTTCCATGCGCACGGCGAGCTCTTCGGGCGTGGGCTCGCGTCCCATCTCCTGCAGCATTTGCCGCGAGATGCGATTCAGCTTGTTGATGGTTTCGATCATGTGCACCGGAATGCGGATGGTGCGCGCCTGGTCGGCGATGGACCGGGTGATCGCCTGGCGAATCCACCACGTCGCATAGGTCGAAAATTTGTAGCCGCGCCGATACTCGAACTTGTCGACCGCCTTCATCAAGCCGATATTGCCCTCCTGGATCAGATCCAGGAACTGCAGACCCCGATTGGTGTATTTCTTGGCAATCGAGATCACCAAACGCAGGTTGGCCTCGACCATTTCCTTCTTCGCACGCCGCGCCTTGGCTTCGCCGATCGAAACCTCGCGGTTGATTTCTTTGATCTCATTGATCAGCACGTGGAACAAGCCTTCCAAATCCTTGAGCTTGTTCTGGCGCCGCTCGATCTCGTCCTTGAATTTAGCCAGCGGCGCCGAATAGCGCTTCTTTGCCTTGATGTGCTTGTCGAGCCATCGAGTGCTGGTTTCATTCTTTGGGAAGGTCGAAATGAAATCCTTGCGCGGCATACCCGCCTGCTTGATGCAAAGGAACATGATTTCCTTTTCGAGCAGACGCACTTCCGTCACATGCTGGCGCAGGTTATCGATCAACTGGTCGAACATCTTCGGCGAGAGCTTGAGCTCCATCAATTCGCCGCAAATCTTCTTGCGGATCTTCAAGGTCTTCGGATCCTTAGACCCCAGCTTGTCGAGCGCATTCAAGAACTGATGATGCAACTTGGCAATCGAGTTGAAGCGCTTCGCAGCTTCTTCCGGGTCCGGGCCCGTATCGATGGCTTCCTCGTCCTCTTCGCCGTCGGCTTCATCATCGTCATTGGCCGCTTCCTCGCGCTCCAACGCCATCATCTTCGGATTCTGCGGTTGCGCAATTTCATCCGGGGCGTTCGGATCGACGAAGCCGACGATCACATCGACGAGCCGCATCTGACCGGCTTTCACCGACTCATAATGACGCAGCAGCAACTCGTAGGTACCGGGATAGCTGCCGAGGGCGATCTTGACCGCCTCGAGGCCTTCTTCGATGCGCTTGGCGATGCGGATTTCGCCTTCGCGCGTCAGCAGCTCGACCGTGCCCATTTCGCGCATGTACATGCGCACCGGATCCGTGGTGCGGCCGAATTCCGCGTCGAGATTGGCAAGCGCCGCGGTGGCCTCTTCGACGGCTTCCTCATCGGGAGCCGCAGTCGCGTCGGTCAACAGCAATGACTCGGCATCCGGCGCCTTTTCGTACACCGGGATACCCATATCGTTGATCATGTTGACGATGTCTTCGATCTGTTCGGGATCGACGATTTCGCTGGGAAGATGATCGTTGACTTCAGCGTACGTGAGGTAGCCCTGCTCCTTGCCGCGCGCAATCAATAACTTCAACTGCGACTGACGCTCGTCCGCGATTTGAGTGGCTGTGCCTGCTGGCGCTTTTTTGATCAAGGTGGACGCCTCGTAAAGAATCTGAACATTGTAAAATGCAAGCCGAGCAGTATACGATTGTGGGCAATCCGTAGCCACACGTTGTTCGGCTTTTATGAAGGCGGCCTGGGCCGACCTTTGGCTTGGAGAAGTGAGCTTAATTCGGCCTTTTCGTCGTAATTCAAGCCCAATTCTTGCGCTTTTTTCAACAATTCGTCCATCCGGCGGCCCGGACCGTGCTCTTCGAGCAACTTTTGCACGGCCATTTTTAATTCCTTGACTGCCGCGGCGGTATCCGCCACCAGAGGATCGAGGGTGGCCAATTCGGTCAAGCGCTCGTATTCGACGCGCCCCCGCCAGCGCTCCAGCAGCATGGCCGTGCTAGCCGTGGCAACTCTCGGCGCTGGGGCCGCAGGCGGCGCGATGCCCGGAGCGGAGGCCGCCGCAGCCTGTTCCAGCAGCTCTTTGAGCACCGAAATGCCCGGCTTGTCGATGCTGCTCAACAAATGAACATCAGCGATGGCGCTCGCGGCCGCGGGGTGGTGCAAAACCAGGGTGATGGCCTGGGTCAGCAAATTGCCGCGCCCGACACTCATACGACCGCGGCGCCCGGCGCCGAGTTCCGACGGCCTAGGCTCTGCGGGCCGCTTGGACTCGCCGGCTGCGAAAAATTCCTTGAGCTTATTGGCCGGCATGCCGACCCGGGATGCCAGCTGGTCGGCGAGCATTTCCCGATAAATGCCCTCCGGCATGCGGGCAAACAGCGGCCCCGCCAGGGCCTTTAATTTTGCACGTCCGTCGATGTGCTCCAAGTCGACATCAGCCATGAGCTGCTGCACCAAATACTCGGACAGCGGCAGCGCCTCTTGCATGCGGTTTTCGAAGGCGACCGGCCCTTCGTCGGCCACCAGGGTGTCCGGATCGTGCCCCTCGGGCAGAAACATGAACTTCAGTTCCCGCCCGTCGCGCGCCAGGGGCAAGGCATTTTCCAGGGCCCGCCAAGCGGCCTGGCGGCCGGCGCGATCCCCGTCGAAGCAAAACACCACCTCATGGGTTTGGCGGAAAATCTTATTCAAGTGCTCTTGCGTGGTCGCCGTCCCCAACGTGGCGAGTGCATAGCTAATGCCGGCCTGGTGCAGGCGAACCACGTCCATATAACCCTCGACAATCAGCAGCCGCTTGAAATCGACGCGCGCCTGGCGCGCTTCATACAGTCCGTAGAGTTCGCGGCCCTTGTGAAATAGCGGGGTTTCAGGCGAATTCATGTATTTCGGCTCGCCTTGATCGATCACCCGTCCGCCGAACCCGATCACGCGGCCGCGCGAATCGCGGATCGGAAACATCAGCCGATCGCGGAAGCGATCGTAGTAGCCCCCGGCACGCTCGCCGCTGCGTTCCAGAATGAGCCCCACCTGCAGCAACTGTCGCCGCTCTTCTTCCTGACCGCCGAAGCGTTTGAGTAGTGCCTCCCAAGCGTCCGGGGCGTACCCTAAGCTGAATTTGGCGCAGGTTTCCGCATCGATACCGCGCCGGCGAATATATTCCTGGGCGCGGGCACTGTCGGCAAAGTTCTGCTCGAAGAAGCGCGCGGCACGCAGCATGAGCTCATGTAAGTCGGCGCTGCCGGGATCGCGCGGCGCCTGCGCCTCGCGCGGCAGTTCCAAGCCAGCACGCTGCGCCAGATCCGCCACGGCATCGAGAAACTCCATCTTCTCGTATTGCATGAGAAAGCCGATCACGGTGCCGTGGGCGCCGCAGCCGAAGCAATGGTAGAACTGCTTATCCGGACTGACCGAGAATGAGGCGGATTTTTCGTTGTGGAACGGGCAGCACGCCTTATATTCGCGTCCGGCCTTTTTCAGCGGCACGCGGGCGCTGATGATATCGACGATATCCGAACGCGATACGAGTTCGTCGAGAAACGAATCTGGAATACGGCCGGGTATGTGGGCGCCTTTGGGTCAACCGCCGAGCTTGGCTTTGATCTTCGCGCCGACGGCGGCCATGTCGGCACGGCCTTGGGCCTTGGCCTTGATGACGGCCATGACCTTGCCCATGTCTTTAATGCTCGCAGCGCCCGTGGCCGCCACGGCTTCATTGATCAATCCGTCGATTTCAGCGCCGCTCAAAGGAGAGGGCATGTAGCCCTGAAGCAGCGTGATTTCCGCGCTTTCCTTGTCGACCAGGTCTTGGCGGTTGCCGGCCTTGAACTGCTCCACCGACTCTTTGCGCTGTTTGATCATCTTTTCGAGCACCGAGAGCACCTGGCTATCGTCCAAGCTGATGCGCTCGTCGACCTCACGCTGCTTGATGGCAGCGGTGATCATGCGAATGACCCCGAGCCGCTCCTTTTCGCCGGAGCGCATCGCTGCCTTCATATCGTCGGTAATTCTCTCTTTGAGGGTGCTCAAACCGCGACCAATGCCTTTAGTACGACGGTCGGGACGGAGCGGCCGGCGGAGGGCTCGACGGCTGTTGGCCGGTGCTGCGCATGTTTTCGCGCGACAAGCGCTTCAGGTGCCGTTTTACCGCGGCGGCCTTTTTTCGCTTACGTTCTTGGGTCGGCTTCTCGTAGAATTCACGGCGCCGCAGCTCGGTGAGGACGCCCGCCTTTTCACAGGCACGCTTGAAGCGACGCAGGGCGGCATCAAAATATTCATTCTCACGAACACGAACGCTGGGCATTCAGACCTCAAATTTGGTGGCACGGCCGCCGGCATTCGGCGACAGGGGGGCGCATTCTAAAGTGCGCCCCCGCAAAAGGCAAAAATATGCGCGTTTTAGGCATCGAAAGTTCCTGCGACGAGACCGCGGTAGCGGTCTATGACCAAGCTGCTGGGCTTCTGTCCCACCGTATTCATAGTCAAGTCGCGATGCATCAGGCCTATGGTGGGGTCGTGCCTGAACTGGCCTCCCGGGACCATATTCGGCGGCTGCTACCCCTGGTGCGCGAGGCGCTCACCGAGGCCCAGTCCGATAAGGAGTCGATCGACGCCATTGCCTATACGGCGGGCCCCGGCTTGATCGGTGCATTACTCGTCGGAGCAGGGTTCGCGAGCGGTTTGGGCTTGTCCTGGGGCAAGCCGGCGCTGGGCATTCACCACTTGGAGGGCCACCTTCTGGCGCCGCTGCTCGAGCCTGAACCGCCGTCGTTCCCGTTTCTGGCCCTGCTGGTATCCGGCGGTCATACCCAGCTCGTCGATGTGGCGTGTCTGGGGGAGTACCGCATCTTGGGGGAAACCTTGGACGATGCGGCCGGCGAGGCCTTCGACAAGACCGCGAAATTGCTCGGGCTGCCCTATCCGGGCGGCGCCGCTTTGGCCGCGCTCGCCGAAACGGGCCGCAGCGGCGAATTCGTATTTCCACGGCCGATGCTGGACCGGCCGGGACTCGACTTTAGTTTCAGCGGATTGAAGACCGCCGCCTGGGTTGCACGGCGCGGGCGCGATTTAACTGAGCGCGTCAAAGCCGATATCGCCCGCGGTTTCGAAGAAGCCGTGGTCGATGTTCTGGTCGAAAAGTGCCGACGCGCCTTGACTCTGACCGGTCATCGACGCTTGGTCGTCGCCGGGGGCGTAGGTGCCAATCGGCGGCTGCGCGAGCGTCTGGCCGCGCTGGCGAGCCAAGCCCAAGCCGCGGTGTTTTTCCCGCGCACCGAGTTTTGCACCGACAATGCCGCGATGATCGCGCTTGCCGGATGTCTACGCTGGGAGGCGGGCATGCGCGAAAGCGTCGGGATGAGCGCGCGCGCGAATTGGGAACTCGGAAACATAGGGGTTTAATTTGGACAAAATATTCATTCACGCGCTCAAGACCGAAACCATCGTCGGGATATTCGACTGGGAAAGGCAGGTTAAGCAAACCGTCATCCTCGATATCGAGTTCAGCGCGGATATCCGCAAAGCCGCACTCTCCGATTCCATCGATGACACCCTGAACTACAAGGGCGTCGCAAAGCGGGTACTGGCCTTTGTCGAAGCATCCAGCTTTCACCTGGTCGAAACACTGGCGGAGCACCTGGCCATGCTCATCCTGCAGGAGTTTGGCGTGGCATGGGTACGGATCGCCTTGAGCAAGCCGGGTGCGATCCGAGGCTCGCGCGACGTCGGCGTCGTGCTGGAGCGCCGTGTCTCGGATCTACCAACCTGGCTCGCCCAAGCGCCTAAGTCCGGTCCAGGCTAAGTCAGATGCTTCGGCCGCCATCCACCGCGATGATTTGCCCCGTGATGTACGGCGCGTCCTTGGCCAAGAACAGCGCCGTACGGGCGATGTCCTGCGGTGTACCGTGGCGCTTAAGTGCGGTCTTCGCGACGATCTCGCGCTTCAATGCTTCATCCATCTCAGCTTCTGGCCAGAGCACCGGCCCCGGCGCGATGCCGTTGACGCGAACCTCCGGACCCAGCTCGCGGGCCAGCGAGCGGGTCAGCATCGCCAACCCCGCCTTGGCGGCGCTGTAAACAGGATGGCCCTTGAGCGGCCGCACTGCGTGGATATCGACCATGTTGATGATGAGTCCGCGTTGCGCGCGCAAGCTCGGCGCGGCGGCCTGCGACAAGAACAGCGGCGTCTTGAAGTTCGTGCCGATGAGGTCATCCCACTGCGCCGCCGAAATGCTGCCCATGGGCGTGGCATAGAAGCTCGACGCGTTGTTGATCAAGATGTCCAAGCGTCCGAACTGCAGCAACGTCGCCGCGACCAATTTGTCGGGTGCATCCGCCTCCGACAGGTGCGCGGCAAAAATGGCCGCCGATTGCGGGCGGACGTTGTTGAATTCCTCCGCCAAACCAATGGCCGCCGCGGCCGAGGAGCGATAGTGGATCAATACATTCGCACCCGCCGCGTGCAGGGCCCGGGCGATCTCCGCGCCGACGCGGCGCGCGCCGCCCGTGATCAGCACCACCTGATCACGCAGGGCAAAATTATCATTAATGGCCACCATGCGTGAAAGATACCCCAAGTTTCGAGGCGGCGTGAAATGACGCTCGATGCGCACGCGGCGCGTCACAGCGAACGCACGGTAACCTATTTGACCCAACAAATTGCCGCAGCGGGCGGCTGGCTCAGCTTCGAGCGCTTCATGGACTTGGCGCTGTATGCTCCAGGCCTCGGCTACTACAGCGTCGGCACTCAAAAACTAGGGATAGGCGGCGATTTCACCACGGCGCCCGAGGTGTCGAGCCTGTTCGGCCGCTGCGTGGCGCGGCAATGCGGCGAAGTGCTGCGATCATTCGCAGCGCCGTGCATTCTTGAGATAGGCGCGGGCAGCGGGCGCCTCGCGGCGGATTTGTTGTCGCGCCTGGAGGAGCTTGAGCAGCTACCGCAGAACTATTGGATACTCGAGATCAGCGCGGATCTTCGCGAGCGCCAGCGCGCGTTTCTGGAAGAGCGCCTGCCCCACTTGGTCGCGCGGGTGCGTTGGCTCGATGAGCCGCCGCAACAGGCCTTTGACGGCGTGGTCCTCGCGAACGAGGTGCTCGATGCGCTGCCGGTGGTGCGCTTTCGTTGGCACTCGCACGGCATCGAGGAATTGGGCGTGAGCGTCGATCACGGGCAGTTCGGCTGGGCGGTGCGGCCCGCCAACCTGGATGTGAGTCACCAATGCCGCCGTCTCTATGAGGCAAGCGCCGGGTGGGACGAGGGGTACGTTTCGGAATACTGCCCGCGCTTGCATGGCTTTACACAAGCCGTCACGCATGCACTGCGCGCCGGTGCCGTGCTGTGGGTCGATTATGGGCTGCCGCGTGCTCACTATTACCTGCCCGAAAGGCACGAAGGCACGCTTGTGTGCCATTACCGACATCGAGCCACCAGCGATCCCTTCGCGCACGTTGGTCTGCAGGACATTACGGCGTGGGTCGATTTCACCTCGCTCGCCGAAGGCTCGCGCGATGCCGGCTTCGAACTGGCCGGCTTCACCACCCAGGCGCACTTTCTGGCCGCCACCGGCATCGATGAAGAAATGCGCTTGGCCGCCGGTGACGATGAGAATAAGTTTGCGCGGCTGGCGGGGGAGGCGCGGCAACTGATGCTGCCGGGGGAGATGGGCGAGCGCTTCAAGGCTATGGCTTGGCAGCGAGGTATCGAGACGCCCCTGTCTGGCTTCGAACTTCTTGACCTGCGGCACACGCTCTAGGACCCCGCTAAGGGTGGCTGCTAAGGGTGACGGCTACGGAACGCGGCTGTGTGGCGAGGCCAGCATTTCGATGGCTTCCAGGCGCCGTGCATGCAGCCGTTCGGCAATTTGCGGACCGGCATGCTCGGCCACATCCTGCGCCGAGGGTTTGATGGCGGCTGCGGCATCGCGCGCGCCTTGCAGATAAGCACGCTGCGGATAAGGCCTGTTCTCGAGGCCTAAACGGCCGCGCGAATCGGCCTCGCAGGCAAGCAGCGCTTGTGAGAATCGCTCGGGTCGGCGGAATGCATCGGTTTTTTCCAGGATGCCCAAGATGGTTTTTGCGCGCAGCTCAAAGATCCGATGCACGTTGCCGTGATAGCGCGCCACGATCACCGCGAGATCCCGGTAGTCGTTCGGCAACCGCAATCGGTTGGCTATCGCTTCGATGAGGGCGACGCTGCGCTCTTCATGTCCCTTGTGGCCGGGCCACTCGCCTGGTGGCGTACCCGCCTTGCCAAGATCATGCACCAGCGCGGCGAAGCGGACCTTCGGGTCCGCGCTCAAGGCTACGGCCTGATCGAGCACCATCAGGGTGTGTACGCCGGTGTCAATTTCAGGGTGCCACTTCTGCGGTTGCGGCACGCCGAACAGCGCATCGATTTCCGGAAAGATGATCTTCAGCGCGCCGCATTCGCGCAGCACGCGGAAAAATACGCTGGCCCCCGGCTCGCGCAGGGCCTTTTCGGTCTCCTGCCATACGCGTTCGGCCACCAGCGCATCGACCTCGCCACGCGCGGACATGGCGCGCATGAGTTCCAGCGTCTCTGGCGCGACGCGAAAACCCAGGGAATCGAAGCGTGCGGCAAACCGCGCCACCCGCAAGATCCGCACCGGGTCCTCGACGAAGGCCGGGGAGACGTGCCGAAGCACGCGATCGTTGAGGTCGCGCTGTCCTTGGAAGGGATCGAGTAGCGATCCGTCTTCGGCTTGCGCGATGGCATTGATGGTCAGATCGCGGCGGGCGAGATCTTCCTCGAGTGTGACCTCAGGTCCAAATTCAACGGTGAACCCGCGATATCCCGGCGCTACTTTGCGCTCGAGCCGCGCCAAGGCATATTCTTCATGGGAATGAGGGTGCAGGAACACCGGAAAGTCGCGGCCCACTTCCCGATACTTCAAACGCAACAGCTCATCCCGGGTGCTGCCCACGACGACCCAATCGCGTTCCTTGACGGTGAGTCCCAGCAGCGCGTCTCGAACCGCACCGCCAACCAGATACACTTGCATGCGTGAATCTTAACAGCATCGTCATCACAATCCGCGCCGCCGTGGCTATCGCGCTCATTGCCTCCTTGAGTGGCGGTTGCTACTTGTTGCAAAGCGCGCAAGGACATTTCTCGCTGATGTCCAAGCGCGAGCCCGTCGCCGGCGTAATCGACAAACCCTCGACGTCCAAGGCGTTACGGGAACAGTTAAAATCAGCGACCGCGATCCGCGACTTCGCGAGCCGCGAGTTGGGACTGCCGGACAACGGCAGTTATCGAAAATATGCTGACATCGGCAGGCCTTATGTGGTTTGGAATGTGGTGGCCGCCCCGCAGTTTTCGGTGGACGCGAAGCAATGGTGTTTCCCGATCGTCGGCTGCGTTTCCTACCGAGGTTATTTTGTCGAAGCCCGTGCCCGCCGTTTCGCCGCGAACTTACATGCCGGCGGCTACGACGTGCTCGTCGGCGGCGTCGCCGCGTATTCCACCCTGGGCCACTTCGATGATCCCATCTTGAGCACCATGGTGGCGTGGAACGATGTGGAGTTGGCCTCAATCATTTTTCACGAGCTAAGCCATCAGTTGCTTTACGTGCCCAACGATGCCGCCTTCAATGAGGCGCTTGCAACCACTGTTGAAGAAGAAGGGGTTAGGCGTTGGCTGCAGCAACAAGGCCGCGACAAGGACTTGGCGGATCATCTCGTGCAGCAGACACGCTATCTCGAGGTGATCGAGCTCATGAGCCAAACGCGTGCCCGTCTGCGCACGCTGTACGACTCGGGCTTACCTGAGCCGTTGATGCGCGAGCGTAAGCGCGAAATGTTCGAGGCCATGCGAGAAGCGTATGCACTTCTCAAGTCACGCTGGGACGGCGGCCACATGCCCTTCGACGTTTGGTTTGCGAAAGACATCAACAATGCACACCTGGCATCCATCGCCACATATTATGGCTGCGTGCCGGGCTTCGAGCGGGAATTGAAGGCAGCCGGCGGTAACCTGACTGCCTTCTATCGCCGTGCGCGCGCTCTGGCAAAGCTGGATCAGCATCAGCGCGACACCCTCCTATGTGGAACATCCGCGGGCTCGGCTCAATCGACCAGCGCGAACTGAATCGCGAACACGATGGCGGATACGATGGTCACGGCCAGCAGCCCCTGCATCAGCCTTGCAACGTAGAATATGTCGTTCATGATATGCACTCCGATTAGAATTATTGCCACGGGAGATAGGTTGTTCCTCCGGCCCGTTGCGAACAAACGCACTCTCTGACCATCTGTTAAGGAAAACTTAAGTGCCATCCGCGTACGACCGACTGCCATTGGGATCCTTGCGGGTGTTCGAAGCCGTCGCCGCTCACTTGAGTTTTTCAGCGGCCGCTGATGCACTCAACGTCACGCCGGCGGCCGTGAGTCAGCAGATCAAGACCTTGGAAGCGTATATCCAGGTGCCGCTGTTCCGGCGCAGCGGCCGCCGGGTTGAAATCACCGATGAGGGTCTGGAGCTGCTGCCTGCGGTAAGAGCGGGTCTGGAAACGCTCGAGTCCGCGCTTCAACAGATGAAGCATCACCGTCGCACCGGGCCTTTGCAGATAAGCTTGTTGTCCTCGTTCTTGCAGATTTGGCTGCTGCCGCGTCTTCGCTCATTTAGACGCAAGTATCCCGACATCGATCTGCGCTTTCATACTTCACGCGACTTGGTGGATTTTTCGCGATCCAACAATCACATTGCCATCCGCTTCGGACGCGGCAACTATCCGAATGTGCACAGCGAAAAATTGCTGGACGACTGGTTGGTGCCGGTTGCGAGCCCCGAGTTGATCAAGCAATACGGCATGCTCGAGCGCGGCACTTCGTTGAGTGAGTATCCATTGCTGGAGAGCGCCGATGAACCCTGGAGAGTGTGGGCTCAGGTTACCGAGGAGGCTGCGTGGCACTCCCGAGCGCCGAGCATCGAGGATTCCGCGGGTCTCCTCGCAGCGGCCGAAGAAGGCTTAGGGTATGCGCTCGCCCGTTGGACGCTGGTCACGCGCTCACTGCAGAAGGGCTCGCTCAAGCTCGCCGGGTCAGGCGCAGTGCCGTACTCCTCGGCATATCATTTCGTTTGTCCGAAAAACTTTTTGGCGCTGCCTAAAGTGGCGCAGTTTCGCGAGTGGATATTCTCGGCCGCCGCCGCATTTCCCGCGCCTCCGGGGCGGGATGGGTGAGCGCGCAGGCTGGCTGCCTACTTCTCTAGCGGCTCAAGTCGTTGAATGTCTTGGTCAGCATCGCCTTGGACCTGCCGGCTGCCGCGCGGTCGTGGCTCAAGCGCGCATTGTCCTCTTGAGCGCCCAGAAAAAGCCCGGCCGAGGCCGCCATCGATTGCGGCTTGATGCCGAGTTTCGCGAAGCCATCCTCACTGCACACGCTGTCCACTTTCAGCGAGCGGTAGTTATCGGTTGAAAAGGGCCGCCCGGGCACGAAGTTCATGAAGAAGGCCTGCATGCTGCCCAGGAAATTGGGCAGACCAATTATCCAGCGGCGCCGATGCGTCAGTTTCGCTACAAGTGCGACAATCTCGAGCAATGTGTACACCTGCGGGCCGCCGAGTTCATAAGTCTGACGGGCGCTCGCGCCGCCGTGCAGGCAACGCAGCATGGCATTCACCACATCATCCACGAACACGGGTTGCAGGCGGGCATCGGGCCTCGCCAGAGGGAAGATGAGCGGAATCGCCGCCAGCAGCGCCGCAAAGCGATTCAAGAAGGAGTCGCCGGGACCGAACATCACCGATGGCTTGAATATTGTCCAGTCCAAGGCGGTGTTTTGGTCGCGAATCAACTTTTCCGCTTCGCCCTTGGAGCGCAAATAATAACTGGGCGCATCGGGGGCTGCTTTCAACGAGGACATGTGCAGCAGACGCGTGACGCCGGCGGAACGGGCGGCATTCAGCACATGCTGCGTGAGCTCCGTGTGCGCACGCCGGAAGCCGGCGCCTGCGAAGCCGCGCTCGTTGAGAATCCCGACCAAATTGATGACCACATCCTTGCCGCGGAAACGCTCGCTCAGCTGCGCTTCCTGGTACACATCGCAGTTCTCCAGCGTCAGGCCAGGTAGCACGAGCAAATGCTTGTGCAGCTCGCGGTCGCGCGACAACACCGTCACCCGGTGGCCATCTTTGATCAAGCGGGCAACCAGCCGCGTGCCTAGAAAGCCGGTGCCGCCGAGGACGACCAGGGAAAGCAGGCGCATCAGCGAATCGGCAACAGCAGCGTGTCGCTGCCGCGGCGAACCCTGAGCACGAGCACCGAGGCTCCCTTGACCGCGTCCCGAAACGATCGCATGTTGGTGACGGGCGTTCGGCCCACCGCCACGATGATATCTCCGACTCGCAGACCCGATTGCGCCGCAGCGCTTGCTTCTTGCACTTTATTCACCACAACCCCGCCACCATCCGGCGCATCGGCCAGTTCCGCGCCCTCGAGATTCTTGTTCATCTCCGCGAGGCCGGCCGATTCTACCTCGCTGCGCTCGCCGATCAATGCGGTGACTTTGCGCGGCTTGCCGTCGCGCAGCAGCCCCAGCTCGATCTGGTCGCCCACGTGCAGCATGCCAATGGCATTGCGCAGCTCGCCGGAAGTTTTCATGGTGTTGCCGTTGAGCGCGATGATGATGTCGCCGGTTTTGATTCCGGCGCGTTCCGCGGATGAGCCCTGAGCCACGCCCGCGACCAGCGCGCCGTTGGTGTCGGTTAGCCCGAATTCCTTGGCGATGTCGGCATTGATGCTATAGAGCTGCACGCCAAGAACGCCTCGTTTGACCTGGCCGAATTTAATCAGCTGGTCCATGCTCGATCGAACCATGTTCACCGGAATGGCAAAACCGATGCCAATGTTGCCGCCGCTGCCCGACAAAATGGCGGAGTTGACGCCAACGAGCTCGCCGCGAAGGTTCACCAGCGCGCCGCCGGAATTACCCGGATTGATCGAGGCATCGGTTTGGATGAAATCTTCATAGCCGCCGGGTGCGGGATTGATGCCGGTGCGCCCCAAGGCGCTGACGATGCCTGCGGTGACGGTGTGCTGCAGACCGAAGGGATTGCCGATGGCGACGACATAGTCGCCGACCTCGAGTTTGGCGGAGTCGCCGAGCGCCATCGCCACGAGATTGGGCTGCTTGGCTTGCAGCACGGCGATATCCGCGCCTTCATCCGTGCCGATCACTTTTGCCGAAAAGGTTCGATTATCGAGCAGCGTAATCGTGATCTCCGTGGCGTTCTCGACGACATGATGATTGGTGATGATGTAGCCGTTTTTTGCATCGACAATAACCCCCGAGCCGGCGCTCTGGAATTGCCGCTCGCGCGGTCGCGCGTCCGGCGGAGTCTCGAAGAAGCGGCGGAAAAACGGATCGTCCAACAGCGGATTGCGGCCGGGGCGATCTTTGATGGTGCCACGCGTGGCGATGTTCACGACCGAAGGGGAAACGCGCTTGACCATGGGCGCCAGCGAGGGCAGCGGGGAAGCATCGGCGGCAGGAATGACCGCGTACACCGGGGCGCTCAAAAGAGCGGCGGCGAGAGCGGCTTCTGCACATTTCAGACGCAGGTTCATGCGGAGTCCTTCGGGATGTGTGACCGCGCATGCACGCCGCGGCTAAATACAAGGCCGGATTTTTCGTCCGCCCTTGCTCGCCAGTATCACGATTTTACACGGAAGCGGGCAGATCCACGCTCAGTACGAAGTGATTCGCCTCCTCGTGGATGTCAGCCGGCGGCGCTTCTATTAGAGAGGATAGGGGTGAGCAAAATTTCTTGATTCGAAGACTTACGCGCGTGGCCGATGGAATTGGGCCGGCGGGAATGATTTCAACTCGCGCCGGCACGCAAGCAGCGCGCCGAAAAGTGTGACGTGGTTCAAAGTCAATGGGACATATTGTGGATAACGTGTGCAAACACAAGATCTTGCGGCGTTGCGATTTGCGCTTGACCTTCGCTTCCGAAAGTGTAATCAGCCAATTTCTCTTGAGATTTCCGTAACTGATTGAAATATAACTAGTTTTCTGGCAGAAAATAGTGTGAAAAATGTCTTGACGTTGATTGCCATCGCGCCGTACCCTCTCGCCTCAAACACAAGATGTTGTGTTAGGCAGGCCCGTTAAGTCCCATCAGCTTAGGTACGTCAGCACACCTTTTTTCGCGGCAAGACCGCCTTTTGTGTTCAAAAATTGGCCCAATAAAATATAAACGGAGCGGCGTACATACCAATGAATACGGTGGTCAAAATACAGCCCAAAGACGTTGGCAGCATTCCTTACCAAGAAGCCTCTTTCGACATCTGGGATAAGAAATACCGGCTGACGTCTAAGGACGGGTCGCCCGTCGACAAATCGATGGATGACACCTACAAGCGCGTCGCGCGCGCGCTTGCGGACGTGGAAGAAGAGCACTGTCGCGAGCAATGGTACGAATCCTTTCTCTGGGCCTTGCGCCAAGGCGCCATTCCGGCGGGGCGCGTGACATCGAATGCCGGCGCATTGGAACACAAGCCGGCTACATCGACGATCAACTGCACGGTGTCAGGGACGATTCGCGATTCGATGGACGATATCCTGAAGAAGGTGCACGAAGCGGGTCTCACGCTCAAAGCGGGTTGCGGCATTGGCTATGAATTCTCCACCTTGAGGCCGCGGGGTGCCTACGTGTCCGGTGCGGGCGCCTATACCTCGGGCCCGCTGTCATTCATGGATATCTACGACAAGATGTGTTTCACCGTCTCCTCGGCCGGCGGCCGGCGCGGTGCGCAGATGGGTACTTTCGACATCGGACATCCCGATGCGCTGGAATTCATCCGCGCCAAGCGCGAGAACGGCCGCCTCCGGCAATTCAATTTGTCCCTGCTCGTCACGGACGAATTCATGAAAGCCGTGAAGAGCGATGGCGAGTGGACGCTGGCTTTCCCCTTAGGACGCCAAGAATACGAAGCGGAGCGGCCCGATCTGACCGATACCGCGAAATTCGTCTGGCGCGAATGGCCCTATACAGAAGGCTACGTCGCGAACGATGAAGGCCTGGTTGCCTGCAAGATCTACAAGACATTGCCGGCGCGCCGGGTCTGGGATGTCATCATGACTTCCACCTACGATTTTGCCGAGCCGGGATTCATCCTCATCGACAAAGTCAATGAGATGAACAACAACTGGTGGACGGAAAATGTGCGCGCCACCAATCCCTGCGGAGAACAGCCGTTGCCCGCTTACGGCTCCTGTCTGTTGGGCTCGGTGAATCTCACTAAATTCGTAATCGATCCGTTCACCGAGGAAGCTCGTTTCGACTGGGAAACCTATCGCAAGGTGGTGAAAGTTTTCACGCGCATGTTGGACAACGTGGTCGAGATCAACGGTCTGCCTCTGCCGCAGCAGCGCGAAGAAATCATGCGCAAGCGCCGCCATGGCATGGGTTTTCTAGGCTTGGGCTCGGCCATCACCATGCAGTGCATGAAGTACGGCTCTAAGAAATCGGTGGCTTTCTCCCAGAATGTGTCGCGCGAAATGGCCGTCGCCGGCTGGGAAGCGGCGCTGGACCTGGCGAAGGAGAAGGGCCCCGCACCCATCATGAGCGAGGAATTCACGGTGACGCGCGAAATGTTGCGCAAACGCCCTGAAATGGTCAAGGATGGCTGGCGCTTAGGCGCGCGAGTCGCCGGTCGCGTGCTGCACGCACGTTACAGCCGCTACATGCAGCGCATCGCCGAGGCTTCGCCAGAATTGGTCGATGAACTGGCCGAAGTCGGAGCGCGCTTTACGCATCACACCTCGATTGCCCCGACGGGCACCATTTCACTGTCCCTCGCCAACAATGCCTCCAACGGCATCGAACCCTCTTTTGCGCACCACTATTTCCGCAATGTGCTGCGCGAGGGGAAGAAGTCCAAGGAAAAAATCGACGTGTTTTCATTCGAGTTGCTGGCATACCGAGTATTGGTCAATCCGCGCGCCATGCCCAACTCGCAAAACGCAGCCGAGAAGTTGCCGGACTACTTTATCTCTGCCGATGACATCGGCCCGAAGGAACACGTGGATATACAGGCTGCGGCGCAGCTGTGGATCGATTCCTCGATATCCAAGACCGCCAATGTGCCCACCGATTACAAGTACGAGGATTTCAAGGATATTTACATGTACGCCTATGAGCAGGGTTTGAAGGGCTGTACGACTTTCCGCTTCAATCCTGAGGCCTTCCAGGGCGTTTTGGTCAAAGAAGACGACTTGAAGAACACCACGTATATCTTCACCTTGGAGGATGGCACCGAGGTGGAGGCGCGCGGCGATCAGGAGATCGAGTACGACGGTGAAATGCATACCGCCGCCAATTTGTTCGATGCACTCAAAGAAGGCTACTACGGGAAGTTTTGATCATGGCTCACATCAAAATCGGCAAAAAAATCGCTAAGTATCGCGTGCAGAAACCCGAGGCGAAGGAGGCGGCAACGGCCACCTCCAAGGATGCACCGAAAAGTCAGGACAACGTCATCTGGATGCACGAGAAGCTCGAGCGCCCGGAAGTGCTGATCGGTTCGACTTACAAGATCAAGACCCCCGTGTCCGATCATGCAATGTACGTCACCATCAACGATATCCTGCTCAATGAAGGCACCCAGCACGAACAGCGGCGGCCGTTCGAGGTGTTCATCAATTCCAAGAACCTCGATCACTTTCAGTGGATCGTGGCGCTGACGCGGGTCATCTCCGCTGTGTTCCGCAAGGGCGGCGATACGACTTTCTTGGTCGATGAACTCAAGGCGGTATTCGATCCGAAGGGCGGGTACTGGCAACCGGGCGGCAAGTTCATGCCCTCGACCATCGCCGAATTGGGCTATGTGATTGAGCGCCATCTGCAATCGATCGGACTGCTCAAGAAGCCGGAACTGGATGTGCACCAGCGCAAAATGGTCGACCAGAAGCGCGCTGAATTCGAAGCGCGCACCAAGCAAACGGATGCCTTTTCCAAGTCGCATTTTCCGGAAGGAGCGCAGCTTTGCGCGAAATGCAGCACCGCGGCCGTGGTCATGATGGACGGCTGCAATACCTGCTTGAACTGCGGCGATTCGAAGTGCGGGTGAGCGTATAACTAGCGCGGCGCCGAATCGCACCCGCCCATCGCCAAATATAACGACGGATTTCGCAAAAGATCTATGCTTGAGGCGGCTGAAGCAATAGCGGGCGATCGATTATGAATCGAAAAGGGTTGCTTGCCCTGGGGCTCGTTGTCTGCTCCAGCGTTGCTATGGCGCAAAGTGCAAATCGCGCTGCGGCGGGCACTTCTGTTCCGCGAACCCTCGTCGTTCGCGCGCAGTGGCTCATCGACGGAACCAGTGAGAAGCCGCGCCGCAATGTCCAAATCGTCATTCGGGGTAATCGCATCATCGATGTGACTTCGGCCGACTCCCAATCGGTGCCCGCCGATGCGCAAGTAATCGAATTGGGATCAGCAACGGTGTTGCCGGGCCTCATCGATACGCACACCCACATTTTTTTACAGGGCGAGGATGCGGCGGACGGCGGCTACGATGCGCAATTGTTAAAGGCTCCGGCTTCCTATCGAGCGGCGCGCGCAGTCGTGTCCGCACGCCGCGCACTCGAGCAGGGGTTCACCAGCATTCGCGACATGGAAACCGAGGGTGCCGGGTACGGCGATGTCGGCATCAAAAAGGCGATCAACGAGGGAGTGATACCGGGGCCGCGAATGTGGGTGTCGACCTTGTCGATTTCATCGACCGGTGGTTATCCCCTCGAAGACTACGCACCGGAGATCACCGTACCCAAGGGTTCGCAATTGATCGACGGCGCGGTTGAGGCGCGAAAGGCTGCACGCGAACAATTGGATCACGGCGCAGACTGGATCAAAGTGTACATGACCCATCGATCGTGGCTGGACGCGCACGGCGCCCTGGTTTCGCAGCCGACGCTCACCGTTGAGGAACTCAGGGCGATCGTGGACGAAACCCACGGTTGGGGAAAGAAAGTGGCCTGCCACGCCTACAATGGCCTGGGTTTGCAGCGCGCACTCGACGGAGGATGCGATTCGATCGAGCACGGGCTCGAGTTAAGCGACGCGCAGATTGCGCAGATGCGCAAGCAGGGCACGTGGTACGTGCCGACCCTACAGGTGTACTACACGGATTGGGATCCCGCGGACACGGATACAGGAAAGCGCGATCGCAAGCGCGTTGCACTGCATGGTGTTTCCTTCGCCAAAGCATTGCATGCGGGCGTCAAGATAGCCTTTGGCACGGATGTTGGCGGCTTCAAGTGGTCCGAGCCGATTGCCGAAGAATTTGCCCGCGAAGTGGAATTCGGCATGACGCCGATGCAAGCCATTCAATCAGCGACATCGCGCGCGGCCGAGCTGCTCGGCAAGCTAGGCGAGATAGGGGTTGTTGCAGCTGGGGCGTATGCGGATTTGATCGCCGTGGCAAGCGATCCGCTCGCCGACGTGAACGTCCTCAAGAACGTGACGTTCGTCATGAAGGACGGCGTCGTATTCCAGCCGCGCGACGGATCACGCTCTGAATCACACTGAGTTCATGCTGGGTGACCCTTAACGTGCTATGTCTTTTGGGGTCTGCCGGGCTACGGGTCTTGAAGTTTGATCTGCTTTTGACGTAATTCTTTGGCGCTCGCTAAGTCTTGAGGCCATCTTTTGGACTGTGCGAGCCGATCTTTACGATCTCCTGTACGCGTTGCCTGACTAAGGTTGTCGCTTACCAACTTGATGCGGAGGAGGGAGCTGTGACGGAGCGATTCACGATGATTGAGTGGATGGACAATCTTTTCCAGTCCGGTCAAGACGGGGGCTACATCGGCAACGTGCCCTTGTCGAAGTTCGACCCGCCGCCCCCGGAACTGTTGCGAAAACTGGACTTAGGCTCCACATGATTAGCAACAAGACTCGCCGTGCAGGCCCCCTGGGCGTGGGATTCGTCGGCTCGGGGTTCAACGCCCGCTTCCATATGCAGGCCTTTCAAGCGGTGCGGGATGCCGAAGTTCGTGGGGTGTGGAGTCCTAATCTCAATCATGCCAGCGCGGCCGCGGCGCTGGCGCGCAGCTTGGACATCGGTGAGGCCAAGGCTCATGGTTCCATCCGCGACATGGTGGCAGATCCCATGATCGAGGCGCTCTGGCTCACCGGACCGAACCACATGCGCCTCGAGAACATGGAGGAAATTGTTCATGCCCTCGAGGGCGGGGTGGGTACGCTGCGAGGCATCGCCTGCGAGAAACCGCTGGCGCGAAACCTCGCCGAGGCGAAGCGCATGCTAGCCCTGATTCAGCGCGCCGGTGTTGCGCATGGCTATTTGGAAAATCAGGTATTCGCCCCGCAAATTGAGGCCGGCCGCAGCCGGCTTTGGGCGCGCGGCGCGGCCAGCACCGGACGGCCGTATCTTGCCCGCGCCTCCGAAGAGCACAGCGGGCCGCATGCGCCTTGGTTCTGGCGCGGGGAGTTGCAGGGCGGCGGCGTGCTCAACGACATGATGTGCCACTCGGTCCTGCTGGTTCGTCATTTGCTGACGCAACCCGGCAGTGCGCCAGCCTCGGTGCGCCCGGTGCGCATCACCGGCCATGTCGCAAGCCTCAAATGGGCGCGCCCTCCCTATAGCGACGAACTCTCCGCAGCCTTCGGCCGCGAGGTGGATTACGCAAGGCGACCATCAGAGGATTTCGCCAGCGTGACGATCGAATTCGAAACTCCAGAAAAACAAATCCTCATCGGCGAAGCGTCGACCTCCTGGAGCTTCGTGGGCGCCGGCCTGCGCCTGTCTGCCGAGCTTCTGGGGCCCGAGTACTCGATGTCGTGGAATTCGCTCGATAGCGGACTCAACCTGTTTTTTTCGCGCAGAGTACGCGCCGGGATCGGCGAGGATCTGGTGGAGAAGCAAAACGCCGAGCTGGGATTGATGCCGGTGGTGGCTAACGAAGCCGGCGCATACGGCTACGAGAACGAAGACCGCCACTTCGTGCGGGCCTTCCTCGGTAAGGAAGCACCCCGGCTGACTTTCGATGACGGACTGGAAGTGGTATCCCTGTTGATGGCGGCCTACCAAAGCGCCGAACTCGGTAAAACATTGGATTATCCGCCGCCCGGCCTTGAATCGTATGTTCCGGCGGTGGCGCGCGGCGAATGGAAAGGGGGATGAAATGCACCAAGCAAGAATTCAGGCAGCACTGTTTGTCGGGGTGGTGGTTCTGGCAAGCCTGACTGGCACAGGCATCAGCGGGGCAGTCATGGCAGGTTCGGACGATGCGCACGGCGGCGAGAGCGCGACCGGCAATTGGCAGACATTATTCGACGGCAAACTGCTCGACACTTTTCGCGGCTGGCGCTCGGATGGCATGCCGAAGGGCTGGCACGTTGTCGGGGCGACACTCTCGAAGGAGGGGAACGTCGATGATCTGGTCACGCGCAAGGAGTTCGGCAACTTTGAGCTCGAACTCGAATGGAAAATCGGCAAAGCGGGCAATAGCGGTCTGTTTTATCGCGGCACCCGCGAATACGATGAGATTTACTGGAGCGCCCCCGAGTATCAGCTCCTTGACGATGCCAACGCGCCCGATGGGCGCAACCCACTGACAGCCGCGGCGTCGGCCTATGGCCTCTATGCGGCGCCCGCCGGCGTAGTGAAGCCATTCGGCGAATGGAACAAGACACGCATCATCGTCAAGGGCAATCATGTCGAGCACTGGCTGAATGGCCAGAAAGTGGTCGAATACGACATAGCCAGCCCTGACTGGAAGGCGAAAGTGGCGGCCAGCAAATTCTCAAAATATCCGAATTATGGCTTAGCGAAGGCAGGCTTGATCGGCATTCAAGGAGATCATCCCGGATCCCTGGCGCTGCGCCACATCCGAATCCGCGAACTGCCATGAGCGAGGCGCTCCCCGGATCGACCCCGGCGCCCACGGCGCTGGCGCCGGCGCGCCTCGCGCTGATGATGTTTTTGGAATATTTCATTTGGGGTCTGTGGTTCGTGACCATGGGCACCTACCTCGGCCAAACCTTGCATTTCACCGATGCGCAGATTGGCCTGGCGTACGGAGCGACGGCGATTGGCGCGTTGCTGTCGCCGTTCTTCATTGGAATCGTCGCTGACCGCTGGTTCGCCAGCGAAAAACTCCTGGCTGCGCTGCATTTTTTGGGCGCCGGCCTCATGTTGCTGGTGTCGAGGCAGACATCGTTCGCCACGTTTTATCCGCTCCTCATCCTCTACGCCTTGTGCTACATGCCGACGTTGTCGCTGACCAACTCCATCGCTTTCCATCACCTGAAGGAATCCAGCAGCTTTCCCTACGTCCGAGTGCTCGGTACATTGGGATGGATTGCCGCAGGGGTACTCATTGGCAAGAGCTTGCACGCCGATGCGCTGGTGACGCCGCTGAAAATTGCGGCCGGCGCCTCGCTGGTGATGGCCGCCTACGCGCTTTTGTTGCCGCACACACCGCCGCAGGCAACGCATGCGCCCTTCAGGCTGCGCGACGCCTTAGGGTTGGACGCGCTGCAACTCCTTAAGCAAAGCGATTTCTTGATCTTTGTGGTCGGCTCATTCCTCCTGTGCATCCCCTTGCAGTTCTACTACACCTTTGCCAACCCGTTTTTGAATGAGATTAAAGTGCCGGAGGCGGCATTCATCCA
Source organism: Pseudomonadota bacterium (assembly GCA_030775645.1). Classification (GTDB taxonomy): domain Bacteria; phylum Pseudomonadota; class Gammaproteobacteria; order Steroidobacterales; family Steroidobacteraceae; genus Bog-1198. Next base: position 43,265 of record JALYIT010000041.1, on the reverse strand, counting down.
GACCTTCGGACAGATCTCCGAAGTGGCCTTCATGCTGGCCCTCGCATACCTACTGCGCACCTTCGGCATCAAAGTGATCATGCTGGTGGGAATGCTGGCATGGGGATTGCGCTATTTCGCCTTTGCCAACGGCAATGCGGGCAACGGCATGTGGCTGATCTACGCAGGAATTTTGTTGCACGGGGTGTGCTACGACTTTTTCTTTGTCGGCGGTCAGGTGTTTACCGATCAACGCGCTGGGGAAACGATACGCGCTGCGGCGCAAGGCCTGATCAATTTCGTGACCAACGGCTTGGGCTATTTCGTCGGTGCCTTCGTGTCCGGCGCCATCGTGAACCGCTATGCCATCCGCGAGTCAGCTTGCAGCGATGCGGCAGCGGCCGCGCATGCCTGTTTGCAGGTGCGGCACGATTGGCACGCAATTTGGGTGATTCCCGCGAGCGCGGCACTGGGTATTTTTTTGCTGTTCGGTCTGCTGTTTAGGCCGGCAAGAAGCCCGAGTGGCCAGCAACAATCGAAGCACTGATTCCACAATTTGATTGTCGAGCTTAAAGGCAGGGAAAGTGCCGATGATGCTCACTGCTGAATCAGGCAGACGAGGCGCATTTCGACGTGATGGCATCCAAATGTGTCGGTGGGTAGAATCCGCCATTGCCAAGCCCCATCAAAGCGCGGAGGGTTTTATGAAATCAGTTCAAGCGTTGCTCATCAGTTCCTTCGTAGTGGTGGCGTTCCCGGCGACGGCGCAAACGAAAGAACATGAATCCAAAGGAACAAAGATCGCGCGCGCCCTCTCGGCGGCGCCATCCAATATTGCCCGATCGGCCAAGGTGGTCGATCGGAGCGAGAACGGCGAGGAGACCGTGTTGCGTGAAGGTAGCAATGGATTTACGTGCTTTCCCGGCCACGTGGGCGTGATCGGCGATCCGCCTTTTTGTGCCAATGCTCCAGCGTTGCAGTGGGAAAAGGACATGGCGGACCACAAACCGAAGCCCACAAACACGGAGCCCGGTATCGAGTATATGCTGGCCGGTGCCACGGACTGGAGCGCGTCTGATCCTCACGCAACATCGGGCACCCCGATAAAGGAACCCCCGCATTGGATGATTCTGTGGCCAGTTGACTCTGCTACCACGGGGCTATCGACAACCCTCAAGAATACCGGAACGTGGATCATGTATGCCGGAACGCCTTGGGCGCACCTCATGATCAATCAACGACCATAGGGCCCGCTGCCGGGATAGCGCTGAATGCTTTGAATAACGGCTGCGTTGTTCCCGCGAATATTCCCATCGTTCCCTGAGGTTAAGCTTGCTTCATGCCGGTGAACGAAAGATCGTCCTCGACGTCCCAAGTTATGTGAGAGTGGATTTTGTGATGCTTTCATCACAGCAGTCGAGCCAGGAGTACCAAGCCATGAACGACAAGCTAATTCCGCGCACGATGTTGATTGGCTTTCTGGCGTTCGCCTTCCCCGCCGCCTCTTTCGCATTCTTCAGCGTCGGCATCAGCGTGGGTTTTGCGCCGCCTGCGTTGCCCCTGTATGAGCAACCTCCCTGTCCAGCGTCAGGGTACATTTGGACTCCCGGTTATTGGGCCTATTCGGCTGAAACCGCCGATTATTACTGGGTGCCCGGGACCTGGGTGGTTGCCCCCGCGCTGGGTCTGCTGTGGACCCCGGGCTATTGGGCCATGGAGGCGGGTGCCTACCTGTGGAATGCCGGCTATTGGGCGCCGCACGTGGGATTTTATGGCGGCATTAATTATGGTTATGGTTATTTCGGTTCGGGCTTCGAGGGAGGCTATTGGCGTGATGACGATTTCTACTACAACCGAGCAGTGACTAACATCTCGAACGTAAGCATCACGAACGTCTATAACCGAACCGTGCTCGATACCAACTACTACGGTAATCGGCCTAGCTTCAATGGCGCTGCGGGCGTGCGCGCCAGTCCCACGGTGCGCGATCTCGCGGCGGCCCGTGAGCCGCACCGCGGCATTACGCAGCCACAAAGACTGCAGGCGACGTCTGCACAAAGCGTTCCTGAGCTGCGGGCATCGATTAATCACGGCTACCCCAGTGTTGCTGCGACGGTCCGTCCTGGAGCTTTCCAAAGTCGGGATGTGGTACCTGCGCATTATGCGAGCCTCGCCTCATCGGGCCGCTACCCACAACAGTCAAGCGCCGGCACCCAGTCCGTCGCGCCGCGCAACAATCAGCCTGCGTGGAAGGCATCGAGCAGTGGCCCTCAAACCCGATCGAGCACCCAGCAAGAAGGAGCAACGCGGACTCCGTGGCAATCGCCGGCTCAGGCACCGAGCGCCCGGCAGGCACCCGTGGCACGTCAAGCGCCGGCAGCCTCCTATCCACCGAGGCAGGCTTACCCGCAAGCGCCGCGTACAGCCTACGCAGGAAGCCGGTATGGTGATGGCTACAGGCCACCAACCCGCGAGCCCGTTATGCAAGCCTCGCAAAGTAGTTTGGCCTCTCACTATTGGCCGCCAGTCCAGGCACCGGCCGCGCGACAGGCGCCCGCGGCGCGTCAGTCACCTGCCGCCTCTTATCAACCGATCCAAACCTACGCGCAAGCGCCGCGCGCAGCCTACTCAGGAAACCGGTCCGGTGGCGGCTATACGCCCCCCGCCGCCCAGGCGTTCGTGCAAGCGCCGCGAAATAATTTCGCCCCCCATTCTTCTGCGCCGGCACGCGAGGCTCCGCCGCCGGCAGTGCAAGAGCGCCGCCGGTAAAGCGAAGTTATACAGTGGCGTACGGTCTTCGGCCGCAGCACCGGTGTGCCTGAACGGTCTGACATGACGAGTCTGTCATCGCAGGAGCTACCGCGCGGCAATTCCTTGTGGTTATGATTTCTTAAATGCCCTTGAATCGTCGAATATGGCTGCCGGCAATTCTGTTGCTGGCCTCCATCGGATGTTCTTCAGCCGCCGCGCAAGCCCCAGCCACGGACCCGTTCGAGCACCCGCCGGAACTTGAGGCCGACGTGCGCTTCTGGATCCGCGTGTATACCGAGGTCACCACTGATCAAGGGCTGCTGCACGATGACTGGAATCTTGGATTGGTGTACGAGGTGCTGCGATTCGACCCGGCGGATTCTCCGCGCAAGCGCGAGAATGCGGTCACGCAGGCAAAGGCGCGCTATGCCGAATTGCTGCGCCGATTTTCGGCCGGCAACACCGAGAGCCTCACTGCGCACGAACGGCGCATTCTGCATGCGTTCGGCGAAAAAGCCACTCCGGCCCAATTTCGCGATGCCATCCAGAGGATCCGTTTTCAGCTTGGGCAGGCCAATCGCTTTCACGAGGGCTTGATTCGGGCGCAAGCCTACGAGGCAAATATTTCGCGGGTTCTCGCCGACCGCGGTGTACCTGCGGAAATAGGCGCGCTGCCTCACGTCGAGTCCTCGTTCAACCCCGCGGCCTACTCTCGCGTCGGCGCCGCCGGCTTGTGGCAATTCATGCCGGCAACGGCCAAGCGATACATGCGCGTGGATAGCCTGGTCGATCAACGCTTGGACCCTTATAGCGCGACCGAGGCGGCCGCGAATCTCATGCTCTATAACTACCGCCTGTTGGGTAGCTGGCCGCTGGCCGTCACGGCCTATAACCACGGGCCGGGGGGATTGCGGCGCGCTCAGGACGATCTGGGGACCAGCAGCATTGCCGTGATCGTCAAGCACTATCAGGGCGCCACATTCGGATTTGCCTCGCGCAATTTTTACGTTGCGTTCCTCGCGGCGCTCGAGGTCGATCGCAACGCCGAAAAATATTTCGGTCCGTTGCCGCATCTTCCCGACGCGCCCAGCACCGTCGTCACGGTACCTGACTACATCGAGATCGATGCGCTTGCGAAGGCATTCAAGGCCGATTTGGGGGCGCTCAAGGTGTTGAACCCCGCGCTGCGTCCGCCGATATGGAGCAAAGCACGCTTCGTGCCGCGCGGATACGCGCTGCGAGTGCCGGGCTCTTTGCAACCCGCCGACACTGCCGCTGCCTGGGCGCGACTGGCGCCGGCTGAGCGCTACCTCGCGCAACGAAACGACGGCATGCATAAATTGCGACGCGGTGAGAGCCTGGCCAGCGTGGCGGCGGCCAGCGGTGTCACGCTCAATCGGTTGCTTGCCGCAAACGGATGGAGCGCCACACGAACAGTCGCACGCGGTGATGTCGTGCGCATACCGCTGCCGGCGTCGCGGGCCGAGAGTGCGGAAATGCAAGCCATCGCTGCTGCCACGCCCGCCGCCGCGTCCGGCGCCGCCGCGCCGCCAGCAACTGCCGCACCGAGTGCCGCAACACCGGCCGCTCCGACGGTTGCCAAGCTACCGCCGCCACCCAAAGAACCGGTCTCGGAGCGACAAGCCGAAAGCACGGCGCTGCTGCCGGCGGCGTCGCCGACCGGCAATGCCGACACCACCGATTACGGCGTCGGTCCGGGCAATACCGTCGTGGTGCAGGCGGCGGAAACGCTCGGGCATTTCGCAGACTGGTCGAAAGTCAGTTCGCAGTCGCTGTTGGCGCTCAACAAGCTGCACAAAAATGCCATGGTGACCCTGGGGCACAAGGTAAAACTGGATTTGTCTCGCGTCACCGCCGCGCAATTCGAAGCGGCGCGGCGCGACTACCATCGGCAATTGCAGGAGGGCTTTTTTGCCGCCCACCGCATTTCGGGCACGGAGGACTACGTGATCAAGCGCGGCGACTCTTTATGGATCATCGCACAACAGCACGCCGATATGCCCGTATGGCTGGTCGCCGAATACAACCCCGATGTGGATTTCGGCGACATGAGGCCAGGGACTACCATCGCCTTACCGCGGGTGGAAGCGATCAATCGCCAGTGACGCCGCGAGAATGCAGGTAAGCGCTCAAGGTCTCGTGCGTGTCCCCGCTGGCAGCGAAGTTTACGACTGCATTGTCCGCGGCGCGAACATCCAGCTGCAATTTCTGGCTGGCGGCCATTTGCTTGAGCATGCTTAAGGGTAATTCGAAGTAGGCAGTCTGGCCCCAGGAGGCCACTGGTTGGTAGGCGCCTCTGCCCAGCTGGGGAGCATCAACCGGTGTGAGGACGCGGGACCCGCTGTCGAGAATGAGGGTCAATGCGGCCGCAGACCTGATATCCGCGATGGGCTGATCAGTGCCGGGCGCGATGTGAACCCACAAGCCGTACACGATCGTACCGCTCCGATCCCATTCCACCGGGCCCAAGTAAGCAAAGCTGATCCTGTTTCGAAGGCTATTCAGGACATGCACGCCGCTCTGGTGAGAGGTTGGCAACAGCTCGATCGGTTCCTTCAACGTACCCACCGTTATGGCGGTGCGATCATCCAAGTATTCGACCGGCTTGATGGGCGCCTGGCTGGCGCAGGCGCTCAGCAGGGCGATGATTCCAAGGATGCATGACAGGCGCATGGCTCGCAGTATAGCGGGACGTGAGCTAGAGCCGATTATCGGGTTGCCGCTACCAGGTATACTTTTAGCAATGTTCAAGCGATTTGGCCGATACTCGGCAACAACCCTGTTGATATCTCTAGTGCTTGCCACGGCGGCCTGGAGCGGCGGCGCGTCGATCGCAGATCCGGCCCTGGCCGATCGCGTGATTGTCCACAAAGCCGAGCATAGGCTGTTCCTTTACCACGGCGACCGGCTTTTGGGGACTTACAAAGTCGCGCTGGGCTTAAATCCCGTAGGACACAAGGAGCGGGAACGCGATTTCAAAACACCGGAAGGCAGGTACTTCCTGGCGCGCCGCAATACGCGCAGCGATTATTTTTTGGCCATCCAAGTCTCTTACCCGAATAAAGAAGACGAGCTGCGAGCGCGCAAGCGGGGCTGGGCGCCAGGCGGCTCGATCATGATCCATGGTTACCCCAATTTGCCCCACCACCCGGCAGCGTATTATGAGTCGAACGACTGGACCGACGGCTGCATAGCGCTCTCGAACTCCGACATGGTCGAAGTGTGGATGCGCACGCAGGACAATATTCCGATCGATATTTACCCGTAAGGATAGTGCTGCGTGGAAGCTTCGATTCTATCGTCTGAAATGGTCGATGCGCGGGTGGCGCCGAAGGGAAGCCTCGAACACCTCTCGCAGCAGGAAATCGCGAAATTGCTCGATTCAGGCCAGGGGGGCCTGTATCCCTTGTTTCGAAAGTGCGCACTCGCCGTGCTTAACTCCGGCAGCGAGATCGATGATGCACGGGTTATCTTCGAAAAGTACAAGGATTTCGAGCTGCGCATCGTGCGTCAGGCTTGGGGCATCAAGCTCGAAATCAAGAACGCGCCGGCGGCGGCCTTTGTCGACGGTCAGATGATCAGGGGCTTGAAGGATCACTTGTTCGCGGTGCTTCGCGATGTGGTGTTCATCTCCAACGAGATCATGGAAAGCGGCCGTTTCGACCTCAATTCTTCGGCTAGCATTACCAATGCGGTATTTCACATCCTGCGCAACGCGCGAGTCTTGGAGTTGCAGGGGCGACCCAATCTGGTGGTCTGCTGGGGCGGTCATTCAATTAGGCGCTTCGAGTACGACTACACGAAAAAAGTCGGTTATGAGCTCGGGCTGCGCAGCTTGGATGTATGCACGGGGTGTGGTCCGGGGGCCATGAAGGGGCCGATGAAAGGAGCGACCATCGGGCACTCGAAGCAGCGCATCACCGACGGGCGCTACTTAGGGATAACGGAGCCCGGCATCATTGCCGCGGAGCCCCCCAACCCCATCGTAAGCCAGTTGGTCATCATGCCGGACATTGAAAAGCGCCTGGAAGCCTTCGTGCGCTTGGGCCACGGAATCGTAATCTTCCCCGGCGGCGCAGGAACAGCCGAGGAGATTCTGTACTTGCTCGGCATCTTGCTCGAGCCCGCCAATCAAAAATTGCCTTTTCCAGTGGTATTCACGGGTCCCGCCGACGGCGCGGAGTATTTTGCGCAGATCCACGACTTCATCGGTGCGACGCTGGGGCGCGCAGCCCAGTCACGCTATAAGGTCATTATCGATGATCCGGCCGGCGTGGCGCGCGCCATGGTACAGGGCATGGCCGAGGTGCGTGACTATCGGCGCCAGGCAAGCGATTCTTATGGGTTCAATTGGCTGCTGAAAATTCCACTGGATTTCCAACGTCCGTTCGAGGTGACGCATGCCTCGATGCGCGGGCTGCGCTTGTCCTTAGACCAGCCGGTTCACGAACGTGCGGCTAATTTACGGCGCGTCTTTTCGGGCATCGTGGCCGGCAACATCAAAGAGTACGGCGTCAATGCGATCGAACGCTACGGTCCCTACGAGCTGGCCGGGGAACCGGCAATCATGGAGCCGCTCGATAAGTTGTTGCGTTCCTTCGTGGCCCAAGGCCGCATGAAGTTCACGGGCGCCGAGTACAAGCCGTGCTACCGACTCGTGGCATGAGCGAAGCGCTGCAGATCCGTTATCGATTCGACTTGCCGGACGGCTCAACAAAATATCTGGATTTGACCTTCGCGGCGGCCGATTTCCGGCTGTTGAATCCGACGCCGGCCGAGCCGCCCTTCTGGACGGAATTGAGGTTCAGCCAGTGCGTGAATTGCCCGTTGAGCGCAGCCGAAATTTCCCACTGTCCCGCGGCACTGCAGATGGCACCGGCGGTCGAGTCTCTCAAGGCACTGGTCTCTTTCGACACGGTAGGCGTGACGGTAACGCAAGGCGAACGTACCGTGCATGCAGAGACCACGGCGCAACAAGCCATGAGTTCTGTGATCGGGTTGATCATGGCGACGTCCGGATGTCCTTGGACCGATCGGTTACGCCCCATGGCGCGCTTTCACCTTCCCTTCGCCACCGAGGCGGAGACCGTATACAGGACCGTTTGCATGTTCCTGCTGGCGCGCGAGCTTACGGGAGCGGGCGGGGTAGGAGGTTTCGCACCGCTCAAGGATTTATATGAGAACCTTCACGTCGTGAACCGCGATATGTCGCGGCGCCTGGGTGCGGCGACGCGAACCGACCCTGCGCGCAATGCCATGGCGCTCCTCGACTCCTACACCACCTTGTTGCCGGCGGCGTTGGAATCCTCGCTTGAGGAACTGAAGCCGCTTTTCGATGCCTGGCGAAGCCCCGCTGCTCCCTCCATTTAACTTCTGCATTTGACTTACCGCGACCAAGCGTGAGAGCTACATCCCAGTGCTGTCGCCATTGCGCGACAGCGCGGGTCGCTCGTGACACAGTTCCTGTCGAGGAATACGCGCGGCACTTACTGTCGTTCCCATCATAGAGGCACACGAGATGAGCGACATTAAAAATACAACTCGATACACGGGAGTGGACCGCAGGGCCCCTCGCGCTGATTCGGTCGTTGTCAAAACCGGTGGTCGTCATTCAGCGATCACCAACAGCCTTTACAACTGGCACAGTTATAAAAATTGGGCGGAAAAAGCCCGAGGCAATTTCGACGAGAAAAAATAAGCACGCGCCGGCGCGCGTGCCTCACCGCTGACGAGGAAGCTCTTAAGCGCTGACCGGCGATGGGCCGGCTGGCAGCGGGTCGAGACTTTCACCCTGCTGAGCGGCACTCTCCTTGGCCTTCAGCCACGCCAACATGGGTTGCCAGTCCTTGAGATCTTGCTCCACCACATAGCGTTTCATTTCAAACAGCCCCACGCCCTGTTCGGCGGCGCGAACGTAGTTTTGGGAGTCCCGTAAGGTAGCGATGACGGGAATACGCAAAGACTGCAAAAATCGCATAAGCGATTGATAGATCACCGTGTTGCGCTTGACTCGATTGGCCACCACGCCGATGCGGTATTCATCGCGGCGCACCTTCGCAATCAGCAGCAGGTCGGCGATGCACTTCGAACAGGCATGGATATCGATGTCGGAGGGCAGCACCGGGACGATAATCGCGTCGGCATTCTTCGTCATGTCGGGCATTTCTTGCGCCGGCACCGCGGCCGGCGTATCGACGATGACGTGTGCGGCGTCCGCCGGGATGCGCATTTGCCAGGCGCGGGTCACACCGGAATTGCGCTCAAATGCCGCGATGCCGTTAATGATGGGTTGATCGGGCTTACGCTTGTTGAGCCAACGGCTGCTCGAGGCCTGCGGGTCGTTATCTTGCAGCAGCGGACGGTCGCCCTGACTCGCAAAATAGCTGGCGAGATTAGTGGCTATCGTCGTTTTGCCCGAACCTCCCTTGGGATTCAGGACGAGAATGCGCTGCATGCGCGTAGAGCCTACGCAGCCCAAGTCGCCATAGCAAGCAAAGCGCCGTCCTTAGGGTGTGATGCCACTCACGGTTAGAACCAAGGCATGCACCTAGACTCAGCAAGGTGGAATGGATGTTACAAGTAGTTGATGAGCTAGACGATGCGGTAAGCGCATTGCGCTTTTCGACGCTCGGCTGGATCGAGGAGATGGGCCTAGTGCTCGCCTCCGGCGCGGCGGTTTGCGCCGTGTACGCCACGCTCCTGCGCAGCCTTTAAGAACTCCCGCCGCCGCGAAATCCATTATGATGCCGAGGATGGCAGCAATACATTCGTCGAAAATTATTCTTGTCCTGTCCCTTGCGCTCAGCGCCGGGTGCAGCGGTAAGTCCGATAAGCCCGCCGCCCCAATCCCCGTCGCCAATCCGGTGGCCTCGCTGCAGAAAATCACCGTCAAACCGGGCAGTGGCGCGGAAATCGGCAGCGGTCAAATTGCCGTCGTGCAATACACCGGTTGGTTATACGAGGCGGGTGCCACGGATCAGAAGGGCAAACAGTTCGACAGCTCGAGAAATGCGGGCCAGCCGTTCAAGTTTTCCCTGGATACCGGTGCGGTCATCAAGGGCTGGGATCAGGGCGTGGTCGGTATGAAGGTGGGTGAGATCCGCCGGCTCATCATCCCGCCCGATCTGGCCTACGGTGATCGCGGTGCCGGCGGGGTCATTCCGCCCGGCGCGACCTTGGTGTTCGACGTCGAATTGGTCCAGATCGGGTAGGCTGTAAGCGACGGCCGAGTTGCCTCGGCCGCCTATAAGCCGATCGAATCAACTCAATTCACGAATTCTTTCAGCGTCTTCAATGCCGCAATGCGTACCTTCTTGCTCGCTGGCTTCGCCTTGAACATCATCTTTTCGCCGTTGAACGGGTTGACACCCTCGCGGGCCTTAGTGGCAGGCTTTTTTACGACCTTCATCTTCAACAGTCCGGGCAAGGTGAACAAGCCGTGACTCCGCAGACTCTTCTTGATCGATGCGCCAAGCGAGTCAAATACGGCTCCGACCTGCTTCTTAGAGAGCTCAGTTTCCTTTGAAATCGTAGCGAGAATTTCAGACTTGGTCGGTGCTGCATTCTTTTTCGCCATATTAAATCTCCTAAAATGTTTTGCGAGCGCGGGCAGGTAAATGCCCACAAAATCAACTCGGCGCCGAAAATAACATAGAAAAAAGCCGATGTTTAGCGCAAATGCGAAAAAAGATTTTCCGCAGCAATGCAATTCGCCCTAGTTTTTCAGGCCTCCGACTTCCTTTCGGAGGCAAGGCGTTGCTTCGTTCACAGTGATATCAGTCATGTACGAGCCGATGTTCAACGCAGTAGCACTAGCAACGCGCCGATGGCAATCGAAACCCAGAGCACCGAAAAATCTATTTGTCCAATGCGCGGAATCATGCGCCGCACCGGCTTTAATATCGGTTCGCACAGCGAGGAGAGCAAGCGCACCCCCGGCGCATATCCGCCTGGAGATACGAAACTCGTCAGCCAATACAACAACATTGCGAATAAATAGACGCGCAGCACCAACCCCACCAGCTCGAGCCCGGTGATGCGCAGGGAGGTCAGGACATCCGGCATCCCGCTCGACATGGCGAGCAACACGAAGGTGCGCGCCGAGGCCACGAGCAGCACCGCGACGACGGTGCCGGTGTCGACCTTACCGATCGGCGGCAGCAGCTTGCGCAGCGGCAGTATCAGCCAGTTGGTTACCCGCACGATGGCATCGGCCATCGGATCGCGAAAATCGGCCCGCACCAGTTGGAACAGCAATCGCAGCACGAAGGCTAGCAGCAATAGCCACAGCAACATGTCGACGATGTATCTGAGCGCTTCCATTTTCAGATCGTCTGTTTTTCGTTAAGGGCCGCCGAACTCAGCCGCCAGTTCAGCCGACCGGCGGTCGGCTGCGGCCACCGCGTGCGCGACGATAGCACGAAGGCCTGCCGCATCGAGGACCTCGAGCGCCGCTGCGGTGGTGCCGCCTTTGGAGGTGACCTGCTCGCGCAAGGTGGCAAGAGAATCCGCTGAGTGGCGCGCCATCTGTGCCGCGCCGAAGGCGGTTTCAAGGGTCAAGCGGTGTGCGACGTCGCTCGGCAGCCCCCGCTCATGGGCCGCCGCCTCGAGCGCTTCCATGAACAGGAAAAAATACGCCGGTCCGCTGCCCGACAGAGCGGTCACTGTATCCATCTGCGACTCATGTTCCACCCATACCGTGGCGCTGACGGCCGCCATGATGGTCTCCGCGAGTGCGCGGTGGGCGGCCCCGACCGACGTGGGGGCGTATAACCCGGTTGCACCGAAGCCGTTGAGCGCGGGGCGATTGGGCATGGTGCGGATCACCGGAACCTGCGGGCCGAACCAACGAGCCAGCGATGCATGCGGGATTCCTGCAGCCACCGATAGCAGCAGAGGTCGGCTCGCCGCCAGATGCGGTGCCAATCCTAAAGCCACGCTGCGCATCTGTTGCGGTTTGACAGCCAGGACCACCACCTCAGCGCCCTGCACCGCACTCACATTGTCGGCCGCGGTTTGAATGGCATAGTCTCGCACCAGGCGCTGTAGCTGTTCGGTGCTCGGGTCTGCCGCGACAATGCGCGCGGGCTGCACGCCGCGCTTGGTCAGACCGCTGATCAGCGCTGCCGCCATGTTTCCGCCACCGATGAATGCCAGTTTTCTTATGTTGTTCATGCTTGTCCTTACAAAGCCTTGGCCGTCTCGCAACAGCGCCTACGGGGCACCTTAGCGGGCTCCGAATAGCGCCGTCCCAATTCGCACCATCGTGGCGCCTTCGGCGATAGCGGACTCGAAATCCGCGCTCATCCCCATCGACAGTGTATCGAGCTTGAGGCCCCTGGCGTTCAAATCCTGAAGCGTCCCCCGAAGCTGCGCGAATACGGCGCGCTCGGCTGCCGCCGCCGGTTGCGGCGGCGGCAAGCACATGAGGCCGCGCAACTGCAGGCGCGGCAGCTCCGCCACCGCCCCGGCCAACTCAAGCAGGGCCCCGGGTAACACGCCTGCTTTGGTCGGTTCCGGTACCAGCGCCACTTGGATGCAAACTTGCAGCGGCGGCGCGTGAAAGGGCCGTTGCTCGGACAGGCGCTTGGCGATGCTGAACCGATCGACGCTATGCACCCAGTCGAAGCGTTCGGCGAGGGGACGGGTCTTGTTCGACTGGATGGCGCCGATGAAATGCCACCGCAGCGCCAAATCGGCAAGGCTGTCCATTTTGGAAAGGGCCTCCTGCAAATAATTTTCACCGAAATCCGTGACGCCGGCGGTGGCGGCGAGGCGGATGGTTTCGGCAGTCTTCGTCTTGGTAACTGCAACCAGTGTGACCGTAGCGGGGTCTCTCCCCGCGGCATTGGCTGCATTACGTATGCGAGACCGGACGTGGTTCACATGAAGCGTCAAATTCTGCGGACCAATTAACATATTGGGTGAGGACACCCTCTTATATACTGCTGGGGCACGAGCCCAGTCGAATTAGGAGCCGTAAATGGCGGTTGATATCGCGCAGCTTCTCGCCTTTGCGGTGAAGAACAATGCGTCGGACTTGCATCTGTCGGCGGGGGTTCCCCCGATGATCCGCGTGGACGGCGACATGAAGCGCGTCAACATGCCTGCCTTGGTGCACAAAGAAGTGCACAGCATGGTGTACGACATCATGAACGACAAGCAGCGCAAGGCGTTCGAAGAGTTCTACGAGACGGACTTTTCGTTCGAAATCCCCAAGCTGGCGCGCTTTCGCGTCAACGCTTTTAATCAAAATCGGGGTGCCGGCGCGGTATTCCGCAACATTCCGTCCACCATCCTGTCGCTGGACGAATTGAACGCGCCGAAGACTTTCAAAGATCTGTGCATGCTTCCCCGAGGTCTGGTGCTGGTGACCGGACCAACTGGGTCCGGAAAATCGACCACCCTTGCAGGCATGGTCAATCATTGTAACGATAACCGCCCCGATCACATTATAACCATCGAAGATCCCATCGAATTCGTGCACGAAAGCAAGCGCTGCTTGGTCAATCAGCGCGAAGTGCATCGCGACACATTGGGCTTTAGCGAGGCGCTGCGATCGGCCCTGCGCGAAGATCCCGACGTAGTGCTGGTCGGAGAAATGCGCGACTTGGAAACCATTCGCTTGGCACTCACCGCTGCGGAAACCGGGCACTTGGTGTTCGGGACGCTGCACACGAGTTCTGCGGCCAAAACCATCGACCGCATCGTCGATGTGTTTCCCGCTGCGGAAAAGGATATGGTTCGAGCCATGATGTCCGAGAGCTTGCGCGCCGTGATATCGCAGACGCTTATGAAGCGCGTCGGCGGCGGACGTATTGCAGCGCACGAAATCATGATCGGCACACCCGCCATCCGAAATTTGATCCGCGAGGGCAAAATCGCACAAATGTACTCGGCCATCCAGACCGGCCAGGGGCAGGGCATGCAGACCCTGGACCAGTGTCTTCAGGAAATGGTGGCCAAGGGCGTTGTCAGCCGCGAAGAAGCCAAGTACAAGGCGCAGAACAAGGACAGCATTTAATGGAACGCGAACAAGCTATACGGTTGATGCAAGATCTGCTGCGGCGCATGGTCGAGAAGAAAGGCTCGGATCTGTTCGTCACAGCAGGCTTTCCGCCCGCTATCAAGGTGGACGGAGAAATCAGGCCCCAATCCGACCGCTCATTGAGTCCCGAGCAAAGTGCCGGGATGGTGCGCGCCATCATGAACGATCGGCAAACCAAGGAATTCGATTCCACCAAGGAATGCAATTTCGCCATCGCGCCGCCCGGGATCGGCCGCTTCCGTGTCAGCGCATTCGTGCAGCAAGGCTTCACCGGTGCGGTGCTGCGCACCATCAACGCCAAGATCCCAACCCTCGAGGAACTCGAGCTGCCGCCCATCCTCAAGGACGTGGTGCTCTCGAAGCGCGGTTTCGTGATTATGGTCGGTGGCACAGGCTCGGGTAAGTCCACCTCGCTGGCGGCCATGGTGGGTTACCGCAATGAAAAGACCCGTGGGCATATCGTTACCATCGAAGATCCGGTCGAATACGTGCACGCCCACAAGGGCTGCGTGGTCACTCACCGCGAGGTGGGCGTGGACTGCGAGAGCTGGCATCTGGCATTGAAGAACACCCTGCGCCAGGCGCCGGATGTCATCCTCATCGGCGAAATTCGCGATCGCGAAACCATGGAATACGGCATTCAGTTTGCCGAGACGGGCCATTTGGTGCTGGCGACCTTGCACGCCAACAGTTCGAACCAAGCCCTCGATCGCATCATCAATTTCTTTCCCGAAGAGCGGCGCGATCAGCTGCTCATGGACTTATCCTTCAACATCCGCGCGCTTATTTCGCAACGCCTGATTCCTCGCGAAGCGGGATCTGGCCGCATCGCTGCCATGGAAATCATGCTGGCCTCGCCCCTGATCTCGGACCTCATCTTCAAGGGCGAGGTGCACAAGATCAAGGACGTGATGTCGCGTTCCAATCGCTTAGGGATGAAGACTTTCGACCAGGCGTTGTTCGATTTGTATGAAGCCGGACTGATTTCCTATGAAGATGCGTTGCGCAACGCGGATTCGAAGAACGAGTTGCGGTTGCGGGTGAAACTGGAAAGCAAGCGCGAAATGAAGCATCCGGAAGAAGGCGGCCAGTCGCTGGAGATCGTCGAGGAAGAAGCAGGACAGGTATTTTAGCCCATGAGCGTGCCTGCCGACCTCCCGGCTCAGGTGATGAACACCAAGCCGCTGTTCAAACTGATGGTCGAAAAAAAGGCATCGGACCTGTTTTTTACCTGCAACGCTCCGGTGAAAATCAAAATCGAAGGCAAGATCTTCCCTGTCAATAAGCAAATATTGACGCCTGAGACGGTGCGCCAAGCGGCCTTGGGGTTGATGACCCAGGATCAGATCGAGCATTTCAACGAAGAGCTGGAAATCGACTTCGCAATCTCCGAAATCGGCCTGGGCCGTTTTCGCGTCAACGTGTTCTACCAGCGCGGCTATCCGGCCATGGTGCTGCGCTACATCACCGCGGAAATGCCCAAGCTCGAAGATCTCGGCATGCCGGAGATTTTCAAAGAACTGGTGATGCTGAAGCGCGGCTTGATCCTGATGGTGGGCGCCGCCGGTGCGGGCAAATCGACCACGCTTGCGGCCATGATCAATTTCCGCAATGAGACCTCATCCGACCATATCCTGACCATCGAGGATCCGATCGAATTCCTGCACACCAACAAGAAATCCATCGTGAATCAGCGCGAAGTTGGTTTGGACACCAAGAGCTTTGCCCGCGCGCTGCGCAGTGCCGTGCGGGCGGCGCCGGACGTGATCCTGGTGGGCGAAATTCGTGATCGTGAGACGATGGAAGCGGCGATTGCGCTTGCCGGCACCGGACACCTGTGCATCGCCACCCTGCATGCCAATAACTGCGCGGAAACGCTCGACCGCATCATCAATATGTTCCCGCGCGATCAGCACAACCAGATATTTTTGGATCTGTCGCAGTATCTTCGCGCCATCCTCTCGCAGCGCCTGGTGTTCGCCAAGACGGGAACCCGGGTGGCCGCCTGCGAGGTCATGGTGAACACCCCGCACATATCCGAGCTCATCAAGCAGGGCGATGTGATAGGCGTCAAAGAGGCGATCCGCACCGGCACGGAACGCGGCATGCTGAGTTTCGACAGCGCGCTTTATAATCTGGTGCGCGAAGGCCGGATCGAATTGGAGGAAGCCTTGTCGAGCGCCGATTCGCGCACCAATCTCGAAGCCAAGATCAATTTCGGCTGAGGCTGCCGCGCGGCGTCTGCCGCAAGATCGCGGCACGGCGCCAAGTTGCCCTCGAATTGCCGGGTTGAAATGTCCCATCCCGATTTGAGGGCTCGCGCACGGCAGCCGTGGCTTTCGACTTGCAGTGCGCGCACTGCGGCGGCCGCAAGGTCAACATCGAGCGCGCCGGTGACCCCGTCCTCGATCACGTCGATGGGGCCCGTGACAGGATAGGCAGCAACCGGAACACCGCAGGCCATCGCCTCCAGATTCACCAGCCCGAAAGTATCCGTGCGACTCGGAAATACCATGACGTCGGCGGCCGCCAAATGGCTCGCCAACTCGTCGCCGAATTTGTAGCCTGTGAAGGTGGCGCCGGGATATTGCTGCTGCAGCCGGGCACGCTCCGGGCCGTCGCCGACCACGATCTTGCTGCCCACCCACTGCATGCTCAGGAAGGCATCGATGTTCTTTTCGATCGCGACGCGTCCCACATAGGCCGCGATGGGGCGGGGGAGCGTCAGAAAGTTCTTGGGTCGCGGTCTGAACTTCTCGATGTCCACGCCGCGTTGCCAATGCGCTAGATTCACAAATCCCTGCGCCGCAAGTTCCGTGCGCATCGAGGGGGTGCTGACCATGCAACGTACCGCCGCGCTATGGAAATGGCGCAACACTGCGTAGGATAAGGCCAGCGGAATGGGAAAACGCGCCCGCAGGTACTGCGGAAACTGCGTGTGATAGGAAGTCGTGAAGCACACGCGCCACTTCATGCAGAAGCGCCGCGCGCTCAATCCTAGGGGACCTTCGGTAGCGATATGCAGCGCTTGCGGTGCGAAGTCGAGGATGGCGGTCTGCACCCGCCTGTACGGGAACAGGGACAAGCGAATTTCAGGATAGGTGGGGCAGGGGATGCTGCGACAATCCTGCGGCGTCAGAACTTTGACTTCGTGGCCGAAACGCTTGAGCCACTCCACCGTTTGGGACAGCGTGCTGACCACCCCGTTGGTCTGGGGAAACCACGCATCGGTGACGATCATGATTCTCATGTGCAAACAATGACACCGCCGGATGACGTTACTGTGACGCGCAGGCTGTTTCCATATGAAATGGGCCCGGCGAGTTGGGCGTGTCATTCGCCTGTAACGAGAATCCTATATTTGGTTCATTCTCAAGGCACCAATACCAAGGAATCTACATGCAAAGTTTTTTGGAGGAGCTCAAGACGCAGCGCTGGGACGACCATCGCTACTACCACCACAGCCGCATCAACCAGTCGTTGCACTTGTTGAGTGCCGTCAGCTTCATCATTGCCTACATCACGATGTTCGTTGATCCGGTGAAATCCGCGCTGATCGGTTGGCTGGTCTCGATGGTCAGCCGTCAATCCGGTCACTTCTTTTTCGAGCCGAAAGGCTACGATCAAGTCAACCAGGCCTCGCACGCGCACAAGGAACACATCAAGGTGGGCTACAACCTGCGCCGCAAGATCATCCTGCATGCAGTGTGGGCTGTGGTCCCGCTCTGGCTGTGGTTTGATCCGACCTTTTTGGGCGTGTTCGAACCGCACATCAGCGCCATGGGTTTCGTGCGCCACGTGGGCGAAATTTGGCTAGCCGTGGGCATCGGGGCGCTGTTGTTTCGCATGATTCAACTGTTTTTCCTGAAGGGCGTGCAGACCGGTTTGGTGTGGGCGACGAAAATTCTCACCGATCCCTTCAACGACGCCGTGATCTATGCGAAAGCGCCGCTCTACTTGATGCGCGGCGAACTGATCGATCCGATGGGCGAAGTGGAAGCTCTCCCTGAAGCCCACGCGGGCCGCCACAGCACCTGAAGCATTTCCTTGAGCACGCGTCGTTTGATCGCCCGGTTGGTGAGCCGGGCGTCAGACCACCACCAACCATCTTGCTGCATTTGTTCAGCCGCGCAGATGATTCTATCGGCGACGGCGGTGAAATCGTCGTCGGAATAATTCAAGCTGAAGATCAGCCTTCCGGTGCCGACCCAGCTCAAGGCCAGTCCTGCGGCGCGCAGATAATATTGGAGCATCCAGTTATAGGCGGAAGGCTGTGGATAATAGAGCGTCCAAATCGAGGACAAGTTGGCGACGCGCAGCGGCAGCTTCGCCGCCGCCAATCTGTCATTGAGCTGGCGCGCCCTGGCGTTCCATTTCTCGTCCAACCCAAGGTACAGCGCGCGCGTCGGCGATGCGTCGAGTTGCCCCAGGAATTGGTGCATGGCGCCCATCACGTAGGGGTGCGAATTGAACGTGCCGCGGGCGAAACACACATCGGCCGGGTGATCCTCGCGAAAGCGGCGCATGAGATCATGCTTGCCGCACAGAACTCCGACCGGCAGGCCGCCGGCGACGGTCTTGCCGTAGGTCACCATGTCGGCGCGCACGCCGAAGTATTCCTGAGCGCCGCCCAACCCGATGCGAAAACCCACGAATACCTCGTCGAATATCAACGCGATGCGCCGCTCGGTGCACACCGCTCGCAACTCCTTGAGCCAGGCCGAATACGCGTCGCGGTCGAAATGCGCCGAGCGGCCGCTGTCGATCAAGGTCGAATCCGCCGGCGCGCCGGCGTTGGGATGCAGGGCCTGCAGCGGATTGACCAGAACGCATGCAATGTCGCGGCGGGTGCGAAGCACCTGCAGCGTCGCTGCGTCCATGTCTTTCAGCGTATAGGTCTCGCGCGCCGCTATGGGATTGCCGACACCGGGCTGCACGTCGCCCCACCACCCGTGATAGGCCCCGCAGAAACGCACCAGGTGCGGGCGCCGCGTGTGGTAGCGCGCCAGCCGGACCGCCTGCATGACGGCCTCGGTGCCCGACATGTGAAAGGAAACCTCGTCGAGCCCCGAGATCTTAAGCAACCTACGGACGTTACTGCCCATAATGGGATGGTAAGCGCCCAGCACCGGCCCGAGATGGCGCACGAGTTCGCTGCCGCCAGCGATGCACTCTTTGTAAAAATCGTAGCCGAACACATTGACGCCGTACGAGCCGGTGAGGTCGTAGAAGCGGTTGCCGTCAAGATCCGTAACCGTCACGCCCGAGGACGATTCAAGGAACGAGCCGGTTTTCAAATGACGGCGCACGAAGCCCGCGAATTGAAACGGCACCCGATAGCGCGAGGTGAATTCAAGATCGGACAGAGCTGCGCTGAGTTGCGCGGTTTCGTGCAGCGTGCGCTTGAAGCGGGTGGCGAACAGGGCCGACAGCCGCATAAAGCCGGCGCGCCGCTGGGCTGCGATGTCAGGCGGCGCCGAATCGATGCCGAAGAGGTCGCTTTCCGCGTATTCGTAGAACGGCACGAAGGCGGCAAAACGGCGAGCCAGGCGCGAATGACCTGTGAGCGAGCGGTGTTTCGCCCTCGACAGCTGCAAGCGCAGCTGCGCTCTGCGCAGCAGGAACGCCAGGGCGAGCCCGGCGCAGAGGTATCCGATCATTATCATGGTGGATTCCAACAGGGACTAAGGCCACGCGCACTGTATTGCAGGCCAATGACACTACGATGAAGGCTAAATCACTGATCGGCCGGCTGACGCAGCAGGAAGACATCAACTTCTTCTTCAGCAACCACATCCCGCGGCGCTTGGCGACGCTGTTCATGGGCTGGTGGAGCCGTATCGAGCATCCGTGGGTTTGCCGGGGCAGCATTGCGGTGTGGCGCTGGTTTTCCGAACTTGACTTAAGCGAGGCAAAGTCCGAGCACTTCCAGAGCCTGCATGCCTGCTTCACGCGGGAACTTAAAGACGGTGCCCGCCCCATTGATGAGTCGCCGCGGCATCTGATCAGCCCCTGCGACGGCCTGGTTGGGGCGTGCGGACCCATTGCAAGCGACACCGTGCTGCAGGCGAAGGGATATCCGTATGCGTTAAGTGAGCTCTTGGCCGACGCGGATTTGGCGAGGCAGTACGAGGGAGGCCAGTATGCGACGTTGCGGCTCACCTCGAGCATGTACCACCGTTTCCACGCGCCGGCCGATTGCCGCGTCGAGCAAGTGAACTACATTGCCGGGGACACTTGGAACGTCAATCCGATCGCACTGAAGCGGGTCTTAAGGCTCTTTTGCAAGAATGAGCGTGCCGTGATCCGTTGCCGGCTCGACCGGGGTGCCCTGCTGACGCTGGTGCCCGTCGCGGCCATTTTGGTGGCCAGCATCCGGCTTAGGTTCCTCGATGTGCTCTTGCACCTGCGTTATCGCGGCGCCAATGTGATCCCGTGCCACGCCGCATTGCATCGCGGCGAAGAAATGGGGTGGTTCGAGCACGGGTCCACTATCATAGTGCTGGCCCCTGCCGGCATCAGCTTGGCTAAGGGGGTCTTCGAGGGTGCCCGCGTGCGTATGGGGCAGGCCCTGATGCAGATGTCCTAAACCCGCAACTTTCCCCGTCCAGCGGTGTTTTGTTTCTAAACGAACACACACTCCAGTGCAAACGCAAACCAAGGCCGAGTTTACGATCTTCATGCGTGCCTATCAGGACATGGTTTTTTCGACGGCCGCCCGCTTGGCAGGCAACGATGCGCAGGCTGAGGACATTTCCCAGGAGGTGTTCATCCGGGCGTATGAGCATTTCGAAGATTTGCGGACCAGTGGGACGGCTGGCGGCTGGCTCAAGACGGTGACCACGAACCTGTCGATCAACTATTTGAACCGGTATCGCAAGCGCTGGCGGTTCTTCTCCGAGATTCACTCGGGGGCCGGCGAGGGCAATGCCGATGCGCCCGAATTGGAATGGGAGGTGCCGGATACCATCCTGGCGGAATTGAGCGCCGAACAGCGAAGCGCCATGGTCGAGGCGGCGCTGCGTCAGCTGCCCGAGCATCAGCGATTACCCTTGGTGCTGTTTCACTTCGAGGAACTCTCATACCAGGAGATTGCGATCAAACTGAACGTCTCCTTGACCAAGATCAAAACCGATATTCGCCGTGCGCGCGCCGCGCTCTTGCCCTTGCTGCAAAACAGCGGCGGCGCCCGCGACACCCTGGACGGCTGACATCATGAGCGAGCAAATGGAATCGGAGCAGAAATTCGAAAAACTGATGTCGCAGGCGCTGCGCGGCCTGCCGTCGCGCCGGGCGCCCGGCACACTTGAAGCGCGCGTGCTCGCTGAATTGCAGCGGCGCGCCGCGCTTCCCTGGTGGCGAGTCGGTTTCGCGCATTGGCCGGCGGTGCCGCGGGCCGCCTTCATCGCGGTTTGCGCCGCCCTCATTGCCGCCACGATATTGGGCGGCGCCTCGGCGGCGATCGGCATGCGGTCCTTGAATGAAGCCGCGGCGTTGCCGTTGTCATGGATGCATCCGTTATTGACGCTACTTTCATCGGCGGGCGGGGTCGCTGCGCTGCTGGCGCGCGTGATTCCTCCGTTGTGGCTGTACGGTGCACTGGCTTTTGGAATTGTGCTTTACGTGGCTTTATTTGGGCTCGGCGCGGCGGCCTACCGCATGCTGTACCGGCCCTCATCGGCAGGTGATTTATGGATATGACTCTCGTACGCCGCTGCGGAATCTTGTTTACGTTGTTGTGTGCTGCGGCGCTGGCCACCCATCCGGGGGTCGCGCTGTCGAAGAGCGTTGCGTCTAAAACCGCTTCGCCGGCCGCCGCTGCATCGGCCAACCCAGCCGATCCGACGCCGGCCGCAGACGATCACCCAGCGGCGCCCACCGACCAAAGTGATTTCAATGACGAGCCGCAATCCGCGGACCGAAACGACCGCTTCGACTGGCGCGACCGCCATGGGTTGCGCCGCCATCGCTGGCGCGGTCATGGCGACCGCAGCCTGGTGAGCATTGGGCACTCCAGCCATCTGCTGAGCGGCGAGAAGGCCGATTCCGTGGTATCGGTTCTAGGCTCTTCCACCAGTGAAGGCGAGGCAGGGGACGTAGTCTCGGTGATCGGCAATACGCGGGTTACCGGCCCTGTACGAGATAGCGCGGTGGCGGTGCTGGGCAACAACTACATCAACAGCAAAGTCGATGGGGACGTGGTCGCGGTCCTGGGAAATGTAGAACTGGGACCCGAAGCCGAAGTCGGCGGCGATGTGGTGGCGGTGCTCGGCAAGGTGGATCGCGATCCGGCGGCTATCGTTCACGGTTCCGTGCAAAGAGTGCTGGACGTCGATCTCAGCGGCATCAACGGCTTCGCGTGGCTCAATACCTGGATCAATCATTGTTTGTTATACGGCAGGCCACTGGCGCTGGCCTCGGGACTCGGATGGGCCTGGACGTTAGCTCTGGGCCTTTTGGCTTTTTACGCTTGTCTCGCTGTGCTGTTCCGCTCCAGCGTAGACCAATGCGTGCAAACGCTCGAGAGCCAGCCAGGACACACGGCGCTGGCGGCATTGATTGCCATACTGCTCACCCCGGTGCTGCTGGTGCTCTTGTGCGTCACGCTCATTGGGATCGCCGCCGTACCCTTTGTCGTGGCCGCGCTGGTTTGCATATCGCTATTCGGCAAGGCAGTCATGCTGGCGTGGCTCGGCGGGCGCATCGCCGGCCGGCGTCCCGGCCCTGCCGGCCACCCCGCCGTGGCCGTGCTGATCGGCGGAGCCGTTGTGCTGGTGCTGTATGTGATACCGGTGGTGGGATTCCTGGTTTATAAATTGCTGGGCTTTTTCGGATTCGGTGCGGTGGCGTATACGCTGGTTTTACACGCGCGCGCGCGCCGGGCCGCGACAAGCCCGCCACCCGGGCCGTCGCCGGCATTAGCGAGCACGAATGCACTCCCTCCGGGCCCCTCGCCCACGATGGCCGGACCCGGATGGACGGCAAGTTCCGCGCCATCAGCCGGTATTGACCCCAGTTTCGCAGCCGGCAGCGCCGCCGCGGCTTCGGCCGCCACAGCCGCGCAAGCCAGTTCTTATGGATCTGCGCAGCCAGTTCAGCCTCCCCAAGGACCACCCCGGTCGGCGCCCGCTTCCGATTTGCCGCAGTTCTCGGCGTCTCTGCCACGAGCCGGCTTTTGGGTTCGCATGGCGGCATTGTTGCTCGATGTGTTGTTGGTGGGCATCGTCATGAGTCTGCTGCATCCCTTCGGCAACACGCACCTCGTCGTGCTGGCGGTTTACGGCGCTGTGATGTGGAAACTCCGTGGCACGACGGTGGGCGGCATTGTGTTCGACTTGCACGTGGTCCGCATCGATGGACGCCCGGTGGACTGGGAGACGGCCATCGTCCGGGCCTTGGGCTGCTTCTTGTCGCTGTTCGTCGTTTTCCTGGGGTTCATTTGGATCGCGTTCGATCACAACAACCAGGCCTGGCACGACAAGATCGCCGGCACCGTGGTGGTGCGTGCCAAGCGCACCGCGCCGCTCGTTTAGCAGCGCTATAAGCGCTCGCGAATGGCGGCGGGCAGCAGCGCCTTGTAGCGGCGGCTGAGCGCGAGGCGCTCGCCGTTGCGCAGGATCAGCTCATAATCGCCGTGAAACATCGGCTGCAGCTCGGAAATGAAGGCCAGATTTACCACGTGGGTTCGATGAACGCGGACGAATTCGCGTGCATCCAGTTGAGCGGCCAGCTTGGCGAGTGGTTCGCGCACCAAATGCACCTTGCCGCCGGCGTGAATCTCAACATAGTTGCCTGCGGCCGACAGGCGCTCAATGGTCTCGACCGGAATGAAATAGGCGCGCGCTCGATCGCGGATCAGCAGTTGTTTGATGGGCGCTGGTTGCCCCGGCATGTTTGCCAGCACGTGCCGTACGCGCTCCTCAAGATCGCCGGGGTCGCGATCCCTCAGTTCGGTCTTGACGCGCTCGACGCTGCTCAGAAAGCGATCGCGATCGAAGGGTTTCAGCAAGTAGTCGAGCGCTTCTACGTCGAACGCGCGAACCGCGTATTCGGAATACGCGGTCGTAAAGACGATATGCGGCGATTCTGCGCCCCTGAACGCCTCGATGACCTCGAAGCCGCTGCGATCGCCCAGCTGAATGTCCAGGTAGACGACATCCGGGTGGTGCGCGCTGATTTGCGCCACCGCGGTCTCGACGGTGTCCGCCTCAGCGACCACTTGAAATTCGCGCAGCGGTGCCAAGAAGCGTTGCAGCTTGGCGCGCGCGGGTGGTTCGTCGTCAACGATGATGACCGAGTGGCTCAATTCGCGACCGGGAAGCTCAAACTCACGACGGTCCCCTGCGGATTGAGCGCCGCCAGCGAGAACGTGTGCGCCCGCGGAAACAACAGCTCCAAGCGCCGCTGCACATTGGACAGTCCGGTGCCGGGCTTGATGTTGGTGTCCTTGATACCCACGCCATTATCGCTGATGGTGTAATGCAGCCTCGATCCGTCGAGAGTGACCTCCACGCACAAATTCCCGCGTCCGTCCGCCAGGCCGTGCTTCAGCGCATTCTCGACCAAGGGTTGCAGCAACAGACGCGGCACCTCGAGGCGATCGAGTCCCGGCGCAACCTTGAGCTCGAACGACAACTGGCCGCGGAAACGCTCGGTCATCATGGCTGCATAGCCCCGCAGCCATTCCAGCTCTTTGACCAAGGGGACCAGCAGGTGATTGTCTGCATCGTAGGCGGCCCGCATCAGCCCGCCGAGCGCGCTGATCATGCGATCCGCAGCCTCGACATCTTCATGCATGCGATTGGAGATGGCATTCAGCGCGTTGAAGAGAAAGTGCGGCTCGATTTGCGCAGTCAAATGCTTCAAGCGCGCCTGGCTGAGATCGGCGGCGAGTTCCGCAGCGCGCAAATCGGCGCTGCGCCTGATTTGAAACTCGCGGATCGCGAAGATGACCACCAATATCGTAAGGTAGGTGATGAGGTCTTTCTGAAATTCGTAGAAAGCTTTGACCGGCAGATTACCGTAATCGTAGTGCTGTCCCGCGACAGCGTAAGCCAAATTGCGCAACATCAGCATGCCCGCGATATGCAACGCCGAGAATACAAGTGCCGCGCCCAGATGCGCGGCGATGATGCGCCGTCGCGGATGCGCATCCAGTCGAAAACTGCGCTCGAAGCGCACGACGAAGGGGATGAGCGTGAAAATGACGATTACGCTGCTGATCTCCCAAACCATCGGCTTCCAGTCTTCCACCTGGCCGCGAAGGTCGATGATCTGGTTAATGCCCAGGTACACGCCGAACAGCAATCCTACGATTACATACAGCGCCCAGCCGGCACGGCCTACGCGAATGCGATCATTCTCTAGCGTGGCGGCCATCATCAGCGCAGACGTTGCGCCACCGGTGCGCCCCGATCTGCCGTGAGCGAAGGTTTATTGCGAACGCCATCCGTGTCCCGCGCCAGGCCGAACAGGGGCCGCAGCACTCGCAGCCTGCGTATTGCCTCATATCCCAAGAAGCAGGTGGTTATCGTGACCAGGATGAGCAGCAATCCCTCCACCGGCGCATACAACCGCGACGGTTTGAGTGCGTGTGCCACCACGACGATGACGGTCTGGTGAAGGATATAGATCGGGAATATTGCCGTGGTCAGATAGCGGCGCCCCGCACTGTCGTGCGTCAAATGGCGGTGCGCGAACCCCACAACGGCGGCAATCGCCAGCCATTGCTCGGCCCCGTAGATGCAGCGTGCGAATAGCCGCAAGCTGACGGGCGGCTCAGCATCACCATCATATGCGGCAAAGTACGCCGACAAGAACGCCCAGCCGAGAATGGCCAGTGCCAGCGTCAGCCAGCGCGTACGATGCAATGTGGCCCACGCGGCGCGAGCACCGGCCAGCGCAAAACCCAACAGGAATACGCCGAAGTACATGGCGTGATTGTACCAATCGCCCACCACGGCGTGGTTGGCGGGAAACCTCGGTGCCAACCCTAATCGGATCGCGCACAGATAAGCGAGTGGCCAAAAAAGTATCCCGGCACCCGCCAGCCGTCTCTCGGCCAGCCCCCGCAACCAGGGAATCAGAGGCGGCGCCAGGCGTACGGCGCCATAAAGCACGGCCGTGTACAACCACAGATACGCCACAAACCACAGATGGTTCCACGTTGGCATGATCAGACAATCGCTGCCGCGGCAAAAGCCGTGAAAGCCGGTGATATACAGCCGATAAAACTCCGCAAAGCTTCCTGAGTAGCCGAGCTTTTCAACAACCTCGAGATAGGACTGCGGCGGCACGATGATGAGCATGCCGAAAGCCAGCGGGATGAGCAGGCGGGCAGAGCGTTGACGCAAAAAGTGTCCCTTGCCTTGCCGTGCCAGCAGGAACCCGGTAGCAACGCCCGAGACCAAGAACAACAACGACAGACGCCATGGCGAGGTCAGCATCATTAAGGGTTCGATGACGTGCGAGGCTTGCGGGCTCTTCACGTGCCAATCCCAGGTCACGTAGTACATGCCGACGTGATAAAAAATCAACGCTAGAAAAGCGCCGATCCGGACCCAATCGAGGTCGTGGCGGCGCTGGCCTAAATCTTCTCGAAACAAATACTGCGCCGTCACGGTGCCTCCGATTGCTTGAGGCCCCAGCCTGTGCGCGGATCACGAGTATCACAACGGAACTGGGGTATGCGGGACAAATCGCAGGTCGAGCGGCGAATGTGCAATCATGAGGGGTGGCAGCATCCGGTGACAATTCGCTCGAGTCCTACGTGCGCGCGGCTCTGGCGCTGCAGGGCTATCACTTCGAGGAGTCCGAAGTCGCGGAAATCGTGCTGCAGTTCTCGCGCCTCGAGGCGATCGCGCAAACGATTTTGCAATGGCCCGTGCCCTTTGCTGCCAAACCCGCGCCGGTATTTCGCCCGTGAGGGCAGAAGATATCGTGCGGCAGATCAGGGAAGGCGCGCGCAGCGCCGCCTCGGTTCTCGCGGAAACCAAACAGCTGATCGAGGCGCGCGATCCGGCGCTCAATTGCTTCACCGCATTTACTCTAGAGCGTGCGCAGCGCGAAGCCGCAGCCATCGATGCGCTGCGCAGCCAAGGCAAGCCTTTACCCGCGCTAGCCGGCGTGCCTTATGCGGTCAAGAACCTGTTCGACATCGAAGGCATGGTGACTTTAGCCGGCGCCAAGCTGAATGCCAGCAATGCACCGGCAGCCGCGGACGCGACCATCGTCGCGCGAATGCACCGCGCCGGCGCGGTGCTGGTGGGCGCGCTGAACATGGAAGAGCTGGCGTACGGGTTCGTCACGGAAAATCCTCACTACGGCACCACACGCAATCCTCACGATCGCACGCGCGGCGCCGGCGGCTCTTCCGGCGGCTCGGCGGCGGTGGTCGGGGCGGGGATCGTGCCGATATCGCTCGGCTCCGATACCAGCGGATCCATCCGTGTTCCGGCCTCTCTTTGCGGAGTGTTCGGATTAAAGCCCACGTATGGACGGCTGTCCCGCACCGGTACCTTTCCGTTCGTGAACAGCTTCGATCATGTGGGGCCCTTTGCGAGCAGCGTCTTCGATCTTGCGTCAGCCTACGATGCCATGCAGGGTGCCGATGCATTGGATCCTGCCTGTGCGCAACGTGCCCCCGAACCCATTGCGGCCTCGCTCCGGCTTCCGGCGGGAACTCGCATCGGCATTCTGGGCGGATGGTTTCATGAATGGGCGGGTCCGATGGCGCGCCGCGCGGTGCAGCTGGCAGCTGCGGGCTTGCAGGCGCGCGAATGGACGGAGCTTAAGACAGCCGAAGCGGCCCGCGCGGCTGCTTACATCATCACCGGTGCCGAAGGCGGCGCGCTGCATCGACCGCGCTTGATCGAGCGGTACGCAGAGTTTGGGCCGGCCTCGCGCGCGCGTTTGGTGGCGGGAACTCTGATTCCCGCCTCCTGGGTGGTTCAGGCGCAGCGAGTTCGCCAGCAAGCCTATCGAGAAGCGATGGCTTTATTTGAACGCTTCGACCTGCTGATCGCGGCGGCTGCTCCCGTGGTCGCGCCGCTCGTCGGTCAGGAAACGCTGCTGATCAACGATCGCAGAATTCCAACTAAGGCGGGCCTGGGTGTGCTCACGCAACCGATTTCATGCATCGGATTGCCCGTATGCACGGTGCCGATCTGGCCGGGCCTGAGTGGGCCGGGCCTGAGTACGCCGGGCCTCGATGGGCCGGGAAGGGAGTCTGAGTTGCCCTTGGGCGTGCAGCTCATCGGTGCACCTTGGCGCGAGGATTTGTGTCTGGCGGCCGGACGAAGTCTCGAGCAAGCCGGAATCGCGCAGTTCCGGTTGCCCTAGAGCGGTCTGCGATGGCGAGTCAGCGTGGCGGCGATTGCGGCGAGCACCGCCATTCTTACAGCCACGCCGTTGTTGACCTGTTCGCGAATGACCGAGCGCGGTCCGTCGGCCACTTCCGAGGCGATTTCCACGCCGCGGTTCATCGGCCCCGGATGCATGACGAGAACGCTGGGTGTCGCGAGTTTCAAGCGTTGCGGTGTCAAGCCGAAATCCCGAAAGTAAGCCGCATCGTCGAGCGAAGTGGCTTGCGCCATGCGTTCTTTTTGAATCCGCAGCATCATGATCACATCCGCACCCGCAATGCCATCCTCGACGCGCGTGAAGCGTTGGGCTCCCCGAAATTCACCTTCTTCCGGCAGCAATGCCTCGGGCGCCACCAAGCGCAGATCCGTGGTACCCAAGGTGGCAAGCGCGGTGGCCGTCGATCGCGCCACGCGCGAATGCTTAATGTCGCCGACGATGGCCACCTTAAGGCCCGTGAAGCGGCGCTTGTGAGTACGGATGGTCAACACGTCGAGCAATCCTTGCGTGGGATGCGACAGATGCGCTTCGCCCGCGCTGATCACCGAGACGTGCGGGGCGACATGATCGATCAGGAATTCCGGCATGCCGGGTTCGGAATCGCGGATAACGAACACGTCGGTGTTCATGGCCTCCAGCGTGTAAATGGTGTCCAGCATGCTCTCGCCCTTGGCGCGGGAGCTGGAGTGCAGGTCCAAGTTAAGCACGTGCGCCCCTAAGCGTCGGCTGGCGAGATCGAACGAGGCCCGGGTCCGGGTGCTCGGCTCGAAAAATAAATTTGCGAGCGTGACGCCGGCCAGTTCGCGGCCCTCATAAGCAGGCTGTCCCGGCAAACGCCGGTAGCGCTCCGCTCGATCGAGAAGCGAACTCAACGCGTCGCGGGTCAGGCCTTCGAGCGTGATGAGGTGGCGCAAGCCCCCCGCGCTGTCTTGTTGTGATCGCATATGCGCCTAGGAGCCTGTGTGAGGAATTCGCGTGACCCTGTGTACCCGTGACGATTTCGCTTCATGCATTGTTGTCGCCTCCTTGATTGGGAATATACCCAATCGCGTCGGCGCCGCCTCGCACTGAAGCGAAATCTAGCTTGGGTAAGGCCACGGAGATCACTCAGACAGGCTCCCTATTTTTTCGGTAAACCAACGTTCCAAAATCACGCAGGCCGCCGCCGCATCGATATCGGACTTCGCCACGCGCCGCCGGCGCAGGCCCGATTCGCGCGCCGATTTTAAGCGAGCTTCGGCTTCGAGCGATGAATAGCGCTCGTCCACCAAATCAACCTCGAGCCCGTAGCGTGCCGCCAATTCTGCGGCGAACGCGCGCGCCGCTCCGGTTATGCCGCTGTCAGAACCGTCGATATTATACGGCAGCCCGACCACCACCATGCTCGGTTGCCAGTCGCGCATCAACGCGCCGATGGCTTGCCAGCGCGGACCGCCCGTCCTTGAGGATATGGCTTGCAATGCCGAGGCGCTGCGACTTACCGTGTCGCCGCAGGCAACGCCGATCCGCCGGAGGCCAAAATCAAAAGCCAGTACGATCTTCGGCCGGGAAGGTTCAGGCATTTCCGCCAGTGGGACTGATCCGCGATAACTCAACGCCGAGAAGGCGTCCCGCCGCCTCCCAGCGCGACTCGAACGGCAATTCGAATATCAGCCCCAAATCCACCGGCGCACTGAGCCACGCGTTGGCGCGAATCTCTTGCTCCAGTTGGCCCCCGTCCCAACCGGCATAGCCCAAGGCGACGAACGCCTCCATAGGGCCCTCGCCGCGGGCCATCGCCGCCAGGATGTCGCGTGAGGTGGTCACATGCAGCGCATCCGAAACCTTGAGCGTCGAGTCCCACTCCCCGGAGGGGCGATGAACCACGAAGCCCCGGTCGGTTTGCATGGGTCCGCCGCGCAATACTTGGCGCTCCCGCAAGGATCCTTTGTCGATCTTGATTTCCAGCTGCTCGAAAATCTCGCCCATGCGCATCGGCAGGGGCTTGTTGAGTATCAATCCTAAGGCGCCTTTTGAGCTGTGATCGCAGATGAGCGCCACGGTCTGGGAAAAGTTCGGGTCGCCCATATACGGCATGGCGATCAACAATTGGTTGGTCAGATACTCCGCATCGTTCATGGCTATGAGCCTACTTCTTATTGGCAGTGAACCCAACCGCGTCGGCCACGGGAATAGCAGACAGGCTC
Source organism: Pseudomonadota bacterium (assembly GCA_030775645.1). Lineage (GTDB taxonomy): Bacteria > Pseudomonadota > Gammaproteobacteria > Steroidobacterales > Steroidobacteraceae > Bog-1198. The sequence continues at coordinate 12,920 of JALYIT010000041.1, read as the reverse complement.
CTAGGGTTTGGGCTCGGCATAAAACACCGCGCCCCCCTGCGAGGCGCCGCCCAGGAATTGCCACTCGTACGCGATGCGTATTTCGTCATGCTTCGAGGCTAGCTCGGGGGGAAACCGATCGAACGGCGCTGCCAGCTTCAAAATGCGCATGGCAGCCTCATCGATCTCCGCGTGGCCGCTGCTGCGCCTGACGATGGTCTGCAAAAGCTTGCCGTCGGCGCCGATGGTCACTTCGATGACCGGCGTGCCGGAGAGTTTTTGGCGACGTGCCACATCCGGGAAATTCATGGTGCCGACACGCTCGATTTTGCGACGCCAACCGTCCAAGTACACCGCGACTTCCGACTCGCGCGTGTCCGCGGCGATCCACAGCTCCTGTTTCGACTCGCCGCGTATGCGCAATTCGACGCCGTCATCGTTCGGGGTCACGGCCAGGTCGGGGCGCTTCTCGAGCAGCAGCGGCAGCTCGGCCGCGTCCTTGACGGCCACGGAAGCGGCAAAGTAGAAAATCTTTTGCGAAGGACTGTGAGTTGTGACCAATTCCTCGGCCCCGGTATCGGAGCTGGAGCGCTGAGTGTCCAACCCTTCACCGCTGGGCACACCTGGGCGGTCCACCGGCATCAGCGATGATTTGGGGATAAGGCTGCGTTCAGGTTTCAGCGTATTGCCCGATCCTATCTGGGTCCGTTGCGACAAATAGCGGGCATTCGGGTTGCTCGCGGCGCTAGGTGCGCGATCGTTCACGAGCACGACCTCGAGACCCGGTGCCCCGTCATCTCGCGAAGTACTGCTGGAGGAAGAGAAGCTCACGCCCAAAATGATGATTCCGTGCAGCAGCGCCGCCAGAAAGCAGGTGGTGAGCATGCGGTCGTTGGCAGGCGGCAAGCCGGTGCGCAGCATATCGTTGCCCTGCACCGCATTGGCTGTCTGAAGCATGTCGGAAGTCACGCGCCGCCCAAAGTCCTTTCAATTGCCGCGACCAGCATGCCACCAATGTCGACTCCCTGCTTCTTGTTTAGTTCTCTAATACCGGTGGGACTGGTGACATTGATCTCAGTTACGTAATCGCCGATCACATCCAGTCCTACGAAGATCATGCCGGCAGCGCGCATCGCAGGACCGATCTGTGAGCACAGCCACCGATCTCGCTCGTTCAAGGGGCGGCTTTCCGCACGCGCACCGGCCGCCAGGTTGCCGCGGTTGTCCTCGGGTGCCGGAACGCGCTTCAACGCAAAGGGGACGGGCTCGCCGTCGACCAGAATGATGCGGCAATCGCCCGCCGTGACGATTTCAGGCAGATAGCGCTGCACGATGGCGTAGCGGGTGCCGTAACCGGTAAGGGTTTCGAACACCACATTGCGGTTCTTGTCGCCCTGCTTCAGGACGAAAATGGATTTGCCCCCCATGCCATCCAAGGGCTTGCAGACGACTTCGCCGTGCTCGCGCAAGAACTCGCCCATGTCGTGCATAGAGCGCGTGATCAGGGTGGGGGCGCAGCACTGTGGGAACCAGGCAGTGTAGACCTTTTCGTTCATGTCCCGCAGGCCTTGCGGTCGGTTGCAAACGAGCGCGCCTTGGCTCTGCGCGCGCTCCAGGATGTAGGTGCTGTAAATGTATTCGGTGTCGAACGGCGGGTCCTTGCGCATCAGGATCACGTCGAATTCGCCCAATTTACCGGTTACCGGCTCGCTCACGGAGTACCAGTTGCTCGGATCGTCGGAAACCTTCAAAGGCGCCAGCCGGCCCCACGCGATGCCGTCTCGCAGCCACAGGTCGTGCAGCTCGGCATAAAAGAGTTCCCAGCCTCGCGCCTGTGCGGCGACCAGGATGGCCAGTGTACTGTCCTTCGCCGGCTTGATCGCGCCGATCGGGTCCATGACCACGACTAGACGAACTCGAGACGACATGCTCATACCTCTAGTCTAACGCAAGCGGCTCAAGCCAATCTCTTGGGGAAACTGTGAACCAGGCCACCGTTGTTTACGTTGGCATGCCTCGAAATGTCGACTCCGTACCGTGGCTTGCGAGGCCTGGATATGTTAAAAAGCCACAAGATTCCAGCACCTACGCACTCGGAGAGCATGATCAGCAGCGGCAAGCCCAAACTCACGGGCCTCAAGGTTCTCGTCATCGACGACAGCAAGACCATTCGCCGGACCGCTGAGACCCTTCTGACCAAGGAAGGTTGCGAAGTGTTCACGGCGGTCGATGGTTTCGACGCGCTGTCCAAGATCGCAGACCACCAGCCGGACATCGTGTTTGTGGACATCATGATGCCTCGGCTCGATGGATATCAGACCTGTTCGCTGATCAAGCACAACAAGGTATTCAAACAGATTCCCGTGATCATGCTATCGAGCAAGGATGGTTTGTTCGATCGAGCACGCGGGCGCATCGTAGGTTCGGAACATTATTTGACCAAACCGTTTACCAAAGACGAATTGTTGGGAGCGATCGAAGCTCACGTCGGGAAATGACGGAGAATACAAGATGGCACTGATTCTCATCGTTGACGATTCGCCCACAGAGGTGTTCGTCATGCAAAAAGCGCTGGAAAAACACGGCTTCAAAACCGCCGCCGCCGAAAACGGCGAAGAGGGCGTGCGCAAAGCGAAGGAAATGAAGCCGGATCTCATCTTCATGGACATCGTCATGCCGGGCGTCAACGGCTATCAGGCCACCCGCATGCTGATCAATGATCCGGAAACGAGCTTGATCCCCATCATCATGGTCACCACCAAGGGCCAGGAAACTGATCGGGTGTGGGGACTGCGGCAAGGAGCAGTCGACTATTTGGTCAAACCTGTGTCGGCGCAGGCGCTGGTCGAGAAGGCGCAGGCCGCCCTGGCCACATGACGAGTACGACGAGCGGGTCTGAAACAAGCCTGCGCGGTTTGCGCGACCGACCGTTCGAATTGCTCAAGGAATTGGAGAAGCGCAGCAAAACGGTGGCCGCGAGCAGTGTTGCAGAGACCGAGACGGGGCAGGAATGGGTGGGGGTCGCTTTTCGCATGGGCGGCGAAACTTTTTTGGTGGCCCGCGAGGAAACACGCGAGGTGCTGGGATATCCTGCGGTCGTAACGCGCATTCCGGGCACCAAGAGTTGGGTGAAGGGGTTGGCGAATGTTCGCGGCGCACTGATCCCCATGCTGGACTTGCGTCAATTCTTGGGAAGCGGCGCGACGACGCCGGGGCGCAACACGCGTATTGTCGTGGTCAATCACCGCGACATTCCGGCCGGATTGATGGTGGATGAGGTTTTGGGGTTTCGGCGTTTTGCGGAAATGGAGTTCAACGCCGAAGCGCCACCGACCGTGATCCGCTGCGACAGCTACCTTGCCGGCGCCTTTCGCCGCGGGGGCGAAGTCTGGCCGGTCTTGAGCCTGAAGAGTTTGGTCGAGAGCCAGAGCTTCCTGCAGGCGGCCAGTTAGGGTAGAGAATTAAAGATGACGATGAAGCGAAGCGACACAGCACCCAATATTAATTTGCTGCCGATACTGGCCGGCATGCTATTGCTTTGCCTGCTTAGCGTCGCGATACTCGTCGCGGTGGGCCGCAACGCCGCTCCGATTGCCGCGCCCGCGGAGCAATTGTCGCTGGTAGTGCAGCGCATACCCTTCGAGGCACAAAACGCGTTGCGCGGTGAAGCGAGCGCCTTCGATGCCCTGGACAAGAGCGCTTCGCGCTTGAAGGCACTGCGTGCGGCGGCACCGGGCCTCGGCGATGCGGCCTCCTGGGGAAGGCTCACCGATGGAGTGAATGCCGTCGCGCAGGCTCGTCCCGCCGTCGAAGCGATCCAGGCCTCCAATCAAGAAGTGCGCGAGCTGGCGCCCAAGCTGCTATCGGAACTGGGCGATTTGGGCAGTTCGGTGGGTGTACAAAAGCTTGACGGGATGAGCCGGTTTCTTGAACGCTTCGAGCTCACCGTACAGCGCATCCAACAGGAGTTGAACGGCTTAGGGTCAGGCGTCAGCGATGCCGGGCCGAGTGCGCAACGGCTGGCTGACAGCATGGAGTTTTTGAATCAAGTCGTCCGCGGCTTGTCGGGCGAGGAGTCCGGCATTCCGATTCAACGGGTGACGGGTGCGGATTCCGAACAACGCCTGAAAACGGTCGTGCAGCGCAATCAGCAATACACGGCCAGCGTGCGCAAGGCGATCGGTGCGGCCGATGCGCTATCGAAGTCACAAGCGGCTGCCCGAGGAATACCCTCGCTGGCGAATACGCTTACTACGCAATTGACCGGCGCTGCGCCGCGAGATGAAAGCGGCTTCAGTTTCAAGGGCCTCAGCCTTGCGCTGCTGTTGGTGGCGGTGCTGCTGTTGGTGGCGCTTGCTTGGACTTATTTGCAGACAGCCGATCAACGCCGCAACAACGAGCTTCGCGTCCGGGAAAATGAACGCAATCAAGAAGCCATCATGCGCTTGCTGGATGAGTTGTCGAGTCTGGCGGACGGCGATCTAACCGTGCAGGCAACGGTGACGGAAGACATTACCGGTGCCATTGCCGATTCAATCAACTATGCGATCGAGGCGTTGCGCGATCTCGTGATCACCATTAACGATAGTGCCATCCAGTTGGACAGCGCCGCCAAGCAAACACAGGGCGCTGCCGCCCACATGGCGAAAGCCAGCAGCGCGCAGTCCCGCCAAATCTCAGCGGCCAGCGAATCCATGGCCGACATGGCTGCTTCGATTGAAGAGGTGTCGGGCAATTCGGAGCGTTGCTCCGATGTCGCGCGCCATTCGGTCGATGTGGCGCACAAGGGCGGCGATGCCGTGCGCCGGACCATCGATGGCATGAACGCGATACGCGAGACCATTCAAGAGACCAGCAAGCGCATCAAGCGCTTGGGAGAGAGTTCGCAGGAAATCGGCAACATCGTTGAATTGATCAACGATATCGCCGAGCAGACCAATATTCTGGCGCTGAATGCCTCGATCCAGGCATCCATGGCAGGCGAAGCCGGCCGCGGCTTTGCCGTGGTGGCCGACGAGGTGCAGCGATTGGCGGAGCGCGCGGCGAACGCCACCAAGCAAATTGAAGTACTGGTGCGCACGATTCAAACCGACACCAATGAAGCGGTGGTGTCGATGGAGCGCAGCACCACGGATGTCGTGGGCGGAGCGCTGCTGGCTGAAAATGCCGGAGCGGCGCTCGGCGAAATCGAACAGGTTTCCAACCAGATTGCGAGCTTGGTGCAGAACATCTCCGCGAGTGCGCGCCAGCAAGCGGCGGCGTCGGGCAATATTTCCAAGAACATGCAAGTGGTGCGCGAGATTTCCTCGCAAACCGCGGAAGGGTCGACCGCGACCTCCACTTCGATCGCGAAGCTGGCGGCCTTATCGGCGCAATTGAGAAAGTCGGTGGCCGGATTCCGCTTGCCGGATTATGGCGGCCCCAAGTCGGCCGGTTCCGCGGCCGCGCCGAGCCCAGCGCCCACGCCGAAGCTTTCGGCGGTGCCCGAGTCGGCCGCTGCAGCCGCTCCCGGAAAAATGCGTAAGGCCGGCGGCATCGGCGCTTAGGCTTCCGACGGTTCTCGCATGACCGATATCAGTTCTCAAACCCTGCACATTGTCGCCAAGGAACTCAATACGACCTTGAACGACGCGCGGGCCTCGCTCGAGGCATATGCGGAGCGCCCCGACCAGCAAGCACTGCTCGAAAAATGCGCTGAACAGCTGCACTCCGCGCATGGCGTGCTGCGCTTGGTGGAGGTCTACGGCGCGGCCTTGCTCGCCGAGGAGATGGAACACGTCGCGCGTTACTTGCTGAGTTCCGCGACCGACCAGAAGCGCCAGGTCGACGGCTTGGACGCCTTGATGCGCTCGATGGTGCAGCTGCCCACGTATCTGGAACGTGTCTTGTCGGGCGGACGCGATCTGGCGCTGGTGCTGCTGCCGCTGCTCAATGACTTGCGGTCAGTGCGCGGCAGTCCGTTGCTGTCCGAAGGCACGTTGCTGCTCCTCAATCTTAAATCCGATCAGAAGGCGCAGCCGCAACCCGCCATAGGCGAGCAGTCCATTACCGTGGCGCAATGGGCACGACGCCTGCGGCCGCGATTCCAAATCGGTCTGCTCGGTTACATCCGCGGCGAGCGCACCGTGCAGAATCTGGAAATCCTCGCGAAGGTCACCGAGAAACTGGAGCAGGTCGCTACCGCGCAACCGGTGTTCCAATTGTGGTGGGTCACCGGTGCCGTCCTCGAAGCGGTGCGCGCCAATGGCCTGGAAGGCAGCGCGACACTGAAGCGCTTGCTCGGCCAAGCGGACCGCCAGATCAAGGCATTGTACGAACTAGGCGAGGCGCGTTACTGCGAGGACCCGCCGATCGACCTGTTGAATAATTTGCTCTACTACGTCGCCCGCGCGACCACCAGCGGTGGACGCATCTCCGCCGTGCGCGCCTCATTCAAGTTGGCAGAGCTGCTTCCCGTCGATGACACGATCGAAGAGGAGCGCGAAAGCCTGTCGGCGCCGAGCGTCAAATTGATGCGCACGGTAGCGGCGGCCATCAAGGAGGACCTCTCGAAGGTCAAGGACGTGCTGGATATTTTCGTACGCCGCGGCGGCGGACAGAGCGCAGAGCTGCTGCCGCAGCTCGAGCTTTTGAAAAAGATCAGCGACACGCTCGGCGTGCTCGGCTTAGGAGAGTTGCGCAAGCGCGTCCAAGATGAAATCTCGGCGCTGGCGCAAATTATCGAAGAGGGCAAGCCGCCCCCGGAGGACGCTTTGGAGCGGGTCGCCGGCGTTCTTTTGTCGGTCGAGGACAGCCTGGACGATCAGCTGGTGCGGCTCATCCTGCCTGTGCGCAGCGCGCAAGCCGCTGCAGATTCGGGGCCGGAACAAGACCATGAATTCAGGCAAGTCAGCGAAGCGGTGCTTCGTGAATGCATCGTAAATTTGGCGCGCATCAAGGAAGCCGTATCGATCGCGGTACAGAGACCCAGCGAGTTTTCGCCGCAGGGCCTCGACAATGTGCCGCAGCTTTTGCGCGGCATCACCGCCGGCCTGCTCATGCTGGGCAAGGGCCGCGCGGTGGAACTGATGGATGCCATCGGCGTGCAGGTACGCAAGCTCATCCAGCCGGGCGCCCCGCCGCCGGATTCGCTGCGTTTGGAACGAGTCGCCGATGCCATCGTCAGCATCGAGTACTACATGGAAACGCTGCAGAACGGGCGCACTGACCCGTGGTACATGCTGGATAACGCCGAGACCTGTCTTAGAACCCTGATGGATGATGAGGGGCTGACGCGCGTACCGGATGTGAGTCTCACCAGCAGCGAAGCGGCCAAGACCGTGAAGCTCGACCCGGCGGAGACGATTGCCATGGAGCGCACCAAGCGCGCTCATGCGGCAACCCATCCGCTCATCGTGGTGCCGACGCCGGATTCGGTCGACCCGCAGTTTATCGAGCTCTTCATCGAGGAAGCCAAGGAAGAAATCGCGTCGGTGCGTGCGAGCTTTCCGCTTTGGGATCAAAATCCCATGGATCTGGAATCCTTATCTTCGATACGGCGCAGCTTCCACACCCTGAAGGGGAGCGGACGCATGGTCGGGGCCCGCTCCATTGCGGAGTTCGCCTGGGCGATCGAGAACTTGCTGAACCGCATCATCGACAAAACGATGTCGCGCACGCCCGGCATGATGGCGCTGCTGCGCAACGCCGTGGCCTCGTTGCCTCAATTGGTCGAGCAACTCGAGACCGGACGTCAAAATTCCGCGCCCGTCGAAGCCCTGATGAGCCGCGCATTCGCCTTTGCCGACGGCCGCGATCCGGAGCAGGTAAAAGCCAATGTTGCGCCCGAGGACCGCGCCGCCTCCGATGCGAACAGTGCCGCGACGAGCTGGGGTGGCGCTGACCCAGCGGCCGCAGCGGCCCTGGTGGGTAAAACGCCGGCCATGGATCCGGCGCTGCATGATATTTATGCCAAGGAAACTTCCAGTCACCTCCGGGAACTGCGCGACTACCTAAACAAGCGCGCCGGCCAACCGGCGCCGCATGAATTGCCCGAATCGGTATACCGGGCCATTCACACTTTGAGCGGCAGTTCCAAGATGGCCGAAGCCCGACACGGCATTCGGATCACCGAGCCTTTGAATCATGTGATGCGCAAGGTCTTCGATAGCGGCCGAGGGTTATCCGATGCGGGCTTGGCCACACTCGAGCAATCAGTGCGCGCCATCGACAACGTGCTCTCGCATATCGACGAGTCGACGGGGTTCTTTGCCGATCATCCGGCGCTGCTGGCGCGCCTTGCGGACCTGGAATCAGAGGTTGACGACATGCTCGCCCGCGCGGCCGACGATGCCAGTGCCTCGGCCATTGTGCCGACGCTGGCGGCCAGCCCGCCGGCCGAGCCGCAGCCGCCGCCTGTCCAAGAGCCCCCGGCTCCAGCGCACGAGCCCCCCGTCGAAGAGCCGCCTGCTCCGCCCGAGGAGTCGCCTGCGCCTGTCGAGGAGCCGCCGCCGGCGGAGGAATTCGATCACGAAATCGCGAACATCTACAGCGAGGAGGCGACCGAGCTGCTGGAGGCCGCGCACGCCTCACTCGACGTGTGGAAGAAAGATCGCAAGGATAAACAGCCCGTGGCAGAACTGCAGCGCCAGCTGCACACGCTCAAGGGTGGGGCGCGTATGGCAGGGATCATGGCCATGGGCGATTTGAGCCATGAGCTCGAAACCTTGGTGATGCGTATCGACAGCGGCGCGGTGACGGGCGATGACCACGCGCATACCATAATGCAAGCGAGCCTCGATGAACTCTCCCGCATGCGCGATATGGTGAGCGCCGGCACCTTGCCGCCGATTGCGCGCGACTTGATCGGGCAAATTCGCGGGCTGGCAAATCAAACGCAAACCGACATGACGGCAATGGCAGACGCGGTAGCGCCTGTGGCAATCCCGCAGGCGATCACAACGCCGGCAATGGCACAGTCCGCCATCACGACTCCGGCAAGCTCCGCGGAGCCGGACCAGACCCCCTTGCCCGTTGCGCGCGCGGCTGCGCCGGAACGCATGCTGGAGACTTCGGCCGCGAATGAGGATGCCGCGAATCTCGAGCTGAGCAGCGCGCCGATATTGCCGGGTCGCGAGGCAGCGCCGGTGGAGCGGGTGGAAATGGCTCGCGTGGACGCGGATCTGCTCGACACCATGCTCAACAATGCCGGCGAAGTCAGTATCTTCCGCGCCCGCCTCGACCAGCAGGTCAACTCCATCGATTTCAATTTGGCGGAGCTGGCGCGCACGGTGATTCGCTTAAAGGAGCAGTTGCGCGGGCTGGAAATCGAAACCGAAGCACAAGTGCTGCATCGGCATCAAGACATCGAACCCAGGCGCGATGACTTCGATCCGCTCGAGCTTGACCGCTATTCGGCCCTGCAGCAGTTCTCTCGCGCACTCGCGGAAACGTCGGGCGATGTGGCCAGCATTCAAGGGTTGCTCGAAACCCTGACGCGCGAGGCGCAAAGCCTGCTCACTCAACAGTCGCGGGTCATCACCGAACTGCAGAACAGTTTGATGCGCACGCGCATGGTTCCCTTCCAGCGTCACGTGCAGCGCTTGACGCGGTTGGTGCGCCAGGCCGCCAACGACACGGGCAAGCGGGCGGAACTGGCGGTGCAAGGCGCCGCCGCGGAACTCGATCGCCAAATGCTCGAGCGAATGCTGGCGCCGCTCGAGCATATGCTGCGAAATTCCGTGGTACACGGCATCGAAGCTCCGGATCGGCGTGCCTTGCTCGGCAAGCCCGACGTGGGGCGAATTTCCATCAGTTTGGAACGCGACGGCGCGGAAATCGTCATCGTCGTCGCCGACGACGGCGCCGGCATCAACGTAAAATTGATTCGCGAGAAGGCGATCGCGCTCGGACTGGCCGATGCGCATGCCAAGCTCACCGACGAAGAAGCCATGCAGCTCATCTTGGAGCCGGGCTTCAGCACGGCGGGCCATGTCACGCAAGCCGCGGGACGCGGCGTGGGCATGGACGTCGTTGCCACCGAAGTCAAAAAACTGGGCGGCGGCTTATTCATCGATTCGACCTACGGCAAGGGATCGCGGTTCACCATTCGTCTGCCATTCACCCTCGCCATCAGCCAGGCGCTGATCGTGCGCGTCGCCGAGGAAACCTATGCGTTGCCGCTGGCGACGGTGGAAGGGGTGGTGCGGCTGCCGCGAAATATCGTCGCCCGCCACCTTGGCAAGGACGCGGCGTTGTTCGAATACGGCGGTCAGAAATACCGCTTTCAGCATTTGGGCTCGTTTGTCGGCCTCGGCGTCACGCGACTACCTGAGTCCGATGTCTCGATGTCCGTGGTGCTGATTCGCGCCGGCGAACATTCCACGGCGTTGGTCACCGATGAACTTGTCGGCAGCCGTGAGATCGTCGTGAAGTCCTTAGGTCCGCAGATTTCCGCCATCCGCGGCATCGCCGGCGCGACGATACTGGGCGATGGGCGCATTGTTGTCATTCTCGACATGGGTTCGCTGGTACGGTCGGAGTGGCGCGCGCGGCCCACCGAAACGGTGGTGCTCGATCAACGCGACCGCCGCACCTTTGCTCTCGTGGTCGACGACTCGATCACCGTGAGGCGGGTGACCCAACGCTTGCTCGAGCGCAACGGCATGCGCGTGATTACCGCCAAAGACGGGGTGGATGCCGTGTCGATGCTGCAGGAAAATATGCCGGACATCATCTTGCTGGATATCGAAATGCCGCGCATGGACGGCTACGAAGTGGCCGCACACGTGCGCAATGATCCGCGTTTAAAGCACATTCCCATCGTGATGATCACATCCAGAACCAGCGAAAAGCACCGCGCTCGCGCCATCGAGCTCGGGGTGGATGATTATCTCGGCAAACCCTATCAAGAAAGCCAGCTGCTCGATGCCATCGAACCGCTGGTGAATCGCCGCACCGCGATCGCCCGTTAAGCCATGTCCGACCTGCGCGATGAACTGTACAGCTTGCTGGTACCCCTGGCCGGGGAGCGCTTGATCGTGCCACGCGCCTGCGTTGCCGAGGTTATCGGCTATCAGACGCCGGCGGAAATGACCAATGCTCCACCGTGGTATGTGGGCATGGTGAGCTGGAACGAGCGCAATGTCCCGGTGGTGTCATTCGAAGGCGCCTTCGGCCAGCCGCTGCCCAGCATTTCAACGCGAACCAGAATCGTAATTTTCCACGCCGCCAGCGGCCAGGTGAAAGCCGGCTACTTCGGCATGCTGACACAAGGATTTCCCCAACTGGTGCGCGTCAACGCGGATGTGGTGCGGCCCGATCCGTCGCGCAGTTTTGCGGAGCGCTCGCCCGTGATCTGCCAGGTGCGCATGGTCAACGAGACTCCGTTGATTCCCGATTTGGAGCGGCTGGAACAAATGATCGCCGAGGAAACCTCGGTGATGCAATGAATCAGAGCAGCCCGAACACCGCCACCGCATTGGTCGTCCCTACGAACACCTTGCCGTCGGCAACCGTGGGCGTGATGAACTTGTTGCCCGCACCGAACTGATCGCGACCGCCGCTCGCTTGATTGCTGTTGTAAAGCTCGTGGGCAAGATTGGCGGCATCGTATGCATGCAGTACCGCGGGACTCGTATTCTCGTGTGCCCAGACGATGCCGTTGGACGTTCCATTTGCCGAGACGCTGGGTGCGGTGCCGGGATAGACGAATTGCGTGGCCGATTCGGACTGCGGGGTGCCCGCTAGCTTGGCGCTTGATATCGTAAATGCCTTCAATGAACCGGACACGTCTGCGTAATACAGTGTGCCGTTGAAGTATGCGGGCGTGGAGAAGATGCCGCCGGGCAGGGCGCCATTCAGCGTTTGATAGTTGTTATTGGCGGTGGGACTGAATTTACCCATCGAGTCCCGATCGACCACGTAGATGTTGCCGTCCTTGCCGGCACCCACCATGAGATGCCGAACTGTGTTGCTCGAATCCGTGAGATCGGGAAGGAGCATTTCCCCGCCGGAGCCCAAATCTTGATCGGCATTGGATTCCGCCACTTCATTCGACATGGTGAAGTAGTCGAGCACGGTCACACCTGCGTTTGCGCTGGATATCTTGAGGAAAGAGTTGCCAAAGTCTCGGTTGCCGGGGAACCCATTGGCGTCCAGCGTCGTCTCGAAGGGGCCGTTGCCGCTCAGCAGGTAGATGTTGCCTGACGAATCCGCGGCCGGTCCGCCGCCCGACATCCAGATCGCAGGGCCAGCAGCACCGCCCGGGCCTAGATTGAGCGCGCCGTTGCGGGCCAGGGTGCTTTGCGAAAAGCTGATGATCCAACCGCCATAAGGGGTTATATCGCAATGCGACGCCCAACTGGTGTAGATCGTACCATTGATCAATAACAGCGCTGCACGCTCCTCATAGGACTGCGCATCGAAGGAAGAGGTTGCGTTGCCCGTGGTCGGATAGCTTGCCGCAATCTCCGTAGGACCATTCAGCAGTTCAGCGCCCGTCGTGATATCTAGCGCGTGCAGGCGCTGATGGTAGTTCGATTGCGCGTCCACCGACATGGCCACCACATAAATGGTGCCATGAGCACCGGCGCTGCGATCGATCACGGGCGTCGATGTAACGCCGATTTCCGGTGTTACTTGTGAACAACCGCGGTTATCGCTGGGTCTCTCTCCGGTGGGAAGCAAGGAGACATGCCACAGCACTTTGCCCGAGTCCGAATCAAAGGCGTAAACCGAATCGTGCTCGGTGGCGACGAATACGGTATTGGATGTGCCGCCGCCGATGTTCAACTGCGACAAGTACAGCGGCTGCGCGTCGACCCTGCCGTCCACCTGCAACATGCGCAGCAACCCGAACGACGATGAGGTGACATTCGACAGGGTGAGCACAGACTCGGACAAATTCTGCCCACTGCGGCCCCGATCATTTTTATACGTGGTTACGTCGGTTCGCGTCGTTG
>JALYIT010000040.1 GCA_030775645.1 Pseudomonadota bacterium | reverse complement strand
AAGCGGCTGTCGGTCAAGCCGGGCGGTGTTTTGTCGCTGCAAATGCATCATCACCGCGCCGAACATTGGATCGTGGTGCAGGGCGCGGCCCGCATCACGCGGAACGAGGAGACGTTTCTGCTGGCGGAGAATGAATCCACCTACATCCCCGTCGGCGCCACGCATCGCATTGAAAATCCGGGCAAAGTCCCGCTGCACATCATCGAGGTGCAATCCGGCTCGTACTTGGGCGAGGACGATATCGTGCGTTTCGAGGATAACTATGGCCGCAAGGGAACCAGTGCGTGAAGCCCATCACGTGCTTCAAGGCCTATGACTTACGCGGCCGCATTCCCGCTGACCTCAATGACGATGTGGCCTACCGGGTCGCTCGCGGCTACGCACAGTTTTTGACTCCCTACGGGGGTCCCAAACGCGTGGTGGTCGGCCGCGACATCCGCTTGTCCAGTGCAGGGCTCACCGATGCCGTGTGCCGCGGGTTGATCGACAGCGGCGTCGATGTCATCGACATCGGCGTGTGCGGCACAGAAGGGGTGTATTTCGCGACCTTCGACGGCGGCTACGATGGCGGCATCATGATCACCGCTAGCCATAATCCGGCCGACTACAACGGCATGAAATTCGTGCGGGAGCAATCCAAGCCGATCAGCGGCGATAATGGCCTGGCGGAGATCCGCGCATTCGCGGAAGCGGCAGAGTTCCCCGCTGCGCAGCGCCCCGGGATGCGAACCCAAGCCGATACCAGCGAAGCGTATGTCAAACACTTATTGTCGTACATCGACCTCTCGACCCTGAAACCGCTGCGCATCGTCGTGAATGCCGGCAATGGCGGAGCCGGGCTCATCATCGATAAGCTCGAGCCGCATTTGCCGTTTAAATTCATCAAGGTTCATCACCATCCTGACGGCACCTTCCCCAATGGGATCCCCAATCCGATGCTCGAAGAGAACCGCAAGCCGACGGCCGAGGCGATTCGCGCGCACGGTGCGGATTTCGGCATCGCTTGGGATGGCGATTTCGACCGATGCTTCTTGTTCGACGAGCAGGGCAGATTCATCGAGGGGTATTACATTGTCGGTCTTCTCGCTTCAATCTTGTTGCGGGGACAGCCCGGCGGCAAGGTGGTGCACGACCCGCGCCTGACCTGGAACACCATCGACATCGTCGCGGCCAGCGGCGGTTGCGCAGTGCTCTCGAAGTCCGGTCATGCCTTTATCAAGCAGCGCATGCGCGAAGTCGATGGCGTGTATGGGGGCGAGATGAGCGCGCACCATTACTTTCGCCGCTTCGCCTATTGCGACAGCGGCATGATCCCCTGGCTGGTCGTCGCGCAAATCCTCTCGGAGTCCGGAAAAAAACTCTCAGCCTTGGTCGGCGAGCGAATTGAGCTCTATCCGGTAAGCGGCGAACTCAATTACCGCCTGCCCGATGCCAAGGCTGCCATCGCGGCCTTCGAGCAGCGCTATGCCCCCCAAGCCCTTGCGCTGGACCGCACCGACGGGGTGTCCTTTGAGTTTCCGGATTGGCGTTTCAACTTGCGCACCTCGAATACCGAGCCTTTGATTCGCCTGAATGTCGAGGCACGGGGATCAATAGATCTCATGCAGGCCAAAACCGCGGAGTTGCTGGGGTTGCTCAAGTCCCAGGGCGCGGTGGCGGCGGACCATTAACCCATGGCTACTCCCAAGCTCAGCGTCGTCATTCCGGTTTACAACGAGGAGGCCGTGCTGCCGACCTTGTTCGCGCGCCTATACCCCTCGCTTGATGCGCTAAAGATTCCCTTCGAAATCGTTTACGTGAACGACGGCAGCAAGGATCGCTCGGTTGCGCTGCTTCGCCAGCAGTTCCAGGCGCGCCCGCACGAAACTCGTGTGGTGCTGTTCCATGCAAACTTCGGACAACACGCGGCCGTCATGGCGGGACTCGCCTACGCGCGCGGCGAATATATCGTAACCTTGGATGCAGACCTGCAAAATCCGCCCGAGGAAATCGGCAAGCTGGTCGGGATGCTCGATCAGGGCTATGACTATGTGGGCACCATACGCCAACAACGTCAGGATTCGCTGTGGCGGCGCAGTTTCTCCAAAGTCATCAACAAAATTCGCGAATGGATCACCCCGGTGCGCATCACCGATCAGGGCTGCATGATGCGGGGCTACGCGCGTTCGGTGGTGACGGCGCTCAATCAAACGCGCGAGGTCAACACCTTCATTCCCGCGCTCGCCTCTTTGTATGCCATGAGGCCCATCGAAGTCCCCATCTCGCATGAAGAACGCTTTGCGGGCCGGTCCAAGTACTCGCTCTACAGCTTGGTACGGCTGAACTTCGATCTGATCACCGGCTTCTCCGTGGTACCGCTGCAGTTGTTTTCGATGGTGGGCATGGCGGTGTCGATGCTGTCGGCCTTGTTTTTCGTCTACCTGTTCATACGCCGCCTCATGGTGGGACCAGAAGCTGAAGGTCTGTTCACCTTGTTTGGCGTCGTGTTTTTCCTCATCGGTGTTGCTCTGTTCGGCATCGGGCTCTTGGGCGAATACGTGGGGCGCATCTACGCCCAGGTACGCGAGCGGCCGCGCTACATCGTGGAAGCGGTTTTAGAAGAGGGCACCGCCGAAATCACCCAGTTGACCAACGTGCTGCGCGAGCGTGCGCAGCTTCCGTGACCAGCGCCGTCGTATTCGCATACAGCGAGGTCGGCGTCCGCTGCCTGCGCGAACTTCTGGCGCAAGGGATCCACATTCCCCTGCTGTTCAGTCACGCTGATGATCCCAATGAAAACCAGTGGTTCGGCAGTGTCCAACGTCTGGCTCGAGACCATGGTCTCAATATCGTGACGCCGGACTCTGCGAACACCGCGGAATGGATCGCCAGCGGTGCCGCCATCCGTCCCGATTTCGTTTTTTCGTTTTACTATCGCTACATGCTGGACAAGGCCTGGCTCTCCCTGCCGCGGCTCGGCGCGCTCAATATTCACGGATCGCTGCTGCCTAAGTACCGCGGGCGCGCTCCGGTTCATTGGGCCATCATCCACGGAGAATCGAGCACCGGTGCCAGTCTGCACTACATGGTGGAAAAGCCGGACGCCGGGGCATTGGTCGATCAAGAAGCGGTACCGATCCTCGAAAACGACACCGCCTTGGAGGTGTCGATGAAGGTCGCCGCGGCCGCCGAAACGGTGCTGCGTCGAAGCCTGCCGCGCTTGATCGCAGGTACCGCTCCCGCTAAGCCGCTGGACTTGAGCGCCGGGTCCTATTTTGGGCGGCGGCGTCCTGAGGACGGCCGCATCGACTGGCGCAGCGGCGCGAGGGTAGTACACGATCTGGTGCGAGCGGTGGCACCGCCATTCCCCGGCGCCTTTACCGAAATCAACGGATGCAAAGTGGGGGTGCTTCAGACGCGGCTCGACCCGCAGCCATTAAGACACCCGGATCACGCGCCGTGTTTGTACGCGTCCGAGGGCACCTGGTACGCCGACTGTGTGGATGGGCGGCGGCTTAAGATTTTGCAATTGACTGTAAATAACCGGCTTGTGCCTCACAATACTGTGCCGCCGGCGCTGTCAGAGCAACCGCTCGCGCTTAGTTGAAGCCTTCCGAAGGTAGGGGTATATGTTGAAAAACGTTTTGATTCTCGGCGTCAACGGATTCATCGGCCATCACTTGAGCAAGTACATACTGGCTCACACCGATTGGCATATCTATGGCATGGATCTGCAATCGGAGCGCGTTGCGACGATGCTCGAGAATCCGTGCTTTCATTTCGTGGAAGGCGACATCACCATCAATCTCGAGTGGGTGGAATATCACGTGCGCAAGTGCGATGTGATTTTGCCGCTGGTGGCAATTGCCACGCCGGCCACTTACGTGCGCGAGCCGCTACGGGTGTTCGAGCTGGATTTCGAGGCCAACCTGCCCATCATCCGCCATTGCGTGAAGTACAAGAAGCGCGTGGTGTTTCCGTCGACCTCGGAAGTGTACGGCGCCAGCCGCGACAAGGAATTCGATCCGGAGACCTCGGAGCTGGTACTAGGTCCCATTCACAAGCAGCGCTGGATTTACTCCTGCGTGAAGCAACTATTGGACCGAATCATCTGGGCGTATGGTCAACAAGGACTGCAATTCACTTTATTTCGGCCCTTCAATTGGATCGGCTCCGGTCTTGACAGCATGGATGATCCGAAGGAAGGGAGCTCGCGCGTGCTGACGCAGTTCTTGGGTCACATCGTGCGCGGCGAACCGATCAAATTGGTCGACGGCGGCACCCAGACCCGAGCCTTTACTTTCATCGACGATGCGGTCGAGTGTTTGACCACCATCATTGACAATCCAAAGGGCATTGCGGATGGGAAAATCTACAACATCGGCAACCCCCACAATTCATATTCGATTCGCCAGCTTGCCGAGATGATGCTGGAGATCGCCCGGTCGCGTCCCGAGTACGCACCGACCGCGCGCAATACGAAATTAGTCGACGTCTCGGCGCTCGAGTACTACGGCAAGGGCTACGCAGACATTCCCGCGCGCCTGCCATCGATCAAGAACACCACCGCGGAGCTCGGTTGGACGCCGACGACCGATATGCGCGCAGCGCTTAAAGCCATCTTCGATTCTTACGCCCACGCCTTGCCGTCGGCCTCGGCCTTGCTGTCGCGCGATGCTTAACGACACGCACATCGGCCTCAAGGTCGATGTGGATACCTTGAGGGGGACGCGCGAGGGTGTGCCGCGCCTCACCGCCCTGTTCAAAAAACTGGGCGTGGACGCCACGTTTTATTTCTCAGTGGGGCCCGATCACACGGGCCGGGCGCTGCGGCGGGTATTTCGCAAAGGCTTTGCGCAAAAAGTAGCCCGTACCTCGGTGCTCAAGCACTACGGATTGAAAACCCTGCTTTACGGCGTGCTGCTACCGGGACCGGATATCGGCCGTGAGGCCGGCACGGTCATGCGCGGCGTGCATGATGCAGGTTTCGAGGTGGGACTTCACACGTTCGATCATGTGCGCTGGCAAGACCATGTGGCCCATGCCTCGGAGGCCTGGACTCGTATCGAGTTCGAGCGCGGCATGCAGGCCTTCAATAGGGTATTCGGGTTTTATCCTAAATCCCATGCCGCCGCAGGCTGGCAAATCAACGCTCACGCGCTCGAACTCGAGCGCGAATATGGGCTGCACTACGCCAGCGACACACGCGGCCGCACGCCATTTTGGCCGATGCTCAAGCAAGGACGAAGTTCTTGCCCGCAATTGCCCACCACGCTGCCCACCTTCGACGAGCTATTGGGCCGCGATGGCATCGACGAGTCGAACATCGCAGAAGCCGTGTTTCGCCTGTCGGACAACAGCGGCGCGGCGGGTACTAACCGGCTGCAGGTCTTCACGTTGCACGCCGAGCTCGAAGGCATGTTGCTCCTGGGGGCGTTCGAGTCGCTGTTGACGAAGTGGCAGGCGGCGGGCGCCAGAATTACCCGAATGGCGAGGATCCATGAACTGGGCCTGCAACAGCCGATGCGCGATCAGCCCGTCGTCATGGGCGAGGTACCGGGACGTTCGGGACTCTTGGCGATGCAACCCGCGCTCGCCGAGGCGCCGTGAATCAAGCCCTGTTCTCTAGTGACCGCGAGCGCTGGGTGTACGCGACGCTTGCGGCACTGGTGGTGCTCGTTTGGCTCGCCACCGTGGCCAGCCGTCCCTTGTTCAATCCGGACGAGGCTCGATACTCGGAAATCCCTCGCGAGATGCTGACGATGGGCGACTGGGTGATTCCGCACTTGAACGGTTTGGACTATATCGAGAAGCCGCCGCTGCAGTACTGGGCCACCGCGCTCATGTATAGGATCTTTGGCGTGAACGAATTCTCGGCGCGTCTTTATACCGCGCTCACGGCGTTGGCCACCGTCGCTGTGATAGGACTGCTTGCGGGGCGAATTTGGACCTCAGCGGCGTGCTGGCGGGCCGCCGCCGTCCTGTCGGGCATGTTGATGTTTATCATTCTGGGGCAGCTCGTGACCCTGGATATGAGCCTCACCTTCTTCATGACGGCGAGCCTTGCAGGGTTCTTGTTGGCGCAGCAATCTTTGGAGAAGTCTCGCCGATGGATGCTGGTAGCGTGGATCGCCGCCGCCCTGGCGGTATTGACCAAGGGCGTGGTCGCGGCCCTTATTCCGGCCGCGGTACTGCTGATTTATAGCCTCTGGGCGCGGGATTTCACGCCGTGGCGAAGGCTGTATTTGAGATGGGGCTTGCCGCTGTTCTTGAGTATTGCCGTTCCCTGGCATTGGCTTAGCGCAAGAAGGCTCGATGATTTTCTGCAGTTTTTCTTCGTGCATGAGCACTTCGCCCGCTATTTGACACCCAGCGCCGATCGGCAAGAAGCCTGGTGGTTTTTCGCGTACGTATTTTTGATCGGCACGATACCCTGGACCGTGCCCGCGTTGCGCGTGGTGCTGACAGCGTGGCGTTCGCGCGCACCTTTAGGTGAATTCAACGTAAGCCTTTTTCTTTGGATTTGGGTGATGTTCATCGGCGTGTTTTTCTCACTTTCCGATTCGAAGCTCATGCCCTACATCCTGCCCGCCATGCCCGCACTCGCGCTGTTGATTGCGGCTTTGCCGACTGCAACCTTGAAGCGCGATTTTCGGCTTACCGCAATCCTGACCACAGCCGTGGGTCTTATTTTGGGCGCGGCGAGCTTTTACCTGGCACGCCTCATTCCGGTATCGGCAGGACAATCTTACTTCCTGCCTCTTTCCGTACCGCTCAGGGAGACGGCCGCGCTGCTCATGCTATCGGGGGTGTTCGTGTGGCTTCAACGAGCTGGGGATGAAACGCGTGCCGGCGTATTCTTAGGAGTGGGCTGGTGCCTCGCAGCCTTGCTCCTCATGAGGTCCGCGGCGCTGCTTTCGCCCCTGTATTCGGGCATCGACCTGGCCAACGCCGTGCCGCCCTCGGAGCGCGACGCACCCATTTACAGCGTGCGCACGTATGATCAGTCCCTGGTTTTTTACTTGCACCGGACCGTCACGTTGGTCGCGTATCGTGGCGAGCTCGACTATGGGTTGCGCAAAGCATCCGGCCGAGAGATATCCGATATGGAGTTTGTTCGACTTTGGGAATCACAACCGCGGGCCTTCGCGCTGATGGACAAGAGTACGTTCGATACCTTCAAGGAGCGGGGTGTGCCTATGCGAATCATCGGTGAAAATCGTCGTGAGGTCATGGTGGCGCGCCAATGAGTATGATCACTTGGGCGCTGATCTTGACCGGAGTGGGGTTAAACGCGGCGGCGCAATTGCTGCTTAAAATTGCTACGCGCCCCTTGGGGCATTTTACGGTGTTCAATGCCGATACGTTGAACAGCAGTGTGTTCATTCTGTTCAAGAGCGTGCCGTTTTGGATTGGCTTGGTGTGTTATGGGACAAGCGTGTGCGTGTGGGTGGCTGCCTTGACCAAGGCACCGGTGAGCACCGCGTACCCGATGTTGTCGCTGGGCTATGTCGTGGTGGCCGCGGTCTCGGTGGCCTGGCTGGGCGAAACGCTCACAGCGGGTAAAATACTGGGGATAGCCCTGATATGCACCGGGGTGGTCCTGGTGTCGAGAAGTACCGTATGAAGAAACCTTTCCTTCCCTTCACGCGTCCCTCGATCGATGAGCAAAGCATTGCCGCCGTCGGGGAGGTTTTCCGGTCGGGACAACTGGCGAGCGGCCCCAAAGTGGCGGCGTTTGAGGCCGCGCTGGCCGCATATCTCACCGGCAATCGCCAGGTACGGGTCATGACCTCGGCCACGGCCGGACTGGAGATGGCGCTGGAAGTGGCCGGTATTGGCCCCGGAGATGAGGTCATCGTAC
>JALYIT010000039.1 GCA_030775645.1 Pseudomonadota bacterium | reverse complement strand
AGCAACAAAACGCCCGCCGCGGTCGGCGTCACCTGGATGCTTTGGCGATACACTTGTCCCGCTTCGACGGCGGGCAGGTCGAATCGATTCATCTGCGGTGCGACGCTCAGTGCGTCGCCCGCCACCTCGATACTCGCAGAGCCCGCATCGATTTGCGGTATGAGCGCAACGGTGAGGTCGAACACGTGGCCCACAGCAGGACGCTGCTCCAAGGCGAACTTGAGCTTGACGGGCAATTGAGACTTGCCCTGACTCGGCGCTTCCACCATTCCAGCCGTCAGTTGCTCCGCACCCGGGCCCTTTCTCGCGGCGACAGGGGCGGCGGCCTGCACGGGCGGGGCCTCCGTGGCCGATTCCTTATGGCAGGCGGCGATCGCAGCGACGGCACACAACGCCAGGACTTTCGCAGTTCTCATACGCCTATGATCACGAAATATGCCGCCGATCACAACTCGAGCGGCGCTCCCATGACCGCCGCGAGTTGCTCTTCGAGCGCCCGATAGTGCTGTTCCCAATATCTCGGTTCGGCGAACCACGGAAAAGCTTGCGGAAAGGCGGGGTCATGCCAGCGGCGCGCCAGCCATCCTGAATAGTGAATCATGCGTAAAGCACGCAGTGGTTCGATGAGCGCGATTTCACTGCGATCAAACGGCAGGAATTGTTCGTACCCCTTCACCAGGTCGTACAGTTCCGTGCGCATCTCCTGCTGGCCGCCCGCCAACAGCATCCACAGATCTTGAATGGCGGGTCCCGTCAGACAATCGTCGAGATCGACGAAATGCGGCCCCTGCTCCGTCCAGAGAATGTTGCCGCGGTGGCAGTCGCCGAGAATGCGCCCGAGCAGCGCACCACCCCAACCCGCGGCGCGCGCTTGCACCTCATCCAGAAGCTCATCGGTGATGTCCGCGTATTTGGTCGCCAAATAGTCGGGCATCCAGTCGCCGTCGAGCACAAAGTCGCGCGCCTTTCGGCCCAGTTCATCGATGGAGAGATGGGCTCGCTCCTGGAAGCGCGCGGCACGACCGACCGCATGGATGCGGCCCAAGAATCGACCCACCCATTCGCGTTCTTCCGAATTGCGAAGCTCCGGCCAGCGCCCGCCCCGGCGTGGAAAAATGGCGTAACGAAACCCTCGATGACAATGCAGCGACTCGCCGTCTTGGAGCAACGGCGCCACCACGGGAATTTCTTGCGCCGCCAATTCACGCGCAAAGGCGTGTTCTTCGCGGATCGCAGCGTCCGTCCAGCGAGCCGGGCGATAGAATTTCGCGACCAATGGCGCGCCCTCCTCGATGCCGATCTGATACACCCGATTCTCGTAGCTGTTGAGCGCCAACACCCTGCCGTCGCAGCGATGACCGACCGCCTCGATGGCATCCAATACAGTCTCGGGCGAAAGCGCGGAATAAGGTGCATCGCTGTTCATGCGTCGAATTCTACAGGTACCATGGGATCACACGAATCACGCTGCTAGAATGCATCGGACATGCGATTTCCTCGACCAAAGTCACTGAGCGGGCTGATGCTGATCGGCTTTACGATCGTGGCTGCCCCTCTGCTGTTCGCCATCGTGAACGCGGCGGTGCAGATGAATAGCCTCTCGACGCGCAGCGAACAGCTGGTGGTCCAGGGCGTGCGCGGCACCCGCAACAACCAACGCATGTTCGAGGAGATCGGCGCGCTCGAGCACACGGCGCGGCTGTATCAGATCATCGGCAGCGCCGATCTGCTCGACGTCTATGCACGCAACCAGCAACGCCTTGCCGGCACTTTGAGCGAACTGCTGGTGTTGCCGCTCGACACCGAGTCACACCGCGATGCCCTCGCGCTGCAGGGCGAAGCGGACCGCCTGCATCAGGAATTGAAACGCAGCACGCCCAATTCGGCGCGCATGGCGGACTTGGTCAATGCGTTCGGCCCGCTGACCGATATGGCATCCAGGGTGTCGAACCGCCTCAGCGCCCAGATCGACCGCGAACTGGCGGGCCTGCAGGAGGCGACCCAGCTCGCACAGCGAAATCTATTTTGGCAGACCCTTCTCCTCATACCGTTGACGCTGGCGGTGGTGGCCCTGTTCACGTATGTGTTCGGCCGGCCCATTCGAGCCATCGATCGAGCCATCAACGAGCTCGGGCGCGGCACGTTCTCCAGACCCATCGTCATTCGCGGACCGGCGGACCTTGAGCACCTGGCGGCGCAATTGGAATGGCTGCGAGGCCGCTTGTTGGAGCTCGCGCAGGAGAAGAACCGATTTCTGCGGCATATGTCGCATGAACTGAAAACGCCGCTGGCGAATATTCGCGAGGGCACCGAACTCTTGATGGACGGCGCGGTCGGTGAGCTGCAAAGCAGTCAACGCGAGGTGGCGGCGATTTTGCGCGAGAACGGAATGAAGCTGCAGCGGCTCATTGAAAACTTATTGTCATTCAGCGCTTGGCAGGCCAAGAGCGTGGGCCTGGAGATCTCCGAGTTCAAGTTGCGGCCCTTGGTCAAGAGCGTGCTGGAAAATCAGCAACTGACGCTGGTGGCGCACCGCGTACGCCTGGACGTTCACGTCGAGGATCTGGTGCCGGTGGCGGACCGCGGCAAGCTGCGCCTCATTCTCGATAACCTCTTGTCGAATGCCATCAAGTTCACGCCGCGCGGCGGCACCATTTCGATTCACGCCCGGGCCGAGCGCGAGCAGCTGGTGCTCGATGTCATGGACAGCGGACCGGGGGTTCCTGCGGAAGAACGGCAACGCATTTTCGAGGCCTTCTATCAGGGCAAGACGCCGCAGGGAGGGCATGTCAAGGGCACCGGAATCGGCCTGTCCGTGGTCACGGAGTTCGTCAACGCCCACGGCGGCAGCATCGAAATTCTCGAGGCAAGAACGGGCGGTGCGGACTTTCGCGTGCGCTTGCCCATGCGCCAGCCGGCGGCATCCCATGAAGCAGCTCATGCCGCATAAATGGCGGTGCGCGCTCGCCCTGTGCGTCGTCGGCTCGATCAGTGCCTGTGGCCTCGAAGGCTCTTTTGGGCGCCCCAAGGCGGTCCTTCCCGCGGTGTCGGATAATGGGTACCAAAACCCAAGTCCCGTGACGCCCCTCCTCGAGATGATGAGCAGCCTGCCGCAGGGCGACCCCGCCCGCCAGGCCGAAATGTTCCAGGCGGCCAAGGATGCTGCGGAGCTCACTCCGACGACCAGCAATAGGCTGAGATATGCCTTGGCGCTCGCGACGCCCGGGTTCAGCGGCAGCGATCCCGTCGCAGCGCAGCGACAGTTGTCGGAACTCCTTGCCAGGCCTGAAACTCTATTGCCTTCTGAACGCTCTTTGGCCCTCATCGAACTCAAAGAGGTAGAACAGAGACTGATACTGCAGGCCGAGAACAAGCGCATGCGCGAGGAAGCGCTGCGCGATGACTCACACGACAAGCTGCAGGCGCTGAACCGCCGCCTGGCTTCAGAATCGGACGAAAATGTGAAGTTACGCAAGGCCTTAGATGAGGCGCGAGCGAAACTGGAAGCGATCACGCACATCGAGCGATCGATCAACGATTCGCGCAAGTAAGGGATCGCACCTATGAAAGTTACCGGAGAGCCCCCTTTGAACGCCTACTCGAATGCCGCTACCACCCCCTTGTCTTTCGGCCTGCATACCGGCTCTCGAGAGGCCCCGACCACCCAAAAGCGCAAGGCGCGTATTCTGGTGGTCGACGATGATCCGGGGCTCCTGCGCCTGCTGACCATCCGACTGCGTGCCGAGAACTACGAAGTCGAAGCGGTCGAAAGCGCTGCGGCGGCCTTGGCCGCCTGCGTGCGCTTCCGGCCCGATCTCGTCATCACGGACCTGCGCATGGACCAAATGGACGGCATTGGGCTGCTGAAGGAGCTACAGGGCCGCTGGCCGGGACTTCGCGTGATCATCCTGACCGCGCACGGCACGATTCCGGATGCCGTACACGCGACCCAGAGCGGCGCGTTCGGGTTTCTGACTAAACCGGTCGACAAGCAGGACCTGCTCGATCACGTGCAAAAGGCCCTCAAGGTCTCGGGATTCGCGCACGTTGATGAAGACTGGCGCTCCAGCATCATCACCCGCAATCAGCTGATGGAAGACAAGCTGGCGCAGGCCAATATGGTGGCCGGCACCGATGCGCGAGTCCTGCTCACCGGCGAGAGCGGCACCGGCAAGCAACTGTTGGCGCGCGCCATTCACGAGGCGAGTCCCCGGCGCAACAAGCCCTTCGTCACCGTCAGTTGCAGTGCGATGGCCGAAAATCTTCTTGAATCGGAGCTCTTCGGCCACGAGAAAGGCGCATTTGCGGGCGCCACCCGCTCGCAAAAAGGCCTGTTCGAGACGGCTGACGGGGGCACCTTGCTCCTCGATGAGGTCGGCGATATGCCGATGCGCCTGCAGGTCAAGCTGCTGCGCATGCTACAGGAGAACCAGATCCACCCGGTGGGCGCGGCCGACGCGGTGCCGATCAACGTACGAATCCTTTCCGCGACGCATCGCGACCTGCACGAATTGATGGTCGGCGGGCAATTTCGCGAAGATCTGTACTATCGTTTGAACGTCGTGCACATCGAGATGCCCGCCCTCGGCCGGCGCCGCGAGGATATTCCCCTTCTG
Source organism: Pseudomonadota bacterium (assembly GCA_030775645.1). GTDB lineage: Bacteria > Pseudomonadota > Gammaproteobacteria > Steroidobacterales > Steroidobacteraceae > Bog-1198. The sequence goes on along the minus strand of JALYIT010000039.1, from coordinate 5,767 downwards.
GTCGCGCATTTTTTGGAACAAATCGCCAAGGAAAGCGGGCAACGCCGGATTTATGCCCCGGAGGCGGTGGAGTTGCTGGCGACGGCTGAATGGCCGGGCAACGTGCGGCAGCTCTACAACGTAGTGCGGCAAAACGTCGCGCTGTCCCATGGCGCCATCATCACTGCGGAACTCGTGCAACAATCGCTCGGCGGCAACCCGACGCGGCTGCCCTCCTTCGATGAAGCGCGCGATGAGTTTACGCGCAATTATCTGTCGCAGATTTTGCAGATCACCGGCGGCAACGTCAGCCAGGCGGCACGCTTGGCGAAGCGCAATCGCACGGATTTCTACAAGCTGCTATCGCGCCATCAATTGCTGCCGGACGATTTCAAAAGGAGCTGAGGCTTAAGCGCGCCGGCAAACGGTCTCAAGCGTAGAACTCAGCGATCGTGGCCACGACATGCGCCATTTGCGCTTCCTCCAATTCGGGATAGATCGGCAATGCGAGCGTCTCCTGCGCCGCCTGCTCGGACTGCGGAAAATCCCCAGGGTGGTAATCCAAGTATGCGAAGCACTTCTGTAGATGCAGGGGCACCGGATAGTAGATCTCGCTGCCAACCCGGCGTTCGGCGAGCCGTGCTTTAAGGTCGTCACGGCGCTGCGCCCGTACGACATACTGGTTGAAAATATGCCTGTAACCGTCCATGGCAAGCGGCGGGCGCAATTTGTCGCCCAAGTCTGCCCTGTCGAAGGCGGCGTCGTAATAGGCGGCGTTGCGCTGCCGGCCCGCCGTCCAGCTATCCAGGTATTTCAATTTCACCCGCAAAACCGCGGCCTGCAGTTCATCGATACGGAAATTTCCGCCAATCACGGCGTGAAAATACTTGGGCTTGCCCCCATGCACGCGCAAAATCCTCATGCGGTCGGCGAGCTCGGCATCATTCGTGGTACACAGACCAGCGTCGCCGAACGCGCCCAGATTCTTGCTTGGAAAGAACGAAAAGCAGCCAACGTCGCCGATCGTGCCGGCGCGAAGGCCCTTGCTGTAGTGCGAACCGATGGCCTGCGCCGCATCCTCGATGACCTTGAGGCCATATGCCTGCGCGAGTGCCATCAAGGGGTCCATGTCAGCGCACTGGCCATACAAATGCACCGGCATCAGCGCCTTGATGGCCCCCCCCGTCGTGCGGTGGATCAACCGACCACCTTGCACCGCACACTCGCCATCGATGAAGGCTTGCACCGCCGCAGGCGACAAATTGAAGGTCGATGGGTCTATATCGCAGAAAACCGGGCGCGCGCCGACGCGCGCAATGGTTCCCGCCGTGGCGAAAAACGTGAAAGGAGACGTGATGACCTCATCCCCCGGGCCGATGCCGAGCGCCATCAATGCAATCAACAGCGCGTCGGTCCCGGAAGACACCCCGATGCCCGCCGCCGCCCCGCAATAGCGGGCGATCTCCTCCTCCAGAGCACGCACGTGGTCGCCCAAGATGAAGTGTTGACTGGCGCACACTTGATCGATCACGGGCATCACTTCGGCGCGGATCTGAGCAAATTGCGCCTTAAGATCGAGTAATGGAACGCTGGTCATAGCTTCGTAGAATACCATTGGTTGGCGGGCGCACGCCCTCACTTAAGCTCCTGACCGATTTGACATTTGATGGAGTGGGTCACGCATTGGCGGGGAGATGTACCCGATAATGGGGCCCTGTTTTTCGTAGTACTTTTTCACGCACAAGCATTGCAGAGGATACTTCAGGTTCAATGGATATTCGATGACTCAACCGCTCCTCTTCAAGCAAAGCTTCCTCATCGCGATACTGGCCGGTATCCAAGCCGTGATGCCGGCGGTGGTTGCCGTCGGCTCGCTGTACGTGACCATCGTATTTTTCGGCATCGTGTTCGACCGCTCCTCCGAGGCCATCATCATCGTGGCCGTCCTGTGTTTGATCCTCATCCAGGCGCCGCGTGAGGTCTCCACGCAGCTGACCTCCGCACGCATATCGTCCATTACGGACGTGATTTTTAGGTGGCTGCTGCTCTTGGCCGTCATGCTCGCCATCGGCTATGTCACGAAGTCTCTGCATGAGTATCCGCGCCGGATCTTCCTCACCTGGGCGGTGGTCACGCCGGTCGCGTTGATCTTCTCGACGCTCGCCATGCAGGAGGTGATGCATCACTTCCTGATGAATGCCTTCGAGAACCGCAGCGCCATTTTCGCCGGCTACAACAACAGCAGCCTCGAGCTCGCTCGGCGGCTCAGAAGCAACCCCGCGATGCGCTTGGAAGTGTCCGGTTTCTTCGATGACCGCAGCAGCGACCGGCTCGGCATGGAGTCGGACGCCAAACTCATCGGCAACCTGAGCGACCTGTCCGCTTATGTGAAGGAGCACGGCACGGATGTCATTTTCATCGCGCTGCCCATCCGCCACGTCAAGCGGGTCATGAATCTTCTCGATGATTTGCGCGACACCACGGCCTCGATCTACTACGTGCCCGATGTCTTCGTGTTCGATCTCATCCAGGCGCGTTCGGGCGAGATTCACGGCATTCCCGTGGTCGCCATGTGCGAGACCCCCTTTTACGGATACCGCGGCGTAACGAAGCGGCTCACCGACATCGTGTTGTCCGTCACGATCCTGCTGCTGTTCCTGCCCCTGCTTCTCCTGATCGCGGTTCTGGTCAAGTTCTCCTCCCCGGGACCGGTCATTTTCAAACAGCGCCGCTATGGCCTGGATGGGCAGGAAATCGGGGTGTACAAGTTCAGAACCATGACGGTAACCGAGGACGGCCCCCAGGTCCGCCAGGCCTCGAAAACCGACAAACGCATCACCCGCATCGGCGGAGTGCTGAGACGCACTTCGCTCGACGAGCTGCCGCAGCTCATCAACGTACTGCAAGGCCGCATGAGCCTGGTGGGTCCGCGGCCGCACGCGGTCGCGCACAACGAGGAATATCGCAAACTCATCAAGGGATACATGGTGCGCCACAAGGTGTTGCCGGGCATCACCGGCCTCGCGCAGGTGAACGGCTGCCGCGGTGAGACTGCGCAGCTCGAAGAAATGGAGGCGCGGGTGAATTACGACCTGGATTATCTCAGGCGTTGGACGCCCATGCTGGACCTCAAAATCATCCTGCTCACGGCAGTCAGGGTGTTTCGCGACGACAAAGCCTACTGAGGCGGGTCCGCGGCCCAGCTGACGCCGGCGCTCACAAACCCCTCGTGGAATACATATCGCCCTGCCAGGGGCAATGCCGCCACGTGCCGAACGGCGACGCTGCGGCCCACGTGAATGCGGAATGAGCCGTCCGCGGCATTCCACTCAGGCGTTACAGTGACGTCCTGGAAATCCAGGCGCTCGCGCAGCAGCGGATACCAGCATTTGTAGAAGGCTTCCTTGGCCGAGAAAATCAATGCAACCGCTCCTGTTTGCTGCGATGCGGGCAAGGAGTGAAGCCAGTCGATTTCGCGGGACACGCAGATGCGGGACCAAATCTGCCCGTTCACCTCGCCGATCACTTCCGTGTCGATGCCAAGACCCGCGCTGCTGCGGCGCTCGGCCACCACCGCGGCACAAAACCCCGCGGTGTGGGTGATGCTCCCGACCATGCCGTCAGGCCAGATCGGTCTGCGATCCTCCGCCGCTTCGATGGCGAAATCGACGATGCCGAACTCGGCCAGTGCACGCCTGGCGCAGAGCCGGCCCGCCGCAAACTCCTGCAGCCGCTGCGGCACCGCCCGCCCCAAGCCGTTGCCTTCCGCGGGCAGAAGGAGGCCGGGGTCGCCAGGGTCGCGCAGTTCGGCTGCGACGGCACCCGGCGGGAACAAGGTGCTCAAGGTCGGCGACAAGATTGCCGGATTCATCGCCATGCCTGCATCCATCCAGTCTGGCAGAAACTACGCAGCTTGCCGCTGGATTAGGGCTTGACTGATAATGGCCAATGAAAAATGTCATTGTCACCGGCGCAAGCCGCGGGCTCGGGCTCGCGATGGCTCGCACGCTGGCTGCAGCCGGCTATCGAATCATTGCACTCGCACGGCACCGCAGCGAGGAATTGACGGCGGCAAGCCGTACAGCGGCGGACGGCGCTCGGGGAGCGATCGAGTTTCGCGCCTGCGACCTCTCGCACCTCGATGACATCGGACCGCTGGTGAAGGCTCTGCGGGCCGATTTCGGTCCTCTGTATGGCCTCATCAACAATGCGGGATTGGGCACGAGCGGCCTGCTCAGCACCATGCGTGACCAGGATATCTTGCGATTGAATGAGCTCAATACCATTGCCCCCATCCTGCTATCAAAATACACCGTTCGATCGATGATGGCGCAGCGCGAAGGCCGGATCATCAATGTCGCCTCCATCGTGGCCTCCACCGGCTATACCGGGCTCTCGGTCTACAGCGCCACGAAAGCCGCGCTGATCGGCTTCACGCGCTCGCTGGCGCGCGAAGTCGGGCAGCTCGGGATCACCGTGAATGCGCTGGCACCCGGCTTCATCGCCACCGCGATGACCGAGGAACTCACCGAGGCGCAGAGCCAGCAAATCATGCGTCGCAACGCCCTTCAGCGCATGGCCGAGCCGATCGACGTGGCACGTGCGGCCGAGTACTTGCTCGGCGACTCGGGGCGCAACGTTACCGGGACCACTCTCACCATCGACGCGGGCAACACGGCTTAAGGAACGATGCAGGGCGCTTGGTTATAATGGAACTCGAAAGCCGGAGAGACTTATCAATTACCTCAATCGCATTCCCTCCAGATGAGTCTTTTGAGACCGTCAACACAAGTCTGCAGTGTGACCGCTTGGTCATCGGCTCACCAGACTTCCCACATACCGTCGATACGGTACCGATCATCGTTCTGACAACCTTACCCGTTGTTAGCATCGAGATTTCTTTCGTACGTAAACTATCCGTGGCCACGATGAACGTGGTAAAAGACACGCGGCGACCGAGGGTTGGCGGGATAGCCGATGCAGCTAGACGGTTGCCGGATCCAACCCGAATGCCGTCGCTTTCTGCCACGAAAATTTCGTTTACTAACGCGACGCGGCGCCCAGAAGCTGATATCAATTTCATCAATAAGAACGGCAACAAACCCATTGCATTTCACGGCTACTATTCCGCAGGGTATATGGCCCACCAAAGCCGAGTCGCCGCCGCGGCGCTACTCTCCAATCTATTTTACAAACACCCCTGGCAACTTGGCACCGAGTCGAACACACAGCACGTTCGTTCTTCGGAGCTTTCGGACTACGTTGGCAGTGCCGCTCAATTGCCTGATCTCAAAGCCATGAATCCGGGCGAATTGCTTTGGAGACGATCAAACGGACCGGTATCGCACGGAAGCCCGCTGCGACTTGGGAGATACCGGCTCGACCCACAGCTCGCGGACGTTCGCGGCAATCCAAGCTTATCTGGTTATTTTTCGAAGCTCCCTCTGTAGCCTATGTTCGCGAGTGCTGAAATCTCTTATTGGCTTACGGATTAACATATTCATTCAAAGCCGCGGGACAGCCACAACGATTGGCGATCCGTTGCCCACGGGCGCTTGATCTGTATTCTCCCACCGTGTGAAACTCAATGTTTTGTTAAGACAGGAACCTACATGAGAAACGATCGTCCTGCGAATGTGGGGTTCCAACAAACGAGGGCGATGGTTCGGCGATACGTCCGTGCGTTTGGGGTCCTGTGCACGTTCAATGTTTTCGCCGTCCACGCTCAGGTGAGCGTAACAACCTATCACAACGACAATTTGCGTACCGGGCAGAACACCCTGGAAAC
>JALYIT010000038.1 GCA_030775645.1 Pseudomonadota bacterium | reverse complement strand
ATATCTCCGATCGCATCGGGCGGCGAAAAATGTTTATGATCGGCGCGGGCGCAACCGGGCTGATTGGATTCCCGTATTTCGCCATGATGGATACCGCGATCCCGTCGGCGGTGTTCATCGCCATTGCGCTGTCTCTCATTCCGACGAGTATTCAATACGGACCGGAAGCGGCGCTGATTGCGGAATCCTTCACGCCGCGGTTGCGTTACAGCGGGTCCTCCTTGGGTTATCAGCTTGCGTCGATTTTGGCCGGCGGTCCGGCGCCGATCGTCGCCACCGCGTTGTTTGCTGCGTATCATTCCGGATATGCGATCGCTATATTCATCGCCGCCTGTGCCGCGGTTAGTCTGGTGTCGGCCTCATTCATGCCCGACCACACCGGACAGAATATCTCTGCTGAATATGACGCCCAAGGCGCTGACAAGTTGGCGGGTACGGTAAGCTAAAGAAAACAACATCATCGACGCGAACCTCGGTTCCGCTCCCCTCCTGGGGACCTCGGCTCGGTAGTTTGAAAGTGATGCAGATCGGGACGGATGGGCACTGCGAAGACGTTCGTTTTGCCTTCACGACAACGCGCGCATCATCGCGGGCGTTGTCGTGGCGGCGGGTCCCCGGCGCGACACTGCGGGGCGCGGTTCGATCCCCATCTGGAAGTGCGTCTCGGCTAACCGCGTGCGCCTCCCGCAGTGTTGGGCGAGCCAGTCTACGGGCCCCGCTCATCACCAATGAAGCCTAAGTGCAACTGGACATATTGGCGCATCGCGCATTTAATCAACCTGTACCCCGGCTGTTTATTCTTTGGCCGATATTTCGCAATCTGAAAAAATAAGGGGAAGATTATGAAAAATACCCAGGTGTGGTGTTTGCTCGGTTTGCTTTCACTGGTAGGTGCAGCAGGGTCGCAGGCTCAGCAGCCCAGTGGAGTGACTGAGAAAGCCGTCATGGCACTAGAAGATCAGTGGCTCAAATCACAAAAGACCAATAATCCCGACCTAGCCGCCCCGTTGCTGGCTGACAAGTTCGTCAGTACCGGCAACGATGGGAAAGTCACCAACAAGGCCCAGGACCTGGCGAATGCCAAAGCCAGCAAGTATGTCAGTGCCGAACTTGAAAATGTGCAGGTGACCGTATTTGGCGATACGGCCATAGCGACGGGCGTGTGGGTAGGTAAAGGTACCGACGAGAAAGGCAAGCCTTTCGATGCGCGTGACCGCTGGACTGACACGTGGATTAAAATGTCTGATGGAAAGTGGCAGTGCGTCGCAAGTCAGAGCACGCCAGTTAAAATGTAATATCCGACAGCGTCCCATCAGATTGAGCGAAGTCACTGAGAACAGTCTCGCGACCGCGAACGCAGTCAGACGCTAGAGTCGCACACCAACCCCGGCCTCGCGCCGGGGTTGTCTCGCCCGTTCGCCGGACCAATTACCTGCAATGACCAGAGCGGTTTAGCGATCGATCGGCCGGCAATGGTGTTCCTCGTGCGGATCGCAGCGTGTTTGACCATGCGAGTCGACGCGGCCGTCTCGGCTTCCGTGACCATACCGGTGTACACGCAGAATCCCGGCGGCACGGCCTACCCCGGGCTGCCGGATCTTCCGGCACTGACCTTTACCGGCAGCACGTCGCTTAACCCCGGGGCCGACCACGCACCGCAAGTTCGAAACTTCAGAGAACTGGTGCTTGCGGATACGATGAGCTACTCCGATGCGGCAAGCGTGATTGCAGCATCGTCGAGCAAGACCAACCCGGCATTCGCCGGTTACTTCTGAATGGAAGGCAAAGCCCGGGCCACGTCGAGGGAGACGTGATCTTCATGCCACGAAGCCGAGCCGGGCATCTGAGCGGATTCTTGTCCAGATGAAGGTGCACTCTCCCACGGGAATTGAAGTCCACGGCGGCCCCGCAGTCGAGCGTTGCTAGCGGCGCCCGCGATGGTGCGGGACCGGTAATCGAGAATGCTCTGAGCGATGTGGGGTTGCAGGAGACTGAGCGCAGGAACCACGAATGTTTCGATGTGTCCCACATCACGTGGCCAAAATAATAGTGGTAATCATGCCAGATCGCGAGACCAAAGATCGAGGTCGAGGCCGGCGAGGCAACGTGCGTTGAACTAAATAGATAGAAAAGTGCAGCATCGGCTAACGCCTGCCAGTGGCGATTCGCACCTCGAATCTTGATGCGTCCTTTCCAGAGTTCACGCCAGTGTTCGTGATTTTCCGCCCGGATCGCATCGAAGCCCCGCTTACTCGCAAGGGCGACAGAGCGTACCGCCTGAAAGTCCGGTTGGGCATGAGTCACGTTCGGTATCAGGCTTGCCATCTGGCGCAGGCGGTAGGTACGCCCCGCTCTCGCTTTGAAGGCGTAACAGGTTGCCAACACGCGATTTTCGAGTGGTGGCTTTTGGGGCTTCGCGTCGGTGCCGATCATCTCCGTCGCGTAGGCAATGCTGCAGGTCGACAGGGCGCCCGCGCTTTCCCAGAGTGCCGCGCCGTCGCACGCGGGCTCCTCCTCCCCGGGCGTATCGCGCAGGTGGCGTAGCGCACGCCCGTCCACCCCGCGTCCATCCACCAGGGCCTTCAGGACAAGATCCGCACCCTTGTCCACCTTGATTGCGATGTCCTGGCAAACGAGGCTTGGCTCCTCACGACTGCAAAAAAACAGGACCTCAACGCTCGCGGTAAAACCTTGCGCCGTGAATTCGAAGCGACTGCGTAATAGCCACTGATGTGAGACCTCCCGCTAAAGGCATTTCGCGCACACGGAAGCCGACTACACCGTTCGACACATAGGCTGGCAACTCGTCTTTCCCACCGCCTCGGATAGGCCGCGGGCTAATGGGCCTGTTCATTGCTTCTTAACCAATAATGGTGACAACCACATGACCTACCCAGGCTCCGAGATAGTCTCGGCAACCAAGCGGAGCACCAAACCTTCGTTCGGGCGCAGGTGAATCTCTGCGGCGCTGGATGCAGGCGGATCGTCAAGATATGTCGAAAGCAGCGCTTTACGAGCCACTGGCTCGCCCCGCAAAACCTGACCGCGATCGGTCATGTTGAGCGCAATTAGCAGCTGGCGCTCCCCAAGTTCGCGCGCGTAAGCAAGGACACCCTCTTCCGCAGCCACCAGTCGAAATGTCCCCACCGACAGCACCTCGTTGTTCCGGCGCAATTGGATTAGTGCCTTATATAGCGACAACAGAGACCTTTGATCGGCGCGCTGAACAGCCACGTTCAACTGTTGCCTATCGGAGTTAAGCGGCAGCCACGGGCGCCCGTCGGTAAAGCCGCCATGCTGTTCAGCTGTCCATGGCATGGGAGTTCGCACCGGATCTCGCCCCAGGCCAAACCCAGGAACATTGAGCTCGAACGGATCCTGTACTTGATCTTGGGGGATCGGTACATCCTCCATCCCAATTTCCTCTCCTTGATAGATCGTCGGCGTGCCTCGTAGAGTCAGCAACAGCATAGCGGCGACCCGAGCTTGCGCGGCGCCGACCCGGCTTCCGACGCGGGGACGATCATGATTGCCGAGCACCCAGTTGGGCCAACCACCGCGGGGCAATGCATTTTCATACGTGTGAATCAGCGACGCGATGGCTTCTGGTTGCCACGGTGTCGATATAAGGTGGAAGTTGAACGGCAGATGGAAGCCGGTCAGATCGGCGCCGTAATAGCTCATGAGCCGGTCGATCGGCAGATAGGCCTCGCCAATCATTACCTTCTCTGGGTACGCGTCTGCAACACGTCTCATGGCTTTAATGGATGCATGGACGTCGGGTTGATCGACCGTTCTAATTTGAAGCCAGCGCTCGGAGGGCGGCATGCCCGTGTGCCAATTCGAGTCGGGCGGGTTGTCGCGGAATTTCTCGTCTTCAAGTAGATGGTGGATCGCATCAACCCGAAAACCGTCTACACCGCGATCAAACCAGAACCGAAGCACATCGCACATGGCACGCTCGACCTCTGGATTTCGCCAATTTAAATCAGGCTGCTCTTTGAGGTAGGCATGGTAGTAATACTGGTTTGTCAGATGGTCGAAGGTCCAAGCCGAGCCGCCAAACTCGCTTTCCCAATTGTTAGGTGCGGAGCCATCGAGTTTGCGGTCCCGCCAGATATACCAATCACGCTTATGGCTGAGTCTTGACGATCGGCTATCGCGGAACCACGGGTGCTGATCAGAAGTGTGGTTGGGGACAAAATCCAGGATGATTTTCAGCCCCGCCGCGTGCGCGCTTGCGAGCAACGCATCGAAATGCGCCAGCGTGCCGAATAAGGGACTAATCTCACAGTGGTTGCTGACATCGTAGCCAAAGTCTCGCATCGGAGATGCGAAAATCGGCGATATCCAAATCGCATCGACACCAAGGTCAATGAGATGCGGCAGCCGCCGCGCAATTCCATTGATATCTCCAATACCATCGCTGTCCGTGTCCTGAAAGGACCGCGGATAAACTTGGTATATAACGCCGGTCTGCCACCAAGCATACGAAGGCAGGGTCGACAAAGGGACGGGTTCGGGGTCGGCGTGCAATAAAGCGCTGTTTCTGATGGGCGGGACAGATTCCGAACCCTTAACTTTTTTTACCCTGTCCGTCGCATAATCGGCCGGCGAACCAGTTTTGCCATCTTTGTGTCGACAGAACATAACCACGATCTCTCAAATGATCCCTACTAAGATGATCCCTACTAAGATGATCCCTCCTAAGCCACGGCCTTTTTCATCATCATAACCGTCCGGCTTTCTCAACAATATAGGAACACTAACTTCTGTCTCGTAGGATATCGACGATAACAAACGGCGATACTTTTAAAATTCTATGGTGGCTTTCGACTACCCTTCGACTAGCACGTAGATCGACTACCGAATTCCATCGCAGCGACACTGCCACCGAAAGTGAACGTGACCAACAAGGACATTACTTCTCTCGTTCCCAGACGATTCTGCGGAAATCTGTCTTGCCTGGGAAGACGATTCTCGACGCCGGTGCCGACTCGATGAAGAGCTTGTCGCCTTCGGTTCGAAAGTGCCGCCTTGCTCAGTGCCATTCCACTCTTCATTCCAAGAGACATCGACGACCGTGATGAAGTCATGGCCTTCAACGCGATATTTGCCACTATAGGCGAGCATGGACTTATGCAGCGCAGCCCGCTCAGCGTCGCCAGCGCCGGCGCGGCGGTTTTCGGCAGTCGTCACGACGATGCTGCGCCCCTCGCGCGTCAGAATGCGGAACCCCTTCGGATGCGATCCAAACACGTTTCGCGGTTGTTGAAAATCACCTGCCATGAGACGAGCTTCCACGTCCCAATGACGGCATCAAGTTCTGCGGGGAAACGGGCCCGCTACCGATCTCTAACTTGGACGCGCCGGTGCACCCATGTGAGGATGGGGCCCTACGCAGCGGGGGCCGTCTCCGCCATCGCCGCGGAGTCCTTCGTTTTTGACTTCCGCCGAGCTTTACCGACCGGACTCGTTTTGGCTCGGCGGCCTCCGGCCCCGCCGGTCGGTTTGAGCTCTATCCAAACCGGCGCATGATCACTCGCGTGCGGTCCATTGCGGACTTCTCGGTCAACACCCGCATCCACGAGTTGTTTTTTGAGGCTGCTGCTTAATAAAAGATGGTCGATTCGCAAACCTGAGTTTTTTTGCCAGTGGTTGCGAAAGTAGTCCCAAAAGGTATAGATCCGTTCTTTGGGATATAGGCTCCGCAGTGCGTCGGTCCAGCCTTGCTCGAGCAGCCTCGCGTATGCTGCGCGGCTTTCCGGTTGCAGCAACGCATTTTTCTTCCAGGATTTGGTGTCGTAGATGTCAAAGTCGGTGGGCACCACATTAAAATCCCCACAAAGCACAACGGGGTGTTTCGCCTTCAACAGCGATTCAGCGTAAGCGTTAAAGCGCTCGAACCACTTCAGCTTGTATGCAAACTTTGGACCCGGTTGTGGATTGCCATTGGGCGAATACAGACAACCCACCAGAATGCCGTTGATGGCGGCCTCGATGTAGCGGCTTTGAGAATCGGAGGCATCTCCGGGAAGCCCGCGTCGCGTCTCGATCGGCGCCACGCCCTTAGCAAGAATCGCGACGCCATTCCAGGAAGTTTGTCCTTGCCAGATCGCCTCGTAACCGGCTTGACGGATCGCCTTCACGGGGAAACGGTTGTCGTCGGCTTTGAGCTCTTGCAGGCATACGATATCCGGCGCGCTGCTCGAGAGCCACCCAATCAAAGAGTCAATGCGCTGATTGATACCGTTGATGTTGAAAGTCGCGACTTTCATTTAAGGGATACCGGCCGTCAAAGTCAATCGCAGCCAGTCTGGTCGCCGTTATCAGAAATTGGGCGCTGCCTGACAATCAGCCCCCGGGAGCGTCTCGCGACCCCACCTTCGGGATCTCCGGTTGCGTTTCGATATCTGAATCGGGCAGCTTGGCCGGACTTGTAGCCGGATCCTGGCCGGGCGTTGCCGGCGGGGTCGCGGGTGGGTCGGTGAGCGAATTGTTCACTTTACTTTCACGCGTGCTTTGGCGTTCAAATACTTCGCGTTCATCTGCTTGCGCTCATCCTCCGAAAAGTGCTCCCTCGCATCCTTCCACACATTGCTCTCTTCCTCTCTGATGTGGTGCTCGACCAATTCCTTGAGCACCTTGGCCGCCGCTTTGTGTTCTGGGGAGCTCGCACTTTCAATCGAGCCTAGCTTCTGCAGCGTTTTTGAGGCCAGTTCATGCTCCAGATACCCCTCATGGCCGTCGACCTGCACGTCTTTATCGCGTATTGCGATGATGGCGTCATACAAGACTTTCTCTTCCGCTTTGGTGTGGGGTACTAACGCCGCTTTGATCTTAAGAACCAGGCCTCTGCGCTGCGCCGTGGTTTCCGCCTCTTGCAAATCGGCCAGCAGAGACTTCACTTCTTCGTGTTCGTTTTTTAGAGTATCTAAGAGGTCCATGTCAGCGGCAGATTCTGGCTCCGGCGACAAGGCTTTCACTACCGTCTCTTTAACATTTCTAATCGCGCTCTTGACACCCATACGCGCCCCTTCTTTTCTTGATCGTTGCTCCCACGCCCGATTTTAGCGTTCAGGGTCGACCGTGCCAGTAGCTGGTGTGTAGGTGTAGGCCGCGAGCTGAAGCGAGCGAAGTCCCACGCTTGCGATCGACCCGCTCGCCCAAAAAGACACGTGAGTTTAGCAAATCGGTAACGACGCTATCGGCCGCCAGAACGTCCTTTGGGCGTAGAAGTTACTATCGCTGGCGTCTTGCGCGGCGCTCGCTTAGCAGGCTTGCGCTCGCAGGTCGAAAGCATTGAAGGGGGGGCGCTTCCGCGCATACTTGGTTTGCTCCGAAGACTCGCGCGCAACGCCTCGACTAAATTGATCACGTGGCCATCGGTGGTCACTGCCTGTGCTGGCGCCACGATCCGCTTGCCGGCGACCTTCGCTTCCACGGCAGCCAGAATTCGCTTCTTCTCTTCGTCAACGAACGCAGTGGGATCGTACGAGTCTTGGGAGATCTGCTCAATCAGCTGCTTCGCAAGCTTGAGTTCGATATCTCCAATATCAGTTGGCTCGATATGCAGGTCCGCAATTGAGCGGACCTCTTCGGCGTAGAACAGCTGCTGAAGGACCATGCAGCTCTCAGTGGGTCGGATCTGGACGACGTATTCCTTTGACCGGAATGCCCATTTCGCGAGGGCGCAGCGTCCTGTGTCTCGCATGGCGCGAAGCAAGAGATTGTACGGCCTGGACCCGCGTTTATCTGGTGCCAACAGGTAGGCCTTAATGTAATAGATCGGATCCACCGCGTTCTCCGGAATGAAGGAAACGATGTCTATTGTCTGTCGAGATCCCATCTCGAGGGCCTTGAGCTCTTCGGGTGTAAAGAGAACGAACTTGCCCTTCTCGAACTCGTAGCCCTTGAGCATCGTTGAACGCGCTACTACAGACTCGGTAATGGGGGCGGGCAACTCGTAAGGGGGCGGCGCAACTGTCTCTTGAGAACTCCTAAAATCGGCCACCTTCGATGCAGAGCCGCGCGATCTCGATTCTAAACGTTCAGGCTCTGGCGCCGGCCTCTGCGAAGCACGCTTTTCTACGATCGCGTGTGACTCCTCATCTGTATCTGTCACATACTGCTGTCTAACACGCGCTCCGCTCGCAGCCATCAGCTTGAAGCGCATGGCGGCCGAACTCTCCGTTGCCGAATACAGTTTTATGGGAATCGAGACTAAACCGAAGCTGAGCGAAAGGGACGCGATTGAGCGGGCGGCCATGTCAATTCCTCAGTTATCCGCGCGGCTATGGCCCGGTAGAGCTTGCAATAGCGGCACAAAAGATCCCCATGTGCGACCTCGCCCAGTGCACGACCGAGTACGTATTATTCTTGATTGTTATTCTTGATTGGAAACCCGTCGTTTTACGATAGCCTGCACTACAAGTGCCTAGCATAAGCCGAGGCCGAATTGTGGCGTAGGACGATAAGAGATCGGTCTCCTCCGCGCCAAGGCGAGAGCGGCTCGTTTTAATGGATACAGTATGGCAGCGCCCGGAAATCGCGAAAAACACGCGTCGAATTTAAGCGGATTTCTAGCGAAGCAACGTCGCTATGCCAGCCAGTCCCAGCACTGCAAGAGCCAGCGGCGCCGGCCACAGATGCTTAAAGGACCAGATGTACGCAAGTTTCGGGTTAGACGCCAAATATCGGACTTCGACCACTGTTCCGTTCGCCGGCGTCGGGCGGGCGAAGCTGGAGACTGACGTGAATTGGTGCGGGCGCCTCAGATCATCGACGAACGCAATCGTTGGAACGAAAGCGGGAGTCTCCCCTTCGCTGTCCCCCAGCATGCGCTTCTCAGACCTCAAGACGGTTCCGTCGGCACGCTTTCCAAAAAATAGAACTCTGAGGCGGCGTGCGATTAGCCAACATGCGTATACCACGCAAATTAATCCGACTGAGGGGAAATAGAGATGCATCCGTTCCAACTCCTGAGCCTTCAAAGCAACCACTTCGTGCGCTTGGTCTCGCATGATGCAGGACTATCCGGGTAGCACGCCTGTTCTCCTTCACATTTTTCTGATTTTCTTCCCCTCGCTGGCTCGAGTAATGGGGGCACCTCGTGAATGTCTTGCGATAGTCCTTACTTTCCAGAGCGCGTTGCATCAACCCTGCGACTCGTGACGACTGCCCTGCACTCGAGCCTCGGTCTCCTCACCGTTGCTCGAATGTTGGGGCTGCTGAACCAAGTGAATGGCGTCGAGCAGCGGCTGCAGTGCGCGGTGGCGAAGCAGGTACATCGTATTGCCCATTGTCGAGGCGAACGCTGCGGGAATGGGATTCACCAGCACCAGCGTGTCACCCAGCTGAGCCAGCAGCGCCTCGGGCGTATGCGCATAAGCACGTTCATGTCGCCGGCCTGCGTGGGCCGTATGAAACTTGCGTTCGTACGAAAAGTCGTGGAGTGAATCGCCAAGCATGACTGCGGCCCACAACGCATACACATCAAAGTCGCAGGCGTAATTCATCATATCGGTCGTAAACCCGCCCGGGGGCCGCACGTTCATCTCGAGCGCGACATACGAGCCGTCGGGACGCTCGAAAAATTCGAGGTGGAAGAAGCGCCGGCGCAGGGCAAACGCGGCGAGCGCCCGAAGGCCGACCTGCTCGAGCGCCTGCGGAATGCTGCGAAGAGAGTAATAAAATCCATCCAGAGCGCCGGCCCTCACCTCCATGATTCCCCTGTCGTAGGCGTGAGACGTGCAGAAAACCACGCGTCCTGCGCGGTTCACCAGACCATCGAAGGTAACGATCGAGCCTTCAATGAAGGGCTGCACGATGTGACCGTCAAGGGGCTGACGGAGCGCCGCCTCCAGCTCGGCGTCCGTCGATACCCGGAAGGTAAATGTGGCACCGGAACCGCTGTCTGGCTTGAAGACGAGTGGAAAGCCGTGTTTCGCGGCGAAGTCCTTGACGAGCTCTGAGGACAAGCAGCGAATGCCCGGCACGCATGGCACGCCAGCCTTCTCGAAGGCCTCGGCCATGGCAAGCTTGCTGCGAATACGTGCCACGTCCCGCCACGTGAGGCCTTCGATGCCGAGATCGTCCCGCAGGCGGCCCTCGAACTCGAGCCAGTGCTCACCGTTCGATTCCACAAAGTCAATTCGACCGTGCTCGGCGATCATAGCGAGAACGATGTTGAGCAGGATTTCATATTCGCCCATGCGGGGCTCGAACACATAACGATCGAGTGCATGGCGCGCTTGCGGCGGGAGGTCGCTCTCCGGCACATCACCCACGGCCAGAACGCTTGCGCCGAGGGAATGGGCGGCGACGCAGAACAAATGAGAATTCGGCGGAAAGCCTGGCGACAGATAAAGGATCCTCACCTTCTCTATCCCCGTCTCATCAGCCAGCCGATGCCGTTCCATATTCGAAACGAACATTCATCGGCGCGTATGACCTGCAGTTGCGCGCTGTGCGCAAGCGCAAGCACCTCGCCATTGGCGTCCTCGCGAGCTCGTCCGTAAGCGTAGTTGAAGAGGACGAAGTCGCCCGCGGGCCGGAGCACACGCCGGATCTCTCGAAAGTGGCGCTCGACCAGCGCGCGCCCAGACAGCAACAAGTAAGGAAACGTGTCGACACTGTACACCAGGTCTATCGACGCTGAACCAAACTCCGACAGATCCTGGCCAGGCGTTAACTGCACGCTGGCATTTGAAAAACCCGCGAGTCGACGCGTGGCCGCCGAGATCATCCCCGCTGAGACATCCGTACCGATCACAGAGCGCACGCGTGAGCTCAAGGGGACCATCAGACGTCCGATGCCGCACCCGACTTCCAGGGCATCCCGATGCAGTCCCAAAACCCCCCAATTTTCCATCACGCCGATCACTTCGTCTGTTGCGGCGGCAAGGAGCTCGGGACTTCCAAGAGAGTACAGGGCTACGCTCGATTCCTCGCTCTGCGCCACGGATGCGTCAAAGAGCTTCCGGCATCGCTCAATTCCCTCCTCCGCGTTCGCAGCAAGCTGCGGCAAATCCAGACGTTCGCGGATCATTCTGACGATGGTATGGCATCCACCCTCGTTCTCGGCCAGGTGCCGCGCGAGTTCGCGAAGCCTCGCCGGTTCCCCGGCTAGGGTCGGCAGGGCGCGGGCGATCGCAGCCGTGTCCTCCGTGTGCTGGAGGAGCTCCATCAATACCATCGACACGGATGCCTCGGATCGTAGATATCGGTCGACGATGCGCTGGATGTCGGCAGTCGCGGCGTTCATGAGTGCCCTGTTCAGGTCGCCCGGCATTGCTCGAGCGCGACCCTCATCGCGCTGCGCGCGTGCTCCAGCGCTGTGTCGATGTCGGCCCCCTGGTGCGCATAGCTGATAAACCACATGTGACGAGGGTGCAGGAGCACGCCGCGCACGAGCATTGCCTCGTAGAACGCTGTCCGCAGCGCGTCGTTCATCTCGGGGCGCGGGTGGTTGAACCTCAAGAATGGCATCGGCGGGAAGGGCTCGCCGTAGCTCAGTGCGGGTGCGTCCAGATCACGAGCAATGGCGTTCAGACCCTCGATGAGCCGCTGGCCCAGCGACCAGACGTGGTCGGCAACACCCCGTTCTTCAACGATGCGCAGCGTGGTGAGCGCGGCGGCCATGGCCGCGGTGTCGCCGTGGTAGGTCGCCGAGAGGTGCATTCCCGCGGCGCTGCTCATGACCTCGCGCCGCCCGATCACTGCTGCAATGGGCCACCCGTTGCTCATCCCCTTACTGACGGTGGTGAGGTCGGGCTTAAGCCCGAAGCGGGCCTGGACGGACCCAGGAGAGGTGCGAAACGCGGTCTTGACCTCATCGAGGACAAAGAGCGCCCCATGGCGGTGTGCCACGTCCTGAATGGTTTGAAAACTCTCGCGCGTCGGTGGCAACATCATCTCAGGCGCCAGGATGACTGCCGCGATCTCGCCAGGGTGCGCGCAAAACAGGGCTTCGAGCGAACGCGGGGCGTTGCTGTCGAACTCGAGAACCTGCGCGGCGAGGCCGGCAGGAACTGAATCGTCGAGCGGCAAACACCAGTCGTGCCAGCCGTGATACCCCGCACGCGCGATACGGCGGCGGCCGGTGGCGCGCCGCGCGATGCGCAGCGCGGCGGTCGTGGCTTCGCTCCCCGTTTTAAGCAACACGGCCATGTCGGCGGCGGCGAACCTCTCGACGAGAGCCTCGGCGAAGAGCACGTGCTGGGGCCGATTCATCGAGAGCAAAGACCCCTGCTCAAGCTCCTCACGCGCCGCCGCGTCGACCTCTGCATCGGCGTAGCCGAGCAGAAACGCGCCGAAGGCCATCAGGAAGTCGATGTACTCGTGCCCGTCGACGTCCGTGATTCGGCACCCACGGCCCCGCTCGATGTACATCGGGGAGCGCTCGGGCGAAGTGAGCGCCCGCCCGGACAGGTGGTGAGCACCCGGAATGACGCCCTCGGCGCGAGCGAGCCACTTCCGGGACGACGTGTAACGTTCTTCAGTTATGTCCAACACCTGCATCTAACAAGTATCCGTCACCTCTTCCGATAGCACAGCCGCCCTTGGCGTTAACCTCTGACAGAAAAGTCCTATGAGGATCTCGGCCATCGCGCGCCGGGCCCAATGTCCGGCCCTCCTTGATGTATGGCTAAAGATCAAAACGTCGTGGCATGGCGGGAGTGCGCCGCGAAGTAACCGCTCAAAGCCGATCTCGCGACAGCATCCCTTGCTCCTTGCTTAATGAGAGCAACGCAGGCGCCCCCGAAACCCGCACCGGTCATTCGCGCCCCATACACCTGCGGGTCGGCTTGTAAGCACGCCACAATGTAATCGACCTCCGGTACCGACACCTGGTAATCATCGCGCAAGCTGGCGTGCGAGGCAGTCATGAGTGCGCCAAAATGCGGTGCATCGACGCCCTGCGCCGCAGCCAGGACTCGGTTATTCTCGGAAACCACATGCCGTGCTCGCACATCGAGCGGCTTGGGTAGACGCTTTGTGCTATCAACATCGGTGATATCGCGTAATGCGCTCACGCCAAGTAGCCGTGACGCTTCCTCGCATTGTGCCCGGCGTTCGTTGTAAGCACTGCCGGCCAGCGTCCGCGGCACATTACTGTCGACGATCAAGATTTCCGCCCCGTTGGGAAATGGTATTTGGCGCGTCTCCAAACTGCGCGTGTCCAGAAACAGCATGCGATCGTTCGAGCCCAGGCTCGAGGCCATCTGGTCCATGACGCCGCAGTTGACGTGGGCGAATTCGATCTCAGCTTGTTGCGCGAGCAATGCGAGCGCCACATCATCGAGGTTGAAACCATACAATTCCCGCAACGCGCGAATCGTCGCGACCTCGAGCGCCGCGCTGCTGGACAAACCCGCCCCTACCGGCACCTGCGAATCGATGCAGACGGTAATCGCGCCGACCTTCAAGTTCCGGCGCCGCAGCACTTCAATGCAGCCGTGGACATAGTCGGCAAACCCGGCGGGCGGCGCACTGCCATCGCGGAAGCGTGCCCGGCTGCCCAGCTGCACTGAGTAGAAATCGTGAAACGAATCGCGAGATTGGGCCACTCCTACCGTGGTCGATTGGGTTGTGGCTGTGGGCAACACAAAGCCGTCATTGTAGTCGGTGTGATCACCGAGCAAGTTCACACGCCCCGGCGCACTAGCGATCACGCTGGGTTCAAAGCCGAACTGACTGCTGAAAGCGCGCATGACTAGATCACCACTTCCACCGCTTGCAGCTCACGGGCCTTCTCTTCCGGCAACGCGTCGTTTGCGAACATCCCCGCAGCGAGTTCGGTGCCCGCCAGATATTTCAAACGCCCCTTCATACGATACGGCGGCATGATTTCGGCATGCAAATGAACGGCCGCTCGCTCGGTAAAACCCACAGGGGCCTGATACCAGGCCATCAGGTAAGGAAAAGGCTGCTGCCATAACGCATCGTACTTAAGCAGTGTGGTCTTAAGCGCGCGCGCTAGATCAGCGCGCTGTACCGGGTTCAAGGAAACAAAATCTGGCACGGCGGCGGTGGTCGCAACCCAGACTTCGTAGGGGTAGCGCGCCCACGCCGGAACAAAGGCGACCGCGTGATCGCCGTGATAGATGATCCGTTGGACATCGTTGAGTTCCGCTTCGATCAAGCCTTGCAGCAAAGGCTTGCCGGTTTCTTTTAGATGCTGTGCCTCGATATCGTGCATTCGAGAAGGGATCGGAGGTACAAAGGGGTAGGCGTAGATTTGTCCATGCGGATGGTGCAGCGTCACGCCAACTTCGGCGCCGCGGTTCTCGAAGGGCATCACATAGCGAGTCTTAGGATTTCGGCCCATTTTTTCGCTGCGATCTCCCCAAACCTCGAGAAGGAGCTCGATGTGGGGCAGCGGTAGACGGGCCAACGAAAGGCTGGGATCCTGTGTAAATACCACCACTTCGCACCGTCCGTCCGCGGGCGCGGACGCGACGATAGATTTCGGAGGATCGCGCGAGCACAAGCTTAAAGAGGGATAGAGATTGTCGAACACCGCGATGTCGTAGTCGCCCAGTGGCATCTCAGTGGGAAAATGGCCATCGTTCGAAGAACGCAGCGGATTGTAGTCGGGCGGCGGCAAAAAGGTTCGGTTCTGGCGGTGCGGCGCATACGCGACCCATTCACCTCGCAGCGGGTGCCACCTCAAGTGCGGATTGGCGTGCTGCGCGACGCTCTGCGGCGACGGCGCTTTTAAGGATGGATCGATGGGCCGCCGGCTGTACAGCGTCAGGTGCCGCCCGTCCGGTTTCTTAAGCTGCAGCTCATGCATGCGAAAGCGGACCGCGCACCGCGGCGGCGATTTTGTCGATCGGGATTTTTGGACGGCGGTCTGGGTAGAGCAGGCCGTTGACCTCCTGGAAAGTGTCCGTGAACTGGGTGTAGCAAAAGCCGCTGAACATGGCTGTGGTGCGCACGGCCTCGATCAGCGAGCAGGTCAGGCGTTCGAACTCCTCCGCACTGCTTGCCTGCGCGTAGCCCCACCCGTCCTTGAGGCGGCTCGCGTCGTCACTGAAAGCGATGCCGCCGAACTCCGAAAGACAAATGGGTTGGCCGCGGTGAGGATAGCCATCGAGGGTAAGGATTCTGCCGCCGGACCAGCGACGGTCTACCACCTCCTGGGGCTTAACATCGCCGCCGTAGCGCGTGCGTATGTGAGTGGGATCGCAATCGTAATCGTGAATCCCGATGACATCCGTCGCTGAGCTTTCCCAACCATCGTTGCCAATCACGAGGCGTGACGGGTCCAGGGTCTTGGTCAAATGATAAAACGCCGCGACCGCATCGCGTGGCGCCGGCAAGGTGCTTAATTCCGGGACCCCCCACGATTCGTTGAAGGGCACCCACAAGACGATGCAGGGGTGGCTCGAGTCCCGCTCGATCACCTCGGTCCATTCGCGCGTTAGGCGGCGGATGGATTTGGTGGTAAAGCGGTAGGCACTGGGCATTTCTGCAAACACCAGCAGCCCGAGCTTATCGGCCCAATACAGATAGCGCGGATCCTCGATCTTCTGGTGTTTGCGCACGCCGTTAAATCCCATTGCTTTCGCAAGTTCAACGTCGCGCCGCAAATGCTCATCGGACGGCGCGGTTTGGAAAGACTCGGGCCAGTAGCCCTGGTCCAACACCAGTCGCATATTATACGGCCGGCCATTGAGCATAATCTTTTCGCGTTGTACGCCGATCGAGCGCAACGCGGTGTACGAATGGACCACGTCGATCACGCGATCCTTGTCGCTCAGGGTAATCTCGGCGTCAATCAGCGTGGGGGTGCCCGGTGACCAGAGCAGCTCGTTGCGGTAGTCATCGATGCCCGGGTCCGAAAGACCAATACGCCGGTGGACCTCGTTGCCGACGAGTGTATAGCTGTCATCCGCGAGCAGCCTGCCCGCGCAGCTCAAACGTACCGATACGCGCAAATCCGGCGCCGGCTCTCCCGCTGTGAAAGCGTTAAACGCGATTTCCCAACGCTCCACGCTCGGGGTCCAGCGCAGCTGACTCAAATACGTGGCAGGCACGGTCTCAACCCACACCGTCTGCCAGATACCGGTGGTGCGCGGATACCAGATCGAATGCGGATGCAAACGCCAATCCTGCTTGCCGCGTGGCTTCTCCAGGTCGTGCGGATCATCCGCGACCCAAACGGAGACGCGTTGGACACCCTTTGGATCCAAAGCCAGGGTGATATCCGCGCAGAAAGGCGTGTAGCCGCCCTCGTGCTCGGCCACGAGCACGCCGTTGATCCAGACCCGGGCGTGATAGTCCACTGCTCCAAAGTGTAAAATGACACGCCGGCCAGCGCCCCACTCGGATGGTTTAAGTTCGAAAGTCCGTTCGTACCAGCACACCGGATGAAATCCGGTGTCGCCGATGCCGCTTAGCGCACACTCGGGTGCAAATGGCACCTCGATTTTCTGCGGCCACGTTGCGACATCGCCGGGCAAGCGGAATTTCATTTCCGCGTCGAAGCTGAAATTCCAAGCTCCGTTCAATGAAAACCAATTTTTCCGCCGCAGCTGCGGTCGCGGGTAGGAATCATCCGGCATTGAAATACCTCTTGAATCTTAGTTACTAGCGCTAGAACCTGACATCCCGAGCGGCACGGAAAAGGTCAAGTTAGGTCATGGCACCTTTCTTGTGCTTATAACCTTACTTTTCGTATCCATTGGGGATGTCTATGCAGGATCTGGTCGTATTCTCCCACCTGCGCTGGGATTTCGTCTATCAGCGGCCGCAGCATTTGATGAGCCGGCTCGCCAAATATTACCGCGTGTTTTTTTTCGAAGAACCTGTGCAGGCGGAAGGGGTGGCCCGACTCGAATACTCGGAACCGGCGCCCAATGTTTGGGTGTGTAGGCCGCACACGCCCCTGACCGCGCACGGATTTCACGATTTGCAGCTGCCCAGTCTGCAAACTTTAGTCGATGGGATGGTCGCGAAATTCCACATTCAGGACTCGATCGCCTGGTTTTATACGCCGATGGCCCTGCCCTTACTGCAGCGACTGCAACCGAAGGCGATCATTTACGACTGTATGGACGAGTTGTCCGCGTTTTTCAATGCGCCCAAGCAACTGCTGCAGAGAGAAAGCGCACTGTTGAAATCTGCGCAGATTGTATTCACCGGCGGGCTCAGCCTCTATCGCTCCAAGCAGCCCCGACATCCGACTGTGTACTGTTTCCCGAGCAGCGTCGAGTTCGAGCACTTCGCACGCGCGCGCGATCCTCAGATCGAGCACGTGGACCAGTCGGGGATTACGCACCCTAAGCTGGGATTCTTCGGTGTCATCGATGAGCGCATCGACGTTGAACTCTTGGGCCAGATTGCCGATGCGCATCCAGAGTGGCAGCTCATACTCGTCGGACCGGTGGTGAAGATCGATCCGATGACGTTGCCTAAGCGCCCGAACATCCACTACATGGGGCAGCGCAGCTATGCCGAGCTGCCGCAATTTCTCGCCGGCTGGGACCTTTGCTTGCTGCCCTTCGCGATGAACGAGGCAACGCGTTACATCAGTCCCACCAAGACGTTGGAATACATGGCCGCCGACAAAACTATCGTCAGCACGCCAGTTAGGGATGTCGCGGAGAGCTTCGGCAGGATCATCGAATGCGTCACCGGCGTGGAATTCATCCGCGCCTGTGAACGCACGCTGGCCCTGTCCAAGGCCGAGCGCGACAATCGAATAACCGCTATGCGCGCCGCAGTGGAAAAAACCTCTTGGGATTCCACCGCGTCTAAGATGCATGAACTGATGCAGGGGCTTCAGACCGGCGCCGTGGGCGAGTCGGGGCGCGCGCTTCTCGTCAAGCCACAGGCGCCCCAGCGCGAGAGCACCGTCATCATCGGAGCGGGCCCCACCGGCTTAAGTGCCGCCTACCATTTGGGGGAGGACTGCTTGCTGCTCGAGGAGCAGGCAACCGTGGGTGGCTGGTGCCGTTCCATTCAAGAGAACGGTTTTACGTTCGACTATGCCGGGCACATCATGTTCTCCAACGATCCCTATGTGCTGCAAATGTATCGCGTGCTGCTCAAGGACAATGTGCACTGGCAGAGTCGGGAGGCTTGGATCTACAGCAGTGGCGTCCACACGCGCTATCCCTTTCAAGGCGCCCTCCACGGCTTGCCCGCGGAGGTGTTAAAGGATTGCCTGATCGGGGCTATCGAAGCCCGCTTCGGCAGCTTGAAGCCTGGCTTGACGGCACCTTGCAGCGCCACCCAGGGCGCCCTCATTCCCGGCACTTCCGCGGGTTCCGGGCCCTCAGCATGCAAGGCGGAGTCGATCACCGATTGTTGCGCCGACGGGGTCGTGGATTTTAGCACTGCCAAAGCATCACACGAGGCCAAGCACAGCGCGCGAGCGCCGCGTAACTTCGAGGAGTTCATCTACAACGTCTGGGGCCGGGGCGTCGCCGAGCACTTCGCCATCCCCTACAACAGCAAGCTGTGGGCGGTGCCGCTCTCAGAGATGGAGACATCGTGGTTGGGCGGGCGCGTCCCTCTACCGAATCTGGAGGAAATGATCGAGGGCGCGCTTCGGCCCGTAGCCAAGCCTATGGGGCCTAACGCTCGATTCGGCTATCCCTTGCGCGGTGGCTTCCAAGCGCTGATGAATGGCTTCTTGGATCGCATCCCGGGCAAGCTCAAAGTCAATGCAAAGGTGGTGCGCATTGATCCGAACGAACATGAGCTCGAACTCTCCGACGGTGCGACTTATCGGTATAACCACCTGATCAGCACGATGCCCTTGCCGCTGTTGGTCAAAATCCTAGGCGCTCATGCGCCCCCGGCGGTGCGGGAGGCCGCTTCGGCGCTGCGCCACGTGTCGGTGCGATGCGTGAACTTAGGTATCGGCCGGGAAAACATCACCGACAAGCACTGGATCTACTATCCGGGGAAAAGCGTGTTTCATCGTATCTTCGTCCAAGGTAATGCCAGTCCGCATTGCAACGCTCCGGGCGGCTTTGCGCTCACCTGTGAAATCACGTATTCCCCGCACAAGCCACTGCCGTGCGACGGCGATGATCTCATCGATCTTTGCATAAAGGACTGTATCAGCGTGGGCATCATTCGCGATGATGATCCCATCGTCGCGCGCAATCAGGTCGACATGCCCTACGCTTACGTGGTCTACGATCACGGCCGTGCTCGCAATGTAGAGATCATCAGAAGTTGGCTGCGCCAACATGCGATCGAATTGGCGGGCCGTTACAGTGAGTGGGAGTATTACAATTCGGACCACGCCTTCCTCGCCGGACGCAAGGCTGCGGAGACTGTTACGCAGCGGGGTATGGAGCACGCGGGAACTGCGGAGGGTGACGCGGACTCCGCTGATCGCGCGCTCGAAGTTGAACGCGCGTGACCGGTTCAGCGACTGGCGGCCCTGAAATATGGGGCGGCGTCGAATGCACGGTGAACCGGGTGGGCAACACCTGGTTCAACCAACTTACGCGCACGGGTCACGCCTACCGAGAGGACGATCTGGATCGCGTTGCCGCCTTAGGTATAAAGACCCTGCGCTTTCCGCTTCTATGGGAACTGCATCAGCCCACGCCCAGATTACCCATCGACTGGCCAGCCACGGACCGGCGGCTCGCGCGCGCAAAAGCCTTGGGCATCACGCCTATCGCCGGCCTGCTTCATCACGGCAGCGGTCCTGCGCACACCGAATTGCTTAGCGCCGGCTTCGCTGACGGACTTGCGAATTTCGCCAATCAAGTCGCTCATCGCTACCCGTGGCTCGAGTGGTATACGCCCATCAATGAACCGCTCACCACGGCGCGATTCAGCGGCCTTTACGGACTTTGGTATCCGCATGCGCGCAGTGACGGCTCCTTCACTCGCATGCTAATCAATCAGTGCCGCGCCATCGTGCTATGCATGAGGGCAGTCCGGCGCGTCAACCCCGAAGCGAAACTCCTGCAGACGGAAGACTTGGGCAAAACCTACAGCACGCCGCACATGAAATATCAGGCGCGATTCGAAAATCAACGACGGTGGCTCACCTGGGATCTGTTGTGCGGTCGAGTCGATGCGGGCCACCCGTTGTACGGTTACTTATTGCGCACGGGAATCTCGGGACCCGAGCTCGGCTGGTTTCAGGAGAATCGCTGCCCCCCCGACTTGATCGGCCTCAATCACTATGTCACGAGTGACCGCTTCTTGGATGAGAACGCCTGGAAGTACCCGCCTGCCTTCCATGGCGCCAATTTCCGCGAGGCCTACGCGGACGTCGAAGCCGTGCGCGTGCTCAGAAGGCCGAGAAGCACCTGGGATCGGGTCATTCGCGAGGCCGCGCGCCGCTACCACTCCCCCTTGGCGCTCACCGAAGTGCATATTGGATGCACCCCGGAGGAACAGCTGCGGTGGCTGCACGAGGCTTGGGATGCCGCGCGGCGCGCCGCCGCACGCGGCTATGACGTTCGCGCAGTCACCGCCTGGGCCCTGTTCGGAAACGTCGACTGGAACACCCTGTTGACGCGCGGCACCGATCACTACGAGTCCGGAGCGTTTGACGTGTCCTTTGGGAAACCACGTGAGACCGCGGTCGCCAAG
The DNA here is from genome assembly GCA_030775645.1 of Pseudomonadota bacterium. Lineage (GTDB taxonomy): Bacteria > Pseudomonadota > Gammaproteobacteria > Steroidobacterales > Steroidobacteraceae > Bog-1198. Next base: position 138,910 of record JALYIT010000038.1, on the reverse strand, counting down.
CTGATCCGGGATCTGATCTTGGGTAAAGATGGGCTCGGCGGTTTAGGTCATGTCGGCTGGTGGCACCGCCCGCAACGCCTATTATACGCTGGGGACAAGACATCGCCTGCGACGCGCCGAGCCTCACCACGCTGGCGGTTGCGCCGACCGGTTTTAATCACCGGCGGCACCGGCGTTCTTGGCCAGGCGTTCGCCGTGGCTTGCGAGGGCCGCGGTATCGAATGCCGCAGCTTGTCTCACTCAGAGCTCAACATCGACGACCCAAACGCCGTCGCCGCCGCGGTGAGCAATTGCCGACCCTGGGCTGTTGTCAATGCGGCTGCGGTGAGTCCCCGACACTTGGTGTCAATCTTGAGCGACGCAAAAGTGCCGTTGTTGACTTTTTCCTCCGCGCACGTTTTCGATGGGCAGCAAAGTGCGCCCTATCGCGAGAGTTCACCGATAGCGCCACAGACTGGTTTGGGCCGCGCGCATGCGGCAGCGGAGCAGGTTGTTATGCAGGCCCAACCCGGCGCACTGGTGATACGCCTGGGCCGATGCTTCGGAACGGGATTGGGGAGTCATGACTGGCTTACGGTTGCTTTGGACCGGTTGCATGCCGGCAAGTCGTGTCATGCAATCCGGGACGTGTTGGAATCTCCCACCTATGTGCCCGACGCTATCAATGCTTCGTTGAACCTGCTGATTGATGGCGAGTGTGGGATTTGGCATCTTGCCAATCGCGGCAGCGCTTCCGAAGCAGACCTGATTGAGCGCTGTGCCGCTCCTCTTAAGCTCAGTACTGAATTGATTGAGCGCGTCCCGGTGCAGCTGGCAGCTGCTTGCAACCTGGTGCTAGACACTGAGCGCGGCATGCCGTTGCCCCCCTTGGAATCGGCGATCCAGCGATTCCTGGAAGCCGTGCAGCCGAGGTACGGCATCACAGCGGAACGCACGCGCCGCACTGCGTAGCGCGACGTTGAGGATTCTATTTTGAATGGGCACGTCGTCCTTGCCGGAGTGCGCGAATGATCATGGAACGTGTGCCGGGGGTTGTGAGCAGACCCTTTGGCCTGTTGCCCTCGGGCGAATCAACGCAATTGTTTACGTTCGCCAGCAGTTCGGGCCTCATCGTCAAGATCACCGATTATGGCGGCATTATCGTCTCCATCCTCGCGCCGGACCGAGAGGGATATTTCTCCGATATCGTGCTGGGGCACGATGCGCTTGAAGGCTACCTGGAGAACAAGCCCTATTTCGGCGCGCTAATCGGCCGCGTTGCCAATCGCATCGCCGGAGCGCAATTCATACTCGATGGCATCACGTACCATATCTCGCCAAACGAGGGCCGCAACACTTTGCACGGCGGCGTCCGAGGTTTCGATCAAGCCCTCTGGGAGGTGGAGAGTTTCGAGCGGGAACATGAACGCGGCCTCAGACTCAGTCACTTAAGTCCCGATGGAGATCAAGGATTCCCCGGCGAGCTGCGCGTGCAAGTGACATATACGTTGAGCGATTTGAATGAGCTCGCGATCGACTACGCTGCCCAGACGCAGCACGCCACCCTCGTCAACCTAACGCAACATAGCTATTTCAACTTAAGCGGACGTCAGGACCGTGACATCTTCGATCACGTGGCCATGATCGACGCCGACCGGTATCTCCCCGTCGACGCCCAACTGCTCCCAATCGGCGTTTTGGCTCCCGTAGCAGCAAGCACATTCGATTTTCGCACCCCAAGGCGCTTTGGGGAGTTCATCCTAAGCGCCGATCCACAAATCTCCCTATGCCGTGGCTACGATCATACTTTCGTGCTCAATAAAGCCGATTCGGGGTTAACCTTGGTTGCGCGCATTGAGGATAAGGAGAGTGGCCGGCTGCTGGAAGTACGCACCAGCGAGCCCGCCCTGCAGCTTTACACTGGCAATCAATTGGACGGCTCCATCGTGGGCAAGGGGCAAATGAATTACCAGCAGTACCACGGCTTCGCGCTGGAGACCCAACATTTTCCCGACTCGCCCCACCATCCGGAATTCCCCAGTATTGTTCTTCGTCCCGGACGGACGCTGCGCTCCCACACGGTTTACCGGTTTGCCACGGTCTCGAGGGAATCCGAGACCTAGTCGGCCCCTTGTCGTTTGGTTTGGTCATGTGATGATCAAAACCCGCCGCGATTGCACGACGCTTGTGGTCCACTTGGCCCAACCGGTTACGGCGATCAGCAGAAGAGCACGACCCCATGCCTCGTGTCGGATGCGCTGTGCCACCTCATATTCATCGATATCCGACATTCCATATCGAGAATTACGATATCGGACTACAAGTGCTTAGCGGATTCGAATGCCTCCCCTCCAGGGTGTGCCAAATGCATCATGCCCATCTCACTCGAGCAACATGCCCAAGTCACCGCACCACGGCAGCTGCAACGAGCAGTAACCCTGCGGAGGGAAACTTTCGTGCGTTTTGGATTGTGCGACGATGAGCAGGCCCGGTATGTCCGAAATCCCAGCCAAGCTCAGGTTCCCCCAGTTGCCGGTGGCGAACATCAGGATGGAGACGCCACGCGCCGTCATTCTCATACGTTTCTTACCTCTGCAGCGGTGCCGCGATGTAGGAGCAGCAACGAAGTCAGATTGTGTTTGGGACCTACAGACCAAGCGTATTGCCTAGGCTTAGGGTATCTATGGTCCAGATTAAACCCAAGGAGTGACGATCATGGCTTCAGATAGACTTTCGGGTTCCGTGCCCCCTTCCTCATCCAGTTATCCTAGTTCTTCCAACAAAGGGTCCGAGGCCGGTTCGCAAATAAAGACCAAGGCCGCTGAATTGAGTCATGCTGCGGCTTCGCAAATCGATAGCAGCCGCGGGACCGCGGCCAGCGGAATTGCATCTGCGGCAGCGAGCCTTCACGATCACGCCGAGGATTTGCCAGGTGGCGAGCGGGTCGCAAACCTTGCACACAGCGCTGCTGACAAAATGAGTTCCACCGCCGATTACATTCGCGACCACGATATGGACGCGATGGTTCAAGATGTTAAGGCGCTCGTGAAGAAAAACCCCGGACCGGCACTTTTAGGTGCCGTGGTGCTTGGAGTTTTGTTAGGCAGAGCCTTTTCTAGCAGAGATTAGTTTCTAGCAGAGATTAGTAAGGGAGAAAAGCTGCCATGGCATCCGCTGAACGACCGCTCTCTGAGGTGTTGAAGGATATTTTTGGCAATGTCCAAGAGATTGTCCGCTCGGAGGTGAGGCTTGCAAAGACTGAACTGCGAGAGGAAGTGGCCAAATCCAAGCACGCCGCTGCCTGGCTCGGGGTCGGGGCGTTGGGCGCGCTCTTTGCCCTCGCATTTTTGCTTCTTAGCCTTTTCTTTGCGCTCCTCTATCTTGTTCCTGAATGGGCCGCGGCGCTTTTGATCGCGATAATGCTGGCTGTCATCTGTGGGGTTGCCTTCAGCGCCGGCACTGGCCATTTAAAGAAGATAAAGCAAATCCGATCATCTGCATCTGCAACGCAACTGAAGGAGAACGTAGAATGGGCGAAACAACAGGTCAAATAGAGAGACACATTCGGCATACGCGCGACGATCTGAGCGCGAACTTGGGTGAACTCGAGCAAAAAGTAAAGTCGGCGACCGATTGGCGGCAACACTATGATCAAAACCCCGGCGCTTTTTTGGCCGCCGCGGTGGGGGGAGGGCTGCTCCTTTCTCTTATGGTTGGCCAGCGACGACGGTATATTCACGCGCCGAGCGCTGCTCAAGCCTCTGCGTCCACTAGTTCGGGCGTCGTCCCTATGAGTGGACATATACGTGAAACGATCGGCGATATCAAGGGCGCGCTCGTTGGCGTTGCCGCTACGCAGGCGAAGAGTTTTATCTCGAAGCTTATACCGGGATTTGACGAGCAACTCGCGAGGGTCGGCAAAAAAGCGGAAAAGTCGATGAACGGTGCATAGAGACGCGCGTTGTCAGCCGCATTATACGCACCGACCCGCGGGTTGCGGATAAATGAGAGTGATGGATACTTTCAAGAGTGTGGCTGATCTTGGTGCATGTGCCGCTCGGTTTTGGAGTTCGGATAATGCCTCTACAACTGGGGCGGCGCTGGCATTTTTCTCCGCTTTTTCATTGGCGCCTTTGCTTGTTATCATTTTAACCATCACGGGCTGGATTTTGGGCAGTCAGGCGGCATTGGGCCAAATTGGCTCGCAGTTGAACGCGCTTTTCGGTACCTCCACGGCGAAAATTCTATTAGACGCCATGAAAAGTTCGCAGCACGCGCAAGGCGTGATCGCGATAACAACCAGTGTCGTCACCTTATTGGTCGGCGCGACCACGATACTGGCGGCGTTGCAACAGGCGTTAGATCAAATCTGGCAAAGTGGCGCAAAGGTGCAGACAGGATTAATGGGCTGGTTAAGAACTCGCTTCTTGTCGCTGGGATTTATTTTGGCACTAGGTTTTCTATTGCTTGCCTCCCTTACCCTTACGACCAGTCTGTCGGGAATTCGCAGCAGAATCGCAACCTCTTACCCGACTATGCTCGCTTTAATAGGGGTGCTCGACCTCGTCGTGTCACTTGCCTTGGTTGCCGCGCTCTTCGCGGTCATTTACCGCTATATGCCCGCACGGCGACTGCCTTGGAAGGTGGTACTTATCGGTGGAGTGCTGACCGCAGTTATGTTTGACATCGGAAGATGGGCTGTCGGTTTGTACCTCGCTCATTCAACGCAGCCCTCCGCATTTGGAGCTGCTTCCTCCTTTGTCGCACTGCTCCTATGGCTGTATTACACCGCGCAGATATTTCTCTTCGGAGCGGAGTTTACGGCGTGTCTAGGAGGGCTGCGTCAACGAGGAAAAGGCGGAGAAGGCGAACCCCCACTGAAGACTGATAGCCGGAGCATAAAGAGCGTCAAGCGTGGAGTTCCGACGCTCTCTTGATTATGCCCTCGGGGTTCCCTTAAGTCATTCGTACATAGAATGATTAATGGTCGGCGAAGCGGCGCGGCCGCTTGCCACCTGCTAACGGCAGTTTGCTTTCATCGATGATTTGGCCGTCTCTCATCACGAAGACGATGGATTTCGCGTTGTTGATGTCGGCCGTGGGATCCTTCGCAAGCAGCACCATGTCGGCCAGCTTGCCGGGTTCAATCGACCCCAGTTGCTCGGCCTTACCGAGGAATAGTGCGCTATTGTGTGTGGCGATCTGGATGACCTTCAGGGGAGCGATACCTGCAGCGTTGAGGATTTCCAACTCGCGCTGCAATGCAGGTCCGCTACTCTGGTCCGTACCGCTTGCTACCGTGCCGCCGGCGGCGTCGATCTCACGAACGTTCTCCATGGCGATGGGCGTCATTATCTTCATCCACCCTGTCCAGGGACGCTTCTGGTATTCCGCCCGAGTTTCTGTTCGGAGCTTCTCGCGCTCCTCGGCGCTGAACGAAGCAACATATAGCGGCTGATCGAGATACTCCGGGTGCTCGGCGAGGCGACTGTAGTTTTCGCCGATCGTGAGCGTACCGGCGAACGGCGTCTTCTTCGCCCCCATGAGCTTTACAAATGAGTCGCTGACAGGTCCCTGGATTACCGGATGGGCGAGGGTGTCGCTGCCCGCATAAATTGCCTCGAGGGAGCGCAGTTCGCTCGACACGTGCACCGTGGTGCGAATACCGTGCTGATTGTAGTACCGGATGATCTTCTCAAGCAGATCGACCGGCATGAGTGTGATCATCGGACGCGAGCCCCAACCCTCTTCCTCTAGCGTCAACTTGAGCATATCGGGCTGTTGCTCGGCGATGTGTGCGTCTAGCAGGGCCTTGTCTTTCTCAAAATCGCTGATATTGACCGCCATCTTCGTGCCGTGACTGCCTGGATAAGTTACGAGATTGCCTGTGGCGAAGATGCGCGGCGAGAGAATACGGCCTGCACGTTCATCGGCTCGCAACGGCAGGATATGTTCCGCGCGATTGCCGCAATCGAACACCGTGGTTACGCCTGCGTAGAGATAGCTCGCGAGGGCTTCCAGACCCAGTTGTCGATTGGGCGCAGCCGATGCGTCGCCCGTTTTAGAGTTGAGATCGGCGCCGCCGCGCAGATGGATGTGGATGTCCATCAAGCCGGGTATGAGGTACTTACCCGCGCCGTCGATGGTTTTACCCTTGAGGTTGCGTGCCAGTGAAGTCGGCGTGATCGTCGTTATCTTGTTGCCGTCTACTGCGACTGTCATGTCCGGCTGTGGCGCATGCCCCAGGCCGTCGATTAGGGTCACGTGTTCGATAACTACTGCCTCAGCGTGCGCTGCAGTGATCGAAAGGATGTAGATTATACCTGCTGCACTGAGAGTCAGTACCTGCCTCATTTTGCAGGCCCAACTGCCCTGGACACGATTCCGCCACGCATAACGAAGCTTACGCCCATGACTGCGTGAATATCATCCAAGGGGCTTTGGGCCATTGCGATGACATCCGCGGCCATACCGGGCTCGAGGGAGCCGACATTCTTGATCCCGCCTGCCCGCGCTGCATTTACCGTACCCGTCATCAGGGCTTCCATCGGAGTGAGGCCGGAATCCACCACGTAAGTCGCCATTTCCATACCATTCTCGCCGTGCGGGACCAGGGGCGCGTCGGTACCGCGATACCCACGCCGAAACGTAAGGCCTTGCGCATGCGCAGTCGACCGGCGCTAGTCAAACCGCGGCGCTGCGCGGCGCATTTCCTGGGATAAGCCGACAGCGCCCACCAGATAGTGAATGGCCGCCCACGCATAGAGAAGCACGGTCACGATGATGCCCTGCCGCGAGGACAGGGCAAGCGTGGACTCGCACGCCTGTCTTATAACCGCGGTCGCCGCCGGTGCTTTCTCAGAACCACAAATCAATTTGAAGGAGCCCTGCACTGCCCAAGCGCTGAAATTGTTTTCCGCAAAGCGATCGATCAGCCAGCCGGTGAAAGGAGGACCGCAGCCCAGACAAATCACGGTCAGAAGAATGTAGACCAGGGCCGTCGCCGTTGCGCGGCGGCGCGAGTCCACGATGTTTTGCACCACGGCCACGGTGGGACCAAAGGAGAAGTATTGAAAGAATCCGGCCGCGCCCAGGAATAGCGCGCTTAACTTCCAATCGGTCTGCAGGAAGGCCAGTACATACAGAGGCAACGCGATGCTGAGCCCGGCGGCGGGAACGAGCGCGTACCACTTCGCGTTGCGTGCGCCCAGCGCATCGGTGGCAACTCCGCCCGCCGCGAGGCCCAAGCCAACGGTGAGGCCCCCCGTGACAGCCGAAATGATGCCGATCGTCGCGTAGTCAAGACCGAAAGCGCGGCTAAAGTAGGCTGGCGTGAATGCGTACGAGCCCTGCGCGGCAAATGAGGCCACGATCAATCCAGCAAGCATGTTAGCGATGGGCCGCTTCAGAAACAGCGTTCGTGCCACGTGCATCACTTCTTGGAATTCAGCGTTAAATCCTGGGCGACGAGAGAATACTGCCGGCCGGGATTCTGCCGGGAACGGGGCCGAGTTCACTGCACGCTCGGAATAGCCTCGCGGCGGCTCTCGGATCAACAAGCGCAGGAGCAGCGCAACGCCAATACCCGGCAGTCCGACCACCAAGCATGCGATCCGCCAGCCATAGTGAGCAGCGGCGTAGCCTCCCACAACGGCACTTAATATGTAGCCCAATGAGATTCCGCACGAATAGATCGACAACGCGGTACTGCGGCGCGACGGCGCGAAGTAATCCGATATTAGGGAGTGAGCCGGAGGGGTGCAGCCGGCCTCGCCCACCCCCACCGCCATCCTCAGCATGAGCAGCTGTGTGAAGTTCGCCGCCGCCCCGCACAAGGCCGTGAGCGCCGACCACACTGCTAACGCGGTTGAGATGATGATCATCCGATTGAATCGTTCGGCCAGGCGGGCGATGGGTAGACCGCTGAAGGCATAGAGCGTCGCGAACGCAGTGCCGATGAGAATACCGAGCTGAGCGTCGCTTAGATGCAGTTCTTTCTTTAGAGGCTGGCCAATGATGGCGATCAGCGTTCGATCCGCCGAATTGAGTGTATAGGCCAGTGTCAGCAGCAAGACAACTGAGCGCTTGTAGGCAACCGAATAGTCGGGGCGGTCGGGTTTAAGACCGCTCAAGCGGGATCATGCGCACGCGCGGCTCGGGCTTCCTCGGTCCAGTCCGCCTCGATGTAGAAGGGGCCCGGTTTTTCCCGCAGTTCCTCGTATTTGCAGATCTCGGGCTCGGGTCCCAACGGAGTGGACACGCCGCCGCGAAAAGTCCACTCGCCGCGGTCGCTATCCATTGCGCGAACGTAGCTGCTGATCAAGAAGCGCCGATCGTAGGTGCTGACATTCGGCGCGGAGCCGTGGACCGTGTACAAAGTCCATAGCAACAGGTCTCCGGGTTCCATGGTACAGGTCACTATCGAAGCCGGATCGAGTCCCACCCGAACCAAATCTTCGTCCGGAGTCTGCCCCGTCATCAGGGTCTGATCTTCCGACAAGCCCAGATAGCCGCGCAGATGACTGCGCGGAACCACACGCAGCGCGCCGTTCTCTACGGTCTGCCGGTCGATGGCAAGACCGGTATTGATGCTGCCGTAGAGCAGGTTGCGAAGCGCTGAGCTGTTGCGGAATTTCGCATCCTGATGATAGCGATAGTACGTGTATTTGGCTCCCGGAGGTTTCCAGTGCAGCTGGTGCGTAATCTGCTTGATATCCGCCCCCAGCAATGGTTCGAGCAATTCGAAATATTTCGGGTGACGGCGCATGCGCTCCAGGTAGGAACTTATCCAAGCCGTCCAGTGAGCCTGAATGAGCACGCGGCGGCGAGCCTTCGGATCGTCGATTATCTCTAGCAGCAGATTCTTGTGGCGATAAGTCGCATGATGCTTGAGGGCTTCCTGGTAGATCCTGTCGGTTTCGAGACCGACTTGCTGCATCTCCTTAGCATCAAAGAATCCCCGCACGATGGCGTAGCCTTCCGAATGAAGTTGCTGTTGTATATCGCGCATATGAGTCCCGAAGCACCTTTGAGACCGAATGCTACGATGCACGCCATCAAGAAGCAAAAAGCGATCCCAATGAGGCGTGTTTGCTGCTAGACCTTGCGGCTCATGAATCACAATTGGCGCTCCCACACGCTTCAGCGGCACACACGGCGTGCGGGTGACACTCTCGACGAGGCCGACAGCCCGAGGAGTTATCGGCACAGTCCTGCTGTAAGGGTCAGTTAACTCGCTGCATTTTTGATACGCGATCGTGTGCGCCTGCAGCAATCGGCGCGTGGCACACTACTACTCTGCGTATCGCAGCGTCCCGTCACCTGCAATCGTCCAATTGCAACCGATAGAGGGTGCCGTTTCCGATCGCGCCTGCGAGGCTTCCCTTTCCGCCAATATTCGGGATGCCGATGAGGCTGTCATCGTGTACCAGCACTCCAAAATTAGCCCTTGCGCCGTCCGCGTTTGCGCCGGTGACGGGATCCGTCGCACCGAAGGTGTGGATTACTTCGAAAAGACCGGAATTGCGGATCCGGTACACCACACCGTTACCGTTCGCACCTCCAAAAGAGGCGGTCGAGTAGAGTGCGCCATCCTCGCCGCGCGTCAGCCGAGCCTGCGGAGCCGCACCGTCGGAATTCTTGCCGGTAGCATTGAACACGCTGAAGGCGTGGACGATGTCCACGGTACCCGGATTTGCGAGCGAATATCGGAACACGACTCCATTACCGTTTACCCCTCCGGCCCGCGCTGCCCCGTAGAATATACCGTGCGATGTCTCGACGAGCGGCTCGTCGCAATTGGCGCCGTCCGTATTCCTGCCGCTGGCGTCCACCGACGTGAATCGGTAAAGAACTTCAAAGTGATTACCAGAAGGAGCCATCCGAAATAAAGTTCCCGAACCCGCAGCGGCGAATGGCCACACCGCACAACCGTAGAAAAATCCGTCTCGTGCTTGCAGCAGCGAAGCGGGATGGCCTTCCATGGGTTTGAATTGACGCAAAATGCTGAAGCTACCCGAGCTCGACATCACCCAGGCCACACCACAGCCGGCAGGTCCGGGTCCGCAGGTGTTCTGACCGCCGACCGGGTCGTGCCGTAAAGATTACCGTCGCTCCCGATCACCACCGTGCGCAGCGGATAGGCTCCGTCATTGTTGTGCAACTTCGAGTCCAATGCGCCGAATGCGTGCAATACAGTGAAATGACCCGAAGCAGTTACCTTGAAGATTGTGCCTGTACCAACTCGTACCGCCGAAACCGGCCGTGCCATAGAAGACATCGTCGGGGCCCCGGGTGAGCGCAACGCCCGGATGAGCACCATCGTAGTTCAGCCTATTGGCATCGAGGGCGCCGAACGTGTGCAGAACGCTATACTTACCTGATTCCGGATCGTAACGATAGATCACGCCGTTACCGTTGATGCCGCCAGTAAAGGTCATCCCGTACACTGCGCCGTCGGCTCCGATCACCGGGCGGGTATCTGGTCGCGAACCGCGTGGACTGGCGCCGGTAACGGCGTCCGCGACATCGAACGTATGAAGCACTGAAAACTGCGTTTCGTCAGCGAACGCGCCCGCCCACACCAAAATACCTAGAACAGCTGCCGTGATCCGCGTCATGACTACTCTCCTTAAGGTGAACGTATGTCGATGCGAAAGACCTCGCTCAGGCCGCTTGTGCCTTGGCGAGTGGAAGAATGGATTCAGGAAAAAGGGAAGTCGCAGGTACCGATTGAACGACCGATGAATTGTTTTTACCCGTTATTTCAAGCTTCTACGCCGAACTGTTTCGTGATGCAAGCAGGTCCATTAGTTTAACCGCTTGCATAAGCGGACACGGTGCCCTATGTCCCCTGCCTACCACTACTTCGCGGGAGTACTACGCAAGGGCCGACTCTTATTCCAAGGCAAAAGCGAAACGATGCCGATCGATTGCCGATCGCACACCACGTAATCCGCAATCTTGCGATCTAACCGCGCTCGCACTTGTTGAAGATGCAGACAGGATTGCTGTCGTCTTAGAGAGTCCGATTTGAGAGTAACAGGTGCCACTCATCTCTCTTGCGATGCGTGGGCCATATTCGTTCAGGCTAGTTAGCGCCCGTTGGCGCTTGGCACACGCCGCCGACCCCCTTCCCGCCCACGCCCACTACGTGACGTTGTCGTGATGCTTGGCGTCGCAAAACTTGCGACGGACCGGTGTTAGGTGCGGCGAGAATTGGATCATTGTAAGGCTGCGGCTTCAAGGTGCCGTAACTCTCAATGGCATGCTTCGTGGTGAAGGTAGTGACCGTCACCTTGGCGTCCTTGTAAACAACTCGGAAATGATCCCTGCGCATTCACGTTTATGGCCCTACGGGAACCCTCGCTGATTGCCATCTGCGAGTCGTGCGCGTCGCGATGTCGACGACAGAGGCTTCGAGGAACTCTCCGTAATGGCCATGACCCCTAAGGCCGTAGAGCCCAAGCGGCAAACGCGTCCAAGCCAATCGCGGCGATCATCTCGACATTTCTAACTGGACGCACAGAGTTGTTACGAAAGGCTATCCTGCCATAATCGTTATCGATCAACCGGCCGGCAATGATGTTCCTCATGCGGATCGCAACGCGTTTGACTGTGCTGTGAGTCAACTCGGTCGTCGCGGCTACCGTTACCGTGCCAATGATCCGTGAAACATCCAGACAATGCCAGCGTGCCCGCAACCACGATTGATGACGCCAGGAGGTTAAAAGGTTTCATGTAAGTGGATCCTAAAAAAAATAAATGTGCTTACACAATCACATACCTAAGGCTCCGAGAATGTCGGTCGCAGGTTAGGGACATTGTAGTCGCGGCCCTACCCCCAATTCGACCTGCGCTATTTTGACTGCGCTGGCAGTCCCCGTACTGCGCCCGTACGCTGGATGAACACTACGACCGTCCGACTTGAGTGAGTTTACCCTGGCTTTTAGATCTTGATGACCCTCCACAGTCCTTATTCCTACATGAACTGTAGCAGGGCACTGACCCCCACCTTGCGTGTTTCGACTTAGAGTGGAAGTCTTATCTGGTGCCCCGGATGTGGCGGCCTCCCCTACCCGTTGCAGCATAGAAGCCAATCAAGTCTTAGCGTTCGGCGTGGGCTGCGTTTCACGATTCGATTTCGCCTCTGAACGTGAGCCGTTCTTCGCACGCTAGTCGATTGGAGTAACTCGGTATGCGCAACAAGTTGAGACTCGTGATAAACGTTGTTTTAGTAGGCATCACCCTTGCGCGCATGTTTTCTAGCCGCCGCTCACCGGCGCAGCACCGAGCAGCGACTGATGGATGAAACGAAGCGCATTCCTAATGAAGAAGTCGCCCCAGCAGCATCGTTGGCGCACGTTCTGGATAAGAGCGAGCAAATAACGGGCGTTGTGGAACAGTGCGCCCAAGAACTCTCGTTGGTGAATTCGACGCTGAACGACCAACTAAGGAGAGAAGGAGTCCATCCCGGAATAGTCGGGGCAATCAAAAAAAGCGAAGGAATAGAAAACAAAATCCAAGATGCCGCCGAGGATTTATCCGCCGTCAATCGGGCGCTGGAAGCGGAAATCAAAGTTCGCGGTACCCTCGAAGACCAACTCAATGCGACCCAGGAACAAGCTGACGCAGACCGCCACGCTGCTTTCCATGACCCGCTGACCTCGCTCCCTAATAGGGCGCTGTTCAATGATCGGCTCGAGCATGGCTTAGCGCAGGCCAGACGGCATGGTTGGATGCTCGCCGTCATGTTCATTGATTTGGATGATTTCAAGAACATCAACGATACGCACGGTCACGCCGCAGGCGATCAAGTACTGCAGGCTATAGCAAACAGACTCAAAGGAGCTATGCGTGCCGATGATACGGTGAGCCGTCACGGCGGAGACGAGTTCCTGTATCTGCTCTTGGAGCTCAAGCAAGAAGCCGATGCGGCCAGCGTGGCCAAAAAAATCATCAAGATGCTTAGCGAACCGTGTCACCTCACTGTTGACGGAATTGTAATTAGTGCGATCGTTCGGCCGAGTATCGGAATAGCGATTTTCCCTTTAGATGGCCAGAGCTCGGATGCCTTGATTGAAAGCGCGGACTCGGCGATGTATCGATCCAAATCACTGCGCCTAGGCCAATCGACCGCCATTCGATCTGTTGACGGCTAGAGTAAAAAGGAGCGGCTTCGAGCCTCTTGCGACAGGTAGTCTCGCGGCAACGAACTTTACGATTTAGTGTATCAATGGGATGTATCTATATGGAACCGCACATCCGTTGGTAGCACCGGAATCGACAACCCAACGCGTGTCATGGCCCTCATCGTCGCCTCGGTCGGCGTAAAGTTCATCATCACCGGAATCAAGTATCATCAAGTTACGCCGAATACGTACAGGCGCGGTTACCGAAGTTCGACCCGACCCCGCGGACTGTCGATAGTTGCGATCAATGCCGTTGGGCCTGCCTCGACGGGCATTTCGAGGCTGATTCCACGCAGGAGGACCTGGACGCGCTTCGGGTGCGGATGCTCAGCCCGCAGCGCTAAGAGAGTTGCACCTTTCGCCGCAATTTGTGCCGGATGCGGCGAGCGTCCCCAGTCGATGAAAAAAGGCACTAGCCCATCGGCGACGACCCACCAAGGGTCCGTGAACTTCCACCTAAGCAGCACACCGTCCGGGCGCTGGCGGCTTCCCGCGAGCACCATACCTAGTTCGACACCGTTTCGGCCGGCTGTCTCTCGAAGTTGCTCAAGATCGTGGCCATTAGCGGCCCACGCGACGAGTCGAGAATGTGTCAGCAAATCCAGCCCGAAGGGGCGAGGAGTAGATGGCGGCGGTTGGTCGGGATCGGGCGCCATAATCTCAAGATACGTGTGCGGTCCGAGTGCAACAAGAGCATTGCGCGTACCACGCCCAGGATGCGGCCCACCGGCGCTTGCGCGGATCCCTAGTAGCCGCTCGATCTCATCGACGCCGCGATTCAGGTCGGGCGTCGCAAACACCAGATGATCCACGCGAGCGAGCAGCGAATCCGCCGCCCCCTGGGCTTCAGCGATGCTCGGCATGGCACCAGCTAATGCTGCGAAAGCGAGCATTCCTCTGAATCTGAACATTGGCAGCGTGCTCCGAATTCAAGATGTGAAAGACAGAGTTAGGGTGCATGTGAGTTTAGACGTCGCCATCCTTGCCTGTAGCCTTGCGGAAAATGCTCTGTGTGATGAACGTCCCTGCCTGTTCTATAGTAGCCGGGCTCTTTCGCAAAAACCATTCCAGATCTCAGGGCTGGATATGCAGCATGGACTCGCTGTCCGAGATGCTGTTGTTCGAACAACATCCATATCATTAGAGCAGGCCGGCCTATTTATCTCAGCCACTAATTGTGCCCCCGATGGATTCGCTGGGCGCTTGCCTTGAGTCCGCATCCAGTGTTTTGATGATGGCAACTCCAAGCTCCTCGCGACCGTAGGGCTTCGATACCGTCGTGACCGATTGATTAAGGCCACCAACATCGGCATTCTCGCCATAGCCGGAGGCGAAAATGAACGGGATTTTAAGGTCGCGAATTTGAAGAGCAAATTCCAAACTGCTCTCGCCGCCTAAGTTAATGTCGAGTACGGCAAAATGCAGAGTTTCCGCTTTTAGTATCTGAGATGCGGCGTGAATGGTCGATGCCGTATATACAGCGTTAGCGCCTAACGCTCGTAATAAGACCTCACTCTCCAGTGCCACAATAAGATTATCCTCAACCAGCAGTACAGTTAGCCCCTCCAGCGGCCGCGCTCGAGGGGGCGCAATGATCATCATCGACATGTTCGACGCCAGCATTTCTGCAACGCTCACGGCGGCGTCGATGACTGAGGCGATATGCTGATCCGGAATGAAGAAATCCGCCTCCAAACCCTCCGGAAGATAGTGCACCAAAGCGGTTCCCTGCAAATCAAAGGGCAGAACCCGGTCAATGATGACGGAGCCGAATCCGCGCCGCGTGGGCACCTGCACCGCGGGGCCGCCGGATTCTCGCCATTTAAAATATAGTCCTGTTTCTGGCTGGTGCTCTAAGGTCACTTTGACCTGGCCACTGTCGGAGAGCGCCCCGTATTTGCAGCAATTGGTCACCAACTCGTGAATGATGAGCGCCAGAGCGGAATAGGCTTGAGGTTGCAACAACACTCTGGCGCCCTCGATGGTGAATCGATGCCGCTGCGTGGGCACGTACGCCGCAATCTCGTCGTCAAATATGGCATTGAGGGGCCCCGGACCCCAATTCTGGCGGGTTACCCGATCATGCGCTCGGGCGAGGGCTTGGACGCGACCGTTTAAGGATTTCACGTAGCTTATGGCATCGCCGTCCTCCCCGCTTGTTTGAGTGATCAAGCCGCGAATCAGGGCGAGTACATTTCGGACGCGATGGTTCAGTTCGGCGATCAGCAGTTCCTGTCGTTCGGTCGATCGCTGCCGCTCGGTATCGATATGCTCGAGTCCGCGAATGAGCCGCTCCGTCAAACCGGCGCGGATCGCCTCCGCCACGCGCAGCTCAATCGGCGTAAAGGGTCGAGAGCGGCCGCGAATCGATTCGGTAAACACCTCGAAACTCTGGCGCGGAGATAAGCGAGGCATACTCTGCCCCTCGGTTTGCACCTTGCTTGGTTGTCCGGCCCATTTAATGTCGTGCCGGCGCTCGCGCCTGAACACCATGATGTAATTGCTGTGGGAGTTCAAAAACCGAATGCACAAAACGCCTGCTGCGTGCTCAGCGTATTCAGCCGCTTCCGCGACAAGCTTGCCCAAGTGTTCGATAGCAACAATTTGGTTGGAGGGTGATAGCCTGATGAGAGCGGCGATCTCTTGCACGGCGGGAGCCGGTGGGGTTGAACCACTCAACGCCATACGGCCCTCGAAGCACGTGGCGATGCCATCGCCATCGATCAGATCACGCAGCGCATCTTGCAGCCAACTTGCATGGCTTAAGAGTTCCGTCTTAACGCCGATTGCAGTGAGCATTCGCACCGTGGCGTCACGTGCTTGAGTGTCTTTATGATCTTCCGCGCGCCTTAGCCGGCTTTCAAGTTTCAAGGAATACATTTCACCGAAGAGCTCGGCCGCCGTTCGGACGATAAAAGTCGGCAGCCGTGAAACTCGATCGTGGCAGGCGATCAACCCCCACAATCGGCCGTCAACAATAATGGATATTGACAGGGAGGCCGCGACGCCCATGTTGCGAAGATATTCGAGGTGCACCGGGGACACCGCCCGGGTGATCCCTAAGGAAAGATCCAAGGGCGGCCCGCGGTCGGTGGACGCTGCCAAAATCGGCACGGTCTCGGCACTGACATCCGCAATAATGCGAAAGGCGTTAAGCAAATAGAGAGCACGTGCCTGCACCGGAATATCGGAGGCCGGAAAATGCAGCCCCAGAAATCGCTCCATGCCGACGGCGGCATCCTCTGCAATGACCTCACCGGTTCCATCCGCTGCAAAGCGGTAGATCATGACTCGGCTAAATCCGGTCAGCCGGCGGATTTGACGCACGACATCGCGGTGAAAGGCATCGAGAATCGTTTGCTTTGCAAGCCGCGCTACCATGGTGCGAACGACGGACGCCGCATCAATTCGACTATCGTGTCCCGCTAATTCGCCTTCCAAAATGCATAGTCCGCCGGCGTAGTGCACGGCCAGATCGAGCGACGGCCGACCGATCACGAGTGAAACGCCGTAGAACCGCTCTGTGCCGCCAATCGAGGCGAGTCCGGTTATCCGATTGCGGATCTCATGCAAAGCCTCGCGATCAACGAAAGTATCCAGCTGCATACCGATGGATTGATCTGATGGGATGCCTATAAAGGCTTCGAGGTTCGCGGAGGCGCGCACCACCACCCAGCGGCTGGACATCGCGAGCAGAAAGCCAAATGATTGGATGCGCTCTAATCGCGTGATTGGCTCCAAGTCGCAGGACGTGAGATCGGAAACCAACCCCGGAGCAGCACTCATTGCTTCCCCGCCAAGGCTTGAGTGAATACGCCTGCGAAGATCTCGAAGGCAACTCGCGCTCCACGGATCGAGTCGTCACGGGTGGCGCCACTTGAATCTTCCGGAATGAGTTCGAGCTGCTCCAGAAACCGAGGCCAAGTCAGTGCTGGTGTAAAATCAAGGTAGGCGGTCGGCAGCCCAGAGGGAACACCGCGGCGCAAAAACTTCGCTCCCAAGCGAGAGCCACGAACGACGTAGGCGAGGCCCCATTGATGGCTCAACAGCAGGGGCGTGTGCCCGACGGCGCGCGTGGTAGGAGAGGTCGCAATCCCAAGCGCTTGGATATCCTGCGCCACAGCACGCTGCATGCCCGCGAAATCTTCTCGATCCTCCTCTCGCCAATAGGCCTCTAAGGTTTGGAGCACCCTCTGGTGGAGCTGTAAGAAAATCCCGTAATCTTGCGGGGTGGCTAAGTCGATCCGCAGCATCATACGATCAAGCAAGGCGTGATCTGCCCGGGTCGCCGCTCGCAGCAGCCGATGCACCCTGCCGAGGGCATCATGTTTGATAGACGGCTCACGGCCGCGCGGTGAGCGAACGTCATTTTCCGCATTCGAATTTTTCTTCGGAGCGGCAGGGAGATCGAAGCCCGATCGGGCCCCGATACTGGGAGGACTCATGGAATGTCGCCGTATGATTGATGACCGCGAGTGCCACGGACGACACCAATGCCGGCAGACGTTTAGACTCCATTCCAGCTCTGCTAACAGCCCGATAAGGCTCTTACAACAGCGTGCAAGACTTTAGAGTGTCAGCACTGGTTTGCGCGCAAAGGAGGCGCCGTGCATGTATACGCTACTATTTGAACAATCAGGGATTTATTATCCCGGCGACGTAACATTTCGTCGCTTTCCCCTCTGGCAGCGTCGCGACCTGATCTATCCCACGCTTAGGTGA
Organism: Pseudomonadota bacterium; assembly: GCA_030775645.1. GTDB lineage: Bacteria > Pseudomonadota > Gammaproteobacteria > Steroidobacterales > Steroidobacteraceae > Bog-1198. The sequence goes on along the minus strand of JALYIT010000038.1, from coordinate 121,019 downwards.
TCTAACGCCTCTGGGCTATCAGGGAATTTGCCAAGCAGCGATTCCATCACGATCCCAGCCTAAAAGAGTGTGGTTGATGTTGAGGCACGCAGCCACTTGCCGGTGTCTTCGAGCAAAAACACCAAAGTTTGGGGCTTCAGCCTTCACCTAGATCAACGTCGCGTAACACTCTCAACCTCGATCCTCTTATGAATTGAGAAACTTGAAGTAAACGAGATATTAGTCTCGGCGCACGCGGATGTACCAAAAAAGACCCCCGAGCCGCGCACACGGCGCGGGGGGTTCCACCCGTGTCAGGGCGGGAATGTACTTCGGATCAGGAATCTTAGCCGCTTCTAGCGAACAATAGCTCTCCCGGAAAATTTCCCTAATCATGCCCCGCGGCGACGGCGATCGCCGAGATTTCCACCTTCGCATCACGCGGAATTCGTGCCACCTCAAGCGTTGCACGAGCCGGCGGCGAATTCTTGAAGAACGTTGCGATCCTACTATCAGACTCTCGAAGCCGATAGTTTGCTGTGGCTCGGCGAAGCGCAAGTACGCGTTGGCGAGTTGTCCGCGGCCACAATTAACTTGGAACGAGCGTTGCAACTTCGCAAAGCCAATGATGACGAAAATAGTGTTTGGATAGCTCAGGTACAAATCGGGTTGGCGAATTGCCTTCTCGCTTCCGACAAGCGACAACAGGCGCAGGCATTGTTAGCGGGCGCGACCGCGATTCTAGATACGCACCGCGAGTTGGGCGATCAATTCAAGAAGCCGCTCAAAGAAATTCAGGCACGCCTCGCCAGTCGGTGAGGAAGCAGTGGTCGCGATTGCAGCCCGGGGGTTTATGAGAAACGGGCGGCAGAATGTACCCTTGGCCGAGGTAGCAGCGTACGGTTGCCGATATCAGACGTCCGCAGCTTCCGTGAGTTTATAATTCGGCTACCGGGCAACGTAACCTGACTTTCGGTCCTGCCCTCTCGGTGGGTTTGTCCGGCTTGGAGGCAAGTATCGATCAGTCGGAATTTTTCCACGATGACAGTTTGCCGTTTTCTAGGCAATGCCCTTGAGGTCGTCAAACGCGTCCAAGCCAAGCGCGGCGATCACGTCATTAACGTTCCGTCCACGGCGCACCGAGCTGATGGCAGCATTGTCTCTTAACCGAAAATCGTGGACAGCCGCGACTGAGGTGACTCAAGGACTTATCGACCGCAACTGAAGCAGTAGCCGGTGGCAACCGGCTGGGAGACCGCGAGATCCGCGTGCTCAGCTATCGGACACACCAACCGCGAACCTGTTCAGCTTTAAGAAAACTCTCAGCGTCGGCGCCGCGAAGTAAAGCCAATTTTGCAAGCTGTCCCGCCTCGGTGCAAGTTTCCGCATGCACGGTTACCGACCTTGGTGCATCCGCGATGGGCCATCCAGTTTTAGGGTCAAGCACATGTCCATATCGGATCCCGTCCTTGATTAGATGCCGATACGTGTCCCCGCTAGTTGCGAGCGCACCGCGCGAAAGACCCAGCATCGCCGCGCTAGCGCCGGATCGGTCCACGTCCTCGATTGCAACACGCCAATTGCCGCCATCCCGCCGCGGACCCGAAACCACAAGATCGCCACCAAGATTCACCAGCACGGGCGCGGAGGTGCGCTTTTGGGCAAGCGCGAGCGCTCGATCGACCGCGTATTCTTTGCCAATCCCGCCAAAATCTATTTCCATGCCGACGCCGAGCCGTAATATCGGCCTCTTCCAGTTCACCCGCTGCCATCCGACATGTTCAAGGGCCTTAAGTACTTGGACTTCGGTGGGAATCGTCCCCGAGCCGTCGAATTTCCATACTCGCCGCAGCGCTCCTGAGGTTATATCGAATCGCCCATCGCTCAAGAAATAACACTGCTCCGAGTAATCAATCAGATTCGCAGTTTCCACATCGACTTCAATTTCCTCCCCTGCCCTGTCATTGATGCTCGTCACAACACTCGGTTGGTAGCGCGAGAATTTCGCCTCGATGCGCAGGGCCTCGGATTTGACGATTTGCCCCACCTCTGCGCCGAGTGTTTTGTCATCCGTGTCGGTGAGTACCACGCATGGACTGGCCATCGCAGTGAATTGTGTCACCACATCGAAGTGCTCTTCGATCGGATGACCAGTTAACTGTTTCATACTTGAAGGACATCATTCAGAAGGCGTAAGTGTAGCCGAGCAGCACCATAACGGCCTGCAAGTTGGGGAATAGATTCTGTTGGCGCAACTGCCCAATGGCAAATGCCGGGGCGCCGTTCCCATGTTGATCATAGTATTCGACCCGTATGTTGAACTCGGAACCCCGGTTAATGGGCATTCCGAACTTCAACCCATAGGTCTGCGCATTAAATTTGGCAAGCCTGGTGTCAGCAGAGGCATGTTGCGGCAGGGCTTCGCCAGCCACAAGATAGTAGCGGAAAAAATCTGCAGCCCCTTGTTCGTAGTAACGAAAGTGCGGCTCGAGATAGTAGTCTTGGGTGAGCTGGTAGCGATATCGAAGATCCGCCGTAACCGATTTAATTCCCCAATCATCCTTGTAGCCCCGCAACGACAAGGCAATTACATCGCTGCTGAGGTGGATCTTGTTGTCCAAGAATACGCTTTGTTTGCGGCGCGTTTCCGGCCGACTCTCGTAGAGTTGCGAGGTGGGTTGACCACTGACGGAATCGACAACAGAAATAATCTTGTAGGGATCGTTCTGATAGCCTTTAGAATCCGCATAAGAATAGCTCAAGGTGGTTAGCCACCGGCGAGTCATGACCTGGGTGACGCCTACGACCGCATCCACTTCATGGCGCGTCGCATCCGGTCCCTTCCAGTCGCCGCTCATCACGGTCAACGGCGTGGGCGTTCCGCCGATCGGAAATGATAAGTCCGACTCATAGTTAACGGCGGCATTGAACGTCGTGTTGTGCGCATTGAAATCTTTCGATATACCTAAATTCGCACTCTCCGAACGGTAGTCATGCTCTTTGGAGTAGGCCAGACCGCCAATCAGTTTAAACGTGGAGCTAAGTGCTTGCTCCCAACCGACGTGGCCCGCGAAACGATTATCCTGAAAGGCTTGATCAAGCGGATAAGTATTCGGGGGCACGACGGTGCTGGCGGCTAGCGTCTGGGTCTTAGCGCCGGTCCGCGGTGGAATGAGCACGATTGTCGATCCACCGGAGGCCGTGGTTGCGGTGACCGGCGTGCCTAGCGGGATCACCTCGTAGGGTCGGATGTAAGTCTGCGGCAACGTCGAGGGAACTGCACCTAACGGTGTAGGTCCAGTGAGCGCATCGGCTACCGCCCCAATGGAGATGGTGCTGTCTTCGTTGATTTTATAAGAGACGTTCAATTCTGGCTCGATAGCTTGTACCCGGCCGAGTTCCTGGTAGTAAAGGACTCCCGAGTCGACATTCGTGTTGGGTGCCTCTGGAGGGGCCTCCTGCGCCCTGCCTGTGCCACTTGCAAGCAGTCCCGCGGCCGCTAACTTAAGCGCGCGTCGCAGATTCGGTGCACCGATCGCAACCGCCGGCTTCAGTTGCATCCGCATCCACCGCCGGCAAAAGTGCGACCACCGCTGGATGCCTCCTTGCTAAAATAGATGTGATCGTCAATGCCGCTCTGCAAGGGATATGCATCGACCTGCATCGCTCGCTCGGCCAATAGATCATGATCCCAGGGTTTGGCGCCGAATGAGGCGCAACCGCTGCTGCCGAGGGCAGCTAAGCCCAGGGCGAGAAACCCAAGCTTAGCGCGCAGTTTCAGCGACCAAAATCCGTAGCTGTTCTTCATATGATTCCTTTCCTTTCTCTGAAAAGCCTTCGTGTTGAAAACGCACTTTGCCGGCCCGATCAATCAGCACCGCACTCGGCATACCCACGACCTTGTAAGTCGCCGCAATTTCGCCTTTGGGATCATAGATCACTGAAAAATTGGCGGGCGTCTCGTCCAGAAACCGCTCCGCTCGCCGTCGGTCGTGATCCACATTGACCGCAACTACCACGATGTTTTGCGCGCCGTATTCGTGCACGAGACTCGCAAGCCACGGGAACGATTTTCGGCAGGGAGTACACCAAGAAGCCCAGAAATCGAGGTACACGACTTTGCCGCGGTAGGCGCCTAAATCCAATTCGGCGGCTCGCGCCGTTCCGCTCCGCGTCCCCGCTAGCACTCCTCCAATAAGAAGGGCGCACACAAAAATACTTATTCCAGGAGTCTGTTTCCGCCAAGATAGCGTCGCCACGAATTTGAGGCCCCCTTTATTTCCACGTCCGCAATGTGTCTTACTCTGCCATGCAAAGTTATACTTTGTACAGCAAAGTAGTAGCAAGTGGGCCGCCTCTGTTGGGCTGGCGCACGGTTTTTGTCCATCGGTTCCCGAGCACCGCCCTGTCCTTTGCTTCTATCCACGAATGCAGACGAGTTGGTTATTTGACATAAGCGGCTACGCGACGAGCCTGCCTGCCGGCAGCTCCGCTAATCGGATCCGGCGAGATGATCTCGGTTCCCTACCCTTAGCAGCGCGGAAAACGAACGTCTACAACTGCTCAATCAATTCTGAGCTTGTTTCGAGGACGAGGCCGGCGCCCTCGGGTTAATGCGTTCGAAGAACGCACTCATTTTTTCCCTCAACGTCGCAAAGGCGGATTTGGTGCTCTCTGTGCCAGCCAATTGCTTGTCTAATCCGAAATTGACTGGCTCAACGTTGCATACTCAGGGGCTTTATTGGCATACCCCAATGCCTTCGCACGTTCGAGGTCATCTTTGGCACTGGCTAGCAGCTTGCGCGCCGCCGGCTTGTCCGTTTCGCGCTTCGCTTGCGCGTCTTTAACAGCCCCTTGCGCTTCGGCCAGGGGCAAAGGGATTACCTGGTCGGTAACGATGAGCGTGTTGAGTGCGGTGAGCAGGGCCTGCTTGGCTTCCTCGGTTTTCTTCTCATCGAGCAAGCGCGCCGCCGTTTGCATCGCTACCGGGTACGTCGCGAGCGGCAAGTTGTAGGTCTTCACATGGATTTCGCTCGCCAGTTGATCGATCAGCGCTCGTGCTTTGGGGTAATCGTCATTGGACAAGGCCTTCTGCGCGGCAGCGCTTAGGTCTCGAGCCGCATTCAAATTCTTGGGTGCGAGATCGATGATCGCCACCTCGACACTGACGGGAATGAGAGCCGCCGAGGGCTTGCGAGCCGTTAGTATGTTTATCTTGCCCGTGGCACGTTCGATTGCCGCGAGTGCTGGATCGACTTTTCCGTCAGAGATCGCTTTGACTGCTTTTTGCGCCTCCTCGATGGCAGCCACGGCGTCCTTGTCTATCGTCTTTTCACCTTCGTGTTGCGCCTCGCTGCGCTGCAGCTCTATGGGCGCATTTGCTACCCCGGAAGCGGTTACGTCCGGTTTTTTTGCGGCGCTCTCTGCGCCCGCAGCGGCACCCGCCGCGACAAACAAACCAAGCGTGATTGCAGTGATAGGAATCAAGAGATGCTTGATGACTTCCATGTTGTCTCACCTCGTTTCGTTTGAATGGATCTGCGGGGCGAGGCCCCGCAGATCTCACACCATCGATGGTTAGTGCGTCTTACCTCCGGTATTGATCGGTATCCGTTTCATCTTCTCGGCCGCCTTCGCGCTTTTCGGAATCGTTACGGTGAGAAGGCCATTGCGAACTACCGCCTTGATCGCCTCTTCATCGACCTCCCGATCGAGCACCACACGCCGCTCGAAGCGGCCGTAGAAGCGCTCGCGGATGCTGCGATCCTCACCCTCCTTTTCTAGCTTCTTCTCCCCCCGTACCGTCAGAACGCCGTCTTGGAACAACACTTCCACGTCGCGCTCTTCCATACCGGGGATTTCCGCGGTCAGACGATACTCTTTGTCGTTCTCCTCAAGATCCATGCTGGGCCACGCGCCATGACTGCCCAGCGATCGGGACGCATCGAAAGCGCGGAAAACATCATCGAAGAGCCGATTCATCTCGTGATGTAAGTTCACGACGGGGCCGAGCGACTCCGATTGAGTGCTCGGACTGCGCTCGCGATCGCTCCGCGACCAGGGCACTAAATCTCGAACATTCATGCTCATTACCTCCTTAATAACAAGACTTTCGACGAGGCCCATATAGGGCGCGCCTTGCCGGCTTCAAGGGGGACAATTTAAGACTTTCTGGGCTCAGATTCATCCCATGGTGCACCGCGAAAAAACCTCCGGTTTGGTAGGTCAAAAAGATGTCTCTTCAGACTTGCAAAGAAAAAATATTTTGCTAAATTTTGCGCTGTGGTCAGATCGCCGCGATTCGATGGGCGCTCGACCCCGTATTCTTAAGGAGAGAGTATCTAACCTTACGCAACCTATAGAGGTACCATCATGTCAACAGCGGACACCATGATGCCTTTAGTTTCGGCCCCTTGGCTGGATATGGGCGGCGACCCTTTATCCGTAGCGCCGGTGCCAGGACTGCGTCCTGAGGTCATTCACGGAATAACACCCTCTTACCCCGGAATCATCAGTCCACAACTTCGGGAGATGCTAAATCTCTGCAGCGGTCTTTCGGGCACCGAATTGGGCAGCATCGATTTCACGGGGTGCCTGTTTCCTTCGGAGCCTCTCAGCGTTTTCCGGCCCTGCCTTACGCTGGGGATTGACGATGAGGGTCGGCGCTGGATCGCCGAGACGTCGAGCGGCCGCGGCCTACCGGGTCCAATCTGGTGTGTATTCCCAGACCCGCAAGTTGCCGTGTACGTGAGCGATGATCTTGCGGCCTTTATCCAGACACTGCGAACTTCCGCCGAAGAAGGCCGGACGCTTGCCTGGCTGCAGGGCCTCCTTGCGCAGGCACGCGTTGTATGGTCGCATCGCGAGGCATTGGCTTTACGGTCCCGCGAAGCGTGCTCCTCGGATGCTGCAATCCGCGCCTGGTTATCTAGCTTACCCTTTGATGCCCATGTCTACGATTTACGTTCCTCCTCACCCGCACGTGGGTGGCCCTATGGCCTCGCAGGCCCGTCGGCTCGTCTCTATCGCTGCGGGCGCCTACCGGTGTTCGCAATCGCTGAATGGCCAGCGGGCAGCCGCTGGGCCCCGTACCCGATAAGCACGGACTCGAATAATCTATTAGCCGGATCCGCAACTGGCGACAGACAGCGCACCGCGCGCAGAGCTCATGCGCAGCTGCAGCCCTGTCCGGCGATTCGGTCAGTGCAATGTCGATTGCCGGCGCGCGAATCTAGGGTGTGGGGTCGAGTCAATCGCGGGAGGGTACGATCATGCGCATAAGGAGAAAAATCGAAATCACGCCGCGCGGCGGCGGGAGTTTCTGGCCGATTTGTTTACCAATCGCGTTAGCTCTGTGCTTGATGCCCGAAGTAGCGTCCGCGGGGATCGCGCATGCGCTCGCCACGGCGGAGCTGCCGGCCGTGTTGCTCTCCTTTGGGTTGCTAAGCGCGGTAATTGAGAGAAATAAATAGAGGCGACAGTTCGTACCGTTCAACCTCTGTCGAACGCATCGCGGCGGCGCGTGTGCCCGCAAGTGCGCGAACTAAACGCAGAAGTTCCGAGTATTCAAGCCGCTCCTGCGGATCATTCCCGGCTCGTCCGACAGAAAAGACTTATATCAGTACTCGTGGTTTTCTGACGAGTCATGCTGCGAAAAGTTAAATAGCCTGGCTTTTTCCGGGTAGCTCTGACATGGAACACCGCTGGGGCAAACGAATAGCGATCAGTAAGAGTGTGCGCCTCATGACGCACCGCTTGGTGGTGTTCGAAGGCCTGCTCGTCGATTTGAGCGTGAGCGGTGCGCTTATCAAGACCTGCCACAACGTGCGTTTGTTGTCTCGTCTAGACGTGTTTTTGTTGCCTGTAACTAGGCGACATTGGGTCACGGTTCCCGGGTACGTGATTCGTCGTACAAATAACCAGATCGGCATTGAGTGGTGCGAATTGTCACCGAAGCCCGTCTGCGATCTACTGCGATCACACGATCCGCAGCGCAGCGCTCAATATCCCGCAATCGAATGGCGCGATCAGGAGAGAATCCGATCTTTCAAGTAATGGCGGCGCCGCCACCGCTGTTTTCTTTAGTTATTGTGTCACGGGCGGGATAAGCACGATTCATAAGCAATATAGCCCCGCTTAAAATCACTAAATCGCCAGGCCTCCCGCGCATTTCCTCGCGTGTATTTGTTTGCCTGTTCGCCTTGATAGCCGCGACGCGCGCGTCTCTATTCGGGGGCCCCGCTCCGTGAATGTCGCTAACCTCACGCGCCTTTTAACGAGTGCTCTTTTCGTCCCCTCGAAGCCCGTAGAGCCGCATCTTTGGGAGCCCCGACTTCGTTCCTCGCGGCAACCCTTGGAAGTGTGATTCTTCTCCCAACGCCGGTTTTTTGTATTCGACATAATACGGTCGGTGCTCTCGGCCATTCGCAGGCTGCTAAGCCATGCTGCGGGAGTGCACGCTGACGAGCTTGCGTTTGGGCCCTTTTCGATAGGCGTTGTACATGTCTGCTGTGCTGAACCTGAAGACAAGACGAGGCTTAAGATCGTCGCGACTACCAACCCAACATCTGGAAACTGTGCTTGCGCGCGTCAAAGATGCGGTGGTCGCGGTCGATATATCGAACCGCGTGACTTACATGAACGATGCGGGGAAACGGCTCTTCGCCTGTAGCCAGAGGGATCCCCATGGAGCGAGATTGACCAAGCTACTCACCCCGCTTGAGCTTGTCAGCGAGGTTCCCGTTGCTAACCTGGTCGAGGCCGCCATGAGACGAGGCTTAGCTGGGGCGCCGCGCAGGGTGGTGTTGGCTGGGGAGCGCTGCGGCGCGGCGGTGACTGAGTATTCCATCGAGGTCCTGCGCAATGCCGGCACGATCAGTGGCGCAGTCATAATTTTTAGCGACATCACGCATCGACTGGCGGCCGAGCGCGCCTTGAGAGACAGTGAAGCCGCACTTCTTAAGACCGCAGAGGCGATGTTTCAAGAAAAAGAACGCTCAGCTGTTACGCTAAACTCAATCGGCGATGCGGTGATCAGCACGGATTTTCGCGGTCGCGTCTCATTCATCAACCGCGCGGCGGAAGCCATGACGGGATGGTCTCAGTCTGAAGCCGCAGGGCAGCTTCTCGATGAGATATTCATCCTATTGAATGCGGAGTCGCGCCAATATATCCCGTGCCCCACGATTTCGGCCGTCATCGAAGATCGAAAGGTCGCCGTCGCGGCACCTTGCACTGTGGTGCGGCGGGACGGAACTGAGGTGGCGGTGGAAGTGTCGGCATCGCCTATTCACGATACGGAAGAGGCCGTGCTTGGTGCGGTAATGGTCGCGCACGATGTCACTGCCGCACGCGACCTCTCAGCTAAGCTTGCGCGCCTTGCACTTCACGACAATCTTACAGGTCTTCCGAATCGCGCCTTATTCACCGATAGGCTCAAGGCGGCAGTGCTGCGAGCGCGTCGAACCGGATCTTGCGCAGCCGTGCTATTTATTGACCTGGACCGCTTTAAACCGGTAAACGATTCATTGGGGCACGCCGTGGGCGATCAATTGCTCGTTGCGGTTGCACAACGGCTGCTCGGTGGAGTGCGAAGTTCGGACACCGTGAGTCGTTATGGGGGCGACGAGTTCGTTATTTTGTTGGCGGAAATCGCGCATCCCCAAGATGCATCTCTTTACGCTGCGAAACTCAAGGCGGCTTTCGAAGTTCCTTTTGAAGTCTGGGGGCATCAGCTGCTGCTCACGGCGAGCATCGGTATAGCTTGCTTTCCCCAGAGCACTTCCGATGCGAGTGCATTGATACAGTGCGCTGATACAGCAATGTATGAGGCTAAACTGACTGGGCGAAACAGCTATCGATTATTTTCCAAGCGTTTGGCTCGGAAAGGTGCAAGTCTTCGAACCCCCTGACCCGCGGTAAACGGAGCAGGAGTCCAGGGCTGCCCCAATTTGGGGCAAGAATTATTTTCGTAAGCCAAGATTGAAATCCGGGTCGGGCCGACCGTGTTAGTTCCGAGCGCCAGGAACCGCTTTACGGTCCCCTCTTATGTGGAATTCCCCACTGTCCTGTTAAGTTGAGCCGACAAACCCACTGATCGTACATCGCCCAAGTTGCTCCCGATTGGGTGAAGCGCTGCGGCTTTGAGCTTAGGACGTGAGCTCAAGTCTGGGTAACCGGCTCAAGCCCATCTTCTGCTAAGATTGGCGTCGCTTTTTGATTGCAGTGTCTTGCCCCACGAAGAGGATTTTTAAGTGGGCGACGAAGAAGAAAAACAACCCCTGCGACCGGGTTTTCCGCTGAGCTTTTTGGCCAGCGGCGGTCAGATGGGCGCGCTGATGCGCTCGTTTAATTGGCGTACTACCTCTTTAGGATCACCGGCCAGCTGGCCGCAGGCGCTGCGCATCGCGGTACGGCTGCTCTTGACTACCAGCCACCCCATGTACATCTGGTGGGGACTAGATCTTTTATGCTTTTACAACGATGCCTATCGCCAATCCATCGGTCCCGAGCGTCACCCGGGCTCCCTCGGTCGCCCTGCCCGCGAGGTATGGGCAGAAATCTGGCCGATCATCGGCCCCCAGATTGAGCAGGTTATGTCGGGCAGGGGCGCCCTATCCTGCGAAAACGCGCTGGTTCCCATCACCCGGAATGGGGTGCACGAAGAGGTCTATTGGACCTACAGCTACTCTCCCATCGATGACGAAGACGGACCTGGGGGGATCGGGGGCGTGCTCGTCATTTGCACCGAAACTACGGCGCAGGTGCTCGCCACACGCCGCGCTCAACAGGAACAACAACGATTTGAAGATCTTTTTGAGCAGGCGCCCACCTTTATCGCTGTGTTGCGAGGGCCGCAGCATCGTATCGAGCTCGCGAACCGCAACTATCGTCGCCTGACCGGTCATTGCGACCTCGTGGGTCGTACCGTTGCCGAGGCGCTTCCCGACGCGGTAGGTCAAGATTATCTTGAACGCCTGGACCAGGTGTATCGCAGTGGCAAGCCCCAAGCCGCGACGGTTGCTAAATACGCTATGGAGGCAGCTGCGGGCGGACTTACCACCGACCACTATATTGATTTTGTCTACCAACCTATCAAAGACCGTGACGGCTCTGTCAATGGCATTCTCGTTCAAGGATCGGATGTCACCGAGCGCGTGTTGGCCAACGTCGCGCTCGCAGAGAGTGAGTCCCGGTTTCGCACCCTGGCGGATAACATTCCGGCGCTGTGCTGGATGGCGGACGAAACCGGTGCCATCTTTTGGTATAACAGTCGATGGTACGAATACACAGGAACCACGCCTGAGCAGATGAAAGGTTGGGGATGGCAGGCGGTGCATGATCCGAGGGTGCTTGCCGAAGTATTAGAAAAATGGCGCGCTTCGATCGCGACGGGCACTCGGTTTGAAATGGTCTTCCCGCTCAAGAGCTCATCCGGGGATTATCGCCCTTTCTTGACGAGAGTCATTCCTTCTTGCGATGCCACGGGGAAAATTATTCGCTGGTTCGGAACCAATACGGATATCTCACCACAGCTCGCCGCCGAAACAGCCCTACGCGAAGCCGATCGTCGCAAAGACGAATTCTTGGCCACCTTGGCCCATGAACTGCGTAACCCCTTAGCCCCCGTGCGCAATGCCAGCAAGGTGTTGCGCGCTTCCGGAGCGGTGGCCAAAACGCGCGACTGGGCAACGACGATCATCGACCGGCAAGTCAACAGAATGGCGACACTGCTGGATGATTTACTAGATGTATCCAAGATCACTCGCGGCCAGCTCACGTTGCATAAGCAGCGCGTGGCCTTATCATCCGTCATCGACACTAGCCTCGAAGTAGCGCGCCCATTGATGGATGCTCGGCAGCACACCGTGCAAGTGTCTTTGCCAGAGGATCCTATCGAGATCGAAGTGGATCCCCTGCGCCTCTCGCAGGTATTGTCGAATCTGCTCTGCAACGCCGCCAAGTACACGGAATCGGGTGGCACAATTCGATTGTCGGCACGGCAGGACAAATCTGGCTTGAGCATTTCGGTTAAAGATTCCGGGGTGGGTATTGCCGCCGAGTCGCTCGAGTCGATTTTCGACATGTTCTCGCAAGTCAAAGGGTCGATCGATCGATCGGAAGGTGGCTTAGGCATCGGGCTCTCACTCGTGCGCGGCTTGATCGAATTGCACGGTGGAAAAGTGCGCGCCCTCAGCGAGGGTATTGGCAGGGGAAGTGAATTTATGATTTGGTTGCCCGTAATCTCCCCTAGAACGAGCGAGATCGAAAACGTGCTGCCACCCGGGGGATCGCAGCCCACCGAGCCGCGCCGAATATTGGTGGTGGATGACAACGAAGATGCTGCCCAAAGCCTCGGCGTTCTCCTCGAGCTTTCCGGACACGAGGTATTTTTTGCCCAGGATGGCGAGCAGGCGCTCGCTACGGCACAAGAATTGCGTCCTCACATTGTGCTCCTTGATATTGGCCTGCCGAAGCTCAATGGCTATGCGGTGGCACAGGCGATCCGCAAAGAACCCTGGGGCGAGCACCTGGTCTTGATCGCCCTGACCGGCTGGGGGCATGATGATGACAAGCGAAGAGCACTCGATGCCGGCTTCAATTTTCATCTCACGAAACCTGTCGATCCAGAGCAGATTGGGGCCCTGATATCCGAGCAACCAACCGCCGGCTGATCTGAAGTCGCATCCCCGCCCACGATAAAGGGTATTTTGCGCACGCTAGCAGGGTTGGACCATGATCTGATTTGCGACTCACCGCAGCGGAAAGCACTTCGCATCAACTCAAGATTTGGTTACTTGCGTACCTCAGGCCCTTTCTAAGAGCACTACCCGACGTCCGAAGAACGGCATAAAACCTGCCGCAATGTACAGTCTCTCGTACAATCTAAAGTTAGTGTTTTAAGATAGGCCTTCGAGCGCGATGGCAGATTTGCTCAGGAACAAATTGATGAGCCAGTAAGCATTGAGAGATCATCGGTGCACATGACGCCGGTAGGCGAGAAGATGTCGCAGTGCCTCTCTAGGTTGTTTCGCCCGCTCATGCAAGCGTGAAAGATTGAAATGCGCATCGTGCAGATGCGGATCTTGCGCGAGGGCCTCGCGATACGCACTGATCGCTTCCTCTTCCCGGTTTAAGTCTTCGAGCAATATGGCTAGGTTGAAGGAGAGCAATGCGCTTGAACTCTTCGCTTCGCGGTAAACTTTTTCCGCTCCCTTTAACTCGCCGTCAAGATGCAGGAGCCGGCCCAAGTTAATTCGCGCCTCCAGGTGATCCTGATGAGCGTTGAGCGCATCTAAGTACGCAGCCCGTGCGGCAGCGACATCGGATTCCTCCAGTGCGTGGCCCCGGGCATAGTGCTGGTGCGCCACCATCATCTGCGTCTGTCCCCGTCGAGCTTTCGATAGCGCGATCACAGTGGTAGCCTTCCCAGCCTCCAATGGCAACGCGTATTGGCCAGACTTGGCTTCCCATATATTCGTGCCTTCGCGCACGACCACATCAGGCCCGGCGGCGCCGAGCGCAAGAGTGGTGAGTAACGACCCCGGCGGGAGGGCATCACGGATGTGCCCCAGGGCTGCGACGATTTTAGCAGGCGTAATCTTCGCCGCCTGCAGGGCGCTTGCGGTACGCAAGATAAGTAGATCCTGGAAACTATAGGTGGTCTTACCTTCCGGTGCGGCGGGCGTCGTGTAGCCGGCCCGCGCAATAGAGCGCAGTAGCGCTGGGGAGAGCTTAAAGAGCCGGTTTATATCGGACTGTGAGTACTCATGCATCTCATCGCCGAGATGATTTCTTGCCGCGGCTGATCGGAGTGGGTGCGGGAGCTTGCTTGGGCGTCTTTCGCTCCTTAACGTCCGTTTCCTTGTCTTTGGTTGATCCGCGCGCATTAAGACTCGCCTTTAAAGCTTCCATGAGATCCACGACGTTTCCGCCGCCCACCTTGCTCGGCGGTTCAGAGAGGGAAACTTCCTTCCCCTCCACTTTCCGCTGAATGGCGGCCTCAACTCGCGCCCTGTGCTCATCGACAAACTCGTTCGGGTCAAAACTCTTCGCCGCCAAATGCTCGATGAGCTGATTAGCTAACTTAAGCTCTGCATCGGACACCGGCGCAGGCTCGATGCCAAGGTCCTTTATAGTACGAACTTCTGCCTTAAAATGCAGCTGATGCATAGCCAGCCCATCGTCGATCGGTCTTACGACAATAATGTGTTCCTTGCCCCGAGATGTCCATCGGCCAATGGCGCATTGCTTCGAATTCTTGAGCGCGGTGGACAATAACGAGTAGGGTTTCGCGCCGCCTTTGTCCGGAGCTAAGTAATACGTGCCATCGAAGTAAACAGGATCTACAGATTCTAAAGGGACAAACTGACTGATATCAATCGCGTGGGTAGTCGCATCCTCCAAGGCCTTGATCTCCTCGGGTGAGAAAACTACATACTGATCTTTGGCGAACTCATATCCTTTCGTCATTTCAGAGCGCTCGACCAGCTTGCCGTCGTTCACCGCCACATACTGTTGCTTGACGCGCGATCCGTCCTTTTGACGTAGAAGGTTGAAAGAGATGCGTTCACTGGCGACGGTCGCTGAATAAAGCTTCACAGGGATTGCCACCAAGCCGAAGGAGATGGTGAGGGAGGCGATCGAGCGAGCATTTGTAGGCATGCGTCCATCATGCCGGAACTGTCAGCTCACGCTATTTAGAAGATATGACAGGTTTTCGCTGCAAGCCATTATGTGAGCATGCAATTTAGCGCCTGTAGGCGTCTGCTCACGAGGAATGCCAGCGGGCGCCGACGGGCAAGCTTGGTCACTACTGCGAGAAGTAGCGTCTCACGGCCCAAACCAAATAAGGAGCGTCGCCTGGCTGCATATTGAACACCGCCCTCCTCTTGCGCTGATCCGAAAGCTGCATGCTCTGGCCACGCGGTCGGCGTTGAGGGAACAGAACTCGGAAGCGAAGCCCACACCGCGGCGAAAGCGCAGCCTGATTGGTCGTTAAAATAAATGTAGTTACGGGGTCTTTCGGTTGTCCGTCAACAGCCTTCACGATAGGGACTTGCTGAGTTGGACCACATTGGCCGGAAAGCTCCACGCTTTGGACAAGATTGAACTCTCACTCGATATGCTCCCTGACCTGGTAGACACATATCTATTACACATCGCATTGTCGATTCGCGTACATCCAACATTGGTTATGATTTAAGGCCACCCAAAAGGAACAATAATGCCGATCGCGAGGAAGAAGGTTGCGCTAAGACTTCCGGGCGTGAAAGTAGGATTTATCGAGTCGATGGAATGCTTAGGGGTGACCAAGCTTCCAGCGGGCCCAAGTTGGAGCTACGAGATCAAGCTCGATGGTTTTAGGCTCGAAGCGGTTAAAGGGCTCGGGGAGGTGATGCTCTATTCGCGGCGCGGGAACATCCTGAACCATAAATTCGGCTACATCGCCGAGGCCTTGAAAAAACTTCCTAACTCGACCGTGATCGATGGCGAGGTCGTGGCCCTTGACTCTCAGAACCGCTCGGATTTTAACCTTCTGCAGAACTTTCGCTCAGCGGAGGCGCGAATTCACTATTACGGGTTCGATATCTTGATCGTTAAAGGCAAATCGGTTGTGCATTTACCCCTTGATGAGCGGCGGGCAATACTCGGGGACACCCTCCCCATAAATGATCACATTACCCTCTCCGTAGTTGATCGGAGGCCCGTGGCGCATATTTTGAAGTTCGTGCAGTTACATCGGCTGGAAGGAGTGATCGCCAAACGGACGGACAGCCCGTATGAACCGGGAAAACGCTCAGGCCTTTGGAGCAAGCATAGGATCAATCAAGGCCAGGAATTTCTTATCGGCGGCTATACACCCGGTAACAACGGTTTTGATGCGATCATCGTCGGCTTCTATCGCGGCAAGGATTTGATATACGCATCCCGCGTTCGCGCAGGCTTCGTTCCGGCGACCCGCCGAGACGTGTTTACCAAGATCAAACATTTGAAAATCTCAGCTTGTCCTTTTGTCAACCTACCGCAAAAGGACGCTGGGCGATGGGACCAAGGGTTAACGGCTGAGAAGATGAAGGAATGCGTATGGCTCAAGCCAGAGACGGTAGTGCGCATAGACTTCGCGCAGTGGACTGGAGCGGATCATTTGCGGCACACTAAGTTTGTTGCGCTTCGTGACGATAAAGATCCTTGGAAAGTCGTCAAGGAAGAGAATTAGGGACGAGAGACGCTGCACCTGCAAGAAGTCTTGAGGGCCCCGTTGGAATGGGCCGCGGCAGTGTGTTGAAAGTGCGGATGACATCCAGGCACCCGCGACGGCACGGAGCGTCGCTCGCAGCAATGTGAGCCGTGTCTGGGACCTCGAATTTCAACCGGCTGCTAGCGCCACGGGTCACGTCGCGCCGCATGCTGCAACGCCAATAAGTATGCCACTGTGCAATTTGGTCTCGTCGTCGAGGTGCAACACCTGGCGCCCTTAACTTGATTTCTCTTAAGTTTTTGACAAATCACAGTTGATTCCGTGCAGCCAACGAAATCTTCATCGAAGATAAGGTGGCCCCGAGGCCATGAGTGATGGATAAATAAAATGTCGACGCCGGGAGCGCTATTTGCGCCCAGCAACTTCCACGATTGGCTACCACTTAAGGGATTTCGGAAGTTTTGAGCAGCTACTGCGCCTCTGCCATAAGCGTGTTCTTGCGCTCCAGCAGCATTCTTCCCAATTCCTCTAAATCCATTTTTCGCGACTGCTGGGACTCGGCAAACATACCATCCGGCTTCTCCTCCTCACGGACATGGTGCTTGATCATCTCCGAGAGCACGTGGACCTTAGAATCAAAATAGTCGTCGGTGGGATCGGACGCTTCAATTTCAGCAATGAGCTTCTTCGCCCCATCGTGCTCAATGATGGCCTCATGATGCATGTCCTTATCTTTGGTAGCCTTGAAAAAAGCAGGGTAAAAAATTTCTTCCTCAATGGCGCAGTGAACCGTCAGCGCCTTACAGATATTGGTGGCGAGCATCTGCTTCTTCCCGGCAGAACGAGCACTCTCGAATTCTTCGAACCATTCTTTTACTTGTTTATGATCGGCTTTGAGAAGGGCTACCGCATTTTGCTTTGCAGCAGTTTTAGCGGTCGGGTTCTTCGATTTTGCCATTGGGAGACTCCTTGCGTGAAGACTTGTCAAATTCGCCTAGGTGGGTGAGCCGATTACAATAATGCGATGAAGCTAAAAAGGCCGGTCCGGCCGAGCCCACAAGGCACCGAGCAGAAAGCTAAATGCCCGCGGCAGCCGCAAGCGTGGCGAGCGGATTGCCTGAGGCGGCATCTCGCAATACATCCAGGGATTCGCCAAATGTCTGTTGCATTTTGCCTGTTGCCTGTCGGGTCTTTGCCTCAGCCTGAAGGCCGGCATCGCCGGTGGCACTACCCACCGCGTCCTGAACTTTGGCCGCGATGTCTTGGATTGATCCTTTAACTTGCTCCATGCCCCTCCCCTGTGTGCGCGAGCGCACCGATGAGCTTCACACTCGCTACCTGAGCGTAACATTAGTTGGTCACAAAAAAACTTGGTCTTTACGGCAATGAGCATTTTTCCTACGATCGAAACCGGTATTCAGGACCACACTCGGATGCGGCCCGACGTGCAGTACTCGGGAATCTTTCAATAGATTGAGAAACCGAAGCGCCAGTCCCCTTACACGAGCCCGGGGGCGCCGTAGCGTATCGACAGAGTTATAACGGGTTTCTCATACTGGAACTTCGGTACAGTTTGACGTGGCCAATGCTTGTCCCCTGTACGCGACGCGGCCCTACACTTTGCGTTGGGCGCGGCGTGTGAAATGCCATCGGAACTACGCAGTTCCGAGCAAGACTGGTGATACGTGGCGCATTGCAAAAAAATCCCTATTAGGAAACTTCTGTCACAAGTTAGCGCTAAGGATGGCTGTCTATTCGTCGGACGTGGCGGATACTTCTCTACTTTTAGGGTACCAAGGCTTCGAGATCAGAGGTCTTAATCTTTGGCGCTCGGACGCGCAAGGAGTGGCTAGGGAGTGGAAAATGGTTGTTTCAATGCAATGGCCGGCGCGTATTTGGCTGGTCCGACACGGGGAAAGCGCCGGCAACGTCGCGCGAGATAAGGCGCATGCGGCTGGAGTGCCGCGGATCGATATTCAAACGCGGGACGTCGATGTAGAACTTAGCGAGCGGGGAAGAGAACAGGCGCAGGCAATCGGAGCGTGGTTCGCGGAATTGGACCCGAACGAACGCCCCGAGTCATTGTTGTGTTCGCCCTATGTCCGAGCACAACAGACGGCGGTGGCGATACAAGCGTGCGCAGGTGGCAAGCAAGCCCTGCGGTTGGTGACGGATGAGCGGTTTCGGGAAAAAGAATTTGGAATTCTCGAGCGCTTAACGCGCCAGGGAATTGAGCAGTTTTATCCTGAGCAGGCGGAAATTCGTCGAGATTTAGGCAAGTTCTATCATCGACCCCCGGGAGGCGAGAGCTGGTGCGACGTTATCCTCCGATTGAGGAGCGCCCTGCACACCTTAAGTCTGCATTACGCCGGCCGGCGCGTGTTGGTGGTGACGCACCAGGTGGTCATTCTGTGTTTTCGGTACTTAATTGAAGAACTCGATGAGACTCGCCTTTTATGCATCGATGCGCAAGGCGATATTTCAAATTGTGCCATTACAAGCTATCGCTTAGGGGAAGGGCCCGGGGCGGGACTTGAACTGGAACGATACAACTGGGTGGTGCCACTGCGCGAGTCCGGCACTACTGTGACATCGCAACCGGACCCGAGCAGTGCTGCACGATGACGGATATGATTGAAATTAACTTACCCCTGTTACGCGAGCATGCCTTACCTCGTGCCGACGATGCGACCGATAAGGATTCGCGCGGCCGGGTCTTTATGATCGCAGGTTCTGAACTGTCTCCCGGCGCTGCGCTCCTCTCTGGGACTTCTGCTTTGCGAGGTGGTGCCGGGAAGGTTGTGGTGGCGACAATTGCTCCCGCCGCTATAACGCTCGGTCTGCTTGCGCCGGAGTTCGGCATCGTTTCGCTCGCCTCGAGCCACGGTGAACCCACCGTCTCAGATGAAGTTCTCGATTACCACCTGGACAAGTGTGACGCTGTGCTTCTTGGCCCGGGAATGAGCGAGCCGAAGAATGCTCTTGGGGTTGCTTTGCGGCTGCTGCAGAAGTGCCGCAACCCGGTCGTGTTAGATGCAGCAGCGATCAGCGCGCTCGCCGAGCATTTCGACGCCGTGAAAGAGAGTCGGGCCCACTGTATATTGACCCCGCATGCAGGGGAGATGGCAGCCTTAACCGGCAAGTCCAAAGAAGCGGTGGAGGCCGATCCCGTGCAAGTGGCCAGCGACACAGCGAGAGCCCTCGGTTGCACAATTATTCTTAAGGGCGCTACGACCTATGTTGTCACGCGGGACGGTCATTGCTGGAAGCATGTCGGCGGGGTGAGGGGACTGGCTACCGCGGGGTCGGGCGATACGTTAGCGGGCCTTCTCGTTGGACTGTTGGCGCGCGGGGCCGACGAGGTTTCCGCGTGTTGCTGGAGCGTAGCTGTGCATGCCAAAGCCGGTTCGATGCTCACCGATCGGCTTGGCGAAGTTGGTCTGTTAGCTCGGGAGTTGCCGACCCTCTTCCCGCAAATTATGCGCAACTGGGCATAGGCCGATGAAGCTTGTTCAAATCTTTCTACCGCAATTCGACGGTCAAGGGCACCGTGTACCTCGTTCTGTATTTGAGACTACTGCAAGAGAGCTGACAGAGGAATTCGGCGGCGTGACAGCTTTTTTACATTCCCCTGCTCTGGGACTCTGGCGCAAGAAAGGCACGGTCCACCGCGATGAAGTGGTGGTATTTGAAATTATGGTGCCTCGATTAAGCCGCGCCTATTGGTGGGCACGCCGGTAACGGCTTGAGTTTCAATTCCAACAAAGGGAAATAGTCATTCGCGCCCTTTCTTTCGACAAGTTATAGATCGGCCGATGATTCTGGCAAGGAGTAATCTCTGGACCTCTCGTAGACCCAAAGTAGTTACAATCTTTAGTCCTTCGACTCAATTCATCGCTTCGCGCAGCACTTGTAGGATCATTGTTGCTGGGACGGCAAATCGCTGCCACTTCGGGCACCGCCTTCAGCGTCGACGTCGCCGTAAGAGCCGCCCATCGGCAATCCCCGATCTTTTGATTTGCCATCCCCTGAAGGCCTTGACGCATCCGGCTCCGCACTGGGAGGCTCCTTTTGCAATTTATTCGCTCGCTTCTCCTGGTCGTTTTCCACTTTTAGCTTCTCCACTGTAGCTTCCTGGACGCAGTTAGCGATATTTTTTGAACCTTGGATGTAGGTGCACAGCGCGAGTCGAATAGGGAATAGCTCGCATAGGTACGGCCAACAGAATTGTGGCGTTGCACGGTGGGACTGAAGCTTTGGAGTGAGCACGCAGTAGGGAGGTCTTTTTTTTAGCCGTAAACCTACTTGCACGGCGTGCTCGCATTCGGCGCCGAACAATGGATAAGTAGCATGCTCCGTCCGATGTAAAGACGCGGGCCCTAGATCTGAAGAGCATCGCCTTTTCGCATCTTGCTGTCCTACTTAACAGAACCAAATATCCTATTGTTCCACAAGAATCGAGACGACTATTATTAGAAATCGGGAATAAATACGCTCCCCTATGCGAAAAACTGGGATAACCGACAGAAGCTGTAATTGACTCCGCGGATTAAGGCACTGCTCTAATGAAAGCGTGTTTGGTTGCGCCGCAACGATGGTCATGTTTAGCACATCGAGCACCCGAGAGGTTTAACTGCGCCGGAACGAAGGATTGGTGATTGGCATGGTTCACGACAATCTTCAGATAATCCAGTGCCTCGTGTCTTGGTTACCAATTTAGGCATGGAGAAGAATGAATAGGCCCATTAGCCCGCCGCCAGTCCGAGGCGGCGGCCGAGACGAGTTGCCTGCCTATGTCGCCAACGGTGTCGTAGGCCTTCGCGTGCGAGAAATGCCTTTAGCTGGGGGACTAACCCTCATCAGTGGGTACACGGGGGAACATCCTCAACGCAGGATCGAGGCAATCGCAATTGCCCCCTACCCCGTCGCTGCCGATATCCAGCTTGCTGGCGTATGGCTGTCGGAATCCCCTCATGCTGTATCCATCATAGACCAGGCCTACGATTTCGAAACCGGCGAGTTGCGCAGTCGGTTCGAGTTTACGGCGGCCGGCTCCAAGGCGAGCATCGACGTGCTGCTTTTCTGCAGTCGCGAGGAACCAAGCCTCGTTTGCCAGGACATCGCAATTAAGGTTGATCAGGGTGTCGATCTTGCCCTGAAGGGGCTAGTCGATGGACGCGGGGTGGAGGGGCGTGCGCTACATCACCTACGCGATACGCCGGGTGAGGAGAAGCCTGCATGTGACGGCGCGGCTTTGTGGGAAAGCGCAGGCGCGCTTTCAACCTGCGGTATCGCCTACATCACGGAGGTTATAGGCACGGACACAAAATCCGAGAAGCCCCCACTCAAAAATTGCACGTTGGCTACCTGTTATGCCTTCAGAGCCAGGGCCGGGCGGACCTATCACCTGCGGCAGATTGCAAGCCTGATACCCAGCGCGACACATGCCCAACCAGATTTTCAGGCTGTGCGCTTGGTCGCCCTTGCTAACAAGCGAGGCTTTAACGCGATACGAGCGGCGAATCAGGAGGTGTGGCGCGACTTATGGAAGGGCCGTATTAGGATCGGGGGTGCAGATCGCCGGTGGCAGGCTTTAGCCGATGCTGCACTTTTTTACCTATTTAGTTCAACCCATATCGCCTCGCCGGCGTCGACCTCAATTTTCGGTCTCGCGACATGGCACGATTACCACTATTATTTTGGCCATGTGATGTGGGACATCGAAACATTTGTTGTTCCGGCGCTGAGCCTCCTGCAACCCCAGGTCGCTCAGAGTATTCTCGATTACCGAATCCGTAATATTGCTGGTGCCTCAAGCAACGCCCGACTGCGGGGCCGACGGGGACTTCAATTCCCCTGGGAGAGCGCGCCATCGTCTGGACAAGAATCAGCCCCGATGCCCGGCTCGGCTTCGTGGCATGAAGATCACGTGTCCCTTGATGTGGCGCGGGCTTTTGCTTTCCATTCCGATGTAACCGGTGATTTGGAGTATCTGCGAGAGAAAGCCTGGCCCATTCTATCGGGCGTTGCAGACTGGATCATAAGCCGTGTTAAGAAAACTGATCGCGGCTACGAGATACACTCTGCCATGGGCATCGCGGAACGCGAGGAGGAGGCCAACAACCCTGCCTTTACCAATATGGCCGCGATGGTCGTTCTTCGGGACGCAATAAACGCCGCCGACAAGTTGGGTCGCGCTTCGAATCCGGACTGGATAAAGGTTGCCGAAAATATCGTACTTCCAAAGAAGGGGAACGTGGTCATCTCCCACGACGGCTTTAAACCGCATGAGGAAAAAGGCGGGACGCCAGATCCGCTCATGGGCATATTCCCGCTTGGATTTGCGATGGGTCAAAAATCAGAGGCCGCGACCCTGAAGTTCTATCTTGGCCTAAGAAAGGGCTACATCGGCAGCCCGATGCTATCTGCCCTGTATGGTGTCTGGGCTGCCTATGCAGGCAACCGTGCGCTTTCGGCACAATTGTTGGATGAAGGCTATGGTCAATTCTGTGTCCAGCGGTTTCTACAAACCTTGGAGTACCGGCCGGACGTTTTCCCTGACCAGCCTCGGGCTGGCCCGTTCTTCGCCAATCTTGGCGGCTTTCTGATTGGCCTCCTAACCGGGTTTACTGGACTCCAACCGATTCCAGGCGAGGTGGAGGATTGGGCCAAGCGACCAGTTATCTTGCCGGAAACCTGGACCAGCATCGAGGTAGAGCGTGTCTGGGTGCGTGGCATTCCCCACAAGCTTGTCGCCCGACAAGGGGCGAAGCGAGCGAAACTAACGCCTCACTGAAAGTGAGGCGATGCCGAATAACTGACCGTCTCGGTCTGCATGAGCAAAGCGCTGCACGGATCGCAATGACTGATCGTATCTACAGCGTGCTTTTCCTGTGCACCGGCAACTCGGCGCGCTCAATCCTTGCCGAGGAAGCAGGCTGAGTCCGGAATGGCGTTCCGAGCGATCACTCTGCGCATAGGGCTTCCAAGTTGCCACACCAGGACGGGGTTCCGGCCGACAAGGTAAAAGAGTATTCCTCCTACTTTTTATGTGGCCATCGCGCGATACTCAATGCCCATGACTAGCTGTTGGCGAAACCATCGCACATCATGTGCACGGTAACCCAACACTCGCGTCGTCAATTCATCACAGCTAGGTCCATTAACGGAACAACTGATGGCTAAATTCATTGCACTATTGCGTGCAGTCAACGTGGGAGGAACCGGAAAGCTTCCCATGGCCGACTTGAAGTCACTGTGCGTTGATGCTGGCTTCGAGCAGGTTGAAATATATATTGCAAGCGGTAACGTTGTCTTTGAGAGCAAGGATACGGCCGCGCGCGTCCGGTCGGAAATGCTGTTGCGTCTACAAGATATTGCTGCAAAGCCGATACAGGTTTTTATCCGAACGGCGGCCGAAATGACGGGCAGCACTGCGCGCGAACCCGTTTCCGGAGGCGGATCCCGCACGCACCTACGCGTTCTTTCTTTCCGTCAAACCGCCGCGAGATGCCTTGGCTAATATTCGCCGTCGCGAGGATGAGAAAATATGCGCGGGAAAGCGTGAGATTTATGTGCAGTACCCTTTGGGCATGGGTCAATCCAAGCTGGTCATCCCAGCGGCAGTTGTCGGTACCGCGCGAAACATGAAAACCGTGGCCAAGTTAGTTAAGATGAGTTCTTAGATTGCTAGCCCTCGGTGAACGATTGCAGCCTTCCGAGCCGCGACGATGCTGGACCCGTGATTCGCTGCAGCCTATGAGAATCTCGGGCTGATCGAAACTTTTCTCGCTGAGCATACGGAATGATTGTTTCGTGCCCGAAGCCGTCCTTTGCATCTCCCTTAGGCTGCCCTGTCGGGACGGGCCGCGAGCAATCGAGTGGCCAATATGAGCAGCCCGAATGCAACAGCTCCAAGTCCCGCATCAGTCAATAGCATCGCGCTAGTCCCGTTGCGGTCGTGTACCGCGCCTTCAATCGCAGTGGGATAGGCGCTTGCGAAATTCGCCAAGGACCACAGTGCCGCGGCCTTTGTCGAAGCGGCGCCCGTGCCGATAGCTGTCATGACAATGCCCAAAAGCGCTGCGTAACTGCCAGCGGAAGCGCCGCGATACAACTGCTCCAGTGACAGGAAATAGGGGGCAGTACGCGGCGCAAAGGTGAGGCTGAGCATGATAGCGATGAGCAGCCAACCCAGAATAATGTAGGTGCGCCACGAACCGATCCGCGTCGAAAGCCAGCCAGAAAATAGCGCGCCAAAGATGCCCGTGACGACTCCAAGAGTACCGAAAGCCGCAAGTTGACTTGGGGTAACGGACCATTCCCCCGCGATCGCGCCAATCAATCCTGCTTCGGAGCCTGCCCCAAAGGGGATCACGCAGAGCATCGCGATCAAGGCGCCGTTGCGCGTCCGGAGAAACATCCACAGATCCACGCGAGCGGATCGCAGCTTGGCCGGTAACTGGCTGAATGGCGTGGAGACTGAAGGCGACACAAGCAAAATAGCTGTCGCCGCCAGTACGGCAGCACCGATGCTCAAGACTGCCACCATAAATCGGTCCGCGAGATGTGTTAGCAGCCAAAGCGTGCCCGCGCCAGCGACCCCCTTGGCAAATGTCCCGCCAGCGGTGTAAAAGCCACTCGCGGCGCCGAGTTTCGATGTCTGCACTTCGTACGCCATGAGCCCCTTGACCGCCACGGCGGCAATCGCGGCTCCAGAACAGGAAAAGAACGCCAGGTTCGTCATGAGCCTGATTGACCCAGAATTCCATGGCGCCACGATCAATGCAGCGAGGCATGCGGTCACGAGGACTGCGCCCAAAACGAACCAGCCTCGCCGATTCCAGGACGCGTCTACCATCGGCGCCCATAGAAACTCGAACGAAAATGGAAGGAACGCGGCCGTGACAATCCCAGCCGTCTGATGCACCGATACGCCCGAGCTGACGAGGCGGTTGCCCACGGCCAGGCTCACCACACCCACAGGCCACGCAGTGCACATGTGGAGAAAGAAGAACACAAATGGCGGCGTATGCTTCGTCAAGGCCGAACGATCGCTTGTTGGGCAACAGACTCCCTTGGTATCACCATTTACCAATGGCGGCTATGAGGAAAATTGAATTTGCCATACGGATGACGGACCCTGGCCGAAACCGGAAGAACGGCGGCCGAGTGCTTCGTGACCCGCTACGGTCGGACGGCCGTTCCAGTTAGCTGCCATTCAGCATCAAGGAAGCGGCCGCTCAATTAATCGCACACAACTGCGCAATTCCGTGCGCGACCGTTGAAACGATTGAGCCGGCGTGCGGCCTGTCACTGAGCGTCTAGACGCCTATCTAACAACAAGATCGACCGATACAGAACTTCTGCGCCGTTGGCCACATCCGCCCATGAGGTGTATTCCTTTGGTGAATGACTGATTCCATCTTTACTGGGTACGAAAATCATTCCCATCGGCGCAATGCGCGCGATTTGCTGTGCATCTTGAACCGCAGCGCTGGGCAAGTCGATAGTGGCTAGGCTTAATGATTGCGCGGCGTCACGAATCGCATTCTGAATGGCGCTGGTCGCAATTGCTGGGCTAACGACCTCGAGGTCGGTGCACGTCGTGGTTACGCCTTCCTCCTTGTCGATTTGCTTTAGCTTGCCCTGTATCCCCTGCCACATAAGATCGATGCGCCCGGCGTCTAGATCTCGCAGCTCGATAGGAAATTCGGCGCGACTTGGAATGACGTTAATGGCGCCAGGCTGAGTTTTCAGATAGCCGACAGTGCCCACCTGACGACCCGACTGGCCGCGCACGACGTCGCGCACGGCGAGCACAGCTTTGGACGCAGCGACCAGTGCATCGTGTCTGCGATTCATCGGCGTGGTTCCGGCGTGATTGGCGAACCCTGCCACCACGCACTCCCATCGCCGCAGCCCCACAATTCCTTGGACAATACCTATCGGTGTCTTCTGCTCGTCCAGATAGGGGCCCTGCTCGATGTGCAACTCCAGGAATGCCGCCAATGCCCCCGCCGGGATACGCGCCTCGGTAAGACGGGCCGGGTCTTGACCGTAGCGCTTGAGCCAGTCGGCGAGCGTATAGCCTTGCTCGTCCTTACGCCCCAGCACTTCCGGGCCAATCAGGCCAGCCGCAATTCCCGAACCCAACGTGCCAATTCCGAAATGATTCCCCTCTTCGTTGGTCCAGACCACGGCCTCCAATGGATGGCGAGTCTTGACCCGGCTGTCCCGTAGCGCATTCATGACTTCAATAGCGCCCATGCTCCCAACATCACCGTCAAAATTCCCGCCGTGAAGCACCGAATCGATATGGGAACCAAACAAGATGATCGGCAACTTCCTCGATCCGTCACGGTGCCCGAAAATATTTCCGGCCTGATCGACGCGCACCGCAAGCCCGGCCTTACGCATGAGCCCCATAACGTATTCGCGAGCCGCCATATCGGTCTCAGAAAATCCGAGCCGAGTGACTCCGCCGTCGGGGTTCTTGCCAAACTCACCAAGCTTTTCCAGAGACTCCTGAAGGCGCTGTCCATCGATATGGGGTGTCCCCGATTCCCCGGCCTCCACAGGCGCAAAAAGAGTTACAAGGGGCAACACCAGAATCAAGGCCGCAAATGCTGTAGCAACGAATCCAGTTCTGAGGCACTTTAGTCTCACAAGTGTTCGTAAATTATTCATCTTCTCACCCCCAGGCTTGCGCTGGATCATAGACCAATCTCTTCCGGCCAAGTACCGAAGTGTGCTTCATAGTTCAAAACAAATCGCCGGAGAGTTCAAATGTTACGGCTCTGCGGAAGTCAACGATTGGCAGCCATCTCGTCGTAGTTGGATTTTCCCGTACGGATACGACCGCTAGCGATTGCAGCGCCGCTGCGAACGTTGAGAAGAGCGCGCTGAATGTGTCCTACTTCGATGTGTAGGACAGCGAGCTGACAAACCTGCTGTTGGGTCGAACACTGGTGAAGTCATATACACGTTCTGCCACCTCGTTGCAGACTTCAACATCTGCAAGTGCAACGGCTAACTTAGACTCTCGTGTTGACTTGTGAATGATGGCGGCCGGACAATCTACGACATTCCGGTACAGTCGGGGCGCGCGACTCTCTTGTACCGCGTTCAAATCAACGTTCAAAAGGGAAATCGAGGGGAATATATGCAGTTCATCAAAAGTCGAGCGTTTAAATTCGTCGTAGGCCGCCCTATCATTGTCGCGATCGGCGCGGCGCTCAGTGTGCTGAGCGTGTCGCAAAGCCCGATTGCGGCTGCACAGACGGCCCAGGCCTTTCCGCAAACGGTCGTCCAATTCACAGTTCTGGGGCAGACCACCATCCACGGTGGACCGACCAGTTCGCCGGGCATCGCGCTGCCGGAAGTCTCGCCTCTCGATGACTTACTGGTTGGTTTGAAAAACCAGAGTGTGCGCGGCGGCGCGGCCCCGGCCGCGCCGAGTGTGCTGGCCTCCAACTTAAACGGCAAGCATGGCTTGGCCATTCCGAGCAAGTTAGCAGGACGCGACGGCGCTGCGCGCGTGGATGAGGCCGGTCATGCAAATGAGGGCCAGAATTCGTTCTCCACGACGCTACCGCCGCCGCCCACGGGTGTTCCCAATCCCCGCGGCAGCCCGGTCGTTGATTCGTCGAGCCGGGTATTTCATTTCGATGGGCTCACACACCTGGACCAACGGCTCGCAGGCACGGGGATTTATACCAACACGCAGTTTTCGCTCGAGCCGCCGGATCAAGCCTTGTGCGTCGGCGGTGGCTTCGTGGTGGAAGCGGTCAACAATGCGATCGCTATCTACGATAAATCGGGAAATTTATTGACAGGGCCAGAAGCTCTGAGCGAATTCTGGGGTTTGGCGCCCGAGGTCATCCGCGGAACCAAACCTGTGTATGGGCCATTCATCAGCGATCCAAAATGTGCATACGACAGCAAGACCCAGCGCTGGTTCATCAGCCAATTGATGCAGGACAACGGCACTGGCGGCAGCGGACGGAACTTCAACTTGATCGCCGTGAGTCAGACTTCCGATCCGCGCGGCGCTTTCTTGCGGCTTCGGTACGACGTGACCGACGACGGGGGCAACGGCACGCCGAATCATACGGGATGCCCGTGCTTCGGCGATCAGCCGTTGCTGGGCTACGATACCTACGGCGTTTACCAATCCACCAATGAATACGGCGCAACCGTTTTCAATGGTGCGCAGATTTACGCTATCCCGAAGAAAGCGCTCGTCGCCGCTGCGAACGGCGATTTTTCACATCTCTACGTCGTCAGCATTGATGCGTCGCAGGCGTTAGTGCCCTTTGGCGGCCTGAGCTACTCCGTACAGCCCGCCGTCAGCTTCAGTAACGAAAACCAGGAAGATGATTCGAACCGTGGGGTTGAATTTTTCTTGAGCGCGCTGCAATTTGGCAATCCAGGGTATGAGGTGCTCGACAACCGCATCGCGATCTGGGCGCTCGGGAATACCAGTTCACTCGACACCTCCTCGCCGACGTTATCCTTAAGCTTCGACGTGATCGCGTCTGAAACTTACGGGCAGCCCAATCCGGCGCGGCAAAAACCCGGCCCCACGCCACTTGCCAAGATTTTGGGCGAGCCTGAGGAATTGATCAATACGAACGACGATCGTATGAATCAAGTGGTCTATGCCAACGGTCTGCTTTACTCCGGTGTGAATACGATCATTGGCGATGGCAGCCGCACCGGCATCGCCTGGTTCGGCGTGAAGCCACGCTTCGAGAATGGCAGCGTGTCGGGGCGCGTGGCGCGCCAGGGCTATGTGGCGGTAGACGGCAACAATGCGATCTTTCCGTCGTCGGCCTTTACGGATGAAACCGGTGCCATGGTATTCACGCTGGTGGGACCTGATTATTACCCGAGCGCTGCCTACACGCGCATGGAGGAGGACGGCACCTCGGCTGTGCACATTGCCGCCGATGGCGCGGCGCCGGACGATGGATTCACCGGCTACAAGGCCTATGGCGGCAACGGCGTGGGGCGCTGGGGCGATTACTCCGCTGCCGTTTCCGACGGCGCAAGCGTATGGCTCGCAACCGAATACATTCCCAACAAACCGCGCACCGTCTTGGCAAACTGGGGGACTTCCATTATTCAAATCCAACCGCAGTAAGTTTATAAGTGCCCTGCAAGCGAATCCGCTTGCAGGGCTAGGAGGATCCTTTACAAGTAGCCTTGCACGCCAAGCCCCGGACCCGTGGCTTTTCAAGCGTTACCTTCATCTTCCTATATCCGAAGGTTTCTCTGGACGGGCCATAATTAAAGGGATTGATGATGCTTTCAGCTTTGGCGATGTGGCGGTCCTCGGGTGGATGAGCCTGTCCATCGCCTGGAATTCAGCCGAGAACTCTCCTTACGCAGATGGCAATCCCTACGCTGGGCCGGAAGGGGTCGCTAACGGAGTTTTTGCGCGCTTTACTGCCACAATAGGTGGCTGCTTCATTTGGATGCGAGCGCAAATTCCCGGAAAAATTGTCGAATTCCGGCCCGGCGACTCGTCGACATCGTGAACAAGTCCAGTGACGATCCGAAACCATCGCGCGGCGCTTGGCTTTCGAGCGAACTTCAGATCCAGAAACTGGGCGATGAGTTCGGGGCGACCGTACGATCAATTCCACAGTCGCAAATTTTTCGGCAGCTGATTTCCAATTCGGCTGTCGGCGTCGCCCCGGCCGCCCGCCACCGATCCGTCGCCGCGCGGGCTGGCTTCATCCAAAGCGGTCGGCGCGAGTTTGAGGGGTTCCATTCCAGCCGCATGCAGCGCCGCATTCAGTGCGGGTAAACCTGAATTCGTAACCGTAGAAAATTCGGCATCGATTTCAGTCAACTGCGTTTTTAGAGCGAGAATGTTGTCCAGTTGGTACTGCGAGGGTGGACCGTCCCATGAGGTTACGGCACCGTAGAGTTGATCGGTGCGTTCGCGCAAACGTTCCTCGCCGGTAAGCGCGCCGCCCTCGGTGGTTGCCACGATCTTCTTGCGCACCGCATCGAGCTTGTCATCGAAAGACCGGAGCCGAGTGAGAAGCGCGCCAAACGCTGCTGAGCGCTCGCGTATCGCTGCGAGCTGTTCGCGCAGCGTTGCGATTCGCGTGAACAAAACTGATTCCTGGTTGAACAATTCGTAAACTCTCATGGCGGCATGGTATTGAGACTGGCGGTCACTTTCGCTCCAGGTGACCCGAGGATCAAGACCAACGCTCAACTGGGTTTCGTACACTTTGCCGTTTTTTTCCATGCGAACCGTGTAACTCCCAGGCAAGACCCGCGGTCCTTGAGTACCGGCTCCTGTAACTTGCGCGGCCGGGGGCACGTGCGGCGGGCGTAGATGCATGGTCCATACCACTCGGTTTAGGCCGCGCCGAGTGCTGGCTGGCAGCACGTCGATAACCGCCCCACTGCTATCCAACACCTCGATCTTGAGCCTGCCGAAGAGATGACGAGTTTTTTGATAGTAAGTGATGGCTGCGCCCGCAGGGGGATTGTTGCCGACGAAGGCCGCCGCACCGTTGGCCCACCCGCCGCTCGCCTCGATGCGCTGACTGGCTGGCCGAGCGGACACGAATGCCGCTTCGGTATTTGCCAATTCCTGGTTCAGCGAGCGCAAGGGCGTGATGTCGTCCACGATCCAAATGCCGCGGCCATGGGTGGCGAGGACCATATCGCTGTCCCGGGGACTAATGGCGATGTCTCGCACCGCAACGGCTGGCAGATGCCCCCCCTTGAATGACGCCCAATGGGTACCAGCATCCACGGACACCCACAGGCCGAACTCTGTCCCGAGAAAAAGCAACCGAGAGTTGACTGTATCCTCCTTCACAACATGCACGTAGCCGCGCACGCCCTTAGTATCGGTGGGCCCGATTAATGGCGCCCACGTTCTGCCGAAATCATGAGTGACGTAGAGGTACGGCGCCATGTCGCTGTAGGTATGCCGGTCGAACGCCACGTAGGCCGTGCCGGCGGAATAAGCGCTTGCCTGCACCCAACTCACCCACGAGTTCTTGGGTATCCCGTGAATGTTGCGGATCACGTTTTCCCAGTGCTGGCCTGCATCTTGGGTCACCTGAAGATTGCCGTCGTCCGTGCCAACCCAGATCACTCCCGACGCTGCGGATGATTCGCTGATCGAATAGATGGTGGTATGCATTTCAGCGGCGGAGTTATCCACGGTGATCCCCCCGGACTGCTCCTGCAATTGTTTGCGCGGGTCATTGGTGGTCAGATCGGGGGAGATGCGTTCCCAACTCTGCCCATGATCGCGGGAACGCATGAGGAACTGTGATCCGATATACACCGTGCCCTGCTCGTGTGGCGAGAGCGCGATAGGCGTATTCCAATTGAAACGTAGCTTCGTGAATCGCTTTGAGTCGCTCGCCGAGAGTTTGGGCTGGATATCGCGCGTCTCGTGAGTGTGCAAGTTGATGCGCGCGACGGCGCCGCCTTGGTATTCGGCAATGAGGTAATCTGGCGCGGAAGGATCGACGAAGGCCCACATGCCGTCGCCGCTGTACAAGTTTTCCCAGCGTGAGCTGGTGATTCCTCCGGGGTATTGGGAGTCTCCCACCCAGACGCTGTTGTCCTGGAGTCCGCCGTAGACATGGTACGGATCGGAGTTATCCACACTCACGTGATAGAACTGCGAAATGGGTAGCGTGTCAGTTTTCCACCATTTATTGGCGCCGTCGTACGATGTCCACAGGCCTCCATCATCGCCGGCGATGACATGCTGCGTGTTGGCCGGGTCGACGAAAACATCGTGTACATCGCCATGCATGCCGGCGAAACCGCCGATGGTGCTGAAACTTTTACCGCCATCTTCGCTCAGTATCATCGCGCCGTCCGTTTTGTAGATGCGCTTATCGTCCTTCGGATCCACGATGAGATTCGCGAAGTAAAATGGGCGCCATACCATCCACTGGCTCTTGTCGCCAGACTCCCAGTTAGAGCCACCGTCGTGCGAGATAAGTAACTGCGAATTGGTCGATTCGACGAATGCATATACGGTTTTAGGGTTGCTTGGGGCATACGCCAAGGCGATGCGCCCGTAAGGCTTTGCAGGGAGTCCCTTGTTCGTGCCGGCAGTGAGTTCGACCCAAGTCTTGCCACCATCGGAGGAGCGCATTATTGCGCTGCCAGAGGGCGCTTTGGCGCCGTCGCCACCGGAGCGGAAAGTCCAACCCTTGCGCCGAAAATCCCACAGACCGGCCATCAGCACGTCGGGATTGCGTGGGTCCATGGCTAGGCTGCCACAGCCCGTCGACAGGTTGCCGCCCTTCAGCACCAGATTCCAGTGCTTGCCTCCATCCGAGGTTTTGTAAACACCTCGATCGGCAGTATCACCCCACAAGCGCCCTGGCACGCAGGCGTACACCGTGTCGGCTGAGCGCGGGTCGACCACGATCTTGGCGATTCGTTCCGATTCCGGCAGGCCCGCGTGCACCCATGTCTCACCGCCGTCAGTAGATTTGTATATCCCGTCGCCAACCGAGACGCTGTTGCGCGTCCACGATTCGCCCGTGCCTACCCAAACGTTTTTCGAATTCGACGGATCGAGTGCGATCGCGCCGATAGACTGTACCGGTTGTTCGTCGAAAACCGGTTTGAACGTGGTACCGCTGTCGGTGGATTTCCATACACCGCCTCCTGCTGCACCGACGAAGAGCGTTAATTTGCCACTGGTGTCGTTATAACCAGCAAGGGCCGAGATGCGACCACTCATCGCGGCAGATCCGATGTTTCGCGCTCCGAGCCCTGAGATCGCACCCGAGTCTACTATGACAGGGGCGCCAGATAGAGGGCCGGCGGGAGAGTCTATATTCGGCCTCTGCTGCGCGGCTCTCGTTGCGCCAGCAAGGGCTAAAAGAGTGCACACAAGTCCCGCAAGTTGAGTTTGCATAGTGTGTCCCATGGACTATTTGCCGGCCGACGCGGCAGCGCGAGGCGTGGGAAACTGAAAGAGGGTGTCATCCTTCGCGACATTGATCTCGGCTTTGTCGAACTGAATCTTCTGGCGATCCGTCGACCCCTTCGGTCCCGTTTCCATCGCTAGCGGCAGATAGACCCCGTTGACCTTCTCGTAATCGCCAAAATCGGTCACCGTTTCGTTCGGTACACCGTGTTCTATGCGTGTGCTTATGGTCCGAATCTCCAGGAAATAATCCGGATCTAGATATACGTAGAGCAGATCGCCATTGGGGCGCGTGAGGCGCACTTTATGCGCTTCGGTGCCATCCACATCCTCCGTGCCGAGATAATCCAATCGATAGCCCTTCTCTTTGTAGTCGACTAGCGCGCCGACCACGTCCGCGACATCCTCCCCCATACCCTTTGCATCATCCGCCGACAGGTTTTCCGGGTCCTTGCGTCCTTGAAAGGGATTGATCTGCCACGCTTGCGCACCATCGAATGCCTGCACCTGGGTCAGTCCTTGAAGCTGTGCCTCGTAACGCACGGAATGGGGCTTATCAACCCGCATGACGTAATCCAGCTTCAGCGCGCCGCCATTGGGGCCGCTATTCAAGGAAAGTGTGCCAGATAGCCGCAGCGACTGGATGGCACGGAGCTTGTCGATGCCGCCTCGCGCCTCGACGTTTTTATCGGCAAGCTCATCGGCTGTCAGCCCAAGCGCCACGGGGGACACGAATAGCATCATCAGTAAGAGAGTTCGGAGTTGCATGGCAATATAATGCGCGCCAGTGGGATTACGGTCGAACATTTTCTCACCTCTTAGGATTGACACTGGCCTCAAGGGATGTGGATTCCGTTAATTGTTGTCTAACCTATCCAATTTTCATAGATTCCAACCAGCGCAGTCCAGTACCGCATTGTGCAGTCGCGTCGATAGCCTCACTTCCGTCCAAACGGAGCCCAGCTCGATTAACCATGTTTCATCCATGAGGCCTTCCGATGCGCCGCGGCGCACCAGGAGAGAGATCCCTCCATCAGAGTAGACCCCCGTTCCGCAAAGCTGGTGGTATCGCCACCGGCGAAGATGCGACGCCGCCCGGGTGAGGATGCGCGAGGATGACCGACGCTGCGTTGAGCTTTAAGGCTTCGACGATTTCGCGCGGATGCACCGATGCACGATTGCGCCGCGGAAGATTTCTTGGTGGCTGATGACTCCATTTCGCCGGTCGAGGAAGATCACAACGAAGACTTCATGGTCCAAGATTCCGAGCTTCAAAGTTAGGTAATCGCGAGTTGCCTGCAGGCTCTAAAAGCTGGTGCCGCGGCGCGAAGCCGCGAAGAGGATTCCGAGAATGCTCAAGGCGGCTTACGAGGTAACGGCTGAAACGATGGCGCAGTTGGTGCGCCGTTACGCCTGTGGGTGCTCTTCGGTATTACTGCTACTGCTGAAGTGACGACTTGGTGCTGGCTCATGCCGCCCGCTACGATCAGTGCGGCGGACGTCGCGACCAATGCGCGATGATCCATGGAGGGGCGCGACACATTCTCAGTAATGACGCGCCACGCTTTGTTATGAAGGTCAAAGTAAAAGGCGACTGCCGACGGCTCGGAAGGAATGCCGTTGTACCCGATGCCGTTGAAATTGTATGGATTGCCCGTGCCACCGGAAAAATAGACGCGCTGATCCGCTTCAGAAGCGCCCGCGGCAATTCGATAGCGGGCAAACCCGGGATGGGGATCTAGCGACTTCCAGATAATCATCGCGGGATTTGATGGCTGAATGGTACCCATCCAGGATTCATTAGATGCGATATACCGGGGACTGTGGCTGTTCGGATTGAGACATGCGCCATCGACGTACACGATTGTATTGCCCACGAGCGAGCCGGCATGACCGAAAACCGCGACTCCAGGAATCGGTGTAGCCTGCTGCCAGTGGTTCTCCAAGGAATCGTAAATCTGAACATTGTGTACGGTGTCGTTGTTCGACCACCCGCTTATTAGGTAGATGTAGCGGTTACGATAAACACCAATGACCGAATCATCGACCGGGACAGGGATATCCGCGCCGCGAGACCAACGGTGATAACGAGGGTCATAAATATCAACGTTGGAAACTGTGGTTTCGGTACCCCGCGCGTCAATGGAATAGCCGCCGAAAAGAAATACACGGTTGCTTGCGCTGATTGCAGATGCAGCGATTCTTCCTGTTGCACTTGGTACGGACGGGATGACTGACCAGTGTCCCGTAGCTAGGTTCAGGGAGTAAGCCGAGGTGGTGATCGCGTCCCAGCTCTTACCAACTCCGATGCCGAGAAACGAGAAGACTAACGACTGACCCTGACCTATAAACTGGGCGACGGCGTTATTTGAGACCGGCTGCGGAAGGGGTTCCGGTCTTGGCGCCGCCATGGCTGTTGAGCCGCACGAGATCCACCACAATGTGCACGCATGACACTGCCAGCGAGACAGTCGGTTCTGCGAACGAAACTTCTCGATGATTTTGCATGAAATGCATTGATTTCGGACCGAGGGCTGCTCGCGATGTGACCTGCACAGCGCCACGATCGTAGCAAGGAGCATACGGATTGTGTTACGAAGAGAGCCTGCCGCCTTCCACGCCTCCAAATCCATGAGGAATCGCTCTGTTGCCATATCGTCGGCTCCGCTGCAGCACAGGATTTGAACGAAAAATAACGCCGCTCAGCTTGCGACGTTCACGCCAGCGCGATGCCCCGGTCTCGCATTCGGTTGCGCCCGAAAAGGTAGCCACGACCAAAAGAGAACTGGTGCTGCGGATACGATTAGCCAACTCCAATCCGACAAGCGTGATTGCAGCATGGCGAACGACTTGAAGGATCTGCTCGACGATATTGTGCAGGTATTGGCACGTGCGCACTTTGACATGTCATGTCGCCATCGGACGTGCTCCACGCGCAGTTTCCACCTCGCTGAGCGGCTGGCTCGGTGACCGTCGAGGGTGACGGTACGCGGGAAGCATTGCCGTTCGAGGCCAGTTCCTTGCGAAAGAACGCCACGACGTTGTCGCCTTGGCGTCGGGGAAACCGTTCAACCTCCACACGCTCAATCTCTTTCATTCTCATCGTGATCGTTGTTACACGACGCGCCCTTCCCCGTATAAAACTGTTCGTAAATCGCACCGTCGGCACCAAACGGTATGAAGACCGGCGCCGCGTTGCGCAGCGCGCTGAAGTTGATGGGTCGCGCGCTCCGCAGGTTGCTTGCTTTCGTGTGCCCACCGGCAATGCCAATTGTACCCAGGATGCCGGGTGAAAAATTGGCGCCCGTGGCGGCCAGCCCGCCGACGATCATTTCGATCTTGCCGTCGTCATAGAAGAGGACCTGCAGCGTATTCGGCTGGGTTGTGCCAATCGCAGGCACACCGAGGTACGTCACCACCACGCGGTGCTTTGCCGCATCGAAGTATCCGAACACCCCTCCGCCGGGTGCAGCCGCCGTGCTGTCAAGGTTCTTCATCAACGCGCCGATCGTGAACCGCCCGCTCAGCAACAACTGGCCCCTTGTGTACCAGGGCGAGCCGTTGTCGTCGATTTTGCCAATATCCGACGACGTTCTTGCCGTGATGGCACCGTCCTCGTTGACGATAAGCGTACTGATCGGGTCTGCAAGGCCCGGGACCGAGAACGAAAACCCGGGATAATTTAGGTAGGCACTCCCGCCCCCACGCACGGTGAGCTTGGTCATGCCCGGATTGAGAAGCGCTTCACCCGACGTGACAGCAAGGTCATACCCCGTGCCGCCCATTGGTGTGAACGTGATCTTGTCGCCGGACATCAAATCGATCGGGTGAGCGGGCACCATCTCGCAGTCGGCGACAAAGTCAACGAGCGGGTTCGCGCGCTGGTTAGCGGCGGAATCCGAGAGATAGGGCGCAGCGTCGTCGTCGTGCTTGAGGGCCTGGTTGAAGAACGACACCGCGTACAGGTTCGTCAGCCGGTCTGTCTCGGCGATGGAGAGTTCCGGCCGCATCGGCATCAGGGGTTTCAGTTCATCACGGACAGCCAATATTCGTGAATCGCCGAACAGAGTGGCGACTAGCTGCGCATCGCTGATGCCGTCGAAGACCGACGGGTCGCAGTAATCGTAGATCCCCGATTCCCGCGGTCCTGTATAGCTAAAATAGAACGTGGCATCGAACACCCAGTTGGCGATGTCCGAGGGGTTCAGCACTGCAGGGTTGATGAAGGCCTGCGGAAACACCGCGGGATTGACGGCAAGCAGCGAGTTGTGGATGTCTTGGCACCAGCTCGACTGGTAGCCACCCGTGTGATGACTCAGGCCACTGACGTCCACCAAGTATTTCTGACGGCTGTGCGTGAACGAGTTGAAGTTGTCGTAGGCGATGCCCATGTCATTGCCGAAGAACAGCAGCGGCACCCTGGCATTAGCATAATCGGACGAATTGAGGAGCAAGCCATAATTGGTGCCCTCGACCATAAAGGCAGCCTTAACGCGGGCGTCCGCAGGCAGCCCTTGGGAGCTGATGCCGGTCACGGTCGCAAGACTCGTTTCTCCCCCCAGCGAGTGACCAAGGACGCCGATCTTCTCAGCATCAATGTGTCGCGAAAACTGCATGCCGGTCTTCTGATCCACCAGCCCCTGCAAGACAGCGTCGATCACGAACCGGACATCTTTCGAACGATTGTAGATCAGTTCCTGCCCGAAGATGCTCGGGTTGGGCCCGAGCGCCAGCTTCACATAGGTCTCGAGAAAGAATGCCTGGTACCACGCGTCATCGTCGCCGGTGTGCTCGACTGAGGCCACGATGTAGCCGTGGCTGGCCAGCGTCTCGAGCGTATCCGGAGTGGTCTTTGTCGCCGCCGTTTCGTTGCCATGCGAAGCAACCAGCAGCGGGAAGGTCTCCCTGGCCAGCGGCGCATAATCGGCCACGGGGTTCAGCGACGTGCTGCCTGTAAAGGTCAGTGCCGGAAGATCCGGCAGGCCGGGGTAGGCCGTGCCACCGGGATTCTGCGTGTACACCGGGTCATTCCAGGAATACAGCACGTGCTGGCTCGTCCGCATCGTCGTCGGATACCAGATATGTATATACAGCGGCCGGCCAGATCCCGTGGCGAGGGTGCTGCCATCTACATTGCGCGAGACATCGGATAGGACGAGTGTCGTATGGCCGATCCCGTAGCGGCCGGCCCCGTCAGGTGCATTGCCCCGATCCTCCTCCGACGATCCGGCTATTGCCGAGCCGCTGCCGGCAAATAAGGCCGCGGCCAGGATTGCCCCGGCGGTGCGCGACGACATCGCGGCCCCAAATTTTTCGTTGTGCATGACAATCCCCTCGTTGATTCGCGACCGCTTCCGTGATCGATTTGGTGTGACATTGATGTTCCGCCTGCAAGCGGCGGATGACAATAGGCGAGCGCCAGATATTAATCGATTGGGAGAGCATTTAAAGTTTGAGGGTGGCCCCATTGGCAGACCGGTCTATGCTTTGGATTTTGTCGTCATACGTTCGACCGCGTCCTTTACCTCTACTCCGGCTTTATCCATTGAAGCTTTGAACTGCGTCCATGCGCTCTCACTAGCGCCTTTCAGCTTGTAGAAGTATTCCCATGCTTCCGTTTGTTTGGTGCGCAGTATCTCGAGATTCTTTTCATACTGGTCCTTGGAGTGCCCCTCGATCTTCTCCGCGGCAGTTTTGAAGACTTCGGTTTGCGCCTTCCACGCGTTCAACTGCTTTTCCATCAGCGCCTGATAATCTTCCCGAATTTCCATGATCTGTCTCCTGCGATTGGATTAACGTTTATCTCCGTCATCGCGATCCCATAGTTTCCCTTCGACAACTTGTACGGGTCCTCCGAGCGCCGAGCCGGAACATGATGCGCCGCCCGCCCCTTACGCAGTTACGTCGTACCACCAGCGACTGAACACAATTTCGTCTGGAAATTTTGGGTCAACTCACCATGATGCGATCAACTCCCAAGGCCAAGTCCTTTGGAAAAGGCGATTACTGAATGGCTCGCATTGCGGGATGGTGAACGTCTCCATACCATCTGTCTGTGCAGCGCCGAACATATGACTCAAGGATCTATGCCACACGCGGCGACCGGGCCGCTGCGCTGGATTGGCCGCAGCGCGCTTACCGCGATAGAGACCACTATATGTTGTGGCTCAGGATCGACCCCGCGATGAATCCGTTAATACGAGCCACGCTTCAAGACGCTGGTGCGCAAGATGAACTTTCCCGAGTGATGCAGCGCAGGGCGTCAATTGCGACGCGGATCGCGAATGTCCGTTGTCTGGCAGAACGAGATGCGTGCCCCATGACCACTGGGTGGGGCGAAACCGGAAGGCAGGGATGAGTGCGACGTGTCCGAAGCCGCCGTGCGCCCCGAGAGCGGACATAACAAAATTCAGATAATCTGACGCTCGCGGGTGAGGTCGGGGGTCCGTCAAGGAGTAGGAAGCACAAATGCCAGCGAAAGAGGAAGAGGAATTCATTGCTTACCTGGTCCTCGTCCGATTCGACAAGGGGGATACGGGCAGTGCCGCTCGGATCGCAGAGTCGCTGCCGCCGTTGCTCGCGACGTTGGAGGAGATGGGTGGGGTGCAACGTGTCGAAATGTCATATGACGGATCCCTAGTCGCATTCTTGGTCGCAGCCAATACTCAATTCGCGAATACGCTGCAGGTGATGAATCACATGCAGTCGCCCCGATCACGTAAGAGCTCCGGGCTCGTAGGACACGACAAAGTGCTAGTCCTCGAGGTCCACATGGGCAGCGCAAGTCGTCTCGAGCGCGTCACGGGCTGGCTCAATGAGTGGGGCATGCTGGCCGAATAGAAGCGCTTTCGCCCCCGAATCGGGACGCCGCGAAGCGGTATGGGAGTTAGGGGGGGTCCGGCGGACTTTGAAGGTCTGATCAGTGCTGTGGATTAAACCGCGTTTTGCGAGCTCATGGCGGAAGAATACTCAAATGAAAGCAACCTCGTGCCGTCGGAACAGGGAAAGAACGCCGCAAATCCCAAAAAAAAGAAATGACGCTAATAAAAAAGTATCGCGAAGAAACGGGGCAGAACTGCGTGAGGCCAAATCCGTTACTGAGGCCTTCATGTCAGGGCCGCAGTAGACTGCTGCTGAACGGTCGAGGAGATAGGTGAAAGTTTCTCAACTCCGGCGACTTCATTCCGGCTCGATCCTTAAGGAGATTTCTGCATGACTCGATTTATGGACATTGCGCTCGGGGCGGCTCTGGGTGCTTCTATCACAGGAGCGGCGATTGCTTTAGCAGATGCCCCAGCGTTGGACCCGGTCAAGCTAATGCCGCAGTATTTCAAAGTCCGACTAGATAATGCACGAGTCCGGGTACTCGAGTTCCACCTCAAGCCCGGCGAAAAGGAAGTAATGCACAGTCACCCTGAGGGTATTGTTTTTCCCCTCACTGCTGCCACTGTTAAGAACATCTCCCTCGATGGGTCGGCGACAACTCGGGCATATGTCGAAGGGGACGTTATGTGGCGCGACTCGGTGACGCACATGGGCGAAAACGTCGGGAACACCGAAGCTCACTTTCTCGCCGTTGAACTAAAGAACTGCGCGAAGTAGCTACGTTGATGATGCTAACGGCTGGCGTGGTCCCATACGTGGTTTCGATTCCCATCACCTACTCCAATCCGTTCTGCGGCATCCGACCACTGCCATTGAAAGGCCGTAGACCGCTCCCGATGGCATCTATTGGCCTGCCGCAGGGCGGCTGGCGATCGATCGAGGACCTCAATCCCGCAGTTTGAGCATGCTGGCGATGTTCGGCCAGCGCTGACTCGCGCGTAGTTCTCTGCTCACGACAAAGCGAAGGTAGATCAAAATCGAAAGGTCACGCTCCTCGATGGCTCGTTCCGCCCAATCGGCCGCTTGATTCACCTCACCACAGAGCAGATGGAACAGCGCGCGCGCTGGGGCGTCGCCGATCTCCTGCGCATCGGTAACCAGCTGTGACAGCGGCAGCGACGCATCTACCTCCCCATGGCGACGCAGCAGCGCGGCGAGCACCGCAGTCGCATCCAAATACCACGGAGCTACCGCATGAGCCCGGCGTGCAATCGTCAGCGCCTGCGCCAGGTCGCCCTCTTCGGCGGCGATCAACGCCATTGCCACCATGGCAACAACCTGATTCTCGTCAATTTCGAGAACCTTTTTCAATTGCTCCAGCGCGTCAGCCGTCCGGCCCTCCCACTGCAACATGACCTGCAGGTTCATTCTGGGCCATACGTCAAGCGGGTCTGCATCTATTTCGCTCTGCGCAAGCAAAATCGCTGGGCCAGTGTTGCCACGCATGAACTGGAACCAACCGTACGTCGGTCGGAACGTGGCAAAGGAAGTCAGCTTCGCCTTCGGAAAGTCGAAGTGGTGCTCCGCTGCGGTCCAATCGAAGTCATACATGGCAGCCAGCAGGCCTAGCAGCGCGTGCGCCTCCGGAAGCGAAGGGTCAAGCGTCAGCGCTTCCCGCGCTGCGGCTCGCGCAGCTGGCACGGCCTTGTGGGCGGGGCACCGGCCGAAAATCATGACGGAGATCCAGTAGTTTCCGATGCCAATATGCGCAAGCGGAAAGGCGCGATCCAACTGGATCGCTTGCTCGAAGCACTGCCGCGCCAGTTCAAGAGAGCTGGGCGCCACACTGTTCGCGAGATGCCTGGCCTTCAGATAGATCTCATAAGCTGCCAGATTCGGTGCATATCTTTTTGTACCGGCTCCGTCCCCGAGCTTCACCCGCAAAGCGTCAACAATTGCGGTCGAAATCTCATCCTGTATGGCGAAGATGTCGCTCAGTTCCCGGTCGAATCGCTCCGACCACACATGCGTGCCGTCGGCAGCATGGATCAACTGACCAGTGATGCGCAGGCGATTGCCGGAGCGGCGAACACTGCCCTCGAGGAGATGAGTGACTCCGAGTGCTGCCGCGATTTCGCGGACGTCCTGGTTCTTGCCGCGAAAAGCAAATGCGGATGTGCGAGCAATCACCTTCAAGCCGGGAACGTGCGACAAGAGGTTGATAACTTCTTCGGCCAGTCCATCGGAAAAATATTCCTGATCTGGGTCGGCGCTCATGTTGGCAAATGGCAGCACCGCGATGGAATTCGCGCCGTCTTTCTGTCCGACGTTACTCGGCGCCTCGACCGGCGGCACGGATTGTTGTAGCTTTGGCGCCTCGGATACGTTGCCGTGCGGATTAGCGAACCGTCGCACCGCCTCAATTATCCTTGGCATGGCGCCCGTTACGCCCGACACGGTCGCGTCTAGCCAGTGAGATGCATTGAGAAAGTATTCGAGCGCAGGCTGCATCTGCACATGGTCGATCCGCAACGCCAATACAGGCCGCCGCTTCGACGTGGCTCGCTCGATCTCCCTGACTACATGAGGTGAGTTATTCGAATGCAGCGATAGCACCAACAACACCACAGTCGCCGAATCGATTGCCCGCACGATCGCATCAGCGTAGAACTCGCCTGGCACGACGTCGCGCGGAGCAATCCAGCAGCTATAGCCTTCACTTTCCAGCGCTGCGCAAACCTCCTCCGCGATGGGTGAGTCCAGCGACGAATAGCTCACGAATACGGGGGCGGAGCCTTTCTCCGCTTTGGCGCCGCTCACAGGGCTGTGGGTGTTGTCGGGATGGAAGGTGTCGGACATTCACGACTCTTTGTTGGTCAAGCGATAGCCTACACATTAAAGCAAGCCGTCGCACTTCCCTCGGGATGATCCGCGCAATTACCATCACGACGATGACTGACAATGATATTGATGGCGAGGTTGTCCGATTTACTGTTAACGCGGTTTCGCGACGCAACGCTTCAATCTGGTTCCTCTCATACATTCGGTTTATAGATTTCTCGGTTTTGCGCTCTTTATCGCCCTGATTGTTGTTCTGAATCCAGAGATCCGCGCACTGTTGTTGTTTGTCGATCCAATGGGTTGGGAAGTTGTTTGATGATCGCAAGTAACACAATTGCGCGCTCTTCTTCCAGTTGTCCAGATCGTGAACGACCATGTACTCGCCCTGGCATGCCCCTTTGCGTCGTCCGTTGCAGGGCTCACGCTGCGCGGACTACCTGTGATTGTTTACTTCCCGGCTGCCTTCATTTTGGATGCTTCCCGCGCTGATGATATTGACTTAGTTTGCAATGTCGTTTGGCGGACGCACACACTTCGACGGCGGCCTATTGTTTACGCCAAATGGCTTCGCTGCAGGTCCAGATGGCGCGATTAATGTCTGTAACTTAAGTACCTCGAACATACTTTGCCCGACGGTCTGATTGCGTCTACTTGGTCATCAATCGCATCAATAAGCGAGGCGCTAGACGTCTAAAAAAAACGTTTCCTGCGGTGTCCTCGTCACCCACTACCACAGCAAGCGTCAATCGCGCCACCAGCGAAGTGGTAAAGCGCCCGCTTTGAACCGCTCTCGCGCGATACACGGACCTTAGCCAAGAGCAAGTTCGCCAACAAAAGTCTTATTTCGCATA
This sequence comes from Pseudomonadota bacterium, assembly GCA_030775645.1. GTDB lineage: Bacteria > Pseudomonadota > Gammaproteobacteria > Steroidobacterales > Steroidobacteraceae > Bog-1198. Next base: position 77,380 of record JALYIT010000038.1, on the reverse strand, counting down.
ATACGCATCCCGTTGATGCATGATAGATGGTTGTAAATAAACATACTTTATGTAAACGTCGACTTGCGTCGGAAACCGGACACTCGGAGCGCGCAACCGTCCATTCGGTCAAGTCGGCGAATTCGGCCGTTATACAAACGTCATTGGCTCGCGGAGAAGCTTCAACTTCTCCAGCGACATGATCGGAGAACCCCGTGAAACTCATCCATTTCGCGGCTTGCGCCGCGCTTGCCCTCTTAGCCTCCCCTGCCACTTCTTCCCCGTCTCAGGTCCCAGCCTCAGCCGCGGCGGAGGCGGCCGACTTAGCCCACGTCCGCGAGGTTCTGACCCAGCTCGTCAACGAAGTAATCGCCGGCCACGTGAACTACGAAAGCATGACGCCCGAGATGGCCGCCATAGCGCGACCTGAGGAGGCAACAGTGCATCAGAATTTCCTTAAATTCGGCGCCCTGAAGTCCCTTGAGTTCAACGCCAGGCAGGGTGAGGCTTATATTTTCACAGCCAAGTTCGAGAATGGCGAAACAGTCTGCAGGATTCGCCTGGATGCCGCCGGCAAGATCGCCGGCGTGCGGTTAGGCTAGGGGTCCCGATCACGAACGGCCACACCAACAAATCACCGAGTCGGTGATGGTGAACGATTCAATTGCTGTACAAGGCGCTCTCGGTAGGCTGCGCGATCTAGGTTACCGAATCGCACTCGATGATTTCGGGACCGGCTATTCCTCGCTCGCCTATATCGCCCGGCTTCCCCTGACCGATAGCGCGTCAACGTCGGACGTAAACCTCAACTTCGGCGTTTAAACATTGCGCAGTTTGATTGAGGTGTGGATCATTCAGAGCGACTTGGCCTGCTTTTTCCGATTATGCCTCGATGATCGATCGACCTGCTCCACGCCCTTTGGCTTATGGGGCGCCAAAGGTCTGTGTGCCCGCACATCCGATAGCTGTTGCCCCATTCCTCGAAGCCTTTGTTAGAGGTGAGCATCCTATACGCATGTTCTTAGCGTGCGTTGATGTGTTGGAAGAAGAGGACCGCGCCATCTAGCTTGACCGACAGATATCGGATCTCATCGACGACGCGCGTTACTACACGAACCGGGTCATTTATTAAGAAATTGATGAACCAGGACAAGTCGAGCAGCAGATAAAGTCCTAAAAAGAGCTAGGCCGCCACCTGTCGTGCCGACTTGCGCGTCGCGGTGTTAAAGCAGTCCAGTATGGAACTCGTCCATGCCACTGGCCCTAGACGCAAAAACAAGAGCACCCATACGCACGCCCTTTGTAAAATCAAGTTACGTAGCTGGTGTGGATCGACTATTGAGACCACACCGTCCCATTTGACATTTCGAGTCGAGAAACAGCGAACTGATTGCACATTCCAAAATTCAATCCTTTGAGTGCACCTTGTGGGTTGCGAATAGCGTCTAATCGGCTTGTACAACTATCCACGGAGTTTCTTTAACTATGGCATCAGCGTTGAAGCCTTCCGGTATTGAGGTGGCGATTCACGCGAACGACGCGGGTTGCGGCAACCCGTGTCACCCGGGTCACGCGTGTAGTTCCTGCGAGCCATTCTGGAAAACGATGCATGCGACGGGGCGATTTGAAGCCTACATCCCGCCTACGTTTGCTGCAGGCGCGCCCCAGCATAAGCCACTTTTTGGTAAGCAATTCGACCTTGCCGACCTGATGTTTAGAAAGAAGAGCTCGAATAATTAGATATCGAGTGAGAAAGAAAGGCTTCGACCGACCATACCCGAACACGCCGGATGGGCGCTATTTTGTGGTTAACGCTCGTCTTTGGCGTCTGTCCAATCCCAACCTTGAGGCCTCAGTGCGAGAGCATTGGGTGGACGAGCTTATGCAGGCCCGTCGCCAAGTCCGCGCGGCTAAAGCCAATTGCAGCCTACTGGAAATTGCGAGGAGTCGGGTGGATGTAGCCAAACGGGCCCTAGGTGAGCGCGGGCCACCTTGGTGGGATGATGGGGCGCCGGACTACAATCGCCACAATGTCACCGACACCCCCTACGCGGCCTGGTTCACGTCGATGCTTAACGAGCGAGCGGTCGCTGAGGCGCGCGAATTGACTCACGATGATCGATTGATCGAGGCAAAGATCGTCGCATCGCTCTCGGATCGCGACGCGGAAGCGTCAACTTGCCCGTCCGAGATCGCCAGATCACTAACTCCTACTAAAAAGAAACATTGGCGATCCTTGATGCCTCAGGTCAGAGGGGCAGTCGCTAAACTAGCTCGGTCGGGGTTCGTTCGGATCACTAGAGGCCGTGCTGTGTTAAACCCAAACGATCTGGCGGGTGGGCCAATTAGAATTCGGCGGGGACCGAAGTTTAGAGAGTACAAATAGCGATGCTTTTGCGCAGGGACTGTCACCTTAATCGCACGATGGAAGGCACGGGGCATTGCTGTGCCGGATCGAGCCCCCGCTAATCTGCCGAAGGCGCGACACGTAAATCGCATTGCCATCTCCGCATGCAACCTAAGAGGCCGGCGTCCAATCGGGACGCTACCATACATCTAATCACTTTCAAGGAGTTCTCGTACCCGTCGGGCTAACGTTTCCATCGCGAATGGCTTGGTAAGTAAATGCATGCCGGGCTCCAAATGCTTATGGTTGATCACTGAGTTCTCGGCGTAGCCAGTGATGAAGAGCACCTTGAGGAGCGGCCGCAAAATACGCGCCGCATCGGCCACTTGTCGGCCGTTCATGCCTCCCGGCAAGCCCACATCAGTGATGAGCAAATCGACCTTCGCGTTAGATTGCAATATCCGTAAACCTGCAGGGCCATCACCGACTTCGATCGCGGTATAGCCGCCTTCGTCTAAAACTTCGCTCACTAGCATTCGGATTGACGGTTCATCATCGATGACCAGCACAACCTCACCAGCGCCCCGAGTTGCGACCTCGACGCTGCGGGTCACTTCCTCACGATCATCCAGAGACTCATGGTTTCGTGGCAGGTACAGGCACACGGTCGTCCCGCGGCCGACTTCAGAGTAAATGCGCACCTGCCCTCCCGATTGCCGGGCAAAGCCGTAGATCATGGAGAGACCCAGCCCGGTGCCTTCCCCGATCGGCTTAGTGGTAAAGAAGGGGTCGAACGCGCGCGCGATGATCTCAGGTCTCATGCCGACGCCGGTGTCGGTTACGCACACCGATATGTATTGACCTTCAGGGAGTTCGCGCTGCTGCGCAGCGCGATCATCGAGCCATTTGTTTGCGGTTTCGATGGTCAAGCGTCCGCCATCGGGCATCGCATCACGCGCATTTAAGCAAAGATTCAGAAGCGAATTTTCCAATTGAGAAGGATCGACCAAAGTGACCCACAACCCGACAGCGCCTACCACTTCGAGCTCGATCGCCGGTCCGATTGTGCGCCGGATCAACTCCTCCATCCCAGCTATCAATCGATTCGCATCGGTAACTTTTGGATCGAGCGTTTGACGCCTAGAAAAGGCGAGCAGTCGCTGTGTTAAGGAGGCTGCCCGTCGCCCAGCACCTTGTGCTACATCAAGATAGCGTTCGATGTCAGTAAAACGGCCTTGCGCCATCCGCGTGCGTGTCATTTCCAAACTGCCCATGATGCCCGCGAGCAAATTGTTAAAATCGTGCGCAAGACCACCGGTCAACTGTCCAACCGCCTCCATTTTTTGCGATTGACGCAAGGCTTCATGCGTAGCCATAAGATCGGCCTGGATGCGTTTTTGCGCGGTGATGTCGCGCCCATACGCATACACCACATCGCCTTCAAGGGCTGTGTGCCAGGAAATCCAGCGGGCAGACCCATCTTTATGCCGGTATCGGTTTTCAAAATCGGTTTGGCCTTCAGCGGCCGCAGCAGCGTTCAATCCGGCTTGGGTCTGTTCCGCATCCTCAGGCCATAAAAAATCCTTAGGACTGTGACCGACTACATCCGATGGCGCATGCCCGAGAATGTCGGTCCAGGCGGGATTGATGGCACGAAAAACGCCGTCCGAGCCCACGACGACCAGCAGATCGCGTGAGTTCTGCCACACGCGCTCGTGCTCAGCGGTACTTTTCGCCAGCGCCGCTGCTTGGGCCTTCTCGAGGCTTATGTCGCGGGCGCTACAGTAAAATTTCCCTTCGGCAGGAACCACGACCCACGAGAGCCAGCGCCAGCCGTCTCCGCTCTTGCACCGAAAGCGGTTTTCAAAGCGCAGGACCGAGGTTCCTTGCTTGACGTCTTCCCATGCGGCGTAGGTACGCGGCAAATCCTCGGGGTGGATGAAGTCGAAGAACTTTGTGGTTTGAATATCCTCTTCCGACCAGCCCAAGGTCACCGCCCACGCTGGATTGGAGGATTCAAAAAAGCCGTCCCGGTTCAAAACGCCTAAGAGGTCCGGGCTCACCGCCCACGTGCGACCGAGTTCCTGCGTCAGTCGAGCTTGATCGCGCAGTTGCGTTTCCGCTCGATCGCGCGCCGTGATCTGCTCTCGCAGTTCTTTGTTGACTTGGCCGAGCTCCGCGGTACGGGCCTCTACTTCCCGCTGCAATTGTGCCGGACTTCGCAGTAGCATCGCTTCAGGAATGATCCGAAAAAGCGCCAGCGTAGTGGCCACCGAGACGATTCCGGTCAACGCTTTGAGTGATCCTGCCAACCGATAATCCGGATGCCAGACGGTCCACATTTCCATGAGATGCGTAGTGCCACAGAGTAAAATGAAGGCGGCGAACATCAACAGAATACCTCGGTAGGGAAGCTCAGCACGCCGGCCACGCACCAGATAAAGCAATGCCAACGGGATTGCGTAATAGGAGGCGGCGATTAGCCCGTCGGACACAACATTTAGCCAGAGCGTGCTGGGTTGCCAGAGATAGCACATGCCATGAGGCATGAAATCTGATGAAGAAAACAGCCAGGTCTCAATTTTTTCCATATGAAGCCTTTGGCGGTTCCAGCCGCCTTCACTCGGAATGTGAAGAATAGCCGAGCCACGGACGATATTGGAGCGCGAATTAAGCAGCCTGGTGCGCCGGAAGACCGGCGGATGCAAGTCGGATACAGTGAAGACATAGCGTTACGCCTGTCCCGGAGTGATGCGTGAGTAAGGGGTCAGGAATCTAGGTTACAGACGTTGCCAGTTCGTAAGATCCCCCATCTGATGTATCCGAAACTTGGACATTTGTGTCGCAAGATTTGGGCGCGGCTAAACGTCCTCGACCTTCCTGTTCGATTCTCGCGCCAGCTTGAGGGTGTTATGACGTAGGTGCGTGTCGAATCGAGCGCCGACAGCGCGGCACGATGATCGACGTTTTGCATGTGGCTGAACGGCTATGCAAGCAGGGTCCTACAGCGGTGCATGATCCGAGGGCGCTTGCCGAAGTGTTAGAAAATATGGCGCCCTTAGATCGCGACTGGCTGTATTCTGAATCCCCAAAAACTCTCAATTAGTAACAATTACATTCCCGGCCGGGTTCATGACGGCGCAGTGGCTCCGGCCGATCTGTTCCCCAGATTCCCGGCCTCATTAACTGAAGTCCGGAGAGATTTCCAACTCCGCATAAGGACTTTTTTAGCTACCTCGTTTTTTGGGAACCTTCTTCCCATCCCGGCGCGCTTCAGATAGACCTATGGCAATTGCCTGCTTGCGACTTTTGACTGTTTTTCCGGAGCCGCCGCTCTTTAGTGTTCCTTGTTTTCGTTTACGCATCACGCGTTTCACGCTTTTCGAGGCTGCCTTGCTGTATCGCCTGGTCATATCGACTCCTTGCCCGTCGTCATGATGCGCGGTATGAACCAATTTTCTGCGCCGCAGACTGTCGCAAGCGACAGACCATATAGCGCTACGTCAATGTCTAGCTACATCTGCATAATCCGCACTCTGGATTACTATAGGAAGATTCTTGTGGGGTGAACGTCAGACACCACTCTTAATTGTCGTCGGAAGAATGGCACTCCCTATCATCGCCCGCCCAACGACCGAGAAAAACAATCGTGCGCAATCCCAATATACTTTGCTAGTGTCTGCAAAAATAGTGCCAATCTGTGGGGATACGCTGCCGGCGTGCAACTCCCGACTTCGGTCAGCAGTTCTGCGGGCGATGGCCCGCGCTGCGATTGCAACGCCAGCATTCAGTGAATGGTGTGACCAGCCTAGCAAAGGCGTTGAAGCCCATAGAAGCGCGTCACGGCCTGTGATGGCCGGAGTCAACTAACGAAGCTTCATTTCGTATCGTCATGAGAGATGCCTCGCTCGACAGGTGAGCCGCAAGCAGTTATTCCCCTACTCACGGACCGTGAGCAGGTGAGGTTTAGTCACAGATCGATACCGAGCAACCCCGCTGCTAACCGCAAAGCCTGGGGATCGCTGAAGACTCGAAACGCACCAGCTTGGTAGAGTTCCGCTTCTGAGTATCCGCCGCAGGTTAAACCGATTGCTTGCATGCCGGCGCGCCGCGCGGCTAACACATCCCAGATGGCATCTCCCACCACGAAGCAAAGGGATGGATTGGTGTTCAGTCTTTTGGCGCATTCTAGAAACAGATTAGGTTCTGGCTTGGCGCGCTGGCTCACGGATCCATCTACGACAATGTCGCTCCGGTGCACCCCGACCGCCTTGAGCGATGTCGCGATTTCAGCAAGCTTGCCAGAGGTAGCAATTCCCCAAGGCACGCGCGCCCCGCGCAAGGCGTTTAAGAAAGAAGGGGCGCCGCTCGTTGGCCTCGGGTGTCGGTTAAGTTTCCTAAACAGGCGAGCATGACGCTGTTCGGCTCTTCCCATGCCCTTGACCGTTATTTTCACGCCGGCATCGCGGGCGCTCTCCTTCATTAGGAGTGAGCCGTCCATACCGATTCGCCTATGAAGCTTAGCGCAATCCGCCTCGATGCCCTCTGCGGCAAGCGCCTGTTGCCACGCTAGGACATGCGCATACACACTGTCTATTAGCGTCCCGTCTAAATCAAAAAGCAGTGCGATGTTCACATGCTACGCCCGTTTCGCCAATGAGGCCCCCGCGTGCAGATCGATAGCGGCTTTATTCAATCCAGAGTCCTGCATTCTGCGCCATCCGCGCGATCACGTAAAATGGATATGGCGCAAATGATTGTCCATTCGCGATCCGCTCAGATCGCGTGTTGTCTGCTTATTCCGGTCCATAAGACGTAACATCTTTAAGCAATAGCTCCGAACATTCACTGTTAAAGTCGCAAATCTGCCGCGGGAGAAAGCTAGCGACACACCCAAACAGGGCATGCCTCACGCCGCTGGCCTTTACACGTGAATATGTTTAGCGGCCGCACACAACTTTCGAGGACTCGGCGCATTCCCGTTTTCGCCCAAGTTACCGTAAAGACAGTACTGTCACCCCTACATCAAATACGTTAATGTCCCATGGAAATAATGCCGGGATGAGTGGGGAGAACGAAAATGGACGAGTATTCGATGTCCGACTGGGAGGGACACAAGCCGAGTACTAGTGCGGCCCTACTCGAAGTAATTACGACGGCGGCCACCGGATCAGCAAGAGTATGCAGAGATGATCGAATTTTGTTCACGGCGTGCGAATTTTGGGCGTCCGCAAGAAATAAAACTCTCCTGCAACAACTGAGCGAAGACGCCATCTCTCAGTTGCAGGGGGCTGAGACGGCTTTTGTCGCCATTGGACTAACGCAAGTGGCAAGCATCGTACGACACGCGTTATTGGCTCTCTCACAAGATCAATCGCCGGCATCCCTAAGACTAATCGCCGAGAACGCCGAGAACGCTCTCATCCATGTTGACGAGCCCATTGACCAAGTAATAGCCAATTTTGCCAGAGCGCGAACCCTGAGTCGCTGGAAGGTCCCTGACTAATTTACGATTTCGGACTTTTCGGCTCGGCATTCTCGGCGATCGCTTACCATCTACGCGTCAGGGAACCGGTTTAGGCGCTGTGTATAATTCCGGGAGAGACGCGTACCTTTTCCAACTCGCGCTGCACTAAAGTCACCGTTGCGCGATCCATGCTCTATCGTCGCTGTGCCCCGTTGAATGGTCCTGCGCTAGGCCACGGATTCCCGGTATCACCAATTCGGCACGAGTCCGCCTCAGCTCGATCCCCTCTTGGCCAGCTGTTGGGCTTCCTTAATGAGGCGGCGCCCGCTCGATGGGCCTCGTATTTTGATAACTCTAAATTCCTTACCGATCATTCGATGGTAGTTGACAAAAAATTCCTCGAGCTCCTCGCAGAATAGCCTGCCCATATCAGCAATTTTTTTCACACTGGCAAAGCTACGGTTTTGCCGCTCGATAGCAATGATTCGGTCGTTTCGCACTTTTCCTTTCTTTCCAAGCTGCTCGCCCTCTATCACGCCAATAACGCGGCACTGCAACCGGCAACCGGCAAAGGCGGGTTCATCCATGAGCACCAGTACGTCCAGTGCATCGCCGTCGCCCCCGAGAGTGGAGGGGACAAAGCCGAAGTCGTAAGGAAAAGCCATCCCAGAGGGCAATACCTGCTTGAGATCGAAAATGCCTGCCTTCTCATCGAATGCATACTTATTACGGCTTCCCTTCGGTGTCTCTATGATCACCGTCACCTCGTCGGACTCAGGCTCAAACGCCGGCAACGTCGCCGGATTTGCCAGGCCACCAATGCTCCTTTTCTTCGCCATAGTGATAGGCCCTGCGTTCTTTTGTTGTTAAAAAGGGATTGCAGCACTTTCGCACCTGGGAGTCGATTTACGCCGCTTTATCCCGATGTATCAAGTTAGCAGGACATCATTGCTGCGCCAGAAAAGTCCGACGTCGACTGGCGGCAGCGTGCGCTTATGCGCTCTAGCAAACACAGGAATGATCCTCGGTACGGCGTTGGTATACGTTACGGCGACCGAACCTTGAGCAAATTGCGCCTAAAAGCGCACGACGTAAATAGTTAATAGGGGAGTTTTATGAAATATCGATCCATGGCTTTTGCCTCCGTACTAATCATTGTGGGGGCGGCACCATCTTTGGCGCAACAACCGTCAGCAGACGCACCGCGCGCTGGAACAGCGATGAAGGGCGCCATTTCCATGATGAGCCCGCAGGAATTTGTGACTAAAGCAGGGTTGGATGGAATGACAGAGGTACAGCTCGGGCAGCTGGCCGCAAAGCAAGGTCACAGCACTGATACGACACAATTTGCTCAGCAGATGATTACGGATCACGGCAAGGCGAACGCGGAGTTGACTGCCCTCGCCCAGCGCAAAAGCATATCTGCACCCACTGCCCTCGATACGGAGCATCAAACAATGGTGCAGATGTTGAGCTCGAAGTCCGGGGCTGAACTCGATATGGCATACGCGAATGAAATGGTGCGTGCGCATGACAAGGCGGTAGCCCTGTTCACGCGGGCCAGTAACTCGAATGATGCTGATATTGCGGGTTTTGCCAAGAAAACTCTCCCCACGTTGCAGATGCACAAACAGATGGCGCAGAAACTTGCTGCCAAGACCGGGGGGCAATAGGGCGGTTCGGTAGACCTCGTGCGACGACGTGCGTGGTCCCAAAGTGAAGCGCGATGGCGAATAACACGATCAAAAAGGAATCGCTAGAAGAGGAAGTTGATCATATTATTGAGGAAAGTCGGATGGTGCTTCCGGGCATCCAGGCACTATTCGGCTTTCAGCTCATTGCCGTATTTAACCAGCGATTTTCCGAACTGCTTCCGCGCACCGGGCAAGCGTTGCACCTTGCGGCCCTAGTCTTGGTAGCGGTGGCTATCGGTTTAATTATGGCGCCGGCCGCCTACCATCGAGAGGCTGAGCGCGGCACAATCTCCAGGTACCTAGCCGATTACGCGTCGCGCTTGATCATGATCGCAATGCTGCCTCTCCTGGTCGCCATCTCAATAGAAGTCGCCTTGGTAGCCTACGCGATCCTTTCGCTTTTGTGGGTCAGCGCCATCTGTGGGGCTGCCTTGGGACTGTTCTTTTTGAGTCTGTGGTTTATTTTTCCCGCCCTTCGCCGCAGCGCCGCTCGGTGACTAAAGAACGCGGGGCCCGTGATTTTGCGGAAGTTATCGAGACAGACTGGACTGCTTGGGGCATCGGTCGTAAGTCATTCGCGGTCAACTCCTCCTATCACCGTCACACTTTTTGGCTGCAGACCATGGGCCCCATGACTTCAATCAAGGTTGACCGCATGCCTTGACCAATCTGGAGCATAGCGCTCAATTCAAGAAACAATAGTCAACTCCGCACCGGCCCTAGGCGTTTCTTACATGTTCGCAAGACGCCAACGAACCGCAGTGCTCTACTATTGATCCGAGCGATCTTGTGCGCCGCATGTAAGAAGACACTGGCCAAACGATGGGGCGGTAGCGCGTTTAATTTGCGAGCGCTGCAAGCAGTTTTGTTCCGGACGGGCGTTATAATTAGAGGCGCTTGGACCCATTCATAGACGTCGCCGCCGACCGCGTTTTCCCCGTCAATTGCAGCTGCAGATGATACAGACACATACCGATCGCGCGCCGATGCAACGGCTAGACTGCTCGATTTTTGGCAGTCCTCCTGCAACTAGCTTGATTGCTTGCTTGGGACGTCCTGCTGGGCCATTTCAGTAATGCCGGCTTCACGATCTAAGTCGAAACTTCACCGACCGATTCTCGCGATAGATGTCGGTGGAGGCCACGTGAAAATTCGCGTCTCTAACCGCCGCGACGTTCGACGCTTTGAGTCAGGCGCTGCTTTGAGCGCGACTGACATGGTTGCCCAAGTCCGTGCGATAGCCGGTGAATGGAGTTATGACGCCGTTTCCATCGGATATCCTGGCGTTGTGGTTGATGGAAGGATCGTGTGCGAACCTCAGAATCTCGGCAACGGTTGGGTCGAATTTGACTTTAGGCGGGCTTTTCGCCGTCCTGTGAAAATTATGAATGATGCCACCATGCAGGCGATTGGCAGCTACAAAGGCGGCAGGATGCTATTCCTAGGACTCGGAACGGGCATTGGAACGGTACTAATTGTCAATGGCGTCATTCATCCGATGGAACTCGCTCATCTGCCATTCACCCGACGAGGCACGTTCGGTACCTATGCCGGCGACCAAGCTCGTCGCCGCTTAGGTGTCACGGCATGGCGCAAACGCGTGCAGAAGATGGTGCGGGGCCTGAGCCGAATTTTGCATGCAGATTACGTCATCATTGGTGGCGGCAACGCTGCAAGGCTAGATCACTTGCCTAGCAACGCCGATCTCGGGCACAACGATCTTGCCTTTCTCGGTGGTTTCCGAGTCTGGCGCAAATGGAGCTAAATGAAGAGCTGATGACTTGCCGGTTGGTGAGAATGAAGCACGCTAGCAGTCTAATCCTGCGCCGTCCTATTGTTGGGCCTTGATTCCAAGTGTAGCCCTACGACCAGGTGTAGCCGTCACTTGAGACTGGCGCGCCCGACGCGGAGGCGCTCATATCCATGATGAACAAGGGTGCTGGCATCCCGATTGGCAGGGCCCCGCTCAGATGCGAGGCAAATCTGAGAAATCAGCGTACTAATTACAGGATTTCCTCCCGATACGAGCCCTCGAATTCGTCACGTGGAATGGCCCGAAACAGCTCCTGCACTTGACCCAAAGCGGATGTTTTAAGATCCCCGTGTCCAGCAAATCGCACGGCAAGAATTTCCGCGCAACGTCCAGCGGCGTCACTCGCCCGCGTCTCGCGACAAACCTGGTTTTCATCCCGAGATTTTCAGAGCTCCTTAGAATCAGAGTGAACGACCAAAAATGAATATTGCGCTACGGAGAAGGCCTTACCACCTGCAGTTCCGTCCAGTTTCCTGAAAGTGCTCCGCTCGCTTTAAAATTCGGATCGTCACTCAGAACGTATTGATGCGAGGCACTGTTGTACCAGGCGTTATCGTAGAGATTGCTCAATTCCATTGTGTGCCCGGTGTTCGGGTCGCGAAATGTCTGGACGTTGCGGATGTTCTGGTCCGTCTGCATCGCGCTGACAGTAGAGCCGTGCTGTCGATTCGCCGTGACCTCGTTAAGGTCCGAAATCGCGAGTTTCTGCAGATCTGAGTAAATCTTGTCAATGGCGGCATTCTTTTGCGCTTCCGCCTCATAGAGTTTTTTGAGCACTCCATTCGAGTAGGCGATCCATGGCGACTCCGGCCGGATGGAGCTGACGATGACCTTAAAAAGTTTGTCGCTGGCGTCTAGCTTTCCCTTTGGCGATGTCAGCGCCACCAGCGACATCGCGTGCGAGTCGTAAAATGATCCCCGGCCAACAGGGGAAATCTTCGTCACGACAACCAAACCTACCCACTCCTCCCAATCCTTACTATCCTTCGTGAACGCCAATCGGGCCCGGATGGCCTCAGTACGAATGGAACCGGTGCTGCTGCCATCGCCTGGTGGCAGTCCTTGCCTTTTACGCACAAGCTCATTCAGCTCCGGGAACGGTTCCACGGACAGGACCTCGGCGCCCCTGGGAAACAGAGTGATGACGTTACGGCGGAAATATTCTTCCGCCTTCATTGGCTTCGCCACTTGACAGGTTTTGGCCGAAGAACCGAGCACGCGTCGGTTAGGATCGGTCAGGCTCTTCATCACCGCAGGATCGTCGGCGTACTGCCAAGTGTAGTCCGGAGCGGTCTGAAACTTTGTAAGGCCGTCGGCGCTGGTCGCCGTGATCACCAACCCGAACAGGTCAGCAAGGCATCCGCCCTTACCGCCGCCGAATACGACCGTTCCGGTGAATTGCCAATCCGCGGGAAGTAAAAGATCGTACGCGGCTAAGGGTGCCTGAACCTTATCCATGCCCGGATCGATCACCTTCACCTGCTTCATGAGCAAATAGGAGCTCGGAGCACCAGTTTTCTGCGTTGCAGTACCTGGCGTCGCACTTGAGGGATGCGCTAGTTTGGCCGCCACAGGTTGCTTTGCGGTAAAAGCCCCAGAAGCTGCAATTTGCGCCTCGACCGATGAACTGACCGAGGTCGCGGCTGAAGTGCTGGACCCTGGCGGTGCGCTGGAATCACTCGCTACAGGGCTGCCGCTTTGCGCTGTTATCCGCGCCGCGGCTTGTTGGCAATTGGCGGACAACTGGTCCTTATGCTCCTTGAGACAGGCAAGGATCCGCCCTCCTCCCGGTTGCACACCTGAGCACAGCTTCCGGGCGTCTTCCGTACAAGCCGCCCGAACGATATCCATTGTCGATTGGTCAATTACCCCTGCAGCATGCGCTGCCGAGACTACATAGACGATGAACAACAACTGACATCCTCTCATGGCCGAGCCTCTCCGCAAATTAGCGACCATCTACACTACATTGAACAACGAGCTGCGAGGATACTCGCCTGACCCCCGAGGATGGTTACCGGAGAGCATGCTCGATCCTGGCCTTCTGACAATGCTTAAGCAATGCCGTCCTGCATGCGCCCGTGCGCGCAGCAATATCATCTCGCTGACAATGGTTGACAGCGTCGGACGAATAAGCCCCCCATCGGCAGTCGTATCAAGACCGTCTGCCCTTGACTTAAAATAATGACATCTTGAGATCGTGGCCAATCCGCGAATACTTGGTCCGCCATTTTGCGATCGAAATATCGCTCACGCCACGTTTTTTTTGATCTTCATCTCACCAGCGCCGCAGCCAAAACTCAGTTAATGTTCTTGTTCAGCGACCGGTTCAAGGTTGAATGCTAATCAACCGGCTAGACACTGAATTACTGCTATTCCGGAGGCGGGAGAGTGCCCAGATCTTTGTGTTGAGCCATACTTTAATTCAAGAGGCAGAGTAGGCTCCAAAAAGAGTCATTGGCTCACCGCCCACTGATCAGCGCGGACGCTGGGCTGCGATACTGATCTCCGTGCGGTCCCGCGTTTTGACCTCAAACTGCGCACGTCCATCGTTGACGAGCGTCCATGGTAGCGGCAGGTTGTCGGAGATGACCGTGATGACGTGGCGTCCAGTAGCCACGACCGGGAAATCAAATCGGCCGCCGGCGTCGGTCTGTACTGAGAATCGCCCATCCAGCACCACCGTGACATTAGGCGCACCGAGCTCCCCCGCGTCGGAACGGCCGTTGTTATTGGCATCGAGAAATACGCTGCCCGAGACTTCGCCGGATCCCGCTCCGACTGCGCCGCCGAGCGGCGCGAAGTGCGAGCCGGAAGCTCGTCGATAGCGAAACGTTAGAAACATCCCCCGCTCCTCTACTGCCGGCACGGGCGTCGCCACCGGAGGTGTCAGTGGCGACTGCACCATCAGCGGCTTCCAAGATCCGGCCCGAGCATCGTAGTACGTAAGCAGTACCTCCCAGGCGGGGGATAGTTGCCAAGTCAATGAGACATTGGCCGACACACCGGGCGCCGCCCGACCCTGAACGGCGGCAGCCCAGCGCACATTGCCCTCGAGCCCGAGGGAAGTCGTGAATTGGCCGCCGCCATACGCGGCGATACTCAGCACGGTGCTGTCCTGTTGCAGATTATTGATTAGGGCGCCGCTGATTCGCTCGACTGACGTCGAAGTGCTAAGTCGCACACCGACGGGCATCGACCACGTTTCATTTAGAATCAGCGCGGCGTCGCGGCCTGACGAGGTCTCGGCGAAATCCGCCTGCACTCGACCCGTGCCAGCGGCGTTTGAGTGATCGACATAGCCTTCTAGCGACCAACTTGAGGCGCCGTCCGCGCGGCTGATGTTGGCGGCGCTGCCGACGCCCCAGTCGCGCGAAAGCTGGTAACGGGTGTCGCCGGTGAGAAAGGTCGTGTTGGTGCCCCGGCGCGACACGGAGCGCACCTGATCGACCCCGACGTCCGCCAGCCATTGCCTGCTTTGGTAGTTGAGCCGGTAGTAGCCGCCCTGCGCATCATTCGAGATCAACTGGTTGCCCCAGGTCATGTTCGGGTCGATTCGAAACATGCCAGCGCTATGCAGAAACCGACCCCGTGCGATTGACGCATCGATCCACGCCCCGACGGCATTTGACTTAGTGCTCACGTCGCCATCCAGGAGGTTCATCTGCAGGTGCGCACTTCGATCGCTCCAAGCTGCAGTGACTAACCCGGTGGTGGAGGACATGCGTGTGGGGCTGTCGATTAGCGGTCCCGCGCTAAGGTTCACGTCGCGAGCTTCGATGATCTGGCTGCCCACGGTCCACTGCGATCCCGGGGACCACTGTGCGCCGGCAGTCGCGGTGTATCCGGCCAACGTCCGGAAATCGGGCACTACAATTCCCTCGTAGATTCCGGGCACCCCGCCACCGGCCACGATCTGAAGACCGGCGGGGCCGCGCCATTCGGTGGCAATGCCTTGCAATGGGGCCGTGGGCAAATAAAAGCGCGGTTGAATCCGCGCTAAATTGATCTCTGGAGAATTCAAGTCCCCGAGGCCATTATCCGCCTGCCAATCTCCATCGAAGGGCATGCCGCGCTGCCTCAGCGTGACGACTCCGCCCTGGCCTTGCCCGGCCGACCCGAAAGTGGATCCTCCCGTGCGAGCTGACGCATCGAGCGACCACGCGCCGTATGCGGCCGTTTCCCATTGCGTCTTGGCGACGAAGCCGTGCTCCACCACATGGCTTTCGTATCCGGCGACGCGCGAGCTCAGCGCACTTACCACCCCATCGAACTGCAGCGAGCGTGCCAGCCCGTGCGTGTCGCTGATGGAATCATCGCCGCGAGAAATGTCAGGAGGAAGGCTACCCCCGCCGATGTATCGATCTTGATAGGCAGGTGCGGCGGGGAAATCAAGCGCGCTCGGAGTAAGCGGCCCCGCTGCGCTCACCGACTGTGCCTGGGTCACGCCCAAGCAGGCCAGTCCTCCCGGCCCGCATAGTCCGAATGCGAGCAGGACAGTACGGTTGCCACGAAATTTCATTCAAACAGCTGATTGAGCTCAGTCCTGTGCTTGCCCCACTCGAGCGTGCCCTTCACCGTAACGGGGAAAGTGAGCGTCGGATGATCGTCGGCAGCCGTCGATGGCGTGAGGAAGACCTCGCGCTGTTCGTGGGGGAGTATTGGAAAATCCGCGGGCGTGAAGTCGTAAGTGATTCCTTTCGCGTCCTTGCCGGTCAGAAAACCGGTCATGCGTCCATGGGCAGTGCCGGAGTTGTCAACAATTAGAGCGGGTATTCGCTGTCCGTTGAGGGTCGCGATTTTGGGTCCGGACACTGCAAGCATGGGTCCGCCATCGGCAATGACTAGGTAGACGATGACGCCGATGCGCCCCGTGATGGGCATGTCCAAGCCCTTGTTCCGAGAGATCGAAGGTTCGGCGCCTTCGATCATCACTGCGAAACGGCATTCGCCGGGCGGCGCCTCCGCCGGCACGGTCACCTCGAAGCGATAGCGCATGGTTCCACCGCCAGGGACGGTGACCTCCGGGCGCTCGATCGCTACCCACGGCCGGCAACTGCCGGGTTGGAGATCGTCCATAAATGTCACGCTGAACTCCGACGAGAAAGTCCAGTCGGCGGTGTGGATGAGATACCGCGCGGGCGCCGTCGATCGATTGCTCACCTCTATCACGCTGCGCACGGTCTTGCCCGGCTGCGTCGACAACTCGAAGCGAGGAGGCGAAACCAGGGCTGCGAATCCCTGACTGTGGGCGCGCATCGAGAGTGCCAGGCCGAGAAGGGCGAGCAGAACCAGGGCGGGTCGTCGCATGATCAATCTTCATCCATCTCAAAACGGATGGTCACGGGGATCGGGCGCTGGATCAAAGTTCCATCCACGCTGAACTGAAACTTGAGGACGTCTTCCAAAACGGGTGCCGAGATGAGTCCGGCATAGATCAGCATGCGATTGCCGGAGCGTAACTGTCCCGGTTGAAACCGTCCTTGCGTGATCCACGAAGCGGCGATGGGTCCCGACTGCTGCGCCGGTAAATTGAGATAGATTCGTCCAGAACGGTGCAACCACGGCGTCACATTGATTCGGACGCGAACGGTGGTGCTGCCGACCATCAGGTTATCCCTGCCCGAGCGCGATGGCGCCGCGCTCTTCCAGCGCAGCATCACCGATGGTTCTAGCGCTTGGGTGCCCGAATCATCGATCGTGGTCGTCTTCGCTTGTGCCGCCGGGCACCAGATTATGCTCAATACGAAAGCCAAAAAAAAAGTCGCCGGCAGCGCAGGGCTGCTAACCCTGCTCATGGGGCGCTCAGGGTATAGCGGACGACGCCGGTGAAGGTGCCGGCGTGCGGCACCGTGTTGTTCAAGTAGGAGAATGTCCAGCAGCTCTCATTCCACGTATTGCTCGCCATGGAGCCGACGTTTTGCACACCACCGTTGACGAAAGTGCCTGCAGGAAAAGGCTCGGTACCGGTATCGCCATTGCCGCTGGAAGTCCATCCGATAGCTGAAAATGGAATGGTGCCGCCCGTCGCATCGGTTAATGCGACTGGCACGGTGGCGGTGACGCGCGCCGCGGCGGTCGTGCCGCCGGTAGTGCGATAAAACCCGCCGATGTAGATTTGATTCGGCACGCTACAAAACGTATAGCCGTCCCAGTAGCTCTGAGTAGCGGCGCTGTCGGTCGTCATCGCCTGCGCGGCGCCGTTACCAACGGCCGCAGCCACCACCGTTGCCGATACCGTGTTGATCGTCGTGCTGTTTCCGGGCTGGCCACCGCTATTATAGGTGCTCGTAAAGCTGCCAACGCCCACCTGCAGATAAACGGTCAGCGGCGACGCCGGAGCTAGCGTGACCGTATACGCATGGGCGGCGTCTGCGGTCGCGCCCAAGAGGACTGCGCCGATCAGCAATCGGCGCAGTCCATTTTGGCTGTGTCTCACCCGACGAATCGGCTTCATTCGAGTTCAACGTTTATCGGCGATAGCCTAAGGGCGTGCATTGGCATGCCGCTTTGGAGGCGATTACGGCATCGTCGCCGTATAGACCACGCGGCCATTGTTCACATTGACACCACCGTACGTACCGGTCGGCACTGTCGCGGTGTTGGCGTAGCTATAGGTCCACTTGGCGTCTTGGACGATCACCTTGGTGGCGGGTGCTGTGAGGACGACGTTCGCACTGGTGCCGTTTGCCAGCACCGGCGCGGGCAGCGCGGTACCCGACGTCAGCGTGGTAGCGGTCGAGGTAATCTGGGAGAACGCGATCGAATCGCCGCTGCCGTTGCCCAGCGCGCCGGTAGCCGTAGCATTGAGGGTGACGTTGCCGCTATTGCTCACGATGGCCGCGGTCTCGACGCCGCCGGTGAGATCGCCTCCAGTACCGGCGATTGCCGTGCCGTTGCCCACCTGGGCTGCGGTCGGGGAAAATGTGATCAGATCGACGGCCGGATTGGAAGCCAGCACCCCGGTCGAATAGCTGGAGCCCGTGCCGACACGCAAATACAGAATCTTCGGAATCACAATCGTAAAGTCCACGTGGGCCGTCGCGCCAGGTGCGTTAGTGGCCGCGCCAGTCTGAACATTGGATTCGGCAAATGCCAGGATCGGAAGCGTCAGTGCCCCAACGCCCAACAAACGTTTCAAAGCAGTCGATATCTTCATTGAATGTTTCCTATGTCTGACCTGGGATTGCCATGCTGATATTAGGGATTTGCCCCTACAGCAACGTTGAGCCAGTTCGCAATTTGACTTATGGAGCCCTTGAGGTCGCGCGCCCACTTTGCGAACTGGTTCGCACCAGACCTGTGGATTCCACTTGCGTCGCCTTTCTTCGATCATTTTCGGCCTGTTTGGTTTAGCGTGACGCTCAATCGACGCGACGCGCGTTGTCTGCGTGCTTTCGCTCATCTTCAGTGTCATCTTGATCCGCAGTTAGTTCCGGGCATCCCGACGCCCTGCCATCGTTGTCAGCGGGCTAAGCAAGCGTTGCGCAACGGGCATTGCCCTCCGCAGGAAACAGACCTAGCCAGATGTTAGTGCATGAGTTCAACCGGCTGACTCGCGAGTTTCCAGGCAAATCCTCCCTCCCGCCGACGTTATGCTCAAACTCGTCAGCGTGCTTTGCATGGGGCCCAGAATGGACGGGGCGTTGTCGATACCGAACTGTCAATTCGGACCCGTCGCCATAACATCTGTTTGGTGGCGAGAACGTGAAAAGCGAAGCCGGGATGCCGCTCCGGGGCGACGCCATGCGCCGAAAGACACTTGACAGTGAATGGGGTCCTAATGAATTGGAATAGCTTCGCTCATCACGTCCATCATCAGAGTGTCGACTTCGTCAAAATTGCCAAACTCGTTCGTAAAGCCGATAAAGACGGTGTCGCTGCTGGGATGGAACGCCATCAGCGTATTGAATCCGCCCGGGCCATCGCCTTCCTTGAACAGAACCAGTCCGAACGGCGTCGCCGCGCCTTGCAAGGTACGCGTCTTTTGCTTGCCGATTTCTGCGTTCGCCATCTCACCTGTGACTGCGGTCAAGAACGCTTGCGACGTGTTGGATAGGAGTTTGCCCCGAAACAAAGGGTTCGCGAATTTATGCAAATCGGCAAGGGTCGTGACCAGGCTACCCGCTGCGTCAATCCGTTCAGCCGCGATGCTGGTATTGAGCCATCCTGGTCGTGGGGATTTGAAAGTGGGACTGAACACTACCGCATTGGTCAGTTCTTTTGTGAGCTTGATGTAGCCGTTCGCGACCGTGTCCGGCATGGTGCGCTTATGGATGAGCACGTCAGAATAGAAGTAGGTCTCGCGCATTGCCAATGGATCGAGGATAGTGTGTGTGATGTGTGCTTTGAGCGGCTCATGCGACACGTGCTCCGCGATCAAACCCAGCAAAATATAGTTCGTGTCTGAATAGTGGTGACCTTCGCCGGGTTTTGCCGCAGGTTTGTTCTCTGGGCGGGTCGCAAGTGCAACCAGCTCCATCGGCGTCCAAATGCGTCGCATGAAGGCGCTGCTGCCAACCAACGTGTTGACGTAAGTCGGGTCGTTATTCGTGGGGTAGATCCCGCTGGAGTGATCCAGCAGTTGAGCCACGGTTATTTCTGAGATGTTGGGAATGCGTTTGACCACGGGTTCACGCAGGATGTCGACCACTTTGCTATCGAGCGATAACTTGCCCTGGTCGACGAGACGCAGGATCGCTACAGCTGTAAACGTCTTGTTTATGCTGCACATGTGAAAGCCGGTCGCTGCGCTCATTGGTGTATTGGATTCAATGATGGCAAGCCCCGCAGTGGCAATTCGGACCTGGCCATTCGCAGACTCGACCAGGACTCCAACACCGGGCCACCCACGCTGCATTACTTTGGCAAGCGCCAAGTCCAAAGGATCAGCGCTCACGCCACTCAGCGCTAGGAGCGCCGCCAAAGCAATGAGGGTCCTGGTCACAATGTCTCCCGATGGGCTTCTATAGCCCCTTTTGAGGATCTTTTTTCCAGAGTGTCAATCTAAACGCACTGAACTCCTGACTATGCATTTAGACGCAGGCAAGCATGCGATGGTTTAATAAACGGCCAGTTTATTTTCAAGCTAATAGCAGAACCGACTCGCAGTTGACCGGCATGTCGAATCCAGATGGACAAAAACAAACATCCAACTGAGAGGGTCACAAGACCGATGACGAGCCTGGCCTTGCTCGACGTTTACGACGGCGGTCACCGGATGGGCGAAAGTGTCTAGGGCTGACCGGGTTCTATTCACGACCTGGGAATTCTGGGCATCCGCAAGAAATCGCACTCTGTTTGAGCAACTGGGGGCAGATACAATCTCTCGGCTCCTCAATCACCCAGCTTAGCTCTCCTCCCGGCTGAGCGCGCCATTGGCCCGCCTCAATTCGTTCAGCTAGAACCAAACGTTCGCACGTTCCTGTACGCCCTTAGCCCGGTCGCATGAAAACTTTGATGACACCATCTTCTTTGTCGCGAAACTTTTTGTACATTGCAGGAGCCTCTTCGAGGCTGACCGGGTGCGTGATCACAAAGCTTGGGTCGATCTTTCCAGATTCGATCATTTCTAAAAGAGGCTTGGTGTACGCTTGCACATGCGTCTGACCGGTTCTAATTGTGAGTCCTTTGTTCATTAACGCGCCTAGAGGGATCTTGTCCGCCAATCCGACGTAGACGCCGGGAATCGATACCGTGCCCCCCATGCGGCAAGCACGAATGGCTTGCCGCAATACATGCACTCGATCTGTCGTTAACTTAACTGCCGCCTTCACCTTATCCAGTACGGCATCGGTGCCGCCGTGTCCGGCTGCTTCACAGCCGACCGCATCGATGCAACTGTCGGGGCCGCGCCGGTTGGCCGTCCGACTCATGAGCTCCTCGTAAACGTCTACCTTGGAGAAATCCAATGTTTCCGCACCGCCCGCTTGCGCCATCGCCAAGCGCTCGGGTACTTCATCGATCGCAATGACCCGCCCCGCTCCCATCATTAGAGCCGAACGAATCGCGAATTGCCCCACCGGCCCGCAGCCCCAGATGGCCACCGTATCGCCGTCTTCAATCTGCGCATTCTCTGCCGCCATGAAACCTGTGGGGAAAATATCCGACAGAAACAGCGCTTGTTCATCCGTGACACTGTCCGGTATTTTAATGGGCCCGACATCCGCCATGGGAACCCGTAGATACTCTGCTTGTCCGCCGCTGTAGCCGCCCAGCATATGACTAAAGCCGAACAGGCCGGCCGGCGAATGTCCCATCGCCTTGATGGCAAGCTCCGCATTAGGATTCGTGCGCTCGCAGGCGGAAAATAGCCCTCGCGTGCAAAACCAGCACTCACCGCAGCTAATCGTGAAGGGCACGACTACGCGGTCGCCGATCTTTAGATTGGATACCTGCGGTCCCACTTCCATGACCACGCCCATGTTCTCATGCCCCAGAATGTCGCCACTTTTCATCGTAGGCTGGTAGCCATCGTAAAGATGCAGATCGGAGCCGCAAATCGCGCAGGCGCTGATTTTGATGATGGCATCGCGGGGATGCTCGATCTTGGGATCCGGGACGTTATCCACCCTGACATCGCCATGCCCATGCCAACATAAGGCTCTCATAGCTGTTTCTCCATTTTTTAAAGTGCTCCTTTCGGAGCGGGGTACAGGACTCGGATATTTCTCGGATACTTGGAGCGAGGGTTGTCCTTCATTATCGGACCGCATCCGTCTGCGCCAGTCGGTATGGATTCCGAGCGGGCGCAGTGGAGGTCAATCCACACAAACGATTCGCCTGGATACACATAGGAACTAAAGTACTGATGAGATGCTCCCTGATATGACGATGGATTGGCATCGCAGATGGAAGCGACCGTAGTGCCCGAGGGAAATACTCGTGTAGTCGAAGATGCCATATCTATCGTAGGAAAAGACTCATGAGTGCGCCCGCAAACGCGATTGTCTTCGCGGTCCCGCGGATGCTTCTCCTGGAAGTGGATCTGCTCACTCATGCTCTTGACGCAGAGGTCCCGTCCGCATTCCCTGCCGGCCCCTCTTTCAAACGCCGATTACGCAAATACAATGCCTGTCCTAACAGCGCCGTGCACAGGATCGCTATATTCGAACTTAAAAACACCCAGTTATGCAGCAAAAAACTGTAGATGGTGTAGCCGATGGAGGCCGCCAATTGGCCTATAAAAAGCCATTTCGACAGGCCCGCCGTGGCCTGCGTCTTCCACTGCGTATAAACCTGCCGCATGAGCGTAAGGAGCAGCACGGCGGAACTAGCCCACCCGATCAGTTCAATTGACACGATGTAACCTTTAAAGTGAGAGCGAGATTGCGCGAGCGTACAGCAGTTAAGGCCGCGCCCAATATCGCAATATCTGTGAAGCGCTGTGGGCGGGATCTGACCCCGAGTTTTCGTCTAATTTTGTGCGCGCCCGCACGACTGATTAACATATAAATTTCTGACATTAGAGCGTTGCCTTGTCTTACATATCTGAGGGTCAGCATCAAATATTTTTCATGTCTGGCCCATCCAATAGGGGGATGCATGACGGCTTTACCGCCTCGGCACACTTATAACTTCAATCCCCTGCGCTTTTGCGTTTCGCCTTCAATGCCGGACGATGAGCGCCGTCGCAGGATTGCCACGGCAGCCTATTTCAAAGCCGCCGCCCGGGGGTTTGCGCCCGGCTATGACACGGAAGACTGGCTTGCAGCGGAAGCTGAATTGGACGGGAAGTTAAAAGTCAGGCCGTAATTTTATGAACGTAACTCCGGCATTTTAAACGCTGCAAAAAGATGCTGCCCATTTTGGAAGTACCGGATTTTCGCGGGGCGCTAAGTGCGCTGCGGTGGACATACGCTCTACAACCGCGGGTGTTGCTCATCAAGGGTCGGCGTATATGAATCGGCATATTTATCATCGAGAGTATTCGACACGGCCACCAATTTTGCCGCTGCGAAGGTTCAACAAGGTGCGGTTGATAAACGCGGTCACATCGCATCTCAGCAGACTGCACGCGCCCCGTTTAATTCTCATTTAAGCGCGAGTCTGAAATGCTAAAGGCGATTGGTAGCAACAAGAGGGCCAGTGACCCGCTCGCTCGATATCAGGAGAAGCGGGATTTTACTCAGACCGCGGAGCCGAGCGGTCGCCTCGAAGTCGCCCCGTCCGAGCGCCTTCGCTTTGTGATCCAAAAGCATGCGGCGAGCCGTTTGCACTACGACCTGCGACTTGAGCTCGGGGGCGTTTTCAAATCTTGGGCGGTGACCAAAGGTCCCTCCGTCGATCCGAGCGACAAACGCCTGGCGGTGGAAGTAGAAGATCACCCGCTGGATTACGGTGATTTTGAGGGCACGATCCCGAAAGGTCAGTACGGTGGGGGGACCGTCCAGCTATGGGACCGCGGTTATTGGGCACCCGAAGGCGGGAAGAGTCCGGAAGACGGCCTGAGGAGCGGCGAGTTAAAATTCACCCTCCAGGGCAAACGCCTTCAAGGCAGCTGGGTGCTCGTGCGCCTGAAGGCCGACCGATTCGGCGGTAAGCGGACCAATTGGCTTCTAATCAAGCACCGCGACGAAGCAGCGCGTCCGGGGGATGCGCAAGTGCTGCTCGATCTCGACAAATCGGTGGCCTCCGGACGATCGATGGTTCAGATCGCAAGCGGCAAAGGTAAGTCGCCGGTGCCGTTTATGCTTGCGAACGACAGCGTTAAATCTGATGCGGTATGGCATAGCAATCGCGACGATAAGGCTCGAAGCGTTCTCAAGCCCTCCACGCCTTCAGCAAAAATGGTTAAATCGGAGAAGCCGATCAAAGCGTCCTCCCTCAAATCAATGCCACCTTTCATCGAGCCGCAGCTTTGCAAACTGGTTGACCGTCCCCCGGCCATTCCCGGATGGGCTCACGAGGTCAAATTAGACGGTTACCGCGTTCAACTTCGAGTGCAGAAGAACGAGGCCCGGATTCGCACTCGTAGCGGCCTCGATTGGACGCAGCAGTTTGCGGCGATCGCCAAAGTGGCTCAAGGGCTACCGGATTGCATTCTTGACGGTGAAGTCTGCGCGCTTGAAGATAACCATATGCCGAGCTTCGCAGCACTGCAAGCTGCCCTGGCGGAGAGCCAATCGGACAACCTCGTGTTCTTCGCATTTGACCTTCTGATTGAAGGCAAAGAGGATTTGCGCCGCTTGCCCTTGAGCGATCGCAAGGCACGCCTGCGCGCCTTGCTCGACAAAGCAAACCCCGGCGATTCGATCCGATACGTTACCCACTTCGAATCCACAGCCGACACGGTCTTGCTGTCGGCCTGCAAGATGCACTTGGAAGGTATTGTTTCTAAACGGCTGAATGCCCCGTACATTTCAGGCCGCTCTGGCACTTGGACCAAGGCGAAATGCCGCGCCGGCCACGAAGTGGTACTCGGTGGTTGGACAACTGAGGCGCAGAGGCTTCGCTCGCTGCTCGCCGGCGTTAATCGGGGCGGTCATCTCGTGTACGTGGGACGTATCGGTACCGGTTTCGGCGCTGCGGTGGCGGGCAAGCTGCTGCCGGCTCTCGAGAAGCTCACACGAGAAGTCAGTCCCTTTGGCGGTAAGAATGCGCCGCCGAAAGAGAAAAACGTTCGGTGGCTTCGGCCCACGCTGGTGGCCGAAATCGAGTTCGCCGGATGGACTGCGAGCGGGATGATCCGTCAGGCCTCGTTCAAAGGCTTGCGTCGCGACAAACCGGCCAGCGAAGTCGTCGCCGAACTGCCCTCGCCTGTCGATTCGGCCGTGCCGCCCGCGGACGAGCAGCCAGCCACCAAGATAAAGCGGTCTTCCTCCAGAAAAATGGCTGTACCAGTCCCCGCGCTCCATTCTCATCGATCCGCTGCGAATTCAAAAAGCTTAACCGCGGTGATGGGCGTGACCCTCTCGCATCCCGATAAAGTGCTCTGGCCCCAAAGCGCCGATGGGCAAGCTGTCACCAAACTCGACCTCGCAAATTATTATGAAGCCGTAGGTGAATGGTTGCTGCCGCACTTGAAAGGTCGCCCGTGTTCACTCGTGCGCGCCCCGGACGGGATAGAAGGACAGCAGTTCTTTCAGCGCCATGCGATGACCGGCATCTCCAATCTCTTCACCCTCGTCAAGGTCAAAGGCGATAAAGCACCCTACGTGCAAATCGATCGTATCGAAACGCTTGCGGCGGTGGCACAGATCGGAGCGCTCGAGCTGCATCCGTGGAACTGCGCAGAAGGCGATCCCGAAGTCGCCGGCCGTTTGGTATTCGATCTGGATCCCGCACCTGACGTGAAATTCGCCGCTGTAGTTGCTGCAGCGCTTGAAGTTCGTGATCGCCTCCAAAAAGTCGGACTCGAGTCTTTCTGCAAAACCACCGGCGGCAAAGGACTGCATGTGGTCACGCCGTTGACAGGAGGCAAATACGCAGTGCCGTGGCCGGCCGCCAAAGATTTCGCGCACATCATTTGTGCGCAAATGGCGCATGACTCGCCGACCAAATATCTCGATACCATGCCGAAAAAAGATCGCGTGGGGCGAATTTTCCTGGATTATCTACGCAATGACAGAACTTCCACCGCCGTCGCCGTCCTATCGCCCCGCGCAAGAGTCGGCGCGCCGATATCGATGCCCATTCACTGGAAGGACGTGAAGGCAACTCTGGAGCCGGCGCGTTACACCGTTCGGACGGGAGCCGGTTATCTCACTAAATCGAAGCCTTGGGCCGACTATTTGCAATCGGCGAGGTCGTTGTCCAAGGCGATCCGAGCAGTCACCTCTTAAGCTCGGTCGATTCTCGATGGCTGGTGTGATCTTGCGAGCGACTTGACGCACGCGAGCTCGATCAGGTATCGGTCCGACCCCACGGCGCGGACCCATCCGCTGTGCCAATTCGATGACAACAATCTTCTGCGCAGTCCTACGGGAATAGCATGCAACGCTCCGAGCCCATAGCGTGCAAAAGCCCGATATTCTTTGCTTGAGTGGCTTTTTCAACAGAATTTGATTGACGGAGGATAAGGTAATGAAGACCAATCATGGGCGGGCCGCCTTCTTGGTTGTTTTGTGTGCGTTCTCCGCCGCGGCCGCGGCCAATAGCTATCAGAGTAGCATCGATGCATTTAAGCACGCTGGAGCCAGTGCTTCATTTTTTGAGCGCAGTTACGCTTACGCTGTATTTCCGACCATTGCCACCGGCGCGCTCGGTGTTGGCGCCGCCTACGGCAAAGGCCGAGTGTACGTGCACGGGCGATACGTCGGCGATACCACCATGGGACAAGTGAGCTTTGGCTTTCAAGCGGGCGGCAAGGGCTACAGCCAAATCATTTTCTTTAAAGATAAGCGAGCGCTCGAAGAGTTCCAATCTGGTCATTTTGAGTTTGGTGCGGATGCCAGCGTGATCGCCGTGACCGCCGGGGCGAATGCGGGTCTTGGAACCACGGGGGCGAGTGCCGGTGCCAGCGCCGGGCAACACGATGCAAGAACCGAGGGTGACTACCACAAAGGCATGGCCGTTTTTACCCTTGCCAAAGCAGGGCTAATGTACTCGGCGGCGGTTGCCGGGCAGAAATTCTCCTACAAGCCGCGCGAGACAGGATAGACGCGCGCTAGCGGTGCAACAAAATAATTATCGGCAAGATAAAGGAGCCAAGATCGCAACGCGAGGTCGAGTCATTTCAAGTATGTCACCAGCCACTCGTTCCATCGCCGAAACACATCCATTTGCTTGATGGGATCATTCGGGAAGTGGCCACCCGTTGGGATGGCGTAAAATTCCGTGATGACATGATTGTCTTTGAGCGCGCGGTAAAGTCCGAAGGATTGCGGAATCGGCACTCGAAAATCGCCTGTGTCGCACATGATGAGCGTCGGTGCGGTAATCTTCGTGACGGAATTGGCGGGTGACTGACGGCGGTTGAGCGACATGCCCTCGCCCACGTACGGTGATGCACCGGTAGCGGCCACCTGCGTCACGTTGCCGTCCGACAAATCATACATCTCGACCCAGTCCGTGACGGGCGCTCCAGCCACGGCCGCTTTCCACACTGGGTAGTGACCGGCAAGCCACGTGGTCATGAAGCCGCCGTAGGACCATCCGGTCACTGCCATTCGCGCGGAATCGACCAGGCCACGTTTCTTGAGGTAGGCGATACCGGACATGACGTCCTCACCAGGCCCCTGGCCGGCGTCCTTATAGATAGCAGCAAAGAAGGCATTGTCGTGATTATCGCTACCCCGATAATTGGGCTCGAAGACGATCCAATCGTGGGTCGCGAGCAACTGCGGCATTAGATTGAACCGCTCGCGTGAGGATGAATTGGGGCCGCCATGGATGTAGAGCACCAACGGATAGGATCGGCCTTCCTGATAGTTCAGGGGGTAAGTGATGACCCCATCGAGCGCGCGGCCGCCCGGCCCCGTCCAGGTGAGCGTCTCCGAGCGAGCTAAACCCAGGTCCGCAAGGCCGGAGTTGGCTTGAGTGAGCGCCTCGGGCTGACCGTCGCCCGCACCCCCAGATGGGCGTTCCGCCGCGGGAAGGAGGTAAAGCTCGTAGGGATCGGTCTTTGTCTGGCCGATAAAGGCGATCCTGCCGTCGCGCGCGATGTCCACATCGATCCAGTAGCCGTCGGTCGGCATGACGGCACCCAGATTTAGCTGTGATACCGCACCCCTCGGAGTCACACGCCAAAGGCCGACCGTCGTGGCGACATTCCCGCCGACGAGCAGCCAATCACTTTGCGGCGACCAGCGGGTTGTATAGACATTCTTGTCGAGCGCCACACTGATGTCCCGGCCGGCGCCGCCTGTAAACGGCGCCAACCAGACGTCTTGGAAATTCCACGGCTGAGCTCCGCGATTACGCCAATAAGCGACGGTCGTGCCATCAGGGGAGAGCACCGGGTAGCCTTCCAGCATCGTGTCGCCCGTCAGAGAGCGGATCGCGCCGCTGTCCAAATCGACGACTTGAATCCGGGACAGGAATTGGTCGCCGGTGGACGGGCTTGCCTGCCTCACAATGATGATCGAGTTGCCGTCTTTGGACCATGAGATGGGCGAGGAAGGAGGACCTGGCGGCAAACTGGAGGGCAGCGACCACGTTCCGCTGGTCAGGCGTTTCGGCTCGCCACCGTGCGCGGACACTAACCACAGGTGCACCGAGCGTACCGCTTCGCTGATGGTCATGTCATCGTTGCCGACCTTGAACGCGGTGCGAAATTTATCCTCGCCTTTCAGTTCCGGCTTAGGATCCGCCATCGCAAATGCAATCGTCGAACCGTCGGGACTCCATGCGAACTGTTCAACGCCATCCTTGCCATGGGTAATTTGCAACGCATCACCACCGGCCATCGGCATGACATAGACCTGCACAATTTTATCCGCGTCGGGCCCAAGGAACGCGATTGCCTCGCCGGTGGGGGACCAACGAGGCGAGGCCGCGTGATGACGCGCCCGGGTGAGCGGCCGCACCTGGTGGCCGGTGACGTCGACCAGGACGATTTCGGATTGAAACTCATCGGCATCAAGGTCGGCGCGAGTTTCCACCAATGCGATGGTCTTGCCGTCCGGCGAGAAACGAGGATCGGCCAGGCGGACGATACGGGCCAAATCGCGCACGTTCACCGGCGTCGTACCTGCACCTGCCGATGCGCACGCGAGCAGGAAGACGAGAATGATCAAAGAAGCACGTGAGACCACTATAGGTCCTTTTGTAATAGCCCAAAAACCAGATCTACATTAACTCGATTCGCCGTTTGAGCGCTACTCAATGCTGCGTGAGACAGCTTCGCGTGGCGGCCGTCGCAGCCGCTCCAGAATCGTCATCGGTTCTGGATACTTCTCGCGCATTAGTTGTGTTAGCCAGACCTGCATATCACACGTCCATGCTTGTTGCGCAAAGAAAGTTTGTTCAACGCTGAAGTTCAAATCGGAAAACCCACGAAGTTCCGCCCTTAATGTGCTAAAAAGTGCCGTCGTGCGCTGTTCCTTAGCTGCTCGACACGGCAAAGACCGAAGGAGATCGGTAATCGTGAGCTCGCGGATATCGCGGCGAACGGCCTGATGCGGAGGGGCTCGATCCGCACCTCATGCTTGCCTTCCTTGCGGAGGTTGATTCCACAGGCCTGGAACTCCACAGCTTCATGCTGGCAAGCCACGGCAAGGTCGTGGCCGAAGGCTGGTGGAAAGCGTATCGCGCGGACCTGACCATGCCCTGTCGAGTGATTAGAATCTGATCGACTCATGAATGTATTCGCAAAGTGGGAGTCATAGGTATGCCGAAAACACGGGATATTACGCGCCGAGAATTGTTATTTTGGGGAGTCGCCAGCGGCATGTCGGGTATCGCGCTCGGCAACCAGCGCACCTCATCGAGTCCGGCGCCAAAACCCAATATCGTATTCATCCTCGCCGACGATTTAGGCTATGCGGACCTGTCCTCTTACGGTCGCCCGGACATCCGCACGCCCCATATCGATGGCATCGCGAAGGATGGGGCGCGGCTGACCCAGGCCTATGCAAATTCCGCGGTGTGCACCGCTACGCGCACCGCTTTAATCACCGGCCGTTATCAATATCGTTTGCGAGTAGGTTTGGAGGAGCCATTGGTCGGAAATCCCGGCGTCGGATTGCCGCCGGAGCAGCCGACCCTTCCTTCGTTACTGAAGAAAGGTGGCTACACCACGACTCTTATCGGCAAGTGGCATTTAGGTGAGTTGCCGACATTCGGACCTCTGCAGAGCGGCTACGACCACTTTTATGGATTTCGTGGCGGCGCCTTGGATTACTTCTCGCATAAAGCCCCGAATGGCGTGGACGATCTCTGGGATGACAATACTCAAATCCACCAAACGGGGTATATGACGCAGCTTTTAGGCGATCGAGCAACCGCCGTGATTGAGGGTTACGCAAAATCACGTCAACCGTTTCTACTCAGTCTGCATTTCAATTCGCCGCATTGGCCTTGGGAAGGCCCTGAGGATCAACGTGAATCCGATCGGCTGCGTGCGAAGCCGGCATCCGACCTTCCGTCGCTGTTCGACTTTGACGGAGGCACTCAGAAAACCTACCGACGAATGGTCGAGTCAATGGATCAGGCGGTGGGTCGCGTACTCGCAGCCTTGGAGTCATCAGCTCTTGCGAAGAACACCATTGTGATTTTCACCAGCGACAATGGTGGCGAGCGATTTTCCGACAACTGGCCCTTCACGGGCAGAAAGACTGAATTGCTGGAAGGCGGCCTGCGAATTCCGGCCCTGATACGCTGGACAGGCCACATCCCTCCCGCAACCACGTGCGAGCAAGTGACGATGAGCATGGACTGGATGCCGACGCTCCTTGCCGCGGCCGGTATCGCACCGGATTCGGCTTTTGCACTGGATGGAATTAATCTGCTTCCTGTCTTAGAGGCGCGCGCGCCCGACATACGGCGGACGCTTTTCTGGCGGTACAAGGCAAATGCGCAGCGAGCGGTACGCGACGGCGACTTTAAATTTCTCAAAATTCGCGACAACACATTCCTATTTAATGTCGTTGAGGATCCCCTTGAACGCGCAAATCTGAAGGATCGTTATCCTGAGATTTATAAGAAACTCATAACCGAGTGGCATCAGTGGAACGCGACCATGATGCCAGAGCTCAGTGAGAGCTATACCGATGCGTTCACGGCTAAGCAGCTTGCGGATCACATCGGCGCGCAGCCCGCAACGACCGAGCCAGATCTCGGTGACGACGATTAGGAACTCAATAGCGACCGCTTTAACCGACGATCACATTACCATCGACAACGCAGACAGCCTATTTTTATGGGCTCGTCAAGGAGACAATGCGGCGACTTCGCTTAAGGTCAGGCGGTGATCTTTAGCGATGCTCTTCGAGACGTCGCTACGGCATGCAAGTCGTGCCGGAACCCGCGTCGAGATCGATCCAGTGCCCGTCGATCTCCGCCGTCGGGATCGGTAGGCCAATCAGCGCAGCGAGGGTGGGTAGAATATCGACTGTGTCGATTGGCAGGGGTTGCTCGACGGCATCTGTGCGAACACGCCGGCCGCCAAGGACGCGTCGAGAGGGCTCGTTTGACTATGCAGAGTCGACTTGTCAAAGCTTGGGCTCGAGGGGGATCTTCACAATTGAAGCTGCGAATGCTTTCATGCCGACGTACGTCGCAAGCTACAACAAAATGTTTGGCAAGCAGCTCGAAACCCGCACGATGCTCATCGCGCCGTGCGACCGGACGGGAATCTGGATTCGATTTTCGCATGACGAGAACAAAGTAAAGTAGCGAGCAATATAACTTTGCACTACGAAAGCTCTATCTCTTGGCTGATACGCCGTCAAATCGCAAGTACGCTGGCAGGTATTGACGTCTATCAATTTCCTGATGGAAAGATTGAGATTGGGGCGGCTGGGAAAAAGGTCCCCTACTCCACCTACGACAAGTTGGGCGCCATCGATCAAGGTGCTATTGTTGAGAATAAGAGACTCGGGTATGCGCTACGAATTTCAGGCTTGCGACAAGCTGAACGCGACAGCCGATATCACGCGGGTCCATGTTGCTCAAAGCCCAACGGAGAGATAAATCGCAGTACCGACGCATCGACATCGCGCACGACGGCTCTGCGCCAGGCGTCGAGCGTTCGCTGCAAGCACCTCGTGGTCGGCCATCACGAGATTCCTGTAGAAAGCGAGACAGTGAGACTGGGCGGAGAGCACCTCATCGCGGCGACGGCGGCTCGAGCCTGACACCGTATCATTCACCCGATGCACCTCGGGGGCGCGCAGGACGGTACCTCCGCCATCGCACTTCCAGCAATACCGTGATCATCAGCCCCGGCGGACAAAGGACTCGCGGCCTGACATTTCGCGGCAAACCTACGTTGGTTCGATCGCTTTCGGTCACGTATGCGAGGAGGAGATCATGATGGAAGCCACCCGCCGACCTGTCGCAGAAAACGTAGCGAGACCGCGCATCCGCTGGCGTATTTTCGCGATGTTGGTGGCGGGCGCCGCGGTGGTCTACTTCCAGCAGCGTTCCATCTCGATCGCCTCAGAACGGATCATGCCCGAGCTGTCTCTGAGCCAGATGCAGATCGGCTGGCTGCAGTGGGGATTCGTCCTCGCGTATGGCCTGCTACAGTTCCCAGGGGGAATCTTCGGGCAGCGCATGGGCGCGCGGCGAGCGTTGACCGCCCTGCTGCTATGCGCCGTCGCTGCAACGCTTGCCGCACCGCTCGCGCCTTACGTCCTCCAGGGGACCGCACTCTTCGTCGCGCTATTCATGAGCCAGTTCGTGCTCGGCGTGGCGCATGCCCCTTTCATGCCCGTGTGTGCCGGCACCATGGAAGCGTGGTTGCCGAGGGGCCGCTGGGCCGTGGCGCAGGGCATCCACACCTTCGGCTGTCAGGTGGG
This sequence comes from Pseudomonadota bacterium, assembly GCA_030775645.1. Taxonomy (GTDB): domain Bacteria; phylum Pseudomonadota; class Gammaproteobacteria; order Steroidobacterales; family Steroidobacteraceae; genus Bog-1198. The sequence continues at coordinate 44,676 of JALYIT010000038.1, read as the reverse complement.
CGCGGCGATCGCGCCGCCCGTGCTGGTCGTGTTGATCGCGCAACTGCACTGGCAGCCTGCGCTCATCTGGGTGTCGCTTCCGCCGCTGGCACTCGTCGCGCTCTGGTTTTGGTATGGCCGCGACACCCCAAACGAGCACCGTTCCGTAACCAGCGGCGAGCTCGCGGAGCTCGATTCCACGCCCCAATCGCAGCCGGATGGGAATATCAGCCTCGGGCGCGTTGCGGCCATCCTGCGAAACCGCAGTATTTTGATCTTGACCGTGTCTTACGTGCTCATGAACTACGTCTTCTATCTGCTAGCCACCTGGTCATTTCTGTACCTAATCCAGGAGCGACACTTCACCGTGCTCGAGGGCGGCCTGCTGGCAAGTCTTCCCCCGATGGGCGCCGCGCTGGGTGCCTTCGTCGGTGGCGTCGTCACGGACACCATGAGCCTTAGGTTCGGCGCCACGTGGGGATTCAGGCTCATGCCGCTCATCGCGCTTCCGTCGGCGGGCGCGCTGCTGCTGGTGGCCACCTATAGTTCGAATGCCTACGTTGCGGTCATTGCCCTGACGGGTGCCTATCTGGCGGTGGAGCTCAACGAGGCCTCCTATTGGGCTGGCACGATGCGAATCGGTCAGGGCGATTCGATGGCCGCGACCGGAGTCCTCAATACCGGCGGCAATGCCGGCGGCTGGATCGGCATCCCGATAGTCGCCTATCTCTCGGGGCACGGCCATTGGCGAGCGGCATTCGCGATCGGCTTTGGTTGCGCCTTGGCAGCAGCACTCGGTTGGCTCTGGGTGGACGTGGCAAAACCGCTCGCGGTGGAATCGGAGGGCCCCGCAAACCGTGATTTTCAAACCGGCGCGACGCCTTGATGGATGGGGACTTTATATGCGTGAAGCACTCGACCGCGATCGCTTCGGCTGCTGCCCGCTCGCACAGGACTCGGTGCTCCCAGCCGATGCTGCGCCGTATGCGCGCCCACGCGCATGTCGACGCTCAAAGGTCACTGTGCGCGGGCGCAGATTTTCTGTCCGCGCTCGAGCCGTCCTGTCTCCGTCGCTGGCCTGGCGGAACGTGCCGATGGCGTCGCGGTAATTGTCGGCGTTGGCTACGCCCGCCGTCAGCGATCCTTCAGCGGGCGCTGATTCGCACCCACTGCTTTGTCTGAACGGTCGCATGGCCGGCGATGGTTTGTGTGCGCGAAAAAGTCATCCTCTTGCCCGCGACTTGAACATGCTGCAGGTAGGTTGCCTCATCTTCGCTCGGATACAACGCGCCCTTGGCATGATGAGTGACCGTGGATGTCGCTGCATCAAACGACCACGTTCCGTAATAGGCGTAGTAGGAATCGAGCACCGCCGTTTTGGCCCGCGTCGTTGACTCGCTCTCATCCTGGGAGGGCCTCGCGGAAGGGACCTGCAGGTTGGGCCGACCGATCCCTTCGATTTGAACCGAGAACCAACCGGATGCATCGTAGATCAAAAGGCCGCGGCTGCCGTTGCCATAAAACGGATCGGCCTCGCGGCCGTCAACTTCGATGCTGACCAGACGCCATGCGCCGATGAGATCCTGCCGGCTCGTGCGAGGTGCGCGGCCATCGGCCGCACACAGCGAAACCATGGCCAAGAAAGCGATGAGCGCAGATTTTCCGCCGAATATCATGGCGCTGCCTTTGCGGCCTTAAGCCCTTCGAGCGCAAGCCGCCGGTTCGGATACACGATGAGTACGCGCTCGAATGATGCTGCGGCCTCAGCCATGTCGCCGTCCGCCACCTGCAACTCACCGAGAAGTTCCTCGAATGGCTTGGCGGACCAGGGGGGACCGTACTCGAACTCCATGTGAGCCGTCGCCGCGATCGCTTCCCGCACTAGCGAGAGGCCTTCCGCATGATGGCCTTCTGCAAACTCGATCGCCCCCTCGAGCGCGGTCGCGAGGGTGCGCGCCTGCGCGAGGTCATCGGCACTCAATGCATCAAACCAGTTGCGGTTTTCTCCGACCGGCACCACTTGGGCTGCGTTGATTCGATCCGATAGCTGCTTGAGCGTTTCCCGTGCCAACGCGGCATCACCACTGGCAGCGAGTGCCAGGCCACGCGCAAAGTCATGAACCGCGAAGTATCCAATCGAGTTAATGCCGCCGCTGTCGATGCTCTGAAATGCGTCCGCATCTGCCGCACCGCGCGTCTCGACGAGCCAGGTGGCCCGAGAAAAAGCGGCACGCAGGCGGTTATCTTTGGTCGGGCCGGTGGCCACATCGTGCGAAATCGAGCGGACGATCGATGCAGCCGGCGCGCGCCGACCTTCTTGCAAATAGGCATACTCGAGCCAGAGCATCGAATGATACGCATGCTCGGCGTGCGACCCTGCCACCCGCACCGAAGCCTCGTTTGCGGCAACCGCATCGTCCCAGAGCCCGAGCGCGAAGAAAATGTGGGAGGCCATGTGCTGCGCATGCGAGGCGGCGGGTGCGACCGTGGCATAGAGCCGCGCGGCCCGCAAACCCAAGGGGGCGTGCACCGGGTCGTCGTACGCGTGGATGAGGTAATGCAGCGCGCCCGGATGGCGCTTGTCGAGGTCATACACGGCCTCGGCCTCCGCGGCCGCACGCATATAGGTTCGAACGTCTCGCTTGGGCGAGAGCCCAAGCAATGACAGCGCGTACAACGAGCGCGCATCGAGGTCTTTGGGGTATTGTCGAGACAGATCGCCGAGCGCGGCACAGTAAGCCTCGTCCCGTTCGGCCTTGGTTCCAGGTCCGTAAAGCTTCTCGAGGCTCGCTAAGTAGCCGCGCTCCCGCGCCGTTCGACCGCGCGCGATGCGTTCCTGGGGCGTTGCGCCGAGCTTTGCCATCGCCTGGCGCGCTGCAGCCGTATCCTGCTCGTACCAGAGCGTATGGTTATAGGTGAGCGCTTCGCCCCACGCTGCCATCGCGAATGCGGGATCGAGCTTTTCGGCTTTCTCAAACGCGTCCCGAGCCGCCGAGTATTCAAAGCTGTGCAGCAGCAGCAGGCCCCGCTCGAATGCGGGCTGGGCACGCTTTAAGCCCGAATTGGCGAAGTGCACGACCCCAAGCTCACCTTTGACGACATGCGCCTCGGAAGGGTGCTCGTGGAGCGCGTTGTCGGCGTCGCTCGCGGCAAGGGTTCGTGCGGCGGCGAGGCTTAGAATGACCGCCATGACGGCCGCACCGCGTTGAGTCAGCTGCCCCAAATGTCCACCTCGATCCGGATGGTTCTGCCACACAGGCCTATTAGGCCAGTAATGCCACTCGCCCGTCATCTAAGATTTGCTTAAGGTCCCGGTAGCTCTTCGCATTGAGAGACGCCGGCTGCACCGCTACGATCGTGAGCCAAGAGCACTCCCGCGGATTACACTGTAAAGTCAACTTCACCGCCGTGACCGTAATTTCGCACTATTCCGCCCTCGCCCTGGCACGCCGCGCCCTGTTTGGCACGTCATGGGCCCGTGCCTGGCGCAAGCCTGCGCCCCGCAAGACGTACGACGTCGTGATCGTCGGCGGCGGCGGGCACGGACTCGCGACGGCCTACTACCTGGCATCAAGACATGGGATCCGGAACGTCGCAGTGCTCGAGCGCGGTTACTTGGGTTCCGGCAACGTCGGCCGCAACACCACCCTGGTGCGTTCAAACTATCAGATGCCTGGTAACACCGAGTTCTTCGAGCACTCGTTGCAGCTTTGGGAGGGCCTTTCCCACGAGCTCAATTTCAATGTTATGCTTTCGCAGCGCGGCCAGCTGGTGCTCGCGCATGGCCCGGTGCAGCTTGACGTCTTGGCACGCAAGGGCAACACCATGCGGCTCAATGGGATCGGGTGCGAGTTGTTCGATCGCCCCGACGTACAACGGTTCCTGCCCTTCCTCGACTACTCGAAGCACTGTCGTTTTCCGATCTATGGCGGCCTGTTCCAGCCTCGAGCCGGCACAGTACGCCACGATGCGGTCGCCTGGGGTTACGCACGCGCCGCCGACCGGCTGGGCGTTGACATCATCGAGAATTGCGAGGTCAGCGGATTCGTGCGCGACGGCGACGCGGTCAACGGCGTCGAGACGAACCGCGGCCGGATTCAGGCCGGACGCACGCTGATCTCAGTCGCCGGACATTCTTCGCACGTGGCCAGGTTGGCAGGGCTGCGGCTACCGATCGAGAGCCATCTGTTACAGGCGTTCGTGACTGAGCCGATCAAACCATTTCTCGACTGCGTGGTGTCCTTCGGTGCAGAGCTCTTTTACATCTCGCAATCTGATAAGGGTGGCATGGTCTTTGGCGGGCATATCGATGGTTTCAACTCCTACACTCAGCGCGGGCAGTTTCCCAAGGCATCGACCGTCGCGGAGTGCGCCGTCGCGCTGATCCCAGCGATGTCGCGACTGCGCCTGCTGCGTCACTGGGCCGGCATCCAGGATATGACGCCCGATGGCAGTCCCTTCATGGGTCGCACGCCCATCAAGAATCTCTACCTGAACGGCGGCTGGTGCTACCAGGGTTTCAAAGCGACGCCTGCGGCCGGTTGGTGTATGGCGCACACCCTCGCTCACGGCGAAGAGCATCCCTTGATCCGCCACCTGGCCATCGATCGTTTCGAGCGCGGCAACGGCTCTGACGAATACGGTCTCGGCCTTTGGACCTACAAGCAGTAGCCGATGCTCAGAATCCCGTGTCCCCACTGTGGCCTGCGTGATTACACCGAGTTCCTCTACGCCGGGGACGCGACCAAGCAGCGTCCGGCCCACGGCAGCTCGGAGTGGCGCGCGTGGTATGAGTATGTGTTCCTGTTCGATAATCCCAAAGGTGCGCACCTGGAGTATTGGCAGCACGTTCAAGGCTGCCGGCAGTGGCTGGTGCTGGAACGCGACACGTCCACTAACGCGGTCGGGCGGGCGTGGCTTGCGCGCCAGGGGGCACGGTCGTGACCTCCGGCACCACCCGCCTCTCAATCGGCGGCCGTATCAACCGCGAGCAACCGCTTTCTTTTCGTTTCGAGGGACGTTCGTTGAGCGCTTACCAGGGCGATACGCTCGCCTCCGCGCTGCTCGCCAATGACGTGCATCTGATCGGCCGCAGCTTTAAGTACCATCGACCGCGCGGATTCATGAGCTCGGGTGTAGAGGAACCGAATGGGCTTCTGACCTTGGGAAGCGGCGCACGCCGCACGGCCAATGTGCCTGCGACCACGGCGGAACTCTACGAGGGCCTCATCTGCGAGCGCCAAAACGCATGGCCGTCCGTGGAGTTCGACCTCCTATCAATTACCGGTCGGCTCGCATCGGTATTTGAGGCCGGTTTTTACTACAAGACCTTCATGGGGCCGCGCCGGGGCTCGTGGATGTTCTACGAGCGCTTCATTCGGCGCGCTGCAGGACTTGGCAGGGCCACGCACCTCGCCGATCCCGACCGTTATGACACCCGCCACGCGTTCACCGACGTCCTCGTCATCGGGTCGGGTCCGGCGGGCCTGGCTGCAGCGCGAGCCGCGGGTCGCTCGGGCTGTCGAGTGACGTTACTCGAGCAGGACTTTCTGCTCGGCGGCAGCCTATTGACCGCATCCGCCGAGGGTCCCGATGAGGAGCTGCGCCGCTCGCTCGAAGCTGAAGTGGCGTTGCTGCCGAACGTCGAGGTATTGCGACGAACGACCGCGATCGGCGTCTATGACGGGCTCACGGTAGTGTGGGTCGAGCGCCGCGAATCCACGCGCCCCGATCCTGCCAAAGGCGAAGCACGCGAAATCCTTGTGACGTGCCGTGCTCGTGCCATCGTCCATGCCGAAGGTGCGATCGAACGTCCCCTGATCTTCGGCAACAACGACCTTCCCGGCATCCTGCTCGCGAGCGCTGTGCGCACCTATCTGAATCGATACGCGTTGGGATTGGGCAAGCACGTCCTGGTAGCGACCAACAATGACTCCGCCTGGGCGACGGGAGTGGACCTCGCGGCTACGGGCGCCCGCGTGACAATCGCCGATGAGCGGCCAACCGCAAACGCATCGTTACTGGAGTCGGCGCGTCGAGCCGGCATCGAAGTTCGGCTGGCCTCGCATCTGGGGCAGGCGCGCGGCACTCGCGCCGTGCGGGGCGCCTGGTTGCGCACGGAGGGTGGGGCCGCGCAGTGGCTGGCTTGTGACCTGATCGCCATGTCGGGCGGATGGTCCCCGACCGTGCATCTGACTTCGCATACCGGCGTGCGTCCCGTGTATGACAACGGCATCGGCGCGATGGTGCCCGGACCCTGGCCAGCCGGCGTCAGCGGGGCCGGCGCGGTCGCGGCGGCGGGTGAGGATATTCTCGAGCACGGCCACATGGTAGGCACCGGCGCTGCCCGCTCGGTCGGCGCATCGGGCGACACGGGTGATGCGGTCGGGGGTACCCCATGGACGATGGGGTGGGCAAAACCTGTGCAAAACCGCGCCAAAGCGCGCGGCAAGGCTTTTGTCGACTTTCAGAACGACGTGACCACCAACGACGTGGTGCTGGCCTATGAAGAAGGCTACGAGTCGCTGGAGCATCTGAAGCGCTACACCACGCTCGGCATGGGTACCGACCAAGGCAAGACCAGCAACTTGGCGGCGGCGCAGCTGATGGCCGAATTACGCGGTAGCGATCTTGGCGCCTCGGGTGCGACCACCTATCGGCCGCCTTACACGCCGGTCTCGGTGGGTGCGCTGGCCGGACGGAACATCGGCGCGCACTTTCGACCCACGCGCCGCACCCCCATGCATGACTGGCATGTTGCGAACGGCGCCGCCACGATCGAGGCAGGACCGTGGCTGCGGCCCTGGTTCTACGCATGGGCCGGGGCCGACGCTGCGACGGCCTATCTCGCCGAGATGAAATTGGTGCGCGACGGGGTGGGGATCTCAGACACCTCCTCGCTCGGCAAGATCGAGGTGCAAGGCCCTGATGCCGCCGAGTTCCTCGACCGCATCTACGTGAACAACTTCGCGAACCTGCCGGTCGGCAAGGCGCGCTACGGCGTGATGCTCAATGATGACGGCATCGTGCTCGACGACGGCACGACGTCGCGCTTCTCGGAGTTTTGCTACTTTCTCACGACCACCACCGCACAGGCGGGCGAGGTCATGTCGCGGCTCGAGTTCCTGCTGCAAACGGCATGGACCAATTTGCGCGTACAAGTGCTGTCGGTCACGGACCGGTGGGCCGGCATGTCCGTCGCGGGTCCCCTGTCGCGTCAAGCGCTGACCCTCGCACTGCCTGGCATCGACCTGTCGAACGCAGCACTGCCCCATATGGGGGTCTGCGAGCACAACTTGGATGGCACTCCCGTGCGGGTGCTGCGCTTGAGTTTCTCCGGCGAGCTCGCCTACGAGGTTTACGTACCGGCCGACCGGGGCACCGCCATGTGGGAGATGATCCTAAAACGCGCCTCCCCGCTCGGCATCAAACCCTACGGGCTCGAAGCACTCGCCTCCCTACGCATCGAGAAGGGCCACGTCGCCGGCCTCGAGCTCGATCATCGCAATACGCTTGCGGATCTTGGGCTCGCGAAGATGGCGTCGCGAAAGAAGGCCTTCATCGGCCGTGAGCTGAAGGAGCGCGCGGAACTTACCGCGCCCGAGCGCTGGAGCCTCGTCGGCATCGAATGCCTCGATCCGACCGAGCGGCTGAGAGGTGGCGCGATTCTCTTCGCCAAGGAGGATCCGATTAGGGGCCACGGGCGCGGCTACATTACCTCGGTCATGTATTCGACGGTCCTCAAGAAGAGCATCGCACTCGCCCTCTACCGCGGCGGCTTGACGCACGTGGGCGAGGAGATCGTTTGTGCCTCTCCGCTGCGCGGCGAGCAGCTTCGGGCCCGTATCGTGTCGCCGGTGTTTATCGACGCGAGCGGCGAGCGCCTGCATGTTTGAGACCCGCTCGGCGCTCGAGAACTACCGCGCGCACCCCGGCATGGACGGCGCAGATGGACGCCGCGTCCTCAAGATCGGAGAGCTTGCCGGCACTTCTCTGCTTCAAGTGGGAATTTACACGGGCGGCGCGGTGCGTGTCGCCGCAGCCGTGTTGCCGCTTTTGGGGGAATTGCCGGACTCCTCGGTGCGTGCCGCGGTGGCGAGCGATCGGCTGATCATGCGCATCGCCGCCGACCAATATTGGGTGGTGGGGGGCGCTACGGACTTGGCTGCGCGCCTGCGCGAGGCGATTCCGGCCGAGGCCGGCTGTATCACGTCCCTCGAGGGTGCGCGCACCCGTCTTTTCATTGAGGGGCAAGCGGCCCGCGCTGTCTTGAATCGGCTCATTGCAGTCGACCTTGACCCCGCCATTTTCCCCGTCTATGGATTCGCCCAGACCGGCATCCACCACGTCGGCGGCTTGCTGTTCAGGGTGGCGGAGGATCGCTACGAATTTTTCGCGCTGCGCACCTTTGCCCTCTCGACTTGGGAGGTGCTGCTCGATGCGGCGCGTCCGTTTGGTTACCAAATCGCTCTACCAGAGAAAAAGACATGAAAACACACACCCGGGTCGCCGTCATCGGCGGCGGCGTCGTTGGCTGCAGCGTGCTGTACCACCTCACCAAGGCCGGTTGGACTGATGTGGTCCTGATCGAGCGCGACCAGCTTACCTCCGGGTCCACCTGGCATGCGGCCGGAGGCTTTCATACCCTGAATGGCGACCCCAACGTGGCCAAGCTGCAAGGCTATACCATCGGCCTCTACGACGAGCTCGAACGAATCTCGGGCCAGTCCTGCGGCTTGCACCGCTCCGGCGGACTGCTGCTGGCGGATACTCCCGAACGTATGGAATGGCTGAAGATGGCGCACGCCCGCGCGCGTTATCTCGGCCTCGAGACCTCGCTGCTCTCCCCGAGCGAGGCCAAGCAACTGTTGCCGCTGATCGAGGAGAAGTACTTCGTCGGCGCCATGCTCGATGCCGCCGACGGCAACCTCGATCCCTACGGCACGACCCATGCGTATGCCAAGGCGGCAAAGATCGGCGGTGCCGAGATCTACCTCAAAACCCAAGTCACCGCCCTTTCGCGGCGGGCTGACGGTACCTGGGACGTGGTGACCCCCAAGGGGACCTTGAACGCAGAACACGTGGTCAATGCCGGCGGCCTCTGGGCGCGCGAGGTCGGGCGCATGGTGGGCATCGAGCTGCCGGTGCTTGCGATGGAGCACATGTACCTGGTGACCGACGAGGTGCCGGAGGTCGTCGCATTCAATCGCGAACGCGGCCACGAACTCCCCCATGCGATCGACTTCAAAGCGGAAATCTACATGCGGCAGGAGCGCAGCGGCCTGGTGCTGGGCACTTACGAGCGCGCCTGCGTGCCGTGGAGCCCCAAGACCACGCCTTGGGATTTCGGTACCGAGTTGCTCGAGCCCGACATCGATCGCATCGCACCGTCGCTCGAGATCGGGTATCAGCATTTTCCGGCGATGGCCCGTGCCGGCATCCGCCGCATCGTCAACGGACCTTTCACGTTTTCGCCGGACGGGAATCCCTTGGTCGGTCCGGTGCAAGGGCTGCCCGGTTTCTGGTGCGCCTGCGCTGTCATGGCAGGCTTCAGCCAGGGGGGCGGGGTCGGACTCGCGTTGTCGCAGTGGATGGTCAACGGCGACCCCGGATTCGACGTCTGGGCCATGGATGTCGCACGCTACGGTGGCTGGGCCACCCGCAGCTACACCAACGAAAAGGTGCGCGAGAACTACTCGCGACGGTTTTCGATCCGCTTTCCGAATGAAGAACTGCCGGCCGCGCGCCCGCAACAGACCACCGCTCTCTACGACACCCTGCTGAAAGCCGGCGCCGTCATGGGCGACAGCTGGGGACTCGAGACGCCGCTGTGGTTCGCCCCACCCGGCGTCGAACCCAAAGACGTGGTGTCGTTCCACCGCTCCAATGACTTTCCGCACGTCAAGGCGGAGTGCCTCGGCGTCCGCAACGCAGTCGGGGTCACCGAGATTGCGAACTTCGCCAAATACGAAATCTCGGGCGCAAGTGCCGAAGCTTATCTCTCGCGCCTGATGACCAACCGCATGCCCAAGGTCGGTCGCATCGTGCTGACGCCGATGTTAAACCCGGGCGGAAAGCTGATCGGGGACTTCACGATTGCCCGCGCCGCCCCCGAGAGGTTCCTGGTGTGGGGATCATCGCAGGCGCAGATTTATCACATGCGTTGGTTCGAGGCGCACCTTCCGGCGGATGGCTCGGTGGATTTGAAGCGACTCGACATGGGGATGGTCGGCCTGTCGATTGCCGGCCCGCGTTCACGTGAACTACTCTCGCGTCTAACCGATGAAGAGGTCGAAGCCAAGGCGTTGCGCTTCATGGACCATCGGGCAATCGACGTCGCAAACTGCCCTGCCCTGGTGAATCGTATAACTTACACCGGCGATTTGGGATACGAAATCTGGGTCGCGCCGGAATACCAGCGTCGCCTCTACGAGGGAATCCGCGCGGCGGGTGAAGATCTTGCGCTCATCCACTTTGGTATGCGGGCACTGCTGTGCCTGCGCCTCGAGAAGAACTTTCCGACCTGGTATCGGGAGCTTCGGCCCATCTACGGCGCCTTCGAGGCGGGTCTCGATCGATTCGTCGACTTGAGCAAGCCCGATTTCATCGGCCGCGAGGCGGCCCTTAGAGAAAAGGCCAGCGGCGGGGTCCTGAGGCGCGTGAGCTTCGCGGTCGATGCGCACGATGCCGACGTTCTCGGCGACGAACCGGTATGGCACCAGGGCAAGGTCATCGGCTGGGTCACCTCCGGTGGCTACGGCCATTACGTGGATCGCTCGCTGGCGCAAGGCTACATTCCCGCGGCCCTCGCCCAGGACTTGAGCCAAGGTGCGTTCGAGATCGAGATCCTGGGCGAGCAACGCAAAGCATCGATCTTGAGTGAGCCTCTGTTCGACCCTGAGGGCGCGCGCATGCGCATGTAGGAGGAGCCATGACCGAACCCAGCCGCGACAGCACCTTACGCCCCCGGCGCCGAGCACCGCCCGCCAACTCGACCTCGGCTGCGGAAAGCCGTAGCCGGCACTACCGTACGCTGAAAAATCCGTTTCAACCCTGGCGCGTGTTCTCGGATGACCGCGTTGAGGCGCTCCATCAAACCGCGCTCGGGATTCTTGAGGAGGAGGGTCTCAAAGTGCTCTCTGCGGACGCACGCGCTCGCTTTCGCGCGGCTGGCGCCACGGTCGATGAGAGCACTCAGTTCGTGCGCATCGACCGCGGTCTCGTCGCTGAATCGCTGGAGAGCGCCCCGCGACAAATCACTCTGCACTCCCGTAACCCCGCGCGCCACGTGGCTCTCGACGGGGCGGCAATCTCTTTCGCGCCCGTCTCAGGTCCCCCGCATGTGATGGATCTGGCCGGTGGACGCCGCATCGGCACACTTGCCGACTACGCGAACGGTGTGCGCCTCTGCCAGGCCTTCGAAGTCATCCAAGTGCTCGGTGCCTTTACTGAGCCGCAAGACATTTCCGTCGAGTGCCGGCAACTCGAGATGCTGCACGCACAGCTGACGCTCTCGGACAAGATCCCCCATACTTATTGTCGCGGCCACGCCCAAGTAGCAGACTGCCTCGAACAGGTGCGAATTGCCTACGGTCTCTCGGAAGCGGCATTCCGCGATACCGCCTGCACCTACACCATCATCAACACCAACTCGCCGCGGGTGCTGGATGCGCCCATGGCGGACGGGATCATCGATTTCGCCCTCGCGGGCCAAGTGCAGATGATCACGCCCTTCACGCTCGCCGGTGCCATGGCGCCGGTCACGATCGCCGGTGCACTGACCCTCGCCCACGCCGAAATGCTCGGGGGCCTGGTTCTCGCGCAGATTTGCCGGCCCGGAGCGCCGGTCGTCTATGGCAGTTTCACCTCCAATGTCGACATGAAGTCAGGATCGCCGGCTTTCGGCACGCCGGAATACTTCAAAGCGCAACTTGGTGCCGGTCAGATGGCGCGCTTCTTGGGATTGCCGTGGCGATCATCCAATGCCACCGCCTCGAATGCACCCGACGCGCAAGGCGCGTACGAGTCGCAAATGAGTCTATTCGGCGCGCTCTGCGGCGGGGCGAATTTCGTGTTGCACGCTGCCGGCTGGCTCGAGAGCGGACTGTCCGCAAGCTACGAGAAATTCATTCTCGATGTCGAACAACTGCAGATGCTCGCCGAGATACTGCAACCCTTGGGCGCAACCGACGCCGACTTCGCGCTCGATGCCATCGTCGAGGCGGGACCGGGTGGTCACTTCTTCGGCACCCAGCACACCTTGGCGCGATACCGGGACGCCTTCTACTCGCCGCTGGTCTCCGACTGGCGCAACTTCGGCGCCTGGAGTGAAGATGGGGCGAAGACCGCAACCGAGCGGGCCGCGACCATCTGGCGTTCGACGCTCGATTCGTTCACGCCGCCACCGCTCGATCCAGCCATTGCGGAAGCCCTCGAGGCGTTCCGACAGCGGCGCATCGAGGCGGGAGGTGCACCGCCTCCGGGTTAGTACGGGCGGTTCGAGCTGCGCTCGCTTAGTCACCTCAATTCTTCGCCGGCAGAATTCCGGTTCCATTATCAAGATCTCGACATTTGCTGCATTTGAACCGGACTCGGCCTTTCCAATGTCCCAATGTCGGGCATTTTTCCGCGCGAATCTTGCCTCCTTCTCCAGATTGTTTGCCACCCAATAGGCGCCTGACAATGTGCGTATGAACAACGTCTTGCCTGGTCGGTAAATATATCGACGTGCTTCGGTTTCCGGACTGGCACGTTGAGATCAGGGCAGGTGGTGAATCACCGCCTTACTCCACCTATGACCGAGTTGGTGTGATCGATCAGGGAACCGTAGTGAACCATAAGCGCTTGAGCCACGAACTGCAGGCAGCCCGGATCCTTCAATCACGACGAGACGATCGCGTAGTTTGCAAGCCGCAACCGCTTACAGGGCTGGTGGATCCGAGGTCCCGAGAAAGAAAGTTCATGGCCCTCGTACGCAGCGAGAAATCGGACATGACGATCTGCATTGCGGCGATCCAATCGCTCTCATCTAGCAAATTTCTGTCGACACGAAACGGAACCTGTCGCTGGCCGGAGCGTATCCGGCTCTTTACCGCGTTGCATTAAACGGTCTGAAGCGTCCAAGTCATCAAGTCATGCCCGGGAGCGCTGCTTGACGGCGCAAAGGATCGGGCAACAAGAAACTCCGCGCAGCCGTCCCAGGCCATGATGCGTAAGCCACTGGCACCATCGATGGTCGCGTGAATGGTGAGTACGCGCGGTGCGGTCCTAAATCTTGGTGAAATGTGGCGGGAGGACCTTACGCTGGGTGAAGTGGGCTCTAGGACGTGCATGCCAGCAAAGTAGTTAATCGTATGACGGGCAGTTAGCGCCTTGGATCGTGACTCTATTTTCGATTATTCAAACGCGTGTCTGACCCTTGACTTGTTAGTACGTTAGGATGGCGCGGCATGCCACATTCGGCTTTCTGGCAGATGCCTCAAGTCTTCTTCTTTATACCGTGTTGATGTATAGCTCTCTGGTGAAAAAGAAAGGCTTCGACCGACCATACCCGCATACGCCGGACGGGCGCTATTTTGTGGTTAATGCTCGCCTTTGGCGTCTATCCAATCCCAACCTTAAGCCCACAGTGCGAGAGCATTGGGTGGACGAGCTTATGCAGGCCCGTCGCAAAGTCCGCGCTGCTAAGGCTAATTGCAGCTTACTGAAAGTTGCGAGGAGTCGCGTGGATGTGGCCAAACGAGCCCTAGGTGAGCGCGGCCCACCGTGGTGGGACGATGGGGCGCCGGACTACAATCGCCAGAATGTCGCTGGGTCGCGATGGATACCTCAAATCAGTCAATCCGGCGTGGCAGCGTCTACTGGGATACAGCGATCAAGAACTTCTCGCTCGGCCTTTCGTTGAATTTGTAGCGGTCGGCGATCGATCCAAACTGAACGTGGTCATCGAGCAGTTAGGCGCCGGTAAATCAGTCCGAAATCTGGAGGATAGGATCACCCATAAGAATGGCCAGCAATCCTTGATGGCGTGGTCCGCCCAGCCCGCAGATGAGGTGTTTTATATCGTAGGGCGCGACGTTTCGGAGCAGAGATCCGCAGAGCAAGCGCTGCGACGTCTCTTGCATTGATGGCAAGATTCAGAATCGCACTTTCCAGCTGGTGCTCGCAGGCGGCTTATGGCTAACTCGATGTGACCCGGCTACTGGCTTTCTCGCGGCGTCAACCGCTCGATCCGCGTCCGATCCAGAGCAATCCCCTCGTTGTATCGATGGAGGAGATGCTCCGGCGTACGCTAGGCGAACATGTGGACCAATGCCCACGGGGGGAAAGCTCACCATCGAGATCCGATTGGCTCGCCATCGCCCCTGGCAAGCTGCGCCGCGTGTGCACTGCTCGGCAAGCTGCGCAAAAGCGTCGCAGTCAGACTCCGCAATGCTTCTGCGTCCATCTGAGCGAGTTCGCGCAACGACTCCATGAACCTTGATCCTGCCACATCTGCTTTTATTTCAACAGACCGCGCAGCGCTTTTTTGCCTTAAAATCACGGGTATTTTTGCGCGCTCATCGAGCCGCTCCCACGGCAGTCTCACGACGATCGCCTGCAGTTGCTCGTGCGAGGGCGGCATTCCACGATCATGTCTCGCAAAGGTTGCTGGCACGCACCTACTGCTTCGGGGGTTCATCGTCATCCACGACCCGTCTTGAGCATCTGCGCAAACGCCTATCTCTTAGGTTAAGCGTAGTCTTCCATCAAACCACTATCCGACATAAATGCAATCGTTTGCATATAATGCCGCCGCGCAGCCCGCAAGGGAGAGAAAGATCACCAGTGCTAAGAAAAAGAACCAGGTGCAGCTCATCACTTATGTCGATCGACTAGGCGGCGGCGGCTTGCCCGAGTTGACTGAGATGTTGAGGGGGCCTTTGCGGGGCGTGTTCGGCGCGGTCCACTTGCTGCCTTTCTATCATCCCATCGACGGGTCGGATGCCGGGTTCGACCCCATCGACCATACCATCGTCGATCCACGCCTCGGCGATTGGCGCGACGTGGCGGCCCTCGCGCGCACCACCGATGTGATAGCCGACTTGATCGTCAATCATATGTCGGATCGCTCGCCGCAATTCCTGGATTTCGTCCGTCGCGGCCGAGCCTCCGCCTACGACGGCTTGTTCCTGACGCGAGAAGCGGTCTTTCCCGGCGGCGCCTCGCAGGAGAACCTTGCCAAGATCTATCGGCCAAGGCCCGGAAGCCCATTTCGCGAGATCACGCTTGAGAACGGCGAACGACGCTGCCTGTGGACCACTTTCACGCCGCGTCAGATCGACATCGACGTCATGCACCCACTGGGTCAGGCCTACCTGGAGCAGATCATCTCAACCCTGGCTGCCAACGGCGTGCGCACGGCGCGCTTCGACGCCGTGGGTTACGCGATCAAGAAGGCCGGCACGAGCTGCTTCATGCTGCCGGAAACTTTAGAATTCATCGACGCATTCGCCGCCCGCTGCCGCGCGCTCGGCGTCGAGGTTCTGATCGAGGTGCATTCCCACTATCGCCGCCAGATCGAAATCGCGAAGCGAGTCGACTGGGTCTATGATTTTGCCCTGCCGCCGCTGGTACTGCACGCCTTCGCATTTGGCACGGCCGCGGCGCTCAAGGCATGGATCGAGATTCGGCCGAGCAACGCGATCACGGTGCTCGACACGCACGACGGCATCGGCATCATCGATATCAGCGCGGACGCTGCCGACCCCAGCGCACGCCCGGGACTGCTGCCGCCGGAGGACATACACCGGCTGGTGGAGCACATCCACGAGGCGAGCGGTGGCGCAAGCCGCCAAGCCACCGGCGCGGCGGCCTCGAACCTGGACCTTTATCAGGTCAATTGCACGTTTTTCGACGCCATCGGCCGCGACCAGCGACGGTATCTGCTCGCACGCGCCATTCAGTTCTTTCTGCCCGGCATTCCACAGGTCTACTACATGGGCTTGCTCGCGGGGCATAACGACATGGAATTGCTGGCCCGAACCGGCGTCGGCCGGGACATCAACCGACACTACTATGACCGCGCCGAATTCGATGCCGCGCTGGAATTGGCAGTGGTTCAAGATTTGCTCGCCCTCATCAGTCTGCGCAACGAGCACCCGGCGTTCAACGGTCGCTTCAGCCTGGCCGACACCGAGCCCTCGACACTCGCTCTGGGCTGGCAGAAAGGCGATCACCAAGCCAGCCTGACCGTGAATTTTTCAACTGCCGCGTACGAGTTGCGGTATTCGGCCGCAGCCGGAGAGGTACGGCTGCAATTTCGCTGATCAGAACTTCGCGCGGCGACTGAAATCACGGTCTTCATACTAGGTGCCGCCGGCTTGTAAAGAAGCCGTTTAGGGTAAGGCGGCCGCTGAGCGGATCGCAGCTTAAGCTTTCGGGGGCGGTGATATCGCTGGAATGCAGCATGCTCCCATCGTAGAAAATTAGTCGATTCCATTTCGCTGCGACGCTACCAATGCGCCTGAAGTACTCATTCCCCTCGCGTATGTACCCTGCCTTGATTCGGTATTTTGCAGCAAAAGTGTCTACGCCAATCAACTTCGCGTCCACGAACAGCGCGTCGATCTCGGATTTGGGGCGTGCCGGCGCATAGAAGTTCGTGCCCCCAAGGCTCTGATCATGGAAGAGGTAGAGGACACAGGCCTGCATGCTTAGCCTGGCATCCAGGTTGCTGTCGTCCCGGTGACAAATCCACTGAATCGGCCGCAGCGCATGCGGCGGCAGCGTTACCATCGAGTAGCGGCACGACACGTTCTCGCCGCGCCGGGCGTCGAAGTGCCGACGTAACCCCCACCGGAAGAATTCGCTCAGACTTGTGGTCAACTCGCGCGGTGCAGGCAGATAAACGCCTGGGTAGAAGCTGTAGTCGACGGTGCTGAAGTCGCTACGCCGATCCACGGCAAACTGCACCAGCTTCTCCGGCTCGAGCAGCGCGTCGTCGATGATAAGACAGAAATGCCGGTCGTCGAACTTCTCGACCCGCACAGAGGCGTTTGGATTGAAGATGCGTGCAGTCACCTGTTCGCCTCCAATGCCTTCAGGCCAGGAAGGAAAGATGATCCGGCATCTTTGCGGCGGCCACCTTGATGCTCTGCCTGACATGCCGCAGGTAAGTGAAGTTGTCCGCTGACTTGATCGAATCAATGAGCGGATTGTAGTTACGGGGGCTATGGCCCTGTCCTAGCAGCACCGCAAACCAGCTCGCATCCTTGAACAGCTCGTCGGTGGCCAGAACGATCCGACCGGAGCGCGCAAAGTGCTCCTCGCGGTAGATCAGCGAGTCGGGCAGCGCCATGGCGCGGCAATAGGTCCATAACGGTTCGGTCCGCATCGTCGTGGAATGGTAGTGCAGTGCGAGGAAGTCCCTGACCCCTGCAAGTTCATCCGCAATCACTCGGTTGTACTGTTTGACGACGTAGGGATCACAATCGCGATCCGGGAACAGCGACAGGAGCTTGGCGATGCCGCTTTGGATCAGATGGATGCTGGTCGATTCCAGGGGCTCAAGGAACCCGCTGGACAGACCGATGGCAATGACGTTTTTGTTCCAGGCTTGGCGCCGGCAGCCCGCCTTGAAGCGGATCGGCCGCGGATCGGCCAGCGCCGGTCCATCCAGATTGCGTAGCAGAACCGCCGCGGCTTCATCGTCGCTGATGAACTGGCTGCAGTAGACGTAACCGTTGCCGGTGCGATGCTGCAACGGAATGCGCCACTGCCACCCTGCCGCACGGGCCGTGGAACGGGTGTATGGGACCGGTGGTCCGACGCGCTCGCAAGGCACAGCCTGCGCCCGATCGCAGGGGAGCCAATGCGACCAGTCGTCAAATCCAGTCTTCAAGACTCCCTCGATGAGCAGGGCGCGAATCCCGGTGCAGTCAATGAACAGATCGCCACTCAGAATTTGGCCGCGATTGGTGTGCAGCGCCGTGACGAATCCGGTCTCCGGGTGTTGATCGATCCTTTCGACCGTGCCTTCATGGCGCTTCACGCCCATCAGTTCCGAGCGCTTTCGCAGGTATTTCGCGTACAGGCTGGCGTCGAAATGGTAGGCATAGCCGAGCGTCGAGAAGGGAGAGCGCGAGCGCGGATCGTCAACGGGAAAGGAGAACTTCCCGCTGCGCGCCGCCACCGTGTTAAGCGAATAGTCCTCGAAAGTGTCTTGCAGCCCCTCGAGCCGCGCCTTGATCCAGCGATGCTGGAACGCCACGCCATCGCCGGGTAGTCCGTAGCGACCGAACGGGTGGAAGAACCGGTGATCAGGCCGCGCCCACTCTTGAAACTCGATGCCAAGCTTGAAGGTGGCCCGAGTTTCCCGCATGAACTCCTTTTCATCGAGGCCGACAATCGCGTTGAACCAGTGAATGGTCGGGATGGTCGCCTCCCCGACTCCAATGGTTCCAATGTCGTCAGATTCGATCAGATCGACGCTGCAATGCCGCATGTCAACGGCTTTGGTCAGTGCTGCGGCGCACATCCAGCCCGCAGTGCCGCCACCGACAATGACGATCTTCTTCAGCCGTAGGTCGTTCATGTCAGATTCTTTCCGATCCTTAATTCTGCATCAACTGTGGACTCTACCGCCGACGCACGCCAGCCGGAGCGATCGCCAGGTAGGAGGCCGCTCCAGAGTTGCGCTGCGTTGGATTCATCCACATCGCTCCCACTGGCGAAAACCGGAACTTGTCATTCGTTTAGGCACCAAGAACGCCGTTCGCGTCCAGCGATATGGCGTGAAGGCCGCATGTCGCGCGCCACGAGAGAGGGGCACCGCGTTACGTATCGAGCGGACAGCGGAAAAAATGGCGGCTTGGCAGGAGCACTGGGCCGCCATCAAAGACGTCTCTGGCGTCGGGCGGCTAGAACGAGAGCGCCGCGCTCAACAGCCAGTTGCGTCCGGGAATGGCGCGCCCGTAAAAGCTGCCGTTGACCACCTGCTGCGTCAGGCCCTGGCGGGGGTTACCCTCCGTCAGACCCAACTTGTTGGTGAAGTTTTGCACCGACAAGTTGAGGTTCAGCTGCTGCGTCGCATTCCACACCACGCCAGCACCCCAGGTACCGTAACCGGGGATCTTCACGCCGTTGCCGATGTCGTCATAGAAGGCGCCCTGGTAGCGGTAGCGCAAGTAGGCCCGGCCCAAGTTCCCTGGCGCGACGTAGGCCTCATCAATTGTGGCCAAGATCTTCGGCGTTCGCGGCACGACTTTGCCGTTGAAGTCGGGATAACCCGTCAGGCTCTGCGTGACTCCGTTTAGTTGCTCGAGGACCCTCGCCGAAGAGACGCTCGGTTTTTGCAAAGCGCCCTGGAAGCTCATCTCCCACGCGTTGATTCCCACGGCATACAGCGGCACGGCCTTGAAATCGTACTCTACACCGCTGCTGACCACGTCGTAGTTGATGCTGCAATTAAAGTTCGGATTGGCCGGATCGAAGCAGCCGTTGTTCTGGTTCTTCAGCTCCGTTCGGAACACACCCAATGAGCCGGTGATGAGACCGCTACCATAGCGCACGCCCGCCTCGTACAGGTAGACGCCGGTCGGCTCCGAGCCGACCTGATCTCCGCCCCCGTTCTGCTGAAACCCGTACTCGAACTGGCCATACACGGCCAGGTTCCGGGCCAGGGTGTAGTTGATTCCGAAGCTCTCCGCGGCCTTGCCGTGACTGGAACTCTTCACATTGTAGTTGCCGTTGAATATGCTCCCCCACGGCTGGCCATTTAGCCCATAGAACTCGCCGGTGGTCACGCCGTTGCAAGTAAAGGTACCCATCGGGCAGGGGCCAGCGACGCTTTGCCCGTCCGACTCGGTGTCCTTGTAGCGCTCGACGCGCACACCGAAGTCGATATGCAGCTTGTCATTGAACGCCAACTCGTCATTGAAATAGCCCGACAGGGAAGTAACGGTGTCCTTGTTGATGCCGGTGCCCCAGTCCCCGTACGATACCAGTCCATGGTCCGTCAGAGATCCGATCACATTGCCGGCGCCATTGAGCGCCACCACATCATAGATATGCGATTGTGAGGTGACGCCGTTGACGACGTGTGCCGTCGAACTTTGGTTGTTCTGCCGCGTTTCGCGGTAATACATGCCACCTACGGTCAAGTGATTCTTGATCGTATCGCCGCCGGTCTCCCACCGCGCCCCGAAGTTACTGGCAAAATCACGTCCGCTCAGGTCCTGGTGGTTGAGCCAGGTCTGCTGCAGCAAGCCATTGCCGTTCAGGGCGTTGAGCGCCGCGGCATTGTTGGCGCTGAGGATGGACCCGTTGGTCAGATCTTTGAGCCCGAAGGTCGCGCCTGGAAAGGCGATGGCGCCCTTGGTGAGCAGTCCGGAGATCGGTGAGCCAGGACCTCCATTCAGATAACTGTTGGCGGTGTCCAGACCCGCATTGCCGGAGCCCGAACCCGGAAACACGCCATTGAAGTCCCAGTTGTAGGTCAGTAAGTGCGCCTTGGCGAACACGGTCCAGCCGCCGTCGAGCGGCAGGTCCAAGTCCAGGCGGATCTGGTGAGTCGCCGCCGCGATGCCTTTGGATAGGCTGAACGAGCGGTAACAGCTGAGGACGCAAGAGCCCGGGATGACAATAGTGCCGAA
Source organism: Pseudomonadota bacterium (assembly GCA_030775645.1). GTDB lineage: Bacteria > Pseudomonadota > Gammaproteobacteria > Steroidobacterales > Steroidobacteraceae > Bog-1198. The sequence continues at coordinate 24,064 of JALYIT010000038.1, read as the reverse complement.
AGCCGGTCCCGCGATATTGTCTTTCAAGCCGTTCAGGCCCCTTAAATCACCCACCTTTCCGTTGTTGAGAGTGAACGGCATGTCGGCGTAGTACGGATCGTGTTGGTCACCAATCTTGGCGCTCAGCGTCACGCTCGCGCCGTTGTCGAATTTCTTCTCGAGGGCAGCCTTCAGGTGGTAGGAAGAGTAGGTGAAGCTCGCGTCGCGGGTTCCGCGGTTACTCTCAAGGTAGCCACCGACATTAAAGGCGAGGCCGGAGTTCAACGGGGCGGAGTAGTACAGGTCCACGCGCCGGTCCGCATAGCTCGTTGCCGAAACCCTGACGATGCTCTCTACTTTATCGAAGTTGGGCTGGCGCGTGATCCAGTTGATGCTGGCACCCGCGGCGTTGGGCAGCAGTACATTGGAGATGCCCCCCAGCACGCTCTCGGCTTTGAGTACGTTGATATCGTAGGAAAACAGCTCGTCCGGGTTGCCGGTGCCAGGATAGGCAATCATCAATCCGTCTTCCATCCAGTTGACGAACTGCTGGCCGCCGCCGGGCAATCCCCGCACAGAATAGTTGTTGGACACGGCGCCGGCAGTGTCCTCAACGAAGAAGCCCGGGATCAACTCCAATACCTCGTCGGTGCTGCGCGGCGCTTTTTGCGCCAGTGCCTCCTCGTTGATCGCGATGATGTCCGAGGAGGAGTTAAGGATGGTCCGATTGGTGGTGGTACCGGTGACGACGATGGTTTCCAGCGCAGCCTCGCCGCTCGGCGCTGTAGTATCCGCTGGCGCCTCTGTCAGCTGTGCGACCTGTGCAACGGCGCCACCACTGGAACCGTAGAGTATGCCGGCGACGGCCGCTGCGATGGCATTGACGGCCGGTCTACGACCCCCTTTATTCGGGGTCCCGCTCAGCACCGGACGGGGTGGTGCGTGCCGTTGTACGCAAAGCCCTGCCGGCGTATGCGCGCTGCTCTGGCCATTAGCAACTCCGACGTGTTTTTGAATAGGTTTCATTCTCCCCTCCCCTTGCATGATTTCCACCGAATGGCACCTATCGGCAGTGTCACTCTACGTATTGCGCTGCGGCTACAGATCATCGATCCTCGCCGCGAACCATTGTTATCAGTGTTTGACATTATCAACCACGGTCCAGGAATGCAACAATCGATTGCATTCTTGGGTGAAAATACAACGTCCGGTTGTATTCTCGTTCTGCAACAAGGAGTTACCTCATGAGCATAAAAGACACAGCGACTCCGGCAAGATCTCTGCCGGCGAGCGGGCCACCCCGCCTTGCTCGCTCGGTTCCGCATACCAAGGCGCGGCTCGAGCGGCGGTGCGAGATAGGGCAAAATGATCGCGCACCGCGGGGGACGCGCGTCAAGCGGGTGTCGGCGCCCCCGCAAATCGGCCGAGCTGCGCGTGCGCGGGCTTTATCAGCCAATTGACCAGAAACAAGGCGGCCAGCAGCCCAGCAATGCCCGTGGCGAAAACGAACCCATAGCGGGCACCGCCGAAGGCGTCACTGACCAGGCCCATGGTGAGTGGACCCAGGAAGGCACCAGCACAGGTGAAGAACAGGATGATTCCGGACACTGCCCCGTGATCCGAGGTGGGAAAGCAGCCGATTCCCTTGGAATTGATCGTCGGATACACGATCGACATGAATATCCCCGCGATCGGCAGGAGATATAGTGCAACGCCCACGCCGCCGGCGACGCTGCCGCCGAAGCACGCGAAGATCGCCACGCCGCAGATGACGAGCGCTCCGGACCAGTCGACGTAGTGCAGCAGCCGGGCGCCGAGGAAGCGGCCGGCGGCGCGCATCACGAAGAACGCCGGCAACGCGTAGCCGGCCAGCGCCGCGCCCGCGCCGCGGTAGCCGGCGAGCAGAGTCGGCATCCATACGTAGATCGCGCACTCGACCGCGACGTAGCAAAAAGCGGCAATACTGAAGCCGAGCGCGTAGCGATTCGGCACGAGCCTCAGCGTGCTGGCGAGATTACGCGAGTCGCTGGCCGGTCGCACCGACACCGGATAGCGCGCGCGCAGCGCAATGACGAACAGGACGGTGCACAGGCCGCCCGCGACGACGTAGAGCCAGCGCCAAGAGACGCCGTCGTCCTTCAACTGCGTGACGAGAAGCGGTCCCACGATCGCGCCCACGCCGAAGAAGCCCTCGACCATGTTCATCGTCGAGGTCAGTTCGACCGCGGACTGTGACATGTCGCCGACCAGCGCCAGGGCACCGGTCTTGAATATGCCGATGGCCGCGCCCGCCAGCACGATCAGTACCAGGATGTTGGCGAAGCTGCGGGCGGCGGGAAACAGATAGGCTGTGGCGGCAAACAAGGCGAGCCCGGTCAATATCGTGCGCTTGCGGCCAATGCGGTCCGCGAGGAATCCCAAGCCGATGGCGGCACCGGCGATTCCGAGCATCGAACCGTATTGCAGGCCGCCGGCCATTGTCATGGGGAGATGAAATTCCGCGATGACTTCCGGGATGATCAGGCCAACGGAGTCGGTCGTCATCGCGAACATGAAGAACATCAGATAGGTGAGCCAGCGTATGACGCGCAAGTTGGCAGCCGCGACCCGGTCTGTTGAATCCACCCCGCCCCCATTTTCAAGCAGCGGGCCGCCAGAAGTCACAGAGATACGGGGTTCCGACTGCTGTGGCAAACGATTACACTCAACGACACGGTTCACCAGAGGACTCGCGGACGATCAGTTCGGCCGGCATGGTGGCGGACGGAGCGTCCTCTCCCGCCAGGCGCCGGAACAGCAGGTTAACCAGATTCGCGGCGCCGCGCTTGACGTCCTGGCGCACCGTTGTAAGCGCCGGGTTCGTGTGCGCCGCCATCATGATGTCATCGTATCCGACCACCGCGACGTCCTGAGGCACCCGCAGTCCCGCGCCGATGAGGGCCCGTATGGCGCTGATCGCAATCACGTCCGTGGCCGCGAAGACGGCATCGAATTTGGCGCCGCGGCTGATAAACGATCGCATGGCTTCATAGGCGGCATCGGGGGTCAAGTGCGTAGGCACGATCTGCTGTGCCTCCAGGGTGCCGCCGCGACGCAAGGCCAGGCGGTAGCCTTCGTAACGCAGTTGGATCTCCGGACTTCGGCATTCGCCCATAAAAGCAATGCGACGGCGGCCGAGGCGAATCAAATGCTCGACCGCGGCGAGCGCCCCGGCCACGTTATCCGTGCCGACTGTGCAGTAGCTCTGGTCGGCGGTGTGCCCGCCCCATACCACCAAGGGTCGATACGAGCCGGCGGCCGCTTCGAGCACAAAATGCTCAGTGCTCTGACCGACGACGATGATACCGTCGGAACGGCGCGAGCCGATGATCCCGTTTAGCCAGTCGTTCATGGGCGGCAGTACTTTCTGCAGGAAAACGCCGTAGCCGCGCTGCGTGATCTCATCGACGAGATGGCCGAGTATTTCCACGAAGAAAGGGTCGCTCAGCGGCTGGCCGGCCTCGTGACCTAAGGGCACCACGACGCTGATCGTTTCCTTCCGTTGCATGCGCAGGCTGCGCGCCGCCGTGTTTACCAGGTAGCCGCGTTCTCGCGCGAGCCTGATTATTTCCTCGCGCTTCTTCTTTGCCACAAGCGGGCTGCCGGCCAGAGCCCGCGACACCGTCGAGGCCGCCACGCCGGCCAGTGCGGCGATATCGACCATCTTTGCTGGCGCCTTCGCTAAACGCTTTTTCACGACGGGAGCATAGCGGAACCAGCCGTCGGAATGCGACTGCGAGCCCGACATGAGGGCGGCGCTTGCCCTGGCGTCCAAAAACTCAGTCGCTCGAACCTGCAGGAGTCGAGTAACAGTCCGACCTGGGCCGTTGACTTAGATCCTGATTTTACTCAGTGCCAAATTGGTCGCGTCGATATCGAATCGCGTAGGATCAAAATGGCCGCCGACCCAGTGCAGATACCGATCGTGTTCCTCGTGCTGTGGATCAGCAATCGCTTCGAGAAACTCTGCATAGCCGCGCGTGCTTCCAACATCCTCCGGTGGGCAGCGGTTCGCTCCGTCGCTGCAGTGAATCAGAGACGGTGCGACGTCTCGATCGGGGATCTGCTCTTCGACGATAACGATGTGATGCCAGTCATCACCGAAGTCGTAGACGTAGTCAAAGCAGCGTGAATCGAGCCCAAGAGCTTTGGCGAGGACGACATTTTTTTGATCGACGTGCTCCAGTTCATCCGCCAAATCTGGATCTGGATCTGGATCCGCGTAGCGAACGCCGCCGATGATGAACTCATGCAAATGGCTGTTGGTCCAACCGAGGGCGGTCTGAAACACCGCATGCAGTTTAGAAAGCTTGATGGTCTCGGGCACGGTAATGCGGCGCCATACGCTCGGGGTTACACCGAGGAGCTCAATTTTAAGTTGCCAGGACCAGGTTTGCTTGCGGCTCGCGGGGACTCGCTTAGGCATTATGCGGCGATCTTAAGTGGCTCTAGGCTGGGCCGCCAAGTTCCAGGGCAGAAGCTCATCGATGCGATTTATGGGATGCTCGGCAATGTTTGGACTGCTGCCGGTTTTCTGGACACTGAGTTAAGGTGTGCAGAGGATTTGGAGATGGTTCATGAAGCAGGAAAGACGACGGCGAGGCTATGAGGCGGAGTTCAAGCGAGAGGCGGTAAAGCTGGTTCAGGGCGGCCTTACCGCAGCTGAGGTTGGACGAGATTTGGGCATCCGGGGCAATCTAATATCTCGTTGGGTACGTGAAGCCAGCGAGAGTCCGCAGCAAGCTTTTCCAGGCAACGGGGTGATGAGGCCGGAGGACGCGGAGTTGGATCGATTGCGCAAGGAAGTGGCGCGATTGAAGGCGGAACGAGACCTTTTAAAAAAAGCGACGGCCTACTTCGCGAAGGAGTCGACATGATATTCGGCTTCATGGCGAAGCATCGGGGGATCTGGCCGGTGCGGATGATGTGCGAGACCCTCGATGTATCTCACAGCGGCTTTTATGCGTGGCTGAAGCGGCCGCAGAGTCGCCGTGAGCACGCCGACGGACAACTGCTCGGCCAAGTCAGAGCGAGCTTCGCAGCCAGCGATGAGACCTACGGGGCACGCCGTGTATGGCGCGATCTGCGGGCCTGGGGATTTGACTGTGGGCTACACCGGATCGAGCGTTTAATGCGTTGCGCTAGCCTCAAAGCACGACGCGCCCGGCGTCGACGGCCGCAGGACTCAGGCGAACGCCTCCAGCAGTCGATCGCCAACAATCTGCTGGATCGGCAGTTTGAAGCATCGGGTCCCAACCAAAAGTGGACTGCAGATTTTACGTATTTGTGGACGCACGAAGGATGGCTGTTCATCGCTGTCGTTCTGGATCTGTTCTCGCGTAAAGGTTGTCGGCTGGTCGAGCAAGGGCAGGATGACGGCGCAGCTGGTCATGGATGCATTGATGACGGCAATCTGGCGTCGCGGCACCCCGCTCAGTCTGCTGCATCATTCTGACAGAGGCAGCCAACCCGGAGTGAGCGCTTCCAAGATCTGCTCGATGAGCTTGGCATTCAATGCAGCATGAGTCGTTCGGGAAATTGTTGGGACAATGCGGTGGTCGAGAGTTTCTTTGCGTCAATGAAAACTGAACGCACCGACCACCGACAATACGCGACCCGAGACGAAGCAAAAGCAGACGTGTTCGATTATATCGAACGGGTTTTATAATCCTAAGCGCCGGCACTCGACGCTGGGATACATAAGCCCGATCGAATTCGAGAATATGGCCGTGATGGCCTAAAGGTGGTGTCCACTAAATCGGCAGCAGTCCAGAGTGACCGCCGCCACCACTTTATCGATAATCGACATAGTTAAGCTCCTCCGCCATAGCTAAGCTCCTCCGCCCGCCGCAATAGAAAGCGCAATAGAAAGAAAGAAAGTCGCTCTCGCCAGGCCTTAAGCGGCTCGATACCCTGCTTGACTATTTCCGCCCATCGCACTCGGACCCTTAAAGGAAAATGCAAGTATCAACAATCCCACGAAAGGTCCCCCGAGGATCCACATCGGAATTAAAGAATTCATTCAGGCTCTCCAACGTTAAAAATGGAAGGTAAGGGTATTGCGAGAAGTCGGGGACAGTGGAGTACTGAATGCCGATATCCGCCGTAGGAAAACGCGATTGCAACGATTATTGATATGCGCAGCGATTTTAGAGTCTATACCCGCGCTTGAGAGCACCGGGCCGTTGGCAAAATATCCTGGTGCCCATCCGGTCGATTCAATAGGACATTTCTGTCAATGGTTGAGGTCAACCGAGGCTGTCGGCGCGTCAGCCCTCTAGATAGCTTAGCCAGCCGCGTAGATAGTTTAAGTTGTTTGAAATACGAGCCGGCTGCTGCTAAATGCAACCGCAACGGCGTCCCTGTTGGGCGGGTCAGGAGTGGAAATGAGCGTTTCATCGCGATGGCCTGCGCGTATTTGGCTTATCAGACACGGAGAAAGCGCCGGCAATGTAGCGCGCGATAAAGCGCATGCCGCTGGAGTGCCCCGAATTGATATCCAAACGCGCGATGTCGACGTGGAGCTCAGCCAGCGCGGACGAGAGCAAGCGCAGGCAATCGGCGCATGGTTCGCGGCGTTGGACACGGAAGAGCGCCCCGATTCATTGCTGTGTTCGCCTTATGCGCGAGCTCAAGAGACGGCGGTGGCGATACAAGCGTGCGCAGGGGGGGCGCAATACCTGCCAATGGTTACGGATGAACGGTTTCGAGAAAAAGAATTTGGAATTCTCGATCGCTTGACGCACCAGGGTATTGCGCAGTTTTATCCCGAGCAGGCGCAGATCCGTCGACACCTAGGCAAGTTCTATCATCGCGAAACTCAAAGCGGCTTTCGAAGCTCCTTTTGAAGTTTGCGGGCATCAGCTGCTGCTCACGGCGAGCATCGGTATCGCTTGCTTTCCCCAGAGCACTGCCGAGGCGAGTACTTTGATACAGTGCGCTGATACAGCGATGTATGAGGCTAAACTGACTGGCCGAAACAGCTTTCATTATTTTCCACCAAGCGCATAGCCCGGAAAACCGCTCCTGAGGCCAAGTGAAGCGTGTCCGGATCAGGTCGCAAGCGTGTGCCCGCAGCGCGCCGTCGTCTGTCAGAGATTTACATTATCACTAGGCTCGCAGCGTCAACGTCAATTCAGCCGTTCTGTCGCGCGGCCAACCTTGTTTGGCCGGATTTGAGCCAACGAAGTGCTGCAAACCCAACAGGTGACCGGTTGGCCATAACTGCCCTGTCGAGCGATTAGAAATCTGATCCACTCATGAACCTGCGGACGCGACTCTGGCGGTACAAGGCAAAAGCGCAGCGAGCGGTACGCGACTGCGACTGCGACAACACATTCCTATTCAATGTCGTGGAGGATCCCCTTGAGCGCAAGTCTAAAGGATCGCTATCCTGAGATTTATAAGAAACTCCTCACCGAACGGCATCACTGGAACGCGCCGATGATGCCAGAGCTCAGGTGAGAGCTATACCGATGGGCTCACCGCTAACCAGCTTGCGGATAACATCGGCGCGCAGCCCGCTGCGTCCGAGCGGATCTCGGTGACGACGATTAGGAACCGAATATCCACCGCTTTAATAAGCCGCGGATCGTCTTACCATCGCCAAGCAGGCAATTCTTTACAGGCTCAGCAAAGAGACCGTGCGGCGACTTCGCTTAAGGCATGCGGTAGTTTCGAGCCATAGTCTTCGAGCCGTTGCTACGGCGTGCAGGTCGTGCCGGAACCTGCGTCAAGATCGATGCAGTGCCCGTCGATCTCCGCCGGCGGGATCGGAAGGCCAATCAGCGCAGCGAGGGTGGGTAGTATATCGACAGTGTCGATTGGTAGGGGTTGCTCGAAGGCGCTCAGGCCTGGCCGGTAGAAGAGGACCGGTACGCGGCGATCGTAATTCCATGGTGAGCCATGCGTCGCGACGTAAACCTTAGCATCCGTAATGGGTGTGACATGAGGCTTTAAGGCGACGAGCAGATCCCCGGATCGTTCAGGATCAAAGCTCGCTCGGAAGCGCTCGGCAAGGGACCATTCATCGGGCGGGCCAGACGGTATAGACATGCGATGCAGCTCGGTGGCGGTGAAGACCGCGGCCACGTGCGGGTGCGCCAAGTAGCGGGCCCGCGCGGATTCCAAGACCCGCGCGCGCAGCTCGGCGGGGACCTCTCGGCCTAGATAGATGTCGCCAAAGGGTGCGACCCCGACGAGAACCGGTTCCTTCAGATTGAATTCCGCTGCGAGCTGTCTACTCACGTTCGATGGCATCAACGCCGGATCCACGCGCACCGCATCCGCAATGGCGCGAAGCTGGTTTCTCTCAGGCAGATCGTGGCCGCCGTGATCGGCCGTCAGCACCACGACATAGGGCTGATGCGTGGCATCGAGCGCCGCGAGGATGCGTCCCACGTTTTCATCAACGCCCAAAACCTGCGCACACATTTCGGCGCCTTCGGTGCCAAAAATATGCCCGACGTAGTCGGTGGCGGATAAGCCAATCGCCAATAGGTCGGGCGCTGGACCTTCCCCCAGCTTGAGCTCGCGCAGCAAGCCGATCGCGATATCCGTGGTCGCCCGATCAAACGCAAGTGAGGTTCGAAAGCCCGCGGCATCGCCGGCTTTGTGCTCACGTAGAATGCCGACCTCCTTATCCGCAACCGCTACCGACATGGAATGTGCACGACAGGCGGCTGGCAGCGCGGGGAACTCTGGTTTGGCGATGCCGGCGCTGACCGCGGCGTTGACCTTCTCGATCATTCGCGGCGGTATCTTAGTGACATCCCCCAACGTTACAAAGGCTTTGCCGCCCCAAAACCACGCCTCATCGATGGTATGTCCACCCATCATGATCGCGGCCCGATCCTTGCCGGCTACGGACACCACGCGACTTTGCGCATTGACGGTCTTCATCCGATCACCCAAGGTTTGCGACTTTAGGTACTTCGCCGAGACGGTGTATCTGGTCGAGGAGGACCCGGAAATCGAGGGGTCTTCTGCGCAGTAGACCTTTTTATCCGCTCGGCTCAACGACTGGTCGTACCACTCGTTGGCGATGATGCCCGTACGGGCTGGATGAGATCCGGTGAGGATGGTCGAGTGACCCGGACAGGTCTCGGTGTCGGCGTGGCTCTGGTAGCCGCTCGGGAAAACCGCCCCGCCCTGTAGGCGCTTTAAACCGGCCGTGAAGAGCGGTCGATATTCTGAAAATAGATCGGCCGAGAATTGATCCACGGATATCACCACGACGATGCGCGGTTGCGAGGCAGTTTGCGCCGCGGTTGCCAGGGACGTCGCGGCGAGGATCGACGCGAACAAGAAGCTACGTTTCATAGGCCGCCAATCCTCATTAAAGTCATGGTTCCTTACTGCCTCCATCAGACCGGCAGGAGCAGCGCGACGCTCGGTAAGCTAAAGGTCGTCAAGGGTCCTTTCGCGCTTATCCAAAATGCGAGATTGTCTTGCAATTGGCGGCAGCTGTCTAATCTTCGCCCGAAAATATGAATCGAGGAACGCGCCCGCAACTTGTCGAAGCCCTATGGTATTCGCATTGAGCGACTAGGCCGTCGGCACCGACAGGCTACGCGAGTGGCAGCCCACTTGTGCACCTTCTCCGGGCTATACTCTCCCCTGCCGGCATAGGGTCGGCTGGCGAAACGAAGGATCGCAACGAGCATGAAGCCGGCAAGTCCGAATGGCGAGGACGCTTCAGCGAACATCACCAAGCGGATTCAAGATCTGGGGGATTGGAGAGGAGAGACGCTCGCTCATGTCCGGCGACTCATCAAGGATGCCGACCCGGGCATTCAGGAGGAGTGGAAATGGATGGGAACTCCCGTCTGGTCCCATGACGGCGGCGTCTGCACAGGAGAATCGTACAAACAGGTCGTGAAGCTCACCTTCCATCGCGGAGCCTCGATCAAAGACCCGAAGAAGCTTTTCAATTCCAGCCTGGAAGGCAACACCCGGCGGGCGATTGACCTCCGCGAAGGGGAGAAGATCAACGACGCAGCCTTCAAGCAACTGATCCGCGCTGCCGTGGCTGCCAACTCCGCAGCGCGCGCGAAGAAGACGTAAGATTTGGCCATGATACTCAGGAATTACCGAATCCCGCTCGTTGACGCGAGCGGTCACGTACAGATCCAAGAGAGAAGGATGCGATGAAGACCAAAGCAGCTGTCTGTTATGCGGCGGGAAAGCCGCTGGAAATTGTCACCGTTGACCTGGAAGGACCTCGCGCCGGAGAAGTGCTGATTGAGATCAAGGCCACGGGTGTCTGTCATACGGACGAATTTACCCGCTCGGGAGCCGACCCTGAAGGGCTATTTCCTGTGATATTCGGACATGAAGGCGCCGGTATCGTGGTGGATGTGGGACCCGGCGTCACTTCTCTGAAGAAGGGAGATCATGTTATTCCGCTCTATACGCCGGAGTGCCGCCAATGCAAATCTTGCACCTCCCAAAAGACCAATCTTTGCACGGCCATCCGCGCCACCCAGGGCAAGGGCGTGATGCCCGATGGCACGAGCCGATTCTCTGTCGGCAAAGAGCTCATTCATCACTACATGGGCTGCTCGACATTTTCCAATTTCACGGTTTTGCCAGAAATTGCGGTAGCAAAGATCCGCGAGGATGCGCCGTTTGACAAGGTCTGCTACATCGGTTGCGGCGTGACCACTGGGGTGGGTGCCGTGATCAACACCGCCAAAGTGGAGGCCGGCGCCAACGTAGTCGTTTTTGGCCTTGGCGGCATTGGGCTGAACGTCATTCAGGGAGCAAAGCTGGTCGGCGCCAATAAGATCATCGGCGTCGATCTGAATCCCAAACGACAAGCCCTGGCGGAAAGATTCGGCATGACTCACTTCGTCAATCCGAAAGAAGTCGGCGACGACCTGGTTGCACACCTCGTCGCGCTCACGGATGGCGGCGCCGATTACAGCTTCGAATGCATCGGCAATGTCGATGTCATGCGTCAAGCCCTTGAGTGCTGTCACCGAGGCTGGGGAGTCTCGGTCATCATCGGGGTCGCCGGTGCCGGGAAAGTAATTCAGACGCGGCCGTTTCAATTAGTCACAGGCCGGGTATGGAAAGGCTCTGCATTTGGCGGCGCCCGTGGGCGAACTGATGTGCCCAAAATCGTGGATTGGTATATGGACGGCAAAATCAACATCGACGATTTGATCACGCACACTATGCCGCTCGAGAAAATCAATGATGCTTTTGAACTCATGCACTCAGGCGAATCCATTCGAAGCGTCGCTATTTATTAAATAACGGGAGTCACTATGTCAGTAAAAATTCATCCCGCAGTGGACAATGGCGTGAAGGCCGGCAACCCAGGCTTCAGCGGCGGCACGCTCAAATGCAAGTGCGCCAAGGATCCGGTCACCGTTAGTATCAAGTCGAACGTGGCTTTCAATCACGTCTGTGGTTGCACCAAGTGCTGGAAGCCCGAGGGGGCAACCTTTTCCCTGGTTGCGGTCGTACCGAGCGACAAGCTATCGGTCACCGCGAACGCTCAAAAGCTGAAAATTGTTGATTCCTCTGCAGCAATTCAACGCCACGCTTGTACGGGTTGCGGCGTACATATGTACCTTCGCATAGAAAATAAAGCTCACCCCTTCCATGGCCTCGATTTCATGCATCCCGAACTGTTTGATGCCAATGGCTGGGAAGCACCGGGATTTGCGGCATTCGTATCCTCCATTATCGAGTCCGGAACCAAGCCGACCGAGATGGAGGGGATCCGCAAGCGCCTGAAGGAGCTCAATCTCGAGCCCTACGATTGCCTCTCACCCGCTCTCATGGACGTCATTGCCACTCACACTGCAAAAGCGAAGGGGATGCTCGCCGCGTGAACGACTTTGCCGGGCGATTCGATAGAGTTGGACTTCGATTCCCCCGGCCAGCCTCTATCAGGGTTGAGCGCGCTCGGCGCATGCCCCGATGCTGACAGTCATGAGCGCATGTTCGAGCCGCTTGGATCGTAGGCGGCTTGTATCAGCGGCTGCGCATGATGCCGTTTGCCGATAATTTCGATCTCGAACCCGGATGTCGCGCTCGCCAAACCAGCCGGCACGTAGCCCAACGCCAAAGAGTGTTGCACTCGATGACCAAAGGCACCCGACGTCACCCAACCCACCACATTGCCCTCATGCCAAATGGGCTCATCGCCAATGGCATCTGAGTCGGTGTCGAGCACCTTGAAAGCCAAGAGTCGAAGAGCGCCGCCGCTTTGCTGCTCTTCTGTCGCCGCGGCGCGGCCGATGAATTCGTTTTTCTTGAAGTCGACGAAGCGGCCAAGACCCGCCTCCAGTGGTCCGTAGATGGGCCGATATTCTCGGGTCCAGGTACCGAAGCTCTTCTCCACTCGCATGGAATTCAAGGCGCGTCCGCCGAACAATCGCAGGCGGTACTCCCGGCCGGCTTCCATCAGCAGATCGTAGAGCGCTCGCTGATAATCGGTGGTAACCCAGATTTCGTAACCGAGCTCGCCGGTGAAAGAAACGCGCCCCACGAACCCCGGCACCATCCCGATCTCCATGCGCCTGAAGGAGAGAAACGGAAACGCCGCGCTCGACAGATCATCACGCACCAGCTCCTGAAGTAGCGCGCGCGAGTTCGGGCCGGCAATTGAAAGGCCGACATATTGCATTGCGCACGGGCGCACCGACACCCCGGCAGGCGGGAGATGCCGCTCGAACCAGCGCATGTAGTAGATTTCAGCGGCGTAGGTGCCGATGAGAAAGAAGTCCTCCTCGGCTATCCGGCACATCGTAAAATCGCCGATCAATTTGCCGCGCTCATTGAGCATCGGCGTCAGCACGATGCGTCCAACCGCCGGCACGCGGTTCGCCATCACGCGCGCCAGCCAGTTTGCCGCCGCCGGGCCCTTGACCTCGAATTTTCCATAGTTCGATATCTCTAGCAGTCCCGCCGAATCCTTGACGGCATTGCACTCGGCTGCTACGTGGGGAAAATCATTGGAGCGGTGAAAGCTGATCTCATCTCGAGCGCTCGCGGCGGTGGGAGCGAACCACAACGCGTGTTCAAGACCGCAATAGTCGCCAAACACCGCATGGTTGTCTTGCAGCTTTTCGTAAATCGGCGTCGTGCGCAATGGCCGCCCAGCTTCGAGCTCTTCGTTTGGGAACCGAATGCTGAAGCGGCGCGAATAATTTTCGCGCACCTTGGCGTTGGTGTAAGCCGGCGTGGTCCAATCGCCGTAGCGCGCGACATCCATGCCCCAAATATCCGCGCCGGGATCACCGGTGATCATCCAACTCGAGAGCGCCAGCCCGACCCCGCCGCCCTGACTGAAGCCCGCCATCACGCCGCAGGCGACCCAAAAATTCTTGAGACCATTAATGGGACCCAGCAGCGGATTGCCGTCCGGCGCGAACGTAAAAGGGCCATTTACGACTTTTTTGATACCCGCTTCCGCGAGCGCCGGGAAATGCTGGAAAGCCACCTCCAGACTTGGCGCGATTCTTTCGAGGTCATTTGCCAGCAGGTCTTGCCCGAAGTCCCAAGGCGTATGCACGGGCGACCAAGGCACACACGCCTTCTCATAAGTACCCAGCAGCATGCCGCCTCGTTCTTGGCGAGTGTACAACTCTCCTTCGAAGTCGATTGCGTGCAATTGCTCCTTCTTGCCGACTAATTCCGCAATGTCGCCGGTGATCAGGTATTGATGTTCCATGGCGAGTATGGGTAATTCGATGCCGACCATCCGGCCTACTTCCCTCGCCCACAGCCCCGCCGCATTGACCACATGTTCCGCATGCACATTGCCATGATCGGTGATGACGTCCCAGGACCCGTCGGCGCGCGCCTTGAGATCCATAACGCGGGTGTGTCTGACGATTTCCGCACCGCCAATCTGCGCGGATTTTGCATAGGCATGCGTGACGCCGTACGGGTCGACGTGACCTTCGATGGGATCGTACATCGCGCCCTTGAAATGCGCCTTGTCCATCAGCGGAAAGAGCCTTGCCGCCTCGTCGACCGATATCATCTCCAGCTGCATGCCGAGATATCGGCCGCGGGCCTGCGCCATTTTCAACCAGTCGACCCGTTCGCGCGTCCCCGCCAGCATCAGGCCGCCGGTGATGTGCACGCCGCAGGACTGTCCGGAAATCCGTTCAATTTCCTTGTACAGTTCGATGGTGTATTGCTGCAATTTGGCGACGTTCGGATCGCCGTTGACGGTGTGCATACCGCCGGCCGCGTTCCAAGTGGAGCCGGACGTCAGCTCGGCACGCTCGATCAGGAGCACATCCTTCCAGCCGCCCTTCGTCAAGTGATACAGAACGCTGGCGCCCACCACACCGCCGCCAATCACAACCACTTTCGCGTGACTCTTCATGAACGCTCGCCGTTGTCAGTCGTTCGATACAGCCAAATGCAAATTGCACTGCGAGAGCTGCGCGCCGCTGCCGAAGCGCTCGATCAGCCAGGAACGAAACAGTGCGACGGCAGTGTCGCTTAAAGCCTCAGGATGCGTAATCAAATAGTATCCAAAGCCATCATCGAAGCTGTTGCTGAACGGCTGCACTAGTCGGCCGGATCGAATGTGATCGCCGAACAAGTAGGTGTCGACCAAGGCCACGCCTTCCCCGCTCAATGCGTACTGCACGGCTAACATCGCGGTGTCAAACACGAGACCTCGCTCCACACTGACGCCTAAATTGGCAGATCGTGCGAACTGCTTCCAAAGATGGTGTCGCGGCAGTTCAGCAATACGCACGTGCACTAGCTCATTCGAATCTATGAATTCAGCCAGCGGCTTGCCGGCATAGCGGGCGGCAATTTCGGGATGACAGAGCAGGCCTAAGTGCACAGGCCACAACAGATCCGTAACCAGATCCGTGACTGTCGGCTTTGAATATACGACTGCCACATCGACGTCGCCGAGCGGCGGACCCACACCGTGGGGGCTGACCAAATCGATTTCCACTTCGGCGGCGGCGCGGCGGAAATCTCGCAGAATGGGCACGGCGAGATATGCCGCAAAGCTCGGCGGCATGTGTACCCGCAGGGTGCGCGTGCTGCTCGCACCGTCCTTGCGTATATCATCAAGCGCAAATTCCAGCCGATCGAATGATTTCATCACCGCGGGAAGCAGATGCTGGCCGGCTTTGGTCAGCACCAAGGCATGAGGACGGCGTTCGAATAGCTGCGCGCCGATTATCTTTTCGAGAGCGATCACGTGCCGCGATAATGCACTTTGAGAAATCAAGAGCGCATTCGCCGCGGCGGTGAAGCTCAAGTGTTTGGCAACTCCCTCGAACGCGCGCAATGCATTCAGCGGCAGCCACTTGCGGTCTATGTGCGATTCGCCCACGAAATCAAGGCACCCAGGCTTTTGTGTAACCGATAGCGCGTTTTTGATCGGCGATGATGGTTTTCGACGCCAAATATAAATGATAAGCGGCCCACAGTCCCGTCGGCGCCAGCACCAACAGCGCCAGGCGCAGAGAAGCAGCGTCTGTGGCATGAGCGCCGGCGAACCAATCGCTCATCAATCCGACCGCCCACGGCGCAATAATCAGATTTAGTATATTGGCAACCAACAAAGCGATGGCAATGAACATGTTGCGCATGTGGCACGGAGCCAGATTGTTCAGCAGCCCGAAACAGGGGCCTATGTAGAAGTAAATGGACGGGATGAAGAGCCAGAACATCGCTTTGCAGAGGATGAGCGAGTGCGTCCAATACGCAATGAATGAGGGTATCGTCGCCAAACCTATTCCTGCGGCCAGCAGCCAGACTACGCGGCGTGGATCGACCATGAATGGCCGCGACAAGAGCCATGCGGTGCCGATCGTCGCCAGCGAGCCACCCCACAGGTGAATATGTCCGGTTACCGCGCCCGCCTGCCCGACATCCAAGTTATAAGCGCGTTGCAGAAACGTTGGCGTCCAATAAATGAGGCCCCAGCCCCACAATGCGCACAAACCGCCGCCCATGACCACATGGTACGCGGCCTTTTGCTGCCACAGGAATTTCACACAGGTGATCAATGAGGGCTTGATCACCTCGTCGAGGGCATCCAAGCGGCCACGCTGCGGCTCGCGCACCGTCAGATAGACAATCACCCCCATGATGAGGCCGGGTAGACCCAAGGCAATGAATGCGGTTCGCCACGTATATGCATGTGCAACGGCACCTGCGAAATCGGCGCCCAAAAATGCACCGATGGGCGCGCCCAGCGCCAGCACCGTCATCGCCATGGGACGCCGGTCCGGCGGAAAGCAATCCGAGACGATGGCCGTGGAGGGGGGTGTGCCGCCGGCTTCGCCGATACCCACGCCGATGCGCCCCAGCAAAAACTGCAGATAATTCGTCGACAATCCGCACAGCGCCGTAAAGGCAGACCACATGACCAGCGATCCGGCGAGGATGTTGCGGCGATTTGATCGATCAGCCAGCCAGGAAATCGGGATTCCGAACACGACATAAAAGAAAGCCAGCGGCGCACCCGTGAGAAAGGCGACCCCGGCATCGGTTAGCTTCAAGTCCAGCCGAATCGGCTCGAGCACAGTCGAGACGACATAGCGATCTGCAATATTGATGGCGTAGATCAAGCACACTAAAATCAGCACGTACCACCGCTCAATCGATGATGGTGCCCGGGATCTGGATGCATCAATCGCAGTTGCGCTCATCTGACCTCGCGGTATGACGTAGCTTTACGATACAGGGTTCGCCGTCGCTACGCGACGGCAGGCGCCATCGCCTATATTGGGACGGTCGAAAAATAACATGAGCGGATCGCGAAATGGCATAGCGCAGCCGGACCGAACGTTTAAGCTCGTGCGCTGTGGAGGAGTTCGACTACATCATCATCGGGGCCGGCACGGCCGGATGCGTGCTTGCGGACCGCCTGTCCGCAAGCGGACGAGATCGAGTGCTGGTCCTGGAGGCCGGCGGCTCGGACAATCGCTTTTGGATCAAGACGCCAATTGGCTATGGCCGCACTTTTGCCGATGCCGGCGTCAATTGGAAGTATCAAGCGCTCGCAAGCGCCGGCCTTAACGGTCGCGGCATGTATTGGCCGCGGGGACGCGTGGTCGGCGGTTCCAGTTCCATCAATGCGCTGGTTTACTGCCGCGGGGCGCCGCAAGACTTCGACGACTGGCGCCAACTGGGCAATGTGGGCTGGGGCTGGGATGACGTCAAACCGTACTTCGAAAGGTCGGAGCGGCGCATCGATCCTCAGGGATATGCGCATGGAACGGGTCCTCTCGATGTCGCGGACGTATCGCCCTTTCTTCATCCCATGCGACGCAACTGGCTCGATGCCGCGGCCGAGCTCAATTTACCAGTTACCGACGACTTCAACGGCGATCATCCGCTGGGGCTCGGCTGCTATCAGGTCACCATCCGCAATGGCCAGCGCCGCTCGGCGGCGGATGCCTTTCTACGGCCCGCGCTGCACCGCGGGAACGTGAAACTGGAGACCGAGGCATGGGTGAGCAAGATCCGGATCGAACAACGTCGCGCTGTGGGCGTGGAATTCGTTTGCGCCGGCCGGACGCGATTTGCGCAGGCCAGGCGCGAAGTACTGCTATGCGCCGGTACCGTGAATTCGCCGCAGCTGCTGCAGCTGTCGGGGATCGGACCCGCACCCGCCCTCACCGCCTTGGGTATTACCTCGGTTCTGGACAATCCTTGCGTGGGCGGGAACTTGCAGGATCATCTGGCGGTGGTTTACTCCTATCGGGCGACACAGCCGACGCTGAACGACGAACTGGGCTCCTTCACTGGAAAACTCATTGCAGGACTGCGTTATCTTATTTTGCGCCGCGGCCCCCTGGCTCTGAGCGTCAACCAGATGGGAGGCTTTCTTCCCGCACGGCCCGGTCTTGAGCGTCCCACTGTTCAGCTGTATTTCAATCCGGTCACTTACAGCACCGGCAATGCGACCCGCAAAAGCATCGAGGTTGATAAATTTTCGGGTTTCTATTTGTGCTATCAGCCGACACGCCCCACAAGCATCGGTCGAATCGACATTGCCAGTCCGGACTTTCGCGATCCTCCCACGATCGCTCCGAATTATTTATCGACCCAGGAGGACGAGGAAGCCGTCTTGCAAGGGGGCCGCTTGCTGCAGGCAATCGCACGCACTCGGTCTATCCGTTCGCTCATCCGTGAGCCGATCGAACCGGATCTTGCCGAAATGGACGCAAGTCAGATTCTCGCCGACTTTCGCGCGCGCGCAATGACCGTGTATCACCCCGTCAGCACTTGCCGCATGGGACTCAACTCGGCGGACTCGGTGGTCGATGCATCGTTGCGTGTGCACGGTATCGATGCGCTGCGCGTGGTCGATGCATCGGTGTTCCCCACGGTGACCTCCGCCAATACCAACGCACCCACTGTCATGGTGGCGCAAAAAGCCGCTGATTTAATCCAGGCTCGATAAGACTCAAAGGACTGAACCTAAAATGAAACTCGACAGCGTCAAAGTATTCATCGTGGCGAATCCACCCCCCAGCTTCGGCGGCCGATACTTCGTTTTCTTAAAACTTCGCACCGCCTGCGGGATCGAAGGCTTGGGAGAGGTTTACGCTGCCACATTTGGGCCCCATGTCATCGCATCCATGATCGAAGATCTTTTCGCACGGCGCCTGCAGGGGCGCGACCCCATGCGGATCGAGTCGTTCTGGCGAGAAAGCTATGCTTCCGGATTTACGCTGCGGCCTGACCTTTCGCTCATGAGCATTATCAGCGGCCTGGAAATGGCTTGCTGGGACATCACCGGCAAGGCCCTGGGCCAGCCGATCTACAATCTGATGGGCGGCAAAGTGCACGAACGGCTGCGCAGTTACACGTATCTGTACCCTGCCGATGGCGAGGGGGACGAGTTCTACCATGACGCGGACCGCTCTGCGCAACGAGCAGCTGAATACGTTGCGAGAGGCTTTACGGCCGTAAAATTCGACCCCACAGGCGGCTATTCCGCTTACGACCCGCGCCAACCGACCCAAGAGACACTGCAGCGCACCGTTCGCCTGGTTCGTTTGGTGAGGGAGGCGGTCGGCACACGCGCGGATTTGCTGCTCGGTACACACGGGCAATTCACCACATCCGGCGCGCTGCGCCTCGCCAGGCTGCTTGAGCCCTACGATCCCCTGTGGTTCGAAGAGCCGGTGCCGCCCGAAATGCCGGAGCAGATGGCCATCGTGGCACGCGGCACGCGCATTCCGATCGCCACGGGCGAGCGGCTGACGACCAAATACGAGTTCGCGCGCGTGCTGGCGTGCGGGGCTGCAAACATCCTGCAGATCAATCTCGGCCGGGTCGGCGGCCTGCTCGAAGCGAAGAAGGTTGCCGCACTTGCCGAGGTACACTATGCGCAAATTGCACCCCATTTGTACTGCGGCCCCGTGGTCGGCGCCGCCAACATTCAGATCGCGGCTTGTTCGCCTAATTTCTTGATCCTGGAGGGAATTCAGGAGTGGGGAGGCTTCCACGCCGACATCCTAAAAAGTCCCATTCGCTGGGAGGATGGCCACGTCATTCCGCCAACTGCGCCGGGGCTCGGCGTCGAATTGAATGAGGCAGTCGCATTGGCCAACCCCTGCGAGGGCCTCACTCCGCTACACCTGGAAATGGCTGATCGGCCATTGGGTTGAGCGAAACTGATGGTTTTGCGGCCTTGCGACTGTGGATATGGCGCAACAAGCGCCGGTGAATTGCGATTAGCAATGTGCTGGACCTGCCAAAAAACCAGGTCTGGGTTCGCAGGCCTGGCTGATGCGCAGTTAAACACGCAGATAGCACTTCATCCATTTTTCTCATTACTGAATCCAATTTCCGCATACCGTTGAAGCATTACTGCAACAAAAAGATCTTACGCTTTGCGCGCTCGATGCTATTCTCGGTACGCGATAAGAAAAATGACGGCTGTCCGAGCTTTTTTCAATAACGGAAGGGATGAACTATGTATTCAAATCCAAAGTTGTCGTATGCCATTGCGGCGATCTTAAGCAGCTGCGCGGCCGCAGGTATGTCGAGCGTGGCATCGGCCGCCGATACCGACGTCAACAGTGAGGCCATTCAAGAAGTCACGGTAACGGCACAGCGCCGCACGGAAAACGCGCAAAATGTGCCCATCACCATTCAGACGCTTTCTGGTGTGCAGCTGAAAGAACTCAACATCACATCCTTTGATGATGCGGTCAAATACTTGCCAAACGTGTCTTTCGCGACTAACGGTCCAGGCCAAGGCAACATCTTCATGCGCGGCTTGAGCCCCGGCTCTGCCGGCAACCAGTCGCAGTCCTCGATCGCCTCATTCCCTAACGTTGCGCTGTATCTCGACGATCAATCGCTGCAATTCCCCGGTCGCAATCTCGATATCAATGCGGTTGACATGGAGCGTATCGAAGTATTGGAGGGTCCGCAGGGCACGTTGTTCGGCGGCGGCGCGGAAGCGGGCGCGATTCGCTACATCACCAACAAACCGAAGCTCAACGTCACTGAGGGCAGCGCTGATGCGACCTACAGCGTGACGGCGGGTGGAGATCCCAACAGCGCGATCAATGCCGTGCTGAACCTACCTCTGATCGCCGACCATTTAGCAGTGCGCGCCGTGATTTATACCGATCATCGCGGCGGCTACATCGATAACGTACCGAGCACCTTCACCCGACAGAACACCGATAACGGCACGTTCCGCTTTGGCGTGGGACCCACCGCGGGCGTGTGTCCCAATGGTCAGCCTCCCGGCGCACCCGCAAAAGGCCTGCCCAACGGTGTGTGTGTGCCGCTGGGACTGCCCGTGACGAACAACCTCACCGTTGCGAAGGACAATCAGAACCCGGTGGACTACAACGGGATCCGCGTCTCGGGTTTATACCAATTCAACGACGATTGGAGCTTGCTCCTCCAGCAAAGCTATCAGAACATGGAAGCTGACGGGGTCTTCACGCAATTTCCACTGGGATCCGACCGGCAAGCGTTGAAGCCTTTGCAAGTGACCTCCTTCACGCCCTCGTACGATAAGGACAAATTCGAAAATACCTCTTGGACGTTGAACGGCAAAATCGGATTTTTGAATGCGGTGTACACGGGCGGCTATCTCGTTCGCACCACTCAACAAGTGAACGATTACTCGAATTACGCTCGCGGCTCGTACGGCGACTACTACCAGTGCACGGGCGCCCCTGGGACGGTATCGAGCAAAGGTCCGCTCAGGTGCTACACGGCGGCGACCGATTGGAACGACTGGACTCGAAACACTCACCAGACGCACGAAATCCGCGTGAGCACGCCCTACGATTGGCGCATTCGCGCGCTCTTCGGCGCGTTCTATGAGAATTTCAAAATCCAAGACGACATGAATTTCAACTACAAGTCGGTGCCGTCGTGCAACCCGGCGAACCTCGCGGTGGCGCAGGCAGGCGGTCCGGCGTGCACGGGCAACGTTGGGCCGCTATTGGGTACGACGGCGACCCACCCAGGCACTCGCGGCGACACCACGGCGTTCGGCGAGGATCTGCAGCGCGGCTACAAACAAGACGCCGTGTTCACCTCCATCGATTTTGACATCATTCCGAAGGTGCTAACGATCACCGGCGGCACGCGCTGGTATCACTACGATGAATTCGAGACCGGTTCCGAATATTTCACGAGCACCTCCTGCGGCAATGTGCCGAATCCGTGTCCGGCCGGTAAGAATCTCGACAAAATTGGCCTGAAGAAGACCTACAACGGCTTTCGTAGCCGTGGCAACCTTACCTGGCACGTCACACCGGATATACTGCTCTACTACACCTATTCACAGGGTTATCGCCCGGGCGGTTTTAACCGCGAAACGGGCAAAAGCCTGGTCGCGACGGGACCGGATGGCAAGAAGCAGTTGTTCAAGCCCTCGGGCTACGCGCCCGATTCGCTGACCAACCACGAGATCGGCCTGAAATCGGAGTTCTTCGAACATCGCCTGCAGGTCAATTTGTCCGCGTACCACATGCTATGGAATGAGATACAGGATCCCCTGTTCAGCCCGTCCCAGCTCGGCAACACTACCTTTGTCACCAATGGCGCCAACTACCGCATCAATGGCGCTGAGCTACAGATGGTGGCGCGCGTGACGCAAGGGCTCACGTTGCAAGGGTCTCTTTCCTATAACGATGCCAAGCAAGCGAACAACCCCTGCCTACTTGCCAATAATCCGGCCAGCGCGACCTTCGGCAAATGCATCACGCAAATCGTGAATCCAGCCGGAATCTTGGCGCCCGCGGATGCCGTCTTTGGTCCGCAAGGCGGCACCCCCGCCTTTTCGCCGAAACTGGAATATAACGTGCGTGCGCGCTACGACTGGGCGCTTAACGACTACAAGGCGTTTGTCATGGCTGGGGCCAATCATGTGGGCGGCATGTTCAACCAGATTGACAACGGTACGACGAACTTTGTTGGGAATCCGACGACCACCCTGCTGCGCTACTTCCAGCCCGGTTATACGACCTATGACGCTTCGCTAGGCGTTGCTAAGGATAATTGGACCGCGGAAGCTTTCGGTACCAATCTCGGCGATTCGCACGCCAGCACGTTCACCTCTTCGGCGCAGTTCATCAAATCCGAGGTTCCGCTTCGGCCCCGCATCATGGGAGTTCGGATCGGTTACAAGTTCTAAACAAACCGGCTAGGCGGGCAGTAATGCCCGCCTTTCCCGCATGCGATAAGCTAGGCCAGACAGGGTCCATGTGAAGCCCGGCAGAAATGATGCCTGCCCGTGCGGTAGCGGGAAAAAATACAAGCGCTGCTGCGCGCAACAAAGCAACACCGGGGCGGCGCAAGGCGTCTCGTCGCCGGCGGATTTCAACCTCGGAACGCTGACCGCCTTGATGAATAGCCGGCAGTATGCGCAAGTGGAGATGAAAACTCGTCCGCTTCTCGAGGTTCACCCCAATCTAGGATCGATTTGGAAGTTGTACGCGGGCGCATTGATGCTGCAAGGCAAGGATTCGCTGCACGCGATGCGACGCGCCAGTGAACTGTTGCCGATCGATGCTGAAACTCACTTTTACTTGGGCACTGCGCAGCACGATCACGGGGATCTTGCCGCTGCAATAGCCAGCCAGCGCCGCGCCCTGGTCCTCAAGCCTGAATTTGCCCAAGCACACGACAGTCTGGGGTCAGCCCTGCAGGAGGCAGGCCACCCGGCTGAGGCTGCCGCGAGTTTTCGCACAGCCCTCAACCTGCGGCCCGACTTCGCGGAGGCGCATGGCAATCTGGGCAACGCACTGGTCGACCTGGGCCAGATCGAAGATGCAGTGCACCACTATCGCCGCATGCTCGAGTTGCGGCCGGATTTACCTGCAGCGCACAATAACTTGGGCAATGCGCTGCTCGCCCTGAGACGATATGAGGAAGCGGCGGCAGCCTATCGGAGAGTCCTCGAGATCCGGCCGGACTCCGCCGGCGCGCACGCCAATCTGGGGAATGCGCTGCGCGAACTCGGCCGGCCGCAGGAGGCCTTGGCCCATTGCCGACGCGCGCTGGAACTTGAAGCGAATTCCGCCGATGCGCAGCTTCTCCAGGGCAACGCGCTATTTGACTTAGGGTTATTCGATGATGCGGCGGAAAGTTATGCGCGCGCAATCGAGCTTAAGCCCGATTACACCGACGCATATATTGCGCTCAGCAAGGTGCTGCGTCAGGTCGGCCGCGTGACAGAGGCCGAAGACAGTTGCCGCAAGGCCTTGCGCGTAGCCGCTGATTCTGCCGAAGCGCTGGCGCTGCTCGGCGAAATTCAGGCCGACCGCGGCCGCTTTGGCGATGCGCAACAGCTGTTTCGGCGTGCCATTTCGATCGCTCCGGACTTGCCGGAAGCCTGGGCAGCCCTGGCACGCTACGGACAAATGGGCGTGAACACGGCGTGGCTCGCTACAGCGCAGAGGCTGCTCGGCAAATCCCTAGGCGTTGGACAGCAGATCAATCTGCGCTATGCCCTCGGAAAATATTTCGATGATGTACGGGATTACGACAGTGCATTTGCCAACTACCGCCTCGCCAATGAATTGAAAAAGCGTAGCGCTATCCAGCA
>JALYIT010000037.1 GCA_030775645.1 Pseudomonadota bacterium | reverse complement strand
CGCAAAATATTGAGCGGATTTTTGTCGATCAAGCGCTTGTGAGAAGCCACTTTCAACTTCTGAGCTGTGCGCGCCCAATAAGCGGTCCGAATCCGGTCGAGTTGCGCAACAGTCAGCTTTCCTAGTTCCTCCGGATAACGAACGTGCTCCGCAAGCAAGTCATCGAGCGCATTTTGCAGAAACGGCTGTTCGTCAATCGACTTGAGTTCCGGGTGGGCGTCCAGAACGAGCTCGAGCAATGTAGTCCCGGAGCGCGGAAAGCCGACGATAAAGATTGGGCTCGCGCTGGCGGCGGGTGCCGCATCGTGGTCCCAGCGCACAATGTCTTGCGGATCGCAGGGGTGATCCGTGATGGACAAGGGTGGTGCCCCCTGGGACGCCATGAGCGGAGAGGTCAACGAGAGATACGCTACCTGCGAGGCATGAGCTTGCGTGAGCACCCCGAAAGCTTCGTCGAACCGGCCCAACGCGTCCAAGGATTTCGCAAGCGGATAGAGTTGAAAATGCCGAAGGTGCATTTTCTGTTGTTCCGCCACAAGCTCCTTGAGCAGCGCGATTGCGATCTCGTGTTTCGACTCACGCTGCGCTAGCTGCGCTTCCATCGCTTTGATATCAGTGCTGAGATGTGCGGCCGCGGGATCCGCCTTGAATTCATCTAGCAGGGTGCGGGCTTCGCCCGTGCGGTTGGTCCGTTCGAGCAATTGAATCAGGGTCAACTTGGCCTGCGGATCGCCACCGCGCTGCGCGGCGGCACTCCGAACAGCGGGCTCCGCACGGGCGATATCGCCAAGTTTCATCATCAAGTGCCCGGCACTGGCGGCGATCTCCGGCGCCGCGGAAGGCATTCCTTCCCAGCCGTCGAGTGTCGCGAGCGCCTCTTCAGAGCGTAAAGTCTCGTAGCAGCAGAAAGCATATCGGTAACGGATCTCGGCATCGTTGGGGTCGAGTCTGAGAGCCTTCTCGAGCAGCACGCGCGCCGCTTCGTAGTCGTCTCGACCCATATGCGCCAGCGCCACATTGTAAAAAAAATCGGCGGTGGCGGCCCCCAAGGCAGCCGCCTTCGCAAACGCATAGAGCGCATCGTCGATCCGGTCATCGCAGCGGCGAGCCGTGCCCACATTCATCCAGTGCATGGGGTCTGACGGCTCCAAAGCGGCCATTCGGAGATAAGCGTGTTCCGACTCGCGATGTTTCGCCTGCACATGCAGGGCTATCCCAAGGGCGGCAAGTGCCTTGAGATTGGCGGGATCGATCGACAGCGCTGCGCGCGCAGAGCTCTCAGCCTCGGAGGGCTCGCCCCTTGCCAACTCGTCGACCGGTCGCGCGATCAAGCCGTCGGCGTCCTGTGGCCCATACGCCATGGCTATTTGTACTCCACAATAAAAAAGGCCGTGCGATTGCTCGCACGGCCTTTAAGTTTACCAAACTACCGAGGTCAGAGCTTCTGACTAAAGCCTACGAACCATTGCCGGCCGAGCAGATCATAGGTTTCTACGTCGGTGTTCGCGTTGGTGACATTGTTCTGATAAAAGAGCGGGGGCTGCTTGTCGGATATGTTCCGGACACCGGCTTGTACCCTAGTCTTGGTCTTCCCCAATGTGTAACCAACGGTCAAATCCTCGTAGATCGTCGAACCAATCTGCAGATCCGGATACGCATTGCCGGCCGCATCCACGCCAGTAACTGACGGGTGTGGCACTCTGAGAGAACCGATGTAACGGCCGCTCAATAATGCGTCGGCGCCGAGCCAGGTCCAGCCTACGGACAATTGTCCACGATTCTTCGTGTAGTTGCCGAATTGCTTGTCGTAGGTCCCGGCGACTTCCTGCGGTGCCGAACCAGGTACCGTGCTGGTGTAATTATTCGTATGGGTCCAATCCAGGCTGGCCTGGAAAGAGCCGATCGGCGTATTTTTGATCGTGTATTTCAGATCGATATCCGCGCCGCTGGTATCGAGCGTTCCCAAATTGGAGGAGGGATTGACAAACACCTTGACCAGGCCGGCGTTGCTGCCGGTGTTGGCGCCATAGCGGTTGACGAGGTTGCAGAACGTGGGCGATCCCGTCTGGAGGCACTGATTGATCGAGTAGTTGGCATCCAGCGTCTTGATCAAGCCGTCGATGTGGTAACTCCAGTAGTCCGCCTCAAACGAGAAACCAGGGACGAAACTGGGTTCGAAAACGAAACCAGCGGTTTTCACTTTTCCAGTCTCGGGCTTCAAGTTCGGATTGGACTCATTCAGCCCCGTGATCTGACCGTTCGGTTCTTTGAACGTGCCATCCAGGGGTACTCCCTGGCAGGCCGCCGCATAGTTCGGATTGGTGGCTGCCTTTGCAGCGGTCAAGCCTGTGCAGGGGTCATTGAAGGTCACCGACGTATTGACCGGCGAGGAGTAGAGGTCGTTGATCGTGGGGACACGAAGCACTTGCGAGAAAGTGCCCCGGAACAACAGGTCCGTTACCGGCCGGTATTCCACCTTGAAGTCTGCTTTCGTCGAACTGCCGAACAACGAATAGTTGTTATGGCGCGCACCAATGTCGGCATTCAAGGAGTGGACCATCGGCAGATCCTTCAAAATGGGCACGAAGAATTCTACGTACTCCTGCTTGCTGTCGTATTTGCCCACGGCGTTACCGGTGCAGGTTTCCTGCGACAATCCGCATGTCAAGTAGAGCGGAGGTGTTGCTTGAACGATGGAGTCGGCGACATTGTTGCCGAGACGATCGTTGTATTCTGCTCCCACGGCCGCCTGCAGATCGCCGGCGGGCAGCGTCCAGATGGTGCCAGTGAAGTCCAAATTCACTGCCTTATAGGTGTATATATAATCGATGTTGTAGTCGGCGCTGACGCCGCTCAACGCCGCCGCGGTGTTCGCGAATTGATCGAACAGATTGATCGGAGTACAGCCGCTGATCGGGGCTGTCGGCGTACCGCACGTCGGTGTACCGTCCGCCGCAATGAACGAAGGCCCGACGGCCGCATTCAGCTTGCTCGCAGAATAATAGCCGCCGACGAGTTCGTGCTGATGCAAGCGGCTGTAAGTAAGGTTCAAATCCCACTTCCAACTCGACGTCCAGACATTGCCCCTGAGGCCGCCGTTGAAGTTCGCGCTGTCGCCCGTTGAGTCGCTCCGGCGCTGGCCGAACAGGAACGTTCTCAGCGTGAAGTCCGGATTGGCGCCGGAATTCCCGCCGAAGTCAATGCCAAAGGGGTTATAGATACTGTTTTTCGATATGGTAACGTTGTCGGCCAGGGAATCGAACGGAAGCGGGGCTTCGAGGAATCCGGAATGGGTATGCGTGTCTGTAACCGTCGCATAGGCCTCGATATCATCATTGATCTTGTAGTTCCCTTTGGCGAAGAACGAGGCCCGTTCGATCGGGGTCTGAATCAAATTATACGGCTGATAATTGAACAAATCGGCCGGCGCGTTGAAACAGCGATAGTCCCCCAGCGCGCTGCCGTTCGTATTTGCAATACGCGTTACGCTCGAACACACCTTGCCGTTGGACCCTGTCAATCCCTGGGGATTGGTAAATATGCGGCCCGTGGGAACGCGGCTCGAGCCACCCTTGGTTACTCCGGTGCTGCCGCCGTAGAGGTACAACGCGTATTTCGAGAAACTCCGGTTACCGGCAGATACTTCGTCTTGCTGCAGGTAAGTGCCGCCCATCGTGAAATTGAACTTATCCGTGCTAGTGCCCAGCAGCACGTTGAGCGAATGATGCGACCCATCCCTGTGTCCCGTTCGGCCATAGTCGCCGCTGATTTCCAGGCCGTCAACGTCCTTTCGGGTAATGAAATTCACCACGCCGCCGATGGCGTCCGAGCCGTAGATCGCACCCGCGCCTTCCTTCAAGACTTCGATGTGATCGATCAAGTTGATCGGGATCTGGTTCACGTCGATGGCGTCTTGTGTGAAGCCGACCATGCCGACGCGCCGCCCGTCCATGAGGATCAAGGTGCGCTTCGCATCGAGGCCGCGCAGCTCGATATTCGATTCGCCGAAACCGCCACCGTTATTCACGCCCGGGTTGGTTCCTCGCCCCGACACGCTGGGGATTCGTTGCACCAGATCACCAACAGTCGTGATACCGGATTCCTGGATTATCGTGCTGTCAATTACCTGAATCGGATTCGCAGTCTCCGCATCGACGCGCCGGATGCGCGACCCGGTGACGACCACCTCGGCGAGGCTGGTGTCCGGTGCGGCATTCGGCCCGGTGGTGTCTGCCGCCACCGCAGACGATGGGTAACCAAGCGAAGCGGCAGCGGCCCCGGCAGCGCCCACAGCCAAGCGCACCGCTTGCCTAATTGAAAGATTACTCGACATTATGGATCTCCTTGCACGTCAGGCAGCCGCACGCAAATGCGGTTGTTGGACCGGTCCGCTGAGCGGCGACGGTTACCGTGTTGTTGATAAAATTCATCCCAAAAGCTGAACGTTGCGTGATAGACACAAGTTCACATCATGTGAAGCGCACAATAACATCCTGTTCGGGATGAATACCAGAGGATTAAAACGAAATCCCAGGCTGTGGATAATCCCGTTGTCTTTAAGCCACAAAGGAAAATGTAGCAGGCGGCTGCTCGGAAACGCCACCCGTACCCGACGACGGATGTGCAGCGAGGCGAGCTGCTAGATGCTGGTCAGGAACTTTGGGGGAGTACGCCCCTTCGCGACATGCTCGAACCCCGATGCGAGCCGCAGCAGGGTGGGTTCGCTGAATGCGGCGCCGAAAAAGGAAAGCCCGACGGGCAGGCCGCGATGCAGACCTGCCGGCACGGAAATGTGCG